>NZ_JBBPEU010000005.1:0-252509 GCF_040225985.1 Shimia fortis
GCACCTAAGTGCTCATGGCGCGGGGTGGAGCAGCCCGGTAGCTCGTCAGGCTCATAACCTGAAGGTCGCAGGTTCAAATCCTGCCCCCGCAACCAATGACATGAGGTGCCCCTGGTTTCCCAGACACCTGCCTTTTCCAGTTTGAGCTGTCTTTCTTCGAAGTCAACGGGCGACAGCATGCCGTTGTTGGTGTGCTTGCGTTTTGGGTTGTAGAACAGTTCGATGTACTCAAAGTTATCGCGTCGCGCTTTGTCGCGGAAGCGGTACGCACTGGATGCACGACAGCCTCAAGCCGCGGATGAGGATCAAGGCGATTGGCCCTGCCGGACTGTTTACCAATGTGAACAGCACGGTCAAAAATTTTTGTTTCTGTCGGCGGGTTCTTTCATTACGCCCTTGATGTCGATGACCGCATGTATGTGGGATTAAGGGCGTGATCTGGACATTTTTTTTATCAACTATGCCAGGCGCCCTTCGGAAATCTTTTTCCCCAACGATTAGAACATGTGGTAGCTGCACACACGGTCTTGACCTGACATTTGTGGCTGAAGAGCCAGATACCTTCGGTCCTTTAACGGGAAATCAGGAGGCGATTAATCAACTGATGCTATTGCTGTGACCCGGAACCCTTTATGATCGCCGCGCGCGATGCGTTGGCCGGTATTAGGTTCGACATTGACAACTATCATCAGGAAAACTGTGTGGCACTGATTGAGACCATGGCAGATCGACCTGCCTTGGATGTTGTGTTTCCGGATGATGACAGCGCGGCCGCGATTCTGTTTTCCGCCTCGAGCGTGACCACCAAGGTTTCTGAAACCTACAAGGTGCTGGCGGCAGCGCGCTCGGTTGGTATGAACATCCCGTCGGATTTTACGTTTTGTACGTTCGGTGTGTTTGACATCTGCAAGGTCAGGAAAACCCAAGGCGAGGTGCATATGGTCCATAATGACGGGATATCGGACGATGATATTGAAGCAGGAAATACCCTTGTCTGCTGTTCAAGCCCGAACGGCAAGGTTGCGGTAGAGGAATGACGTGCCGCTCAGCCTTTTGCGATAAGCCTGAAGTCGGTGTAAGCCACGCCATTTTGCAGAACGGTTTCACCCCGTTCAAGGGCGAGCGGTTCTTCAAAACCCGGCGCATTGGCAACCACCGTATGAAATTCGCCATTTTCGCCAGAGGGGTCCACACCTTCAGGCAAGGCAGACAGAAAATTCATGTCAAAACGGGCCCCTGCAAGCTTTATGGGAATGCGGGCACAATCAGCGGCAACAACATAAGCTTCAAGACCGACAGAAAGCATATCGCGGGCAAGGGTTGCCGTATCCCGGTCCCAAAGCGGGAAATGCGAGGTGACGCCCAAAGCCGCCATCTGCGCCTCGCGCCAATCCCGAATGTCTTGCAGGAAAAGGTCTCCGAACACCCAGTCAGTCACACCCTGTTGCGCGAATTGGCGCACGACCTCCCTCGTGCGGTCAAGAAAGGCCGCGTTCGAGGTCGGTTCAGGCAAGTCGATTTCCACCAGAGTCAAGCCAAGTGCCCGCGCCTGCGCCCGTACGATTTCGCGACGAGTCGCGTGGGTTTTGACCCGCCCGCCATCGGTGTTGAAGTTGCTTACTAATGCGACGATGTCCAGATTTGCCGCGCTACGGGCAACATGCAGGGCCATGGCGCTGTCTTTGCCCGAACTCCATGACATCACGGCCTTGGTCCGGATCATGACAAGGCCTCGAGGATCGCATCCAGACCATCCGTCAATGCAGCCGGGCCAGGTTGCAGGATCAGAGGCGATTTGATCTCGAAAATGCGCCCGTCGCGCACGGCAGGGATCGTATCCCATCCTGGACGTGCTGAAACTTTTTCCGGTCGCACCTTCTTGCCGCACCAAGAGGCGATAATCACATCCGGAGCCGCTGCAATCACCTGTTCCGAAGTAACGACCCGATCACGTGCCTTGTCCTTGCCCGCCAGGTCGGGAAAAGCCTCTTGTCCGCCCGCGATTTCGATCAGTTCCGAAACCCAGCCAATGCCGGTGATCATCGGTTCGTCCCATTCCTCAAAGTAAACCTTGGGGCGCGGTTTTCCGGTGGTGCGGTTGGCAATTCTTGCGATGCGGGTTTCATACTGCGCTGCAAGCTTTTCGGCCTTTTGGCCTTGTCCGACCGTTGCTCCCACATGCCGGATCATCGCCAGAATACCCGCGACGTTGCGCTGGTTGTATCCCATGACGGTAATGCCTTCTCGCAACAGGTCAGCGGCAATGTCTGCCTGCAGATCAGAGAAGGTCAGCACCAGATCAGGATCAAGCGCCAGAATTTTGGGGATGTCCGCCGAGGTAAAGGCAGACACCCGTGGCTTTTCCTTGCGCACGCGCTTGGGACGTACGGCGTAGCCAGACACACCTGCAATGCGATCTTCTTCGCCAAGGAGATAGAGCGTCTCGACCGTTTCTTCAGTCAAACAAACGACGCGTTCAGGAGGAAAGGTTTTCATTGGTGTGCTTCCGTCAATTGGATCTGATCAAAAATCCCAGTCTTCGTCTTCGGTGGCAACGGCCTTACCGATCACATAGGAAGACCCCGAGCCAGAGAAGAAATCGTGGTTTTCGCTGTCGGGGCTGAGTGCTGCAAGGATTGTGGGGTTCACCTCGGACACTTCTGGTGGGAACAGTGCTTCGAAGCCAAGGTTTTGCAGAGCCTTGTTGGCGTTGTAGTGCAAAAAGACCTTCACGTCTTCGGTCAGACCTAGCTCGTCGTAGAGTTCCTCGGTGTATTTGTTTTCGATGCCATACAGCTCGAACATGAGCGAAAAGGCATAGTCTTTCAGTTTCTGCTGTTCCAGCTCGGTAAGTTTTTCATATCCGCGCTGAAATTTGTAGCCGATGTAATATCCATGCACTGCCTCGTCGCGGATGATCAGGCGGATAAGGTCGGCGGTGTTCGTCAGCTTGGCACGGCTAGACCAGTACATTGGCAGGTAGAAGCCCGAATAGAATAGAAAGCTTTCAAGAAAGACCGAGGCGATTTTGCGTTTGAGGGGGTCATTGCCCGGTGCATAAGTATCAAGAATTGCTTGCGCTTTGGCTCGCAGAAGTGGGTTTTCCTCGGACCAGCGGAAAGCTTCATCAATTTCCTTGGTGGAACACAGCGTAGAGAAGATTGAGGAATAGCTGCGCGCGTGCACGGCTTCCATGAAGGCAATGTTGGTCAGAACGGCCTCTTCATGCGGGGTTATGGCATCGGGCATCAACGCCGGCGCACCTACCGAGTTCTGGATTGTATCCAACAAGGTAAGACCAGTGAACACTCGAATGGTCAGTTGCTTTTCGTGATCCGTCAGCGTGGCCCAGCTTGGGATGTCATTGGAAAGCGGCACTTTCTCGGGTAGCCAGAAATTGACAGTCAACCGATTCCAGACCTCCAGATCTTTTTCATCCTCAAGCCGGTTCCAGTTGATCGCGCGCGGGATCGGGGTGTGGGTCATGTCTTTCATTTGTGTTTCTCCGATCATAGCGTGCAGGACACGCAACCCTGAACCTCGGTGCCTTCCAGGGCTTCTTGGCGCAAGCGCACGTAGTAGATGGTTTTGATGCCCTTTTTCCAGGCGTAGATCTGCGCGCGGTTGATGTCCCGTGTGGTGGCCTCGGCAGGAAAGAACAGGGTCAGCGACAGCCCCTGATCCACATGCTCGGTAGCGGCCGCATAGGTGTCGATCAGAGCTTCCGGACCAATTTCATAGGCATCGCGATAGTATTCTAGATTGTTATTGTCCATGAAGGCGGCAGGGTAATAGACGCGGCCAATCTTGCCTTCCTTGCGGATCTCGACCTTTGATACGATCGGATGGATCGACGAGGTCGAGTTGTTGATATAGGAAATCGACCCGGTTGGCGGCACCGCTTGAAGGTTGCGGTTATAGAGACCGTGTTTCATGACATCGGCCTTCAACACTTCCCACTCGGCACGGGTGGGCAGGTCAATACCGTCAAACAGCCGCGCGACCGTGTCACTTTCCGGCAGCCAATCACGGGTGATGTATTTGTCAAAAAAACTGCCCGAAGCATAGTCAGAGGTTTCGAACCCCTTAAAGGGTTGACCACGTTCCTGCGCCAATTCGCAAGACGTGCGCAGCGCGTGATAGGCCACGGCGGCAAAATAAACCGAAGTGAACTCTACACCCTCGGGGCTGCCGTAGTGCACATGTTGACGTGCAAGGAAACCATGCAGGTTCATCTGGCCAAGGCCGATGGCATGGCTTTCGTCATTGCCCCTGCGGATCGACGGCACCGAGTCGATGGCAGACATCTCCGACACGGCGGTCAAGGCGCGCACGGCCGCCCCGACCGTTGCGCCAAGGTCTTTGCCATCTATTGTTTTGGCAATGTTCAGCGAGCCGAGGTTGCAAGAGATATCCGTGCCTATATGCGAATAGCTAAGGTCATCGTTGAAGGCTGACGCCTCGTTCACTTGCAGGATTTCCGAGCAGAGGTTCGACATGTTGATGCGCCCTGCGATCGGGTTCATCCTGTTCACCGTGTCCTCGAACATGACATAAGGGTAGCCTGACTCAAATTGTATTTCGGCGATGGTCTGGAAGAATTCGCGCGCGTTGACCTTGGATTTGCGGATCCGCTTGTCATCGACCATTTCCTCGTATTTCTCGGTGATTGAAATTTCGGAAAACGGCACGCCGTAGACGCATTCGACGTCATGCGGCGAAAACAGATACATGTCGGCGTTTCGCTTGGCCAATTCGAAGGTGATGTCTGGGATCACCACACCAAGCGACAGGGTCTTAATACGGATTTTTTCATCCGCATTTTCGCGCTTGGTATCAAGGAACCGCATGATATCGGGGTGGTGCGCGCTCAGATATACTGCGCCCGCACCCTGCCGCGCGCCAAGCTGGTTGGCATAAGAAAAACTGTCCTCAAGAAGCTTCATTACGGGGATCACACCCGAGGACTGGTTTTCGATGCCTTTGATCGGGGCTCCGTGTTCGCGGATATTGGTCAGCAACAGGGCCACGCCGCCCCCACGTTTGGATAGTTGCAAAGCTGAATTGATGCCCCGCCCGATGCTTTCCATGTTGTCTTCGAGACGCAGCAGGAAGCAGGAAATCAATTCCCCGCGCGAGGCTTTGCCAGCGTTGAGAAAGGTCGGTGTTGCGGGTTGGAAACGACCGGACAGGATTTCGTCCATGAAGGACATTGCCAGCGCCTCGTCCCCACGTGCCAGCGCCAGTGCGGTCATCACGACGCGATCTTCATAGCGTTCAAGGAACCGCTGACCGTCGCGGGTTTTGAGCGTGTAGGAGGTGTAATACTTGAACGCACCAAGAAACGTGGGAAACCGAAATTTACGGGCATAGGCTTCGCCCCAGATATGGCGCTTAAAGTTCTTGGAATACTGGTCCAGGACGGCCTCTTCGTAATAGCCTTCTTCCACCAGGTAGCCGAGCTTTTCGTCCAGTGAATGAAAAAACACCGTGTTCTGGTTTACATGCTGTAGAAAATACTGACGCGCGGCCATGCGGTCGGCGTCAAAGCGGATTTTCCCGTCTCCGTCATAGAGGTTCAGCATCGCATTCAGCGCATGATAATCCAGAGTGATCAGATCATTGTCGAGCATAAGTTGTCCCCCAGTTTTTCAAGGCCCGCCCGCACGCGGGTGATGTCTGTATCGGTGCCGGCAAGTTCGAAAGAGTAGAGCAGCGGCACTTTGCATTTTTCAGAGATGATGCGCCCTGACAGAGCGTAGGTCGCACCGAAGTTTCGATTGCCGGCTCCGATGACGCCAGCCAACCTGGAGCGCCGGGCCGAATCGTTCAGAAATCGGATAACCTGTTTCGGAACCGCGCCCCGCCCCGCCCCATCTGCATAGGTCGGGCAGATCAATACATAAGAAGTTCCAGGATCAGGCAGCGGTGCCTCTGCGTCGATAGGAATACGTGAGGCTGGCAAGCCCAGCCGGGACACGAACCGTTCCGTGTTTCCCGACTTCGACGAGAAGTAGACCAGCGCCGGTGCGGCGCCCACCGATCAGGCCAGTCGTGCGATCATGTCGGGGCGAAAGCCCGACCAGTGATCCCCGCCGGCGACGACAACCGGTGCCTGCCGATACCCCAGTTCGGTGACGTGGTTGAGCGCGGTGTCGTCCTGCGTGAGATCCACGACGTCATAGTCGATCCCCTTAGCGTCCAGCGCACGGGTTGTGGCGGTGCATTGTACACAGGCAGGCTTGGAATAAACGATGATGCTCATCAGTCCTCTTTCTTTTCTGTTCAAAAGCCGAGGACGCAACGCGACGAAATCCGCACGATGCACGCCCCCGAACCCTCCGTTCGTGGTCATCATTTCACACTTGCGGCAGGTCTCCTGACTCGCGGATCAACGCTTGGTTGGCCTTCCCGAAACCGTGGTTTCAGTGGCGTGATCAACCTTGCTTTCCGCTTACAGTTGCGGGGGCAGTGCCGGATTTTCACCGGCTTCCCTCTTAGCCCTCGAACAGATTCGAGGGAACCGAAGCTTCACGATATTGGGGGTAGGGTGTTCCAACTGTCAATATATAGAGTGATAGGTCCGGGCTACTTTTTGTGGAACGGCATAGTGGCGGCTGCCCATTTCTGAATTGAATGCGCGAATGCCAGTAAGCGTCTGAGAGACATGCTTTGCACAGCAGGCGTTCTTGCTGAAAAGTGAAAGGGACTGAAACTCGGATTGTTGCCGCTGCGTAAAGTGGGGCCGAAGCCTTGTCATTTTCCCAAATCTGGCAAAAACTGCCACCACAATCAGTTCGGCACAAAAACGAAGCCGGACGTAATCCTAGGGAGATGACATGAAAACCGCGATGAAAACGATTCTTGCGTGTCTGGTTGCCGCAACAGCCCTGCCGGCAAGTGCAGAGACCCTGCGCTGGGCGCGTGCTGGTGATGCACTGACCCTCGATCCGCATGCCCAGAACGAAGGGCCGACCCACACCATCCGTCACCAGATGTATGAACCGCTGATCATTCGGGACACCACTGGCGCGTTCCAGGCGGCACTAGCCACGGAATGGGCCCCCAGCAAAGACGATCCGAATGTCTGGGTATTCAAGCTGCGTGAAGGTGTGAAATTCCACGATGGCGCTGACTTTACCGCCGAAGACGTGGTCTTCAGTTTTGAGCGCGCAAAGCAGCCCAATTCGGACATGAAAGAACTCATCGGCTCGATCACCGAGGTGCGCGCGGTTGACGACTATACGATCGAAATGGTCACCAGCGGGCCAAACCCGATCCTGCCGTCGAACCTGACCAACCTGTTCATCATGGACAAGGGCTGGACCGAGGCCAACAACACCGTCAACGTTCAGGACTTTGAAGGCGGCGAGATCACCTTTGCTACGACCAATGCTAACGGCACTGGACCTTACGTTCTGACCAGTCGAGAGCCAGACGTAAAAACCGTCATGACCCGCAACGAAGCCTATTGGGGCCGTGATCAGTTCCCGTTGGAAGTCAGCGAAATCATTTATACCCCGATCCAGAATGCCGCGACCCGCGTGGCCGCGATGTTGTCTGGCGAGGTAAACTTCTTGCAGGACATGCCGGTGCAGGACATTGCTCGTGTGGATGGTGCCGATGGCCTGATGGTCAAGCAGGCCCCGCAAAACCGTGTGATCTTCTTCGGTATGAACCAAGGCGCCGATGACATCGAGGCGGACAATGTCGAGGGCAAGAACCCGCTGGCCGACGTTCGCGTGCGTAAGGCCATGTCGATGGCGATCAACCGTGATGCGATCCGTCAGGTCGTTATGCGCGGACAGTCGCAGCCCGCAGGCATGATTGCACCGCCCTTCGTCAACGGCTGGACCGCCGAGATGGACGCCGAAAGCATGACCGACATCGAAGGCGCCAAGGCTCTGATGGCCGAAGCGGGTTATGCGGACGGGTTCTCGATCCGTCTGGACTGCCCGAATGATCGTTACATCAACGACGAAGCGATCTGTCAGGCGGCCGTCGGTATGCTGGGCCAAATCGGTGTCACGGTGAACCTTGATGCGAAACCCAAGGCACAGCACTTCCCGCTGATCACCGAAAGCAAAACCGACTTCTACATGCTTGGTTGGGGCGTTCCGACCTATGACTCGGAGTACATCTTCAACTTCCTCGTCCACGGTCGCGAAAGCGATATCGGTACCTGGAATGGCACTGGCTTCAACAACGCTGACGTGAATGCGAAGATCAAGTCTCTGGCTTCGAACACTGACTTGGATGCCCGCAACGCGGATATCGCAGATATCTGGCGCGTCGTGCAGGACGAGCAGCTTTATATCCCAATTCACCACCAAGTTCTGAACTGGGGTATGGCCGAAGGTGTCGGCATTGATGTGGATCCGGAAGACCAGCCAAAGGTCAAATACTTCACCATGAAGTAAGCTTGGCGGTTCGTCCGCGTAAAATGCGGCCCCCGGTGGATGTCGTTCCCCCGGGGGCCAATTTGGCAACGTAAGCTTTTGCCGATATCGGGAAACCTTGCAAAAGTGCAGGTTGACCTCGCGGCGGTTGGGGTTGTCTCGTCTTACACTTGAGGGGTAATAGGTTCTTTCGTGCGCGGACCATGTGGGCTGCGCCAAGTCAGAATTCCAAATTCTGCTGCAGGTGATCGGTAGGGAAACCAAAAAATGTTGGCCTTTGTCATTCGACGCATAGGACAATCGCTCCTCGTTCTTCTGGTCGTGGGGTTGGTTGCCTTTTCAATGTTCCGGTTCGTGGGTGATCCCATCGACAACATGCTCGGACAGGAACGCACCATCGAAGATGTCGAGCGTCTTCGGACCCAGCTTGGCCTCGACCAACCCTTTCCGGTTCAATATTACCGTTTCCTTGAAGGGGCCGTGCAGGGCAACTTCGGCGTGAGTTACCGACAAGGGCGCCCGGTGTCCGACATTCTTTTGGAGCGCGCGCCGGCAACCCTCGAACTGGCGTTTGTGTCGGGGGTTCTTGCCATTCTGGCTGGTATTGCGCTGGGCGTGTTTACCGCGATCCGACGAAACGGTCTGGCGGCGCATACCGTGATGGCAGCGTCCCTTGTTGGGGTGTCCTTGCCAACCTTCCTGATCGGCATCCTGCTGATTTATCTGTTCTCTGTTGAGTTGGGGTGGTTACCATCATTTGGCCGTGGAGATACCGTCAAAATAGGTGACTGGTGGACGACAGGTTTCTTGACCGAAAGTGGGCGCAAAGCATTGATCCTTCCGGCTATCACGCTTGGGCTTTACCAGATGACGCTGATTATGCGACTTGTGCGCTCGGAAATGCTCGAGGTGCTACGCCAGGATTATATCCGTTTTGCCCGTGCGCGAGGTTTGCGCAGCCGGGTGGTCAATTTCCGTCACGCGCTCAAGAACACAATGGTGCCCGTGGTGACCGTGATCGGCCTGCAACTGGGGGCGATCATCGCCTTTGCAATCATCACCGAGACCGTGTTTCAGTGGCCGGGTGTCGGTCTGTTGTTCATCAACGCGATCCAGTTCGTCGATATTCCGGTGATGGCGGCGTACCTGATGCTGATCTCGGTCATGTTCGTGGGCATCAACCTGATCGTCGATATTCTATACGTATTCATTGATCCGCGCCTTCGGGTTGACCGGGCAGGGGGGCACTGATGACAGACGCACCGATGACAGAACAGGCGCACGACAAGGGGCGCTGGGAACGCTTTCGAGAGAGTGACTTTTTCTACGCGTTTAAGCGGTCGCCTGTCGCCATAATCTCTTTTGCAGTGGTTTGCGTTCTCGTTCTCTCGGCGGTTTTCGCGCCGTGGATCGCGCCGACAAACCCGTTTGATCCATCCAGCCTGAACCTGATGGATGGGTTTACCCCGCCTATGGAACCAAACGCGTTTACCCAGAATACGTTCCTGATGGGCACGGATGACCAGGGGCGGGATGTGTTCTCGACCATCCTTTACGGGATGCGGGTGTCGCTGTTCGTGGGTGTCTCTGCGGTTCTTTTCGCGATGATCCTCGGGATCGTTCTCGGGTTGGTGTCGGGCTATTTCGGGGGGTGGACGGAAACCATCATCATGCGCGTGGCTGACGTGCAACTGACTTTCCCTTCGATCCTTGTCGCCATGCTGATCTTCGGTGTTGCCAAGGGGATCACACCTGTCGAATACCGCGACCAGATGGCGATCTGGGTGCTGATCCTCGCTATCGGCCTGTCGGACTGGGTACAGTTTGCCCGCGTCGTGCGCAGCGCCACGCTGGTCGAGAAAAGCAAAGATTACGTGGCTGCCGCGCAGTTGATCGGGCGCAGCCCGTGGGTCATCATGACCAAGCATATCCTGCCAAATGCGCTGTCGCCGGTGCTGGTGATCGCGACCATCTCGCTGGCGTTGGCCATCATCGCCGAGGCAACCCTGTCCTTCCTCGGCGTGGGCGCACCGCCGACGCAACCCTCGCTGGGAACGCTTATTCGCATCGGACAGGGATTCCTGTTCTCTGGCGAATGGTGGATCCTGTTCTTTCCTGCCTGCACCCTTCTGGCACTGGCGCTCAGCGTCAACCTGTTGGGGGACTGGCTCCGTGACGCTTTGAATCCGAGGCTCCGTTGACCCAACCTGTTCTTTCCATTCGCAACCTGTCGGTCGAAATCCCGACGCGGCAGGGTATCGTCAAACCCGTGGACAGTGTCAGCTATGACATTGGCGCGGGTGAAATCCTTGGCGTGGTCGGGGAAAGCGGCGCTGGCAAGTCTATGGCCGGCAACGCAGTGATCGGCCTTTTGAATGCGCCGGCCCACATCTCGGGCGGGGAAATCTGGCTGAACGGCAAACGCATCGACCAACTCAAGGGCGAGGAACTGCGCCGGCTGCGTGGTAAGCAAATCGGCATGATTTTTCAGGATCCGCTGACCTCTTTGAACCCGCTTCTGACCGTGGGCGACCAGTTGACCGAAACCATGCTGACCCATTTGTCTATTGGCCGTAAAGAGGCCGAAAAGCGCGCGGTGGCCGCATTGGAAGAGGTCGGCATTCCCGGCGCGGCCGAGCGGATCGACAGCTATCCGCACGAGTTTTCAGGCGGCATGCGGCAACGTGTTGTGATTGCGCTGGCGCTGTGCGCCGAACCCAGCCTGGTCATCGCGGATGAACCCACCACGGCGCTGGATGTGTCGGTACAGGCACAAATTATTGCTCTTTTGAAAAAGCTGTGTCGCGAAAGGGGAACCGCTGTCATGTTGATCACGCATGACATGGGCGTGATTGCAGAAACGGCAGATCGTGTGGCAGTGATGTATGCCGGGCGTCTGGCCGAGCTTGGCGCAGTACGCGATGTGCTGACTGCGCCGCAGCATCCCTACACGCACGGCTTGATGGCCTCGACGCCGATCGCGTCTCTGGGCAAAACCCGGCTGCACCAGATTCCCGGCGCCATGCCCCGGCTGCACATGATGCCCGAGGGCTGCGCCTTTCACCCGCGCTGTCCGCATGCGCAGGACAAGTGTCGACACGCCCCCCTGCCGCCCGTGGTGAATGAGCGGGCGGCCTGCTGGTTTCCCATGACAGAGGAGGAATTCGCATGAACGCCTTTGTCAGCGTCCGCGGCCTGACGCGGATTTTCGATGTCTCTAGACCTTGGTTGAACCGGGTACTTGAAGGCCGCAAAAAGGCCTATCTAACCGCCGTGTCAGATGTGGATTTCGAGATTGAGGAAAAGACCACTTACGCCTTGGTCGGCGAAAGCGGTTCGGGCAAGTCCACGATTGGCAAGATGCTGGTCGGGCTGCTGTCATCCACCGAGGGCAATGTCGAGGTCGAGGGCGTGAACCTGATGACCGAGAAACAGGCCGACAAGGTGTCTGCGGTGCGCTCGAGGATCCAGATGATCTTTCAGGATCCCTATGCTTCGCTCAATCCGCGCTGGCGGGTGCGGGATATTATTACCGAACCTGTCGCGGCGCAGGGCGGCGATACTAAAGGCCTGGCAGAAAGGTTGCTAGAGCAGGTTGGTCTGCACGCCTCGGACGCAGGCAAGTTCCCGCACGAGTTTTCCGGCGGGCAGCGTCAGCGGATTTGTATCGCGCGTGCTCTGGCTTCGGAACCGCGCCTGATTGTCTGTGACGAACCCACCTCGGCGTTGGATGTCTCGGTTCAGGCGCAAGTTCTGAACCTTATGAGCGACCTAAAGGACGAGTTCGGTCTGACCTACTTGCTGATTACGCATGACCTGACCGTCGTGCAGCACATGGCCGACAAGATTGGCGTGCTTTACCTTGGACGCCTTGTCGAAGAGGCCGACCCGAAAACTCTGTTTTCGACGCCCAAGCATCCCTATACGCAGATGTTGTTGGATGCGGCCCCGCGTATGGACGGGTTCGGTCGCGAAGTGCCGCCGCCGCAGGGCGAGATTCCCGACCCGATTGATCCGCCTTCGGGTTGTGCCTTCCATCCGCGATGTCCGATCGCGACAGACATCTGCCGTCAGGAACGCCCACCGATGCGTCAGCTTTCGCTGGGGCGGGTTGCCTGTCATCTGGCTGAAGACTGAGGTCATCGCGCGGCGGACTCCGCCGGGTACCTTTTTGAGTCCGATACAGAAAAGCCCTGACGCAAACCCGAGTTTGCGGCACCGTCTTTAATTTGGTTGCGATGCTCTATGCCCGAATGTGGGCGCCATTGGTATCGTACGCGGGGGCACCAAGCACTTCGGCGTCATACATCTCGCCCAGGATTTCCACCTGCAGAATGGTGCCGGGTTCTGCGTGTTTCGCAGCAACATATCCCATGGCTAGGGATTTCCCGACCCTGTGCCCGTATCCGCCAGACGAAACATAGCCGACCGCAGCACCGTCCTTGAGGATCGCTTCGTCATTGGACACGTCAATGCCGTCCACGTCGATGCTCATGGTGATCAGCTTTTGCGAAACGCCAGCCGCGCGTGCGGCTTCGGTCGCTTCTTTGCCGACAAAACCCTTGTTCCAGTTGATGAAGGCATCCATGCCGCTTTCCAAAGCATTGAAGTCTGGGCGGAACTCCAGGGTCCAGACGCCCCAGCCTTTCTCAAGCCGCATCGACATCAGTGCCCGCGCTCCGTACCAGCGATAACCCAGATCTGCGCCGGCCTCTTCGATGGCTTCAGCAAGTCGCAAGAGATATTGGGGTTTGCAATAAATCTCATAACCCAATTCGCCGCTAAACGAGATGCGGTTCAGGATCACCGGAACACCCGCCACGAAAGTCTGCCGAAGGTCCCTGAATTTCATTGTCGAAATATCGTCGCGCATGACTCGTTGCAACAAGTCGCGGGACTTTGGGCCGGACAGGGCAATGCCGTGCCAGTCGTCACTGATATTGGCATAGGTTATGTCGGCGGGCAGGTCCCGTTCGAACCACCGACGATGCGCTTCCTGCATGGCGCCCGAGCCGAAGAGAATGAAGTGATCTTCAGCCAGACATGCGACAGTGAGGTCGCCATAAAGCTTGCCCTTTGGGGTGAGCATGGGGGTCAGCGCCAATCGTCCCGGCTTTGGCACAAAGCCCGCCAGTACGCGATCCAGATAGGCACGCGCCCCTGCGCCTTTGAATTCGTGCTTCGAGAAGTTCGCAATCTCGATACCGCCCACGGCGTTTTGCACCGCCTGCACCTCGCGGGCGACATAGTCGTGGCTGCGGTTGCGTTCAAACGTTGGTTCCTCATGCGCATCCTCAGGGCCGTCGGCAAACCAGAGCGCGTTTTCCAGTCCAAACCCCTGACCCATACGCGCGCCTTTGGCGACAAGTCGGTCATAGAGCGCGGTGGTCTTTTGCATCCGGCCTTTGGGCAGGGTTTCGTTCGGGAAGGTCATAACGAAACGGCGTTCGTAGTTTTCGGATGATTTGACCGTGCCCCAGTCGGGTGTTGCAAATTCGCCAAAGCGGGCGACATCCATGGCCCAGACGTCGATGGAGGGTTCGCCGTCAATCATCCATTCGGCCATGGTCAGGCCTACACCCCCGCCCTGACAGAACCCCGCCATGACACCAACAGCAACCCAATAGTTCTTCATACCCGGAACAGGCCCGATCATCGGGTTGCCATCGGGGCCGAACGTGAAGGGACCGTTGATCATGTCCTTGATCCCCGCTTCGCCAATCGTTGGGATGCGGTCAAAGGACATCTCAAGCCTATCGGCAATGCGGTCAAGGTCGGGCTGCAAAAGCTCGTGCCCGAAATCCCACGGTGTACCCTCTACCTTCCATGGGGTCGATTTGGGTTCATAGGTACCCAGCAGCATCCCCTGCCTTTCCTGACGGAAATAGATATTGGCCTCATAATCGATCCCTGCCGGCAGCCTTCCGGCCTCACCCATGCTTTCCATGCGATCTTTGATCAGAGGGATGCTTTCCGTAATCAAGTAGTGATGTTCCATCGGCTGCACGGGCAGGTGAATGCCCGACATGTGGCCGACTTCGCGTGCCCAAAGACCGCCGCAGTTCACAAC
Source organism: Shimia fortis (assembly GCF_040225985.1). Taxonomy (NCBI): domain Bacteria; kingdom Pseudomonadati; phylum Pseudomonadota; class Alphaproteobacteria; order Rhodobacterales; family Roseobacteraceae; genus Shimia; species Shimia fortis. Next base: position 14,470 of record NZ_JBBPEU010000005.1, read on the forward strand.
CTGTTCGGCGTTGATCACTCCTTTGGGTGTGGTTAGGTCCCATGACCCGTCGGGGCGTTGGGTCATCGCGGTCACACCGCAATGCGTAAAATAATGTGCCCCGTGCACGCGGGCGGATTTGGCAAAGGCATAGGTCGCGCCAGACGGATCCAGGTCGCCGTCCTGATCATCCCATAGCGCGGCATAGTAATGTTTGGGATCAATCAGCGGATGTCGTTCGGCAAGTTCCTGCGGCGAAATGAACTCCTGGTGAAGTCCCATATAACGCGCTTTGGAGCGTTCGCGTTTCAGATAGTCATACCATTCCTTGGTCGAGGCCGCATAGAAACCACCGGTGATGTGCAGCCCTACTGAGTGGCCCGATGTTTCTTCGATTTCTTTGTAAAGGTCGATGGTATAGCTCTGAAGGCGACTGATGTTTGGGTCGGAACTGATCGTGTGAATTTGTCCCGCCGCATGCCAGCTTGAGCCCGAGGTCAACTCGTCCCGCTCCAGAAGGACAACGTCTTTCCAACCGAACTTGGCTAGATGGAACAGGATGGAGCAACCGACCACGCCCCCGCCAATCACCACGACTTTGGCATGCGACGGAAGCGGTTTGCCTATGGCGGTTTCGTCTTTTTGAATCTCGGGCATGGGGGTCTCCTTAGTTGAGCGGCAAACGGCGGAAGCGCCCTGGGCTTGCAGGGTCATGGAAATGGTCAAGCGGGCCGTTGTCCAGCAGGTGTTGGTGCCAATGTGCCAGCGCCGCCCGATCCAGTGTGACGCCAAGGCCGGGGCCTTCCGGCACACGGATCACGTTATTGGTCTGCCGGAAGGGGCCATCTTCGATCACGTCACCAACTTGCCAACGGAAAAGGGATTGAGATGGCTCGGTGATCCAGGGCATGGCGGCAGACATATGCAAGTAGCCTGCGGTCGCGATGCCCGCATCACCGGAATAGCACCAAAACCCAACGCCCATCGCCTCGCACGCGCCGATAAAGCGGATCGCGCGGGAAATCCCGCCAAGCACAGCGAAGTTGGTGACGATATAATCGGGCGCCCCAAGGGCCACGGCCCGGCGAATATCGGGCACATGCGTGGAGATCGGAATCGCGAAATGGCGGCGCAGCTCGGCCATCTCTTCAAAGGTCGCAACAGGATCTTCATAGTTGCGGATGTCGTAGGGTTCGATCTCGCGGAATATCCGCATTGCGGTGGGCAGCGACCATTGCATATTGCTGTCGAGCCTCAGCATTGCCTCGGGACCAAGTGCCGTTCTCAATGCCTTGACCGTATCGATCTCCAGCTTTGGATCGCCAAGGATCAACTTGCCTTCGAACATCGTGCTGCCATAAGTCTCTTGCATTTGAAGGCAGTAGTCGGCAACGGCCTCTGGCGTCATTTCACCGCCTGCGCGAAAGCCAAAATATTCGGTGAAGGGAATTTCCTTGCGCACGGCCCCACCCAACAACCGATAGAGGGGCTCATTCGCCAGCTTGCCCCGCAAATCCCAGAGGGCGATTTCGATCGCTCCGAATGCTTTGACAACGGAACTGTCATCGGTGTTTTGAACGATTTGCCAAGGTGGAACGCAAAGCGCCTCGCAGCCTGCAATGTCCAGAGGATCAGCGCCTACCAGACGCTCGCCCATGGCCCGGATGGTTTCGACGACATCCACCGAGGGGGCTTCGCCTAGCCCGATCAGACCTTGATTGGTTTCAACCTCGATAATTGTTTTCGATGTGCCGGGATAATGCCCGCCGGTCCACCACATAGGTTTTTCGAGAGGAATATTGATGGGGGTCGCCCGCAGGCCCGTGATCTTAGTACCAGGCATCGGGTAACTCTTCTTTGCGTTTGGCGACAAAGGCCAGCAACTCTTCCCGTACACCTTCATCCATTGGCGGTGCTTGATACTCTCGCAGCATTTGGGTCCAACGCTTGAATGCGCGCTGGCGCATGTCATTCGACCCGGCATCCTCCCAGCTTTCGACGTTTTCGCTATCGCTCAGTTTCGGTTCGTAAAACGCAGTCTGGTAGTTTCGCATCGTATGGGCACATCTCAGAAAATGCCCACCTGCCTCGACTTCTTGATACGCATCGCGGGCACATGCCTCTTCCGAGGTATCCAACCCCGCCGACAGCACCTTTTGATAAGAGCCAAGCCGATCTGCATCCATCACCAGTTTTTCAAAGCCGGTACACAACCCGCCTTCGAGCCAACCCGCAGCGTGCAAGACGAAGTTGGCCCCGGCCAGCATGGTGGAATGCATCGAGTCTGCACTTTCATAGGCGGCTTGGGCATCCTCGACTTTGGATGCGGTCAACGATCCCCCGCAGCGCAGGGGCAAACCAGCACGACGCGCCAGTTGCCCGATGGCATAGTTCGACATGACGGGTTCCGGCATCCCAAAAGTTGGCGCTCCGGATTTCAGCGACATGGAGGACAGGAAGTTGCCTAGCACGAACGGTGCCCCCGGGCGCAACAGCTGCACATAGGCACACACACTCATCGCTTCGGCCATGGCTTGTGCTACGGATGCTGCCGTCGAAACTGGGCCCATAGCGCCCGAAAGAATGAATGGCACTACGACCATGCCTTGTCCACGGGTGGCATATACCCGCGCCGCTTCGGTCACGACCTTGTCTACCAACAGCGGAGAATTGGTGTTCACGTTGCCCATGATCACACAGTTCTCTGCCATCACATCAGTCCCGAAAACGATCTCGGCCATATCAACGCTGTCTTGGGCGCGGGACATTTCGGTGATGGCCCCGAGATGGGGTTTGTCCGACAGGGTCATATGCGCCAGAAGCATGTCGAGGTGCCGTTTGCTGACCGGAACATCGCAGGGTTCGCAGGTGACGAACCCGCCATGGTGCAGCGACGGCAACATGTATGTGAGCCGCACGAGATCTTCGAAGGCCGCCATGTCACCATAGCGCCGTCCCCCCTCTAGATCGCGAACAAACGGCGCGCCATAGATCGGGGCGAAGACCTGGTTCTGACCGCCAATCACGACCGACCTTTCGCGGTTGCGCGCCAGTTGCGTGAACGCGCGTGGGGCCTTGGCACAGAGGGAGCGGATCCAATCCGATGGGGCCTTGACGATATCACCGTCGATCACAGCACCTTCGCGCCGCCAGAGGTCCAGTGCTTCCGGATCATCCCGATAGGCGATGCCGATATCCTGAAGAATCCAGTCCACCTGTTGCTCCAGACGGGTGATCTGTTCTTCGTCGAGCGGATCGAAGAAGGGAAGCGAGCGCTGGATATAGGGTGCGGCACTGCCGAAAGCCACTTCGTTTCCGCGTGCTCGAACCTGTCTGGACCGTCTTGCCATTTCGCCACTCTCAGAGTTGTTTGAAAAAGGCTAGCGCCTTTGAAATCTCTTGTGACGCTTGAAAAAAGAAATGCTTTGGATAATTTCAAATTATGCAAAATTTGTGGAAACATCTCGCCTCGCCTCGCCATCTTGTGGTTTTTGAAGCCGCAGCGCGATTGGGGTCCTTTACCAGGGCGGCGCAGGAACTGAACGTGCAACAGCCCGCTGTCAGTGCCTCAATCCGGCGGTTGGAACAGAGCCTTGGCGTTGCGCTTTTCGCGCGCAGTCATCGCAAGGTTTCGCTGACCTCGGTGGGGGAACGGCTGTTCGCAGATGTGACACATGCCTTTGAATACCTTGCCGAATCTGCCAACGCCATACGGCAGCGCACGCGGCCCGATTATGTCACGCTGAATGCGTCCACGGCCTTTAACAATTACTGGATCATGCCACGTCTTGCCGATTTACAGGCGCGCCATCCCGCAATTGATTTGCGTCTTCAATCGAGTGACCGCGAACCTGACATTGATGCCGAAAACATAAGTCTCGCCGTGCGTCGTGGTGCCGGTGACTGGCCTGGTTGCGAAAGCGCGTTGATCGCGGAAGAGGTGATATATCCGATTGCCTCGCCCAGCACCATGGCGGCGGCGGTCGATCTGCGCAGCCTGCCCAACCTGCTTCATCAACGCCTTATCCACCTTGAGGAACCGGTGCGCGAACGCCCAAGTTGGCGAGACTGGTTTGCCCATTTCGGCATTCGCAATATCGAGGCGAAAGGCGGTCTGCGCCTGAATGATTACGCTCTGGTGATCCAGGCTTGCATGGCTGGTGAGGGGTTCGCATTTGGCTGGCAACATGTGACGGATCGTTTGGTCGCGCAGGGCTTGCTGGCCGCGCGCAAGGAATGGCAATGGCGCACGGGCAAGGGATTTTACCTCGTTTGGTCCAAGAGCAAGGGCCTGTCGAACGAAGCTGTTCTGGTGCGGGATTGGATTTTGTCCTAGCGCAAGCTGTCACATTGAGATGCCGCTTTTGCGGTCGCACCCCACCTCCGCATGCAAGAAGCTCACCCGATAACCGGACAACCAAGCGTACGTTGAAGAGCTGCGACCAATTCTTCGACGGTCTCGGTTGTGACAAACAACCCGCCCGTTTCATCTGCAAGACAACGGGCTACGGTGGTTGTGTTTTCTGGGTCTTGCTCGGGGTTGTTCCACGCGAAAAAATCGACCTCGGCGCGAAATCCGATCACATGCACCGTCAGGTCACGGGCTGTCGCCTTGAGCGCAGATGCCATGTCGCAAGGCCGTCCGCCGCAGGTTTCGTTTCCATCGGTCAAAAGAACCACGACGCCCGCGTTGATGCGGTACTCAAGGGCCTCTGAGGCTTGGCGGACCGCTTCGGTCAGCGGTGTAAGACCATCGGGGCGCAGCGCCTCAACGGCGTCTATCACCGGACCGTCTGCGTTTTCAATCGGACCAAAACGGAGATCTAGGTTCTGACAAGCGCCATTTGGGCCCGGTCCATAAATCATAAGGCCCACCCTTCGATAGGGCGCAATGTCCGGCATCGCGCGACGGATCGCTTGTCGTGCTTCCACGATGCGGGTGTTGGGGCCGCTTTCAAAGCTGATCTCGTCCATGGACGCAGAGCCATCAAACACCAGCATGGCGTCGACAGAACAATCGCCGATCTGTGCCTCTGGAGCACTGGTGCCAAATGCAAGCGCACACGACGCAAGCAGACCAATCTTGAGCAGGGGTTTCATGGTTCCAGTTTGGCACCTGACCCGAGAGTTGTCCAAACAAAAGCAAATGCGGCCGCGTCCTGGCATCTTGTGTATATGGGGCTCGGGGGCTTACCGCAGACCTGCGGTCGCCTTTTGCATCGCGGTAATCAAGGCATCGCGTTACGCCGACAATTCTGCCTGCGGACGGCTGCGCGACTGGTCTTCCACACCGGCTATCAACTGCTGTGCCACTTGCCCGTCAAGATAGACTTGCCCAAGATCATCCCACCACCCGTTGAACGTGTCGGCAAAGTGGTCGCAGAAGGACTGTAGGCCATCTTCGCCCGCGCCAAGATTGAACAACATGGTCGGGCCCATCGCCGCCCAACGCAGGCCGGGGCCGGCCCAAACCGCCTTGTCCACATCTTCGACGCTGGCGACGCCTTCCAGCACAAGGCTGATCGCCTCGCGCCAGATTGTCGCTTGCAGACGGTTTGCGACATGTCCGTTCTTTTCCTTTTGAAGTCTGATCGTGATTTTTCCGACGGCCTAGTAAAAGCGCTGAGCGACCTCGACAACGCCTTCGGTTGTCTTGCCATTTCCAAGGATTTCGACCAGAGGAATAAGGTGCGGTGGGTTGAACGGGTGCCCTAAGGCAAAGCGCGCAGGGGTTTTCCAACCGCCCTGCATCTGGCTCAGCATAAACCCCGAGGCCGAGCTTGCGACGATCGCATCCGGTTCAAGAACCGGCTCAATCTCGGCAAAAGTCGCGTGTTTGATGGGCAATCGTTCGGGCACGTTCTCTTGCACGAGTCCCGCGCCCTTGACTGCCTCGGCCGCAGATCTGTGAAAGCTGATCGCATCCGAATTTCCGTCCTTTGTCAGCCCCAGTTCGGCCAGAGTCGGCCATGCAGTTTCAACATAATCCCGGACGCGTGTTTCAATGTCGGGCGCAGGATCGAATACAGCAACAGACCGACCCGATGCGAGAAAAAGCGCCGTCCAACTTGCGCCAATGACCCCGCCGCCAAGGCAGGCTGTGTGTTGAAAAACCATCAGAACAATCCCGGGTTAAGAGGGGAGGCTGCCGTCATGCCGCCATACACGGTAAAGCATTCGCCGGTCACATAGGCCGATTGATCCGAGGTCAGCCACGTCACCATATCTGCAATGTCGTTGGGCGTTCCAAAGCGTCCGACTGGATGGCGCGAGAGGGCGTCCACCATTGCCGCGTCGGGGCTTTTTGCAAGCGCAAAAGCATCCTCGGCCATCTCGGTCATGATCCAGCCCGGTCGGATTGCGTTGCAACGCACCTTGGGCCCGTGATCGACAGCGATCGAGCGTGTCAGCCCATGAACCCACGCCTTGGACGCGTTATAGAGCGCCATGGACGGGTCTGATACCATGCCGGAAATCGAGCCGATATTGATAATGTTGCCGCCGTGTTCAGTCATGTCCGCCAGTGCGGCGCGGCACATGTTGAACACACCTTTACAATTGACGTTCATCACAAGGTCCCAGTCGTTGTCCTCGCTCTCGGCGACGGTCTTCTCAATCTGAACACCAGCGTTGTTGACCAACACTGATACCCGCCCAAAAACACTTTTGGCCTCTTGGACGAGCATTTCTGCATCACCGGTAAATGAGACATCCGCCTGAACCCAGTACGCGGCTACGTTCAAATCATCAGGCCGTGTGCCGCGCCCGCAGGTCGCAACGTTGTAACCCTCGATCAGCAACCGGTCGACAATCGCGCGTCCGATGCCCCGGCTGCTGCCCATCACGATGGCTGTCGGTTTATCCATGGGCCACCATCACATGTCTGACCGAGGTATAGGCATCCAGCGCATAGACCCTCATGTCGCAGCCTGTTCTCGATCCTTTCATCGCGGCCCAGGGCATTTCGGGTGTGCCGACCCCATGCGTGTTGACCCATGTAAAGCCATAGTGCAGGCGGCTTGTTAACTGCATGGCCCGGCCGACATTCGCGGTCCAGACCGAAGACGCCAAGCCGTAGCGTCCCGTGTTGGCGGTTTTCAAAGCGTCTTCCGCATCGGAAAAGCGCGACAGCGTAACCACTGACCCAAGACCTCATGCGTCGCAACCTCAGCGTCATTGGCCACATTGGCCAGAACAGTCGGCTGATAGAAGAACCCCTCACGATCCCCTGCAGCGCCACCTGTGACAACCTCGCAGGCGCCACTGGCGCGGTTGACAAAGGCGGCCACTCTTTCGCGTTGGGCTGTCGACACAATCGGCCCCATCTCGGTGCCTTCCTCGCGTTGCGTCCCGACCAGGATTTCCTTGACCTGCGCTTCGATCGCGGCCACCAGCTTGTCATAAACCCCGTCCTGCGCCATCACGCGGCAGGGTTGGGCACAGTCCTGCCCCGCGTTGAAGAAGCTGCCATACCGGATGGTTTCGGCCACCGCGTTGATATCGGCATCGTCAAAGACGATCACCGGGGCCTTGCCACCCAGGTCCAAGTGGACATGGCGGATTTGTTCACCTGCCGCCCGCATAGGCCGCCATGCCTGTGGCCGGGCTGCCAGTGACGGTGACTGCCTCCATCTGAGGGCTATTGATCAGCTGATCGCCAATCGTGGGCCCGTGCCCGTGGATCACGTTCAACACGCCCTTGGGCAGGATCTCATTTAGCAACTCTGCCGCCCGCAAAGTCGAGAGTGGCGTCACTTCCGAGGGTTTAAGGACAACGCTACACCCAGCCGCAATCGGTGCGGCGAGCTTCCATGCCGCCATCATCAGTGGATAATTCCATGGTGCAATCGCGGCAACCGGCCCGACTGGGTCGCGCCGGATCATGCTGGTGTGGCCTTCGACATACTCACCCTCGGCAGACCCCGTCATGGTCCGCGCCGCGCCTGCAAAGAACCGGAATGTATCGATGGTCAGAGGCATCTCGTCATCGCGGGCAGAGGGCCACGGTTTGCCGACGTCAAGGCTTTCCAGTTTTGCCAACTCGTCCTGATGGGCCTCAAGGCAATCCGCAATCCCGAGCAGAAACGCCGCACGATCCGCAGGCGGGCTGCGCGAGAAGGTTTCAGCAGCCTCTTCTGCGCTGCGCACAGCGGCTCGACCTGGTCTGCGCTGGCCTCGTTCACCTGTGCGATTTCCGCTCCGGTTGCAGGGTCAATTACCGGCAAAGCCTCGCCGTTGCCCGCCACCAGTTCTCCGTTGATCAGCATCTTTGTTTGCATGTTCTTTTCCTCTCAGAACGCGACCTGATCGCTACCCTTCAACCCGAGGCGCACCCGCGCCTCGGCCGGAGCGGCCACCTTCAGCCCCAGGTTTTCGATGATGTTGCGAATTTTGCTGACTTGCTGCGCGCTCGATACGGCCTTTCACCTGGGGCGATATAGAGGCTGTCCTCAAGACCCACCCGTTCGTTGCCGCCTAGCAGTGCACTCTGTGTGCTGAAGGGCATTTGATGCCGTCCGGCGGCCAGCACGGACCATTCGTAGTCATCTCCAAACAGTTTGTTTGCGATGGTGTGTATGTGCATCAGATTGTCGAGATCGGCCCCGACCCCGCCCAAAATACCATAAACCATCTGCACAAAGATCGGCCCTTGCAGCCAGCCCTGATCAATAATCCACGCAAGGTTATAGAGATGCCCCAGAGCATAGCATTCGAAATCGAACCGCGTGCCGTGACCTTCGCCAAGTTCTTTCAGCGCGTATTCAATTTCGGTGAACGTGTTGCGGAAGATAAAGTCGCGGGTCATGTTCAGGAATTCGGGCTCCCAAGCGTGCTTCCAGTTTGAATACTTGTCGAGCATTGGGAAAATGCCAAAGTTCATGGATCCCATATTCATGCTCGCCATTTCGAGGCTGGCCCGCAGCGCCGCACGCAAGCGTTCCTCGCGCGACATGCCCAGCCCGCCACCGGTCGAGACATTCCTCACCGCATCCGTTGCCTGTTTGATACGGGGAAGGAAACCCATGAACAGGTCCGGATCGGGGTCGGGTTTGCCGGTTTCCGGGTCCCGCGCATGCAGGTGAATGATCGACGCCCCAGCCTTGGCCGCCGCGATGCTGGCGATTGCGATCTCGGTGGGCGTGACCGGCAGGTGCTCCGACATCGTCGGCGTATGAATGCCACCGGTCGGCGCGCAGGTGATGATGACTGGTTTGCTCATGTCTGCTTCGCCTCCAGCTTGCCTAGATACTTTCCGGCCCGTCTGGCCACGGATTTGCGTGGTTCATCCGAAAGTCGGCTCAGATGCGGAAGCAACCAATCCTTCAGCGCGTCGTAGTCATTTGCAAGTGTCGCGAGATACTCGATGGAATTGTTCAATACGATCCAGTCGGAATGGACTTCGAGGTTCCGCTTTACCAGACCAACGGCGCGGGCCCTTTGCATTTCTGACATCTCTGCATGGGCGCCTTCAAATAACTTTGGCAGTGTCCATTGAGCTGAGGCCTGATCCAACGCGCCGATCTCTTCGATCAGTTTGTCAATCAATGGAACGATCAGGTCCGGTTGCCGGGCCTGAACCCTTCGCAGGGCGTTCGAAACCCGCAAACGTACGACCCCGTCTTGGCTTTTGTAACAGCCCAAAAGCTCGTCCATGCGGGTGGGGACTGCGAGCACTGTCTCAACTACCTCGATCGTACGACCAAGTGAATTTGGATGGCCACCCGACAGCATGCGTTCAAAATCTTCGCTCATGCGCGATCCAGCAGGGTACCCTGCGTCCTCCGCTTGTTCATTGTAAAGACTGTGAACTGAGTAAAGACTGTGAACTGACCCAAGTCCGACGCGTGGGTTTCGGGCGCTGCAGCTCTAAGTACACCCCAGATGCCTGTCACGGAGTTGCGTGTGGCCTGTTCTGTCGTGCGAAACTTCATGTGCTGACTCTTCTGCTTGCTCAGAGTTTCATCTGCTGAACTTGTGCCGACAGTCCGCCATCCAACACCCAAAGCTGCCCGCTGGCATAGCGAGCTTCGTCCGAAGCAAGCCAGTTCACGAGGTTCGCAATATCCTCGGGTGTGCCATAAGTCCGCATCGGGTGCACATCCCGCACCGCCTGTTGCAACTGGTCGATGGTCTTGCCACCCGCGCCCGATCCATCGCCGGTAAAAAAGCTCTGGAGCATCGGCGTGTCGATATAGCCGGGGCAAATCGCGTTCACACGAATGCCTTCGGGCCCATGATCGCACGCCATCGCGCGGGTCAACGCATGAACGGCTCCCTTCGTCGCACAATAAGCCGCCAGCCCCGGATCGGCGATAGAGCCGTCATAGCTGCCGAAGTTGATCAGGCTGGCCGTTGTACCAAATGCCGCTGCCTGTCTCATTAGGGGCAGGGCATATTTTGACGTCAGGAAGGTGCCCGTACAGTTGACTGCGAAACTCTGGTTCCATTCGTCAAGGGTTGTGTCCTCGATGTTTTTTTTCAATTTCGCTGCCAGCAGCATTGACGAGGATATCCAACTTGCCAAAGTCCCTTTACACCTGATCCATGGCCGATTTCACTGATGCCTCATCGGCCACGTTCATCGCAATGAAGCGGCTGTCATGATCGGATGCGTCGGCAAGAGAACCCTGACTGGTCAGGTCTGCCGCATAGACAGTCGCCCCTTCGCACAGAAAGCGCGCGACGATTGCCCTGCCAATGCCGCCGCGACCGCCGGTAACCATGGCAATTTTTCCTTCGAGTTTCATCCTATGCCTCCTTCAGGGGTGGAAACCTGTAACGGTCCGCGGCTTCGGTCCAATCCATGTGGTTGCGCACATACTGCTGACTTGCGTCTGATGGCGGGTTGTACCCAGTGTTCTCCGGACCCCGTCGCCATTGCCGCGTGCAGGGCGCGACGGGATTTCTGGGTTGCGATCACGTCAGCACGCAGTATCTCGCCGTCCCAGCGCGCTTTGACTTCGGCTTCGAACGCGGCTGCCGCCTCTGCATATTCAGGATCAGCGGCAATGTTGGTTCTTTCTGCGGGATCCTTCGAAAGGTCATACATCTGGGGCGGGTCCACATCGCAGTGGATGTATTTCAAGGCGCCGCGCCGGATCATGACCACAGGATAGGGAGTCATCTCGGCGCAGTATTCGCCAATGGCTTCATCCACAGGGTCAGCTTCACCCCGCGCTAAGGGCAACAGCGAACGTCCGTCTATGATGTCGCCCAGCATATCGAGCGATCCTTCTGCGGCATCAATGAAGGTCGGCAACAGGTCAAGCAGCGAACAGGCGTTCTGGGCTGTGCCCTGCGCAATGCCCGGCCCGGCCATGATCCGTGGGACAAGCGCCGACTGTTCGAAGAAATTCATTTTGTACCACAACCCGCGCTCTCCCAGCATGTCGCCATGGTTGGCTGTGACAATCAGGCTCGTGTTGTTCAGTTCCCCGATATCCTCGAGTGTTCTGACGATTTCACCCAGCTTGCTGTCGAAATAGCTGACATTCGCCAAGTCGGCACGGCGCGCGCGGCAGACCTCCTCTTCAGTCAGTGGCACATGGTTTGCCTCGATCCCGTCCATGACCCGGCGCGAGAACGGATCCTGGTCTTCGGAGGGCAGAGTGAAGGCAGGCATGTCAATCTCTGCATCCTCATAAAGGTTCCACCATTCAGGCTGTGCGACATAGGGGTCATGGGGATGGATGAAGCTGGCCACCAAGGCAAAAGGCGTTTCCGCGCCATGTGCACGGTCTCGTCCCCTGTCGATCAACCACATGCGCGCAGCAAAGCTGACTTCGTCGTCATAGTCGGTCTGGAAAGTCGCCACGGCAACGCCGCTTTCCTTGACCGTTTGCATGTTGTGATACCACTTATCGATCCGTTCATCATGGGCTTCCCAATCTGGAGTCCATGCGAAATCCGCGGGGTAAACGTCGGTGGTTACACGATCCTGGAAGCCATGTTTCTGGTCTGGCCCGACAAAATGCATTTTGCCGGACAGGCAGGTGCGATACCCGAGTATCTGAAGATAGTGGGCAAATGTCGGCACGGTTGCTCGAAACTCGGAGGCGTTGTCATAGGCGGCGATCCGACTGATTAACTGACCAGACATGATGGAAAACCGCGAAGGGGCACAAAGCGGCGAGTTGCAATAGGCCGCGTCAAAGCGCATACCACGGGCCACAAGCGCATCCACATGCGGGGTTTTTGCGATAGGGTGCCCGTAAGCCCCGCAATAGTGCGGCGCCAGTTGGTCGGCCATGACAACCAAGATATTCGGTTTTTGAGACGTTCCTTTTTCCTGCGTTTGATGAGTGACTGTGACACGAGATGTCAGCCTATCGGGGGGGGCTCGAAGCTCATCGGTTTGCAGGGAAGGGCGCTTGTCATTGCGCCGCCAGTTTGTAGGCGTCCAGAACAAGACCGTGGAAATGATGCACCGCATGTTCCGACATGCCAGACCCGTCAGGGTCATTGACGATACAGCCCGAGTCGAAGGCTGCTGTGCTCATGCCCTTTTGCACGCTTTCAACGATGGCAATGTCTTCAGCTTGTAGCACTTCGTCGAGATAACGGATGGACTCGACCTCTGACTCGTTAGGTTCCTTGGTTTCCAGAAAGAAATCATAGGTTTCCAGTGTGCGATCCGGACCTGCGGGAATAATGTTCAGGATGGTCATGCTCGATCGGCCCGGATAGCGCATGATGCAGGTGTTGGGCTAAAGCCACCACACTGCATGGGTTTTTACCGTCGCGTTGGACACATCATAGGCGCTGTTCGCGGCGTTTCCGGCATCCGCCACATGACTGGAATAAATGCCATGTGTGGTCACCCTGTACGTGTCCATCTCGATGAGCGTGCAGAAATCCTTGTGCGCCGACGGGCAATGATAGCATTCGAGGAAGTTGTCGACGACGTTCTTCCAGTTGGATTCGATATCATAGGTCAGACGGTGGGCAAAAGTCAGGTCCCCGATATCCGGGGCCCAAAATGTGATCTCCGTTTCCAGATCACTAGACAATTCCGCAAGCGGTTTTGCCGTGTTGTCGAGGTTTACATAGATGAAGCCGCAGAATTCCTCGTCCTTTACCTGATGCAGGCAAATCTGTCCGGGGTCGAAGTTTTCGAGGTTTTCAGTATGCGGTGCCCGCACCAGTTGGCCGTTAAGTTTGTAAACCCAGGCGTGATAGGGACACATGATGCGCGTGGTGTTGCCCTCACCCGAAAGCAGTTCGTGCGCACGGTGTTTGCAGACATTGTAAAAGGCCCGAAGCACGCCTTCGCGGTCTCGTACGATGGCTATCGGCTGGTCTGCAATCTCGACCGTGACATAGCTGCCCGGCTCGCGCAGCTTTTCTACGTGGCAAACCCATTGCCAGGTTTTGGCAATGATTTCTTTGAGGTCGATGTTGTACCACATCGCGTCGGTATAGGCTTCGGCCCGCAGCGAAAGAGATGCCGATGCGTTTTCATCATAGCCTTGGGCAATGTCTTCAAATTGTTTGGGAGTGGGCTGTTTTGTGCGCAGGTAGCCATCTAGTTAACTTTTTTCGCCCTCTGGTGCGGAAGGTTTGTTTTTGCGGTGCATCGGCCATGCACGGAATTCGACGGGTACTCGCCCTTCGACCCGGTCACTGCGGGGTGACAAACCAAAGCGTTGACGATAGGCCCGGCTGAAATGCACCTGGCTGGCAAATCCCGCGGCGATCGCCACTTCGGCGAGCGGCATCTCGGTCTGCGTGACCAGCCCGCGTGCCCTGTCGAGACGGATATCGCGGTAGTAGAGCGTCGGAGAATTGTTCACATAACGTGTGAACAACCGGTTCAATTGTCTCTGGGACAGTCCAATTGTCCTGCTGATTTCGGGGATTGATAGCGGTTGTTCCAGGTTCCGTTCCATCAACGTAATCGCGCGTTTCACACTGTCTGGTGCAAGTTGCCCCAGAGGTTCCACGTTACCTGGGCTTTGCAGGGCACCAAGGGGCCTGACGCTCTGATGAAACACATAGCGCGCGGCCGCATTGGCAAGCGTATTCCCGTGTATCCCCAAAATGATGTGCAGTGCGAAATCAACCGACGCAGCACCACCACAGCAGGTGATCCAGGGCCATCGAATACAAACAGTTCTTCGCTGGGCACGACATCGGGGTACATCTCGATCAGTGCGTCGATATGTTCATGATGCACTGTCGCCCTTCGGTCCTTCAGCAGCCCCGCCCGGGCCAGAATAAAAGCGCCGGTATCCAGCGCGCCGAGCGTTCTTCCTTGCCGCGCCCAGCGCCAAAGGGCGGCTTGCATGGATGGAGTGTTATGCGTTTCGGGCGTCCAACTGGACGACACGATGACAATGTCGAAGCTCAGGTTCTGCACCTCTGACATCGGGCGTGTCTGCAGCGTTACGCCGTTGCTCGCCGTGCAGAGCCCCCCTTCTGGCGAGGCAAGGGTCCATTTGTAACATGTGCGCCCGTCCAGATAGTTTGCCGCGCGAAATGGATCCAGAAAGCCCACCGTGGCCACCAAGTTGAAGTTCGGCGTCACAATAATCAGAAGTTCTAGAACTTTTTAGGCACTCTCCTTCATCAGGAAGACCAGCGTAGGCAAAGGTCGCCGGAATGCAAGAATGCAAACAGGTGTCGCTGTTCCAACGTTTCATACTTTGCGGAAAAGGCCGGTATGTTATCGAATGAATAAATATCGCGTGAGGTTACGGACGCTGCGCGGTCGTGACGTGCCTGCAGCCTTGCATTTAAGAGTAGAACTCCTCAGGTTGTTCTCTGACCCGACCACCGCATTCACCGATCACACGGAGACCTTGATGGCTAACCTGTTTCAAATGGCCCGAACAGTCGCTCTAAGTTGCGCATTTGCGCTGCCTGCAGGTCTGTCATTGGCCGATGCAAAAAAGGTGTACTGGCAGGATTTGATGGTCGCTGCAGAACCGATCGAAAACCCGTTTGCCAAACTGGAGACGGAGCAACTTCAGAGACTCGCAAGGCTCTTGCGATACGAGACAGAACAACCCGGTGTGCTGGATGTTGAGATCAAAGAAGAAATAAAGACTCTGAGGTCCGGCCTGGCCGCCGAAGGGCTGGATGTCGACTGGCTTTTCGAACAGCGCCTGATTATCATGGCGGCTAACGAAAAGGCGAATACGCAGCCGAACGAAGAATTGGTTGGCAAAGAGATCAAACTGGCAGGATATGTCCTGCCGCTGGAATTCAATGGCCTCAGAGCGACAGAATTCCTGCTGGTCCCAACGGTTGGCGCCTGTATCCATGTGCCACCACCCCCTGCCAACCAGATGGTGTATGTGACCTATCCCAAGGGTGTCGAACTGACCGGCCTTTATGACCCGGTCTGGATCGAAGGGCCGCTGGAATCCGAAATCCTGAACCATGACATCACCTATTCGGATGGTGCAGGTGAAGTGACGGTGAGCTACAAAATGGTGGCCGATTCCGTGCTGGAATACAGCCAGTAACGCGCGACCGACGGAGACCTGGTTGTTTAGGCTGCATGTGCGCGCCTTTAAAACCATAGCCATTTGACGTGCCCCGAGGAACGGGCTATCCCGCCGTTCTTGTTTAAGTACGGAGCAGGACATGGGACGCAAGCGCAAAGGGCGTGATATCTCGGGGTGGCTGATCGTTGACAAGCCGGCCGGCATGACGTCGACCTCGGTCGTCAACAAGGTCCGCTGGGCCATGGATGCGAAAAAGGCTGGTCACGCCGGCACGCTGGATCCTGATGCCACGGGCGTTCTGGCTGTCGCGTTGGGAGAGGCCACAAAGACGGTGCCCTACATCACCGATGCGCTGAAATGCTACGAATTCACCGTCCGGTTGGGACAGGCGACAAACACGGACGATGCCGAAGGTGAAGTGATCGCATCATCAGATATCCGCCCGTCGGACGAAGAGATCAAAGGCGCGTTGGGCGCGTTCGTCGGAGATATCCAGCAGGTGCCCCCAAAGTTCAGCGCCGTAAAGATCGACGGACAACGCGCTTACAAACTCGCGCGGGACGGGGAGGATGTGGAAATCGCGGCACGTTCCCTTTGGGTCGAGTCGCTGGTCATGCTGGACCGCGAAGACGAGGATCATGTCCTTCTGGAACTGGTCTGCGGCAAAGGCGGCTATGTACGCTCCGTCGCGCGGGACCTAGGCGAAGTGCTGGGCTGCTATGGACATGTCCGCGAGCTGAGGCGCGTGTGGTCGGGGCCGTTTGTGGCCTCGGAAGGTGTATCGATTGAACAGATCGACGAGCTGGCAAAAACCACGCAGCTTGATGAATTTCTGTATCCCCTCGAAGTCGCGCTGGACGACTTGCCCGAGGTGAAATGCACCTCAGAGGGTGCGGTGCGGCTGCGCAACGGTAACCCGGGCATGGTCATCGCCCACGATGTAGATTATGGCGACGAGGCTTGGGCCTCTTTCGAAGGGCAAGCTGTGGCGGTGGGTGTTTTCAAGTCGGGTGAGTTGCACCCCAATCGTGTCTTTGTCCTGCCAGAGTAATGTCGGCCGACAAACGGTCCGGAAAGCCCATGATACGCAAGGAATTTCAAAAAGGTGATGCGGCCTCGTATGCGGAGTATTCCGCATGCGGCACGTATCGCTATTCCTTGACCCGCCTCTGGGACGAGGCTGCACCACGTGTCGCCTTTGTAATGCTGAACCCTTCGAAAGCGACCGAACGGGATAACGACCCTACCATTGAACGCTGCGAACGGCGCGCGCGGGCATTGGGGTTCGGAGGATTTCGGGCGGTGAACATCTTTGCTCTGCGCGAAACGGACCCTGCGAAACTGCGCAAACATCCGGCACCCGAAGGTGAAGAAAACGCCGACGCCGTCCTTGCGGCATGTGACTGGGCGGATCAGGTGATCGCGGCCTGGGGCGCGCATGGCGACCTTCACGGACAGGGGACACGGGTTCGCGACATGCTGTTTCGCACGGGAAGGCCGATCCATTGTCTCGGGGTCACAAAGCACGGGCATCCGCGGCATCCGCTATATATCGCCTATGCGCAACATCCCGTGCTCTGGAATATGGCGGGCAAGACCTGTTAACCAACTGAATCAAAACTGCTTTACCTATATGCTCCGCCACGTCCTTATTCCGTGGGGCGTTTTGTGGAGTGGTGTTATGTTGATGTTTGCGGGTTTGTTGGGCCTGATGGCGGCGGGTGCGGCCGCAATGGTTGTCTTTGATGATGACACGTCTCAGGTCGAAGACGATCAGATGGGCGCGCAGCGGGAAGAGGCCGAGCCCCTCTCGGAAGAAGAAGCCGCCCAAAACCTTGTTGATTTGGTTGAGGGCGGTTCAGAGCCCACCGCAGATTTGTCGATCGGAGTCGAACAGGAAGACCTGATGGCCGATGAGGCAGAAAACCAGATCATCGGCGGTACAGGGCAAGCAGATGACATCGACGGCGGTGCCGGGCATGACCAGATCAATGGATATGCCGGCAATGACACATTGGAAGGTTTGGTAGGCGAAGATCACCTTTATGGCGACGCGGGCGCGGATGTTTTGTCTGGTGGGGGGGATGCCGACATTCTGCACGGCGAGTCCGACAATGACACCTTGCTTGGAGGAGAGGGGAATGACTCGTTATTCGGGCATTTCGGTGCGGATGTGCTGGACGGGCAAACGGGTGCGGACTCGCTGCACGGTGGTTTCGGGGACGACACCTTGGACGGTGGCGCAGACGCAGATGCGCTGCATGGTGGGTATGATGATGACCTTCTGAGCGGGGGCGAAGGTGAAGACACCTTGTTTGGCGGCGAAGGTGACGACCTCCTGTATGATGGGGATGCTCAAGTGGATTTCCTGAATGGTGGTGACGGAGATGATACCATTATCGCCGGACAGTCGGACATCCTGACCGGCGGCAGCGGGCAGGACAGCTTTTGCCTGGCCGACTGGCAATCCGGCGGAGAAAGCGTCATCATCATGGATTTCAACGTGGAAGAGGACCAGTTGGTCTTTCTTAAGGACGACATAGAAGACGACAACCCCACCTTCGAAATTGAACAGGATCGGGATAGACCCAACCAGAGCCGTGTGTTCCTTGACGGCGAGCAGGTTGCACTGATTAACAGCATTGGGGAGTTCTCGGCAGAAAACATCAGTTACGCACCCAACCAGATCCTTGATCATGTTGGGCCGGTGCGCTCTTGATGGGCGATTACCGCTTCCAATTCTTGTGAAACTGCCCTATACGCCCCCATCCGATCCGGGAATCTCTTGGGCGGATATCTCCACGGACCTTGCTGGACGACATCCCGGCTTGTGCCCTTAACCTTCAATCATAGGAGACCCCGATGTCGATCACTGTTGAAGAAAAAGCCCGCGTCATGGCGGAATTCGCAACCAAAGAAGGCGACACCGGTTCGCCCGAAGTACAGGTTGCCATCCTGTCGTCTCGCATCGCGACCCTGACCGAACACTTCAAAACCCACAAGAAAGACAACCACGGCCGCCGTGGTCTTTTGAAGATGGTTGCTCAGCGCCGTAAGCTGCTCGACTATCTCAAGGGTAAAGATGAAGCGCGTTATCAGGACCTGATCAAACGCCTCGGCCTGCGTCGCTAAGACTGCGAAAGCTGCACAAGACTTGGGCCGCGACCTGCAAGGGTGGCGGCCTTTTTCTTTGCCCTTGTGGCGGTCTCAGTTCCGTGTGGGGTCGTTTTCTCGGATCACGTCGGCCACGCGCTTGCCGATTTCCCGGCTGGCTTTAAGCGATGGGTGGATCATGTCCACGCCGTGAAAGGACCGGTCCCCATAAGGCACAAGATCCGCCAGCGATACAAAGTATACATCGGGCAGGATCTCGGCCAGCTTGGAAATCCGTGCCTCAAGCGCATCGCCGTCGTCCCGACATGCGTCTATCATCGACCCGACGCCGGGGCTGCGCAAGTAACCGATATATACTACTTTTGACCCGGCCTTGCGTGCGGTGTCGACAAGGCGCGGGATTTCCCCGCGGCGCCCGTCTGGCGAGATCATTTTGCGCATCCGTTTGTCACAGCTTACACATCCGCAGCCCAACCACAGATCATTGCCTCCGCCGTTCATGATGACCCAGTCCCAATCGCCCCTGGTCAACTGATTGCCGATCCTCATCCCGAAGGCGCCGGTCAGGGGCAGCTTGTAAACGATGCGCGCGCCACTCACAGAGTTGTTCAAAACGGGTTCTTCCAGCTCGCGGGCAACATTGTGCGCGATCGAACGGGCGGAGATCCCGTGCCAGGCCATCAGGCTGTCCCCTATGGCGAGAATCCGCGCGTTGCCCTCGGCCTGGGCCGTAGTACCGAAAAGGAGAACGATTGAGAGAAAAAATGCAGAAAATTTCATGATATCCGACGCTGTTACAATGCCGTTGTCTATCCTGCCCTATTTGGTGTTCTCGTGAAGGATGCACAAAGGATATTTTAAGGCAATCTTGTGGCTGGCAATGGGTAGCTCACTTTTGAGTTTTCAAATCCGCCTTTTTCAGCTAAGTGCCGAACATCTGAGACGTGGTGTTCGGACCTTGACACCGTGAAAGAAGATAAAGAGGTCGGCGGCAATGGGGCCGCCATATGCAACGGGAGACCCGGAGGGCCGGGAGTGCTCCCAACTAGGAATACATGATGTTTGATGTAACGACGAAGAGCATGCAGTGGGGCGAAGAAACGCTCACACTGGAAACGGGCAAGGTTGCCCGTCAGGCGGATGGCTCGGTCATCGCCACCCTGGGTGAAACTTCGGTCATGGCGAACGTGACCTTTGCAAAGCAACCCAAACCCGGTCAGGATTTCTTTCCGCTGACCGTCCACTATCAGGAAAAATACTACGCTGCCGGTAAAGTGCCCGGTGGCTTCTTCAAGCGCGAAGCGCGTCCTACCGAGAAAGAAACGCTGACCGCGCGCCTGATCGACCGCCCGATCCGCCCGCTGTTTGTGCCCGGTTTCAAGCACGAAGTTCTGGTCATGTGCACAGTGCTGTCGCACGATCTGGTCAACGACCCGGATATCGTTGCCATGATTGCTGCGTCGGCTGCCCTGACCATTTCAGGCGCGCCTTTTATGGGCCCGATCGCCGGTGCCCGTGTGGGTTACGAAGACGGTGAATACGTTCTGAACCCGACTGTCGACGACATGCAAGACCTGCGCAACAACCCCGACCAGCGTCTGGACCTTGTCGTTGCAGGCACCAAAGACGCCGTGATGATGGTTGAATCGGAAGCGTACGAGCTCAGCGAAGCAGAAATGCTGGGGGCCGTGAAATTCGCACATGAATCGATTCAGCCTGTGATCGACCTGATCATCTCGCTGGCAGAAGACGCCGCGAAAGAGCCGTTCGACTTCCAGGCACCGGATTACGCGGAGCTCTACGAAGCCGTGAAGGCCGCTGGCGAAGAGCAGATGCGCGCCGCATTTGCGATCACCGACAAGCAAGAGCGCACCGCCGCTGTTGCCGCCGCCCGCGAAGCGATCAAAGAAGCCCTCACCGAAGAGCAACTCGAAGACGCCAACCTTGGTTCGGCCCTGAAAAAGCTCGAAGCCGGCATCCTGCGCGGCGACGTGGTGAAGACCGGCACCCGCATCGACGGACGCAAGACCGACGAAGTGCGCGACATCGTGTGCGAAACCGGCCTCCTGCCGCGGACCCACGGTTCGGCCCTGTTCACCCGTGGTGAAACCCAAGGCCTCGTCGTGACCACGCTGGGCACTGGCGACGATGAGCAGATCATCGACGCACTGCACGGCAACTTCCGCTCGAACTTCCTGCTGCACTACAACTTCCCGCCCTACTCGGTTGGTGAAGCTGGTCGCGTGGGCCCTCCGGGCCGTCGTGAAGTGGGTCACGGCAAACTGGCATGGCGCGCCCTTCAGGCCGTTCTGCCCGCCGCAACCGACTTCCCCTACACCATCCGTGTTGTCTCCGAGATCACCGAGTCCAACGGCTCGTCCTCGATGGCATCGGTCTGCGGTGGTTCGCTGTCGATGATGGACGCAGGTGTTCCGCTAAAATCGGCAGTGGCCGGTGTGGCCATGGGGCTCATCTTGGAAGACGATGGATCCTACGCGATCCTGACCGACATCCTGGGTGACGAAGATCACCTTGGCGACATGGACTTCAAAGTGGCAGGTACCGAGAACGGCATCACGTCGCTGCAGATGGATATCAAGGTCGCAGGCATCACGCCCGAGATCATGGAGAAAGCCCTGGCGCAAGCCAAGGACGGCCGGATGCACATTCTGGGCGAGATGAACAAGGCGCTGACCGGTGCCGCGGAATTCTCGATCCATGCGCCGCGTATCGAGACCATGAACATCCCCACCGATAAGATTCGTGAAGTGATCGGCTCGGGTGGTAAGGTGATCCGCGAGATCGTCGAAGTGTCGGGTGCCAAGGTCGACATCAACGACGATGGCGTGATCAAGATTGCCTCGCCCAACGGTGAGGCCATCCAAAAGGCCTATGACATGATCCACGCAATCGTGGCCGAGCCGGAAGTTGGCGAAATCTACAACGGCAAGGTGGTCAAGATTGTTGATTTCGGGGCTTTTGTGAACTTCTTCGGCAAGCGTGACGGCCTTGTGCATGTCTCGCAAATCGAGAACCGCCGCCTGAACCACCCGTCGGACGTTCTGAAAGAAGGTCAGGACGTAAAGGTCAAACTGCTGGGCTTTGATGATCGTGGCAAGGTGCGCCTGTCGATGAAGATCGTTGATCAGGAAACCGGCGAAGAAATCCCGCAGGAACCGCGCGAGAAAAAAGAGAAGTCCAAAGACTGATCTTTTCGCTCATAGAAAATTCGGAAAACCCCGGCTTCGTGCCGGGGTTTTCTTTTTTGGCCATGCGCATGTTGTGTGAGGACATTGTTGGAAATCCCTTGACGAACCTATGGCTGGTCTATACCAAACTCTAAAATTGGTAATAAGATATTACCAATAAACCCACTTGGAGTGATCCATGCGACTGACCGATTGCCATAATTTTCAGGATTTTCGCCGACTTGCGAAGAAACGACTGCCGGGACCAATCTTTCATTACATTGACGGTGCCGCCGATGATGAAATCACTTATCGTCGGAATACGACAGCGTTTGATGATGTCGATCTGGTGCCAAACGTTCTGAACGGCGTTGAAAGCGTCGATATGTCGGTTGAGGTTATGGGGCAAAAGCTCGATATGCCGATCTACTGCGCGCCGACTGCGTTGCAGCGTCTATTCCACCATGAAGGAGAGCGCGCTGTCGCAAAGGCCGCCACCAAATATGGTACGATGTTCGGAGTGTCGTCGTTGGCTACGGTAACGGTCGAAGAGATCGAAAAGCTCGCACCCGGACCGAAAATGTTCCAGTTCTACTTTCACAAGGACCGGGGATTGAACGACGCATTGCTGGAACGTGCGCGTGCCGCGAATTTCAACGTTATGGCGTTGACCGTAGATACAATCACCGGCGGCAACAGAGAACGCGATCTGCGCACAGGATTTACCTCTCCGCCGAAACTGACACCTGCATCGGCGCTCAGTTTTGCAACACACCCGGCCTGGGCTTGGAATTTCTTCACCAAAGAGAAATTCGACATGCCCCATCTGTCCGGGCATGTTTCGGCGGGGACCAACCTTGCCGTGTCGGTCGGCGAATACTTCTCGACGATGCTGGACCAGTCGATGAACTGGAAAGACGCCGAGAAACTTTGTGCGCAGTGGAACGGCCAGTTTGCGCTGAAGGGGATCATGAGCGTTGAGGATGCGAAACGTGCCGTGGATATCGGATGCACCGGCATCATGGTCTCGAATCATGGCGGGCGGCAGCTTGACGGAAGCCGCGCACCGTTCGATCAACTGGCCGAGATTTGTGATGCAGTCGGTGATAAGATCGACGTAATTTGCGAAGGCGGAATCCAACGCGGCACGCATGTGATGAAGGCCCTGTCGGTAGGTGCCAAGGCATGTTCGGGCGGGCGGCTATATCTTTATGCCCTTGCCGCCGCCGGGCAGGCCGGGGTCGAGCGCGCGCTGGGCAACCTGCGGACCGAAATTGAACGCGACATGAAACTGATGGGGGTCACCAGTCTTGACCAACTCAGCCGAAATAATCTGCGCTGGCGTTAAGACTGTCTGAAACAGAAAGGCCCCAATGTGTGATGGGTTGGGGCCTTTTCTTTATGCCATCAGATCGAAAACCTGTCCGCCAATCTGTATATTGATGCTGTCCTGCCCCGCACCGTCAACAAGGGCCCACATGATCTGGCCGGTCGGGCGATAGATCACGAAAGCCTCCTCTACATTATCGTCGCCCGATCGCTCACCTGCTGCGTTCGAGGTGTGGGTGAAATTCACCTGAAACTGATCCCGTGTTGCAGATGCGATGCCAAATTGCAGGACATCGCCCGCTGCAGAGATGTAATCCTGAATCCAGTCCGAACCGTGGTCGAAAATTCCGATATGGTAGAAGCGATCGGCACCTGCACCTCCATTTACCAGATCATGGCCCCAACCACCGTTGACAAAGTCATTCCCGTCGCCACCGAACACCTGATCGCCAAAGGCGCTACCGGTGAGAGTGTCATTCCCGGATCCGCCAATTACGGTGTCCGCCCCAAAGCCGCCTGCGATCACGTCATCGCCGTTGTCACCACGAAGCTCGTCATTGCCGTGTCCGCCGTCGATGGTGTCGTTGCCTTCCCCACCGTATGCAATGTCGCGCAGGTCGTCTTCGGTCGCTCCTCCGCGCAAATCATCGTCGCCATCCCCGCCGATCAGGGTATCGCTGCCATCATTACCAATCAGCGTGTCGTTGCCACCTAACCCCGAAAGGCGGTCATTGTTGTTACCCCCTTCCAGCGTGTTGGCCCCTTCATCGCCGGTCAGGTTCCGCGCGGGGTCTGGCCGCACCGGATCAAGCGAGGTATCTGCGCCATCGAGATTGATTTCGTAAACCTCGTTGGTGACGATGAAGGCGGTGTTGTTATCGGTCCTGATCAAGGATCCGTGCGGTGTGCCTGAGCCAGTTTCGGACCCGATGAAATTGCCGTTCAGATCATATTCATGGATCACGCCATAGTTCCGGAACGGCGATGTAATTTCGAAATCGTGGAAGTTGACCAAGAAACCGGTTTCGGTCGCCGTCAGGACGGGCACTGTCTGGCTGCCTGTCGTGATCGCGTTGATCAGCGTAGGGCCGACAATTTCGGTGCCGGTCGGGCTATAGATACGAAACCAGACCGACCCGTCATCCGTGTCTTCGGGCTGGGTTTCCGCGTCTGTCCATGTGACGACGAAATTCCCGTTGGTCAAAGTTTCAATCTGAACCCCGGCCCGCACTCCGAAATGGTTGGAAGTACCTTCACTGATGGTGATCGCATCTCCGACTGAGGTGCCATCCATGTTGAAGAACCTCAGAAACGCCTCATCCACCGAGCCGGCCCGGTGAGAGGCGTACACAACAGCAAGCCGGTCACCCACAACGGCCAAATCATTAAGCCAACCAACGCCGTGGGCGGCCGCAGTGAGCGTGCCTTGTGATTGACCGATGAGGTTGCCCATCGGGTCCGCAACCATGAAATGGCCTTGATGCGCGACTGCGATATTGCCATTCGGAAGACTCCAGGCGTTGTCCAGCATCGAAACGGTGTTATCGCCAAAGACACCAGTGGTCAGCTCAGTTGCCGGGCCTGTTTCCTGCCCTGTTTCCGCATCCAGTGTGATCATCCAGTTTGTCATGATGGCGGGCAATGGCGCGGCATCGCGGACCTGAAAGTACAGGTTCATGGTGCCATCGCGATTGTCATGTATGTGGTAGACGATCACCTCGCCCAGCCCCACATCGCCAAAATCTGCATATTGGTAAGTGTCAAACACCGGGCCATCGTCGTCAAACGCGCGCACGAAAAGCTGACCGCTGTTGGCTCCCACGATTACAACGTTGTCGTCCACCCGGTAGGTTCTGAAATGGGCGCCATTGGCAAACACACGGTTGCTGTCATCCGTCGCGAAGGACGGTTCAAGAGAAAAAGCCATTGATATCTCCGCTGCATATGCCCTGTGCCGGGGCGCTCTAAAAATGTGTGACAGCGTAAACCCGCAACGTAAGTGCAATCAATAATTTGTTTGCGTCACTTGTTTTCGACGATTCCGACGATTGGGCCCAACCAGAAGCCGGGATCGGCGCGATCCAGTTCAGGTGCGTAAAGCCGCGAGACTTTTCCGTCGAGAAACAGCGCATTAGGCGTGCCGAGGGCGTCGCGAAACAGGCGCCCGAATTCGTGAAACGTGACCTTGTCATTCGAGATTGCAAAGACCACACGTTTGCCATCGGCGGTTGTTCCAACCCCGTTACGGAAATGGCGCGAGGTGCTGTCGACCAGAAATCGAGGGTGTAGTCTGCCGTTTATCACCAGCATCGGGCCTGATTGGGTGGCGTAGCGGCAGTTGGGAGAGGTCGCTTTGAAGGTAAGCGTTTCCACCACATCCACCCTATTGGCCGCAATACAGAGAACCCCGTTGGGCAAAAGGCCGAAGTTGCCATCGCTGGCACCGGTCAAAAGTTTGCCTTCAATGTCCCCGTTTTCGATATACAGGCCGACCGGGCTGCGATCTGCGTGATACATCCCCGCATTCATCGCAAAAACAAGACGCTCTTCAGGTGGAAGGGACGCGTTGACGGTCGAAAATTGCCCGAGGATGCTGCCTTCTTCATTGCGCAGAAACAAGCGTATATCCTCGGAGGCATCAGCCTCGCAAACGGAATACTCACTGCCCTCGTGGACCAGATCGCGACAGTTCACCGCCAATCCCGCCGTCGCTGTCAGCATCAGTGCCGCAGCGCAGATGACGGCGCTCAGTTTCATTCTTCGGTATCAAGGTCCTGACGCACGTGCGACTGATTCAGCATCCGGCGCGTATCATCCATCTGGTCAAAGGTCCGATCCAATTGAAAGCGCAGATCCGGTGTGAATTTCAGGCCGGTCTTCTTGCCAATCGCCCGCCTCAATTCTCCTTTGTTGCGCGCCAAAAGCTTGAGAACCTCTTCCTGACCCTTGCCGCCCAAAGGCAGCACATAGGCCGTGGCGATTTTCAGGTCCGGTGACGTGCGCACTTCGCCCACCGTGATTGAAAGGCGGTTGAGATCGGGGTCATGAATGTCACCGCGCGCCAACACCTCGGACAAGGTGCGGCGGATGAGTTCGCCAACGCGAAGCTGTCGTTGCGAGGGGCCGGGCCCGTCGTGAAATTTGTTCTTTGCCATGCGCCTCACTTATGCCTTTCACAAGTCTTTGCCAAGCACGACCGCATTGGGTAAACCCGTGCCCGAACATCAGATTGTCTGAAAACAGCGTATCGCAGCATCGCGGATAAGGAAATTGCCATGGAAGATCTTCCCGGAATCGTCATCACAGGGGCTTCGGGCCGTATGGGGCAGATGTTGATCAATACCGTGGTGGGCAGCGACAAGGTTAGGCTGGTCGGAGCGATTGAACGCGAGGGTCATCCGTGGGTCGGACAGGATGTGGGCGAAGCCATGGGGGGGCAACCTCTTGGGGTGGTTGTGACGGACGAACCTCTCGAGGCCTTTGCCAAGGCGCAGGCCGTGATTGATTTCACAGCCCCCTCGGCAACGCTGCAGTTTGCCAAGCTCGCAGCACAGGCGCGGGCCGTACATGTCATTGGGACGACCGGCATGACGGATGAGGATATTGCCAAGCTCGAACCGTGCGCGCGCCATGCTGTGATCGTGCGCGCCGGTAACATGTCGCTTGGGGTCAACCTTCTGACCCAACTGACCCGCAAGGTTGCTGCCGCACTGGATGCCGACTTTGACATCGAAGTAATCGAAGCCCACCACCATCACAAGGTTGATGCGCCGTCCGGAACCGCTCTTATGCTGGGCGAGGCCGCCGCCGAAGGGCGTGGCGTGAAGCTCTCGGATGTGGCGGATCGTGCGCGCGATGGCATCACGGGCGCACGCAAACGCGGAGATATCGGGTTTGTGGCCATTCGGGGTGGGGATATCGTCGGCGAACATGACGTGCTTTTTGCCGCGCCGGGCGAGCGCATCACCCTTCGGCATGTCGCAACCGACCGGTCCGTATTTGCGCGGGGCGCGTTGAAGGCGGCCCTGTGGGGACAGGACAAAAAGCCCGGCGAATATGATATGCTCGACGTGCTTGGCCTTTAATTCTTGCGGTTCGCACCGGTGTTCGCCCCGGTCCATCATGCGCCCTTGTCTCGAACCTGTTCGAATGTCGCTTCGGGTCGAGGAAAAAGATAAATCGTGCTAGGATTTGCGCAATGCATGGGCTTTCGGGCCCTGTCCTGTGACTCTGAGCTTGGCGTGATCCGACACGTTTCAAATCGAAAAATGAGACAGGATTGGCACAAAAGCTTGCTGGACCTGCCTTGTTGTGTCTTAATGCGAGAAACAAAAAGCTGAACGACCATTTAAGAAATGGTCAAAACCAGGGAGAACACCATGAAAAACGGATTGATGTTGCGCTTGTCGGCTTTGGCCATGATTGCCTCAGGTGCGGTGCAGGCGGCTGACCTTGGCGCAGTTGACGAACCGATTAAGCTGGCGATCAACGAATGGACCGGCCAGCACGTTACCACCCATGTCGCTGCCGAAATGCTTCGCTCTGCCGGATACGAAGTGGAATTCGTAACGGCGGGTATGCTGAACCAGTTTCAGGCAATCGCAGATGGCGACATCCATGCGACACTGGAAATCTGGTCCTCCAACGTGTCCGATCAATACGCCGTGCTGAAGGGCGAAGGCAAGTTGGAAGAGTTGTCCGATCTTGGGCTGAATGCGCGGGAAGGGATCGCTTATCCGGCGCACGTCGCAGACCTGTGTCCGGGCCTCCCGGCGTGGGAAGCGCTGAAAGATTGCGCGATGAACTTTGCCACGGCCGAAACTCTGCCGATGGGGCGTCTTGTGGACTATCCTGCGGATTGGGGAACCCCCGGTGCAGACCGCATGACCGGTCTTGAGTTGCCGTTCAAGGCCGTTCCGGCGGGGTCCGAAGGGGCGCTGATTGCCGAGCTGCGTGCGTCTACCGAAAAGAAATCACCGCTGCTGATCACCTTTTGGCAACCGCATTGGGCTATGTCCGCCTATGACGTCAAGTTTGTGGATCTGCCGCCGGGTGAAGAGGCGTGCTTCAACGATCCTGCCTGGGGGCCGAACCCGAACGCCATCAACGATTGCGACTTTTCTGCCAGCCGTATCTTCAAGGCAGGTTGGCCGGGCCTGAAAGACAAATGGCCCGCCGCCCACGAAATCCTTGTGAACTACCAGCTTGCGGTCGAAGATCAGCAACCCATGATGGGTGCCGTCGATGTCGACGGCGAGTCGGTTGAAAAGGTGGTTGCCGCCTGGATGTCCGAGAACGAGGGCAAGTGGAAGCCGGTTGTGGACGCGGCGACCAACTAAGCCATGACGTCTGAAAGCATGACCGCTCCGGCGATCTCGGTCGAACGCCTCTGGCAGGTCTTCGGCGACGATTCCGGCAATGCGTTGCGCGATGCGCAAGGTTCCGGAGACCAGAGCGAGATTGCCGAAAGCCTTGTCTCGCGCGGCCTTATTCCGGCCGTGCGGGATGCGAATTTCGAGGTTCAAAAAGGCGAACTTTTCGTCATCATGGGCCTGTCGGGATCAGGAAAGTCTACCCTGATCCGCTGTATTTCCAGATTGATCGAACCGACTGCGGGGGCCGTCAATATCGATGGAGAGGACATCCTCAAAGCCGATGACAAGAGGCTGATCGAATTGCGCCGTCGTAAGTTGGGGATGGTGTTTCAGCACTTTGGCCTGTTCCCGCACATGACAGTGGTCGACAACGTGGCCTTTCCGCTCAAAATGCAGGGCGCAGGGCAAGCTGAGCGTCAGGCCCGCGCGCTGGAAGTCCTTAAGATGGTTGATCTTGAGGGGCGCGAAGATGCCTATCCCCGCCAATTGTCTGGCGGACAACGCCAGCGCGTCGGGATCGCGCGGTCACTGGCTGTCAATCCCGACATCTGGTTCCTTGACGAACCGTTCTCGGCGCTTGATCCTCTGATCCGTCGGCAGTTGCAGGATGAATTTCTCCATATTCAGGCCACTCTCAAGAAGTCGATCGTGTTCATTACGCACGATATCGCCGAGGCTCTGAAACTGGCGGATCGAATTGCCATCATGAAAGACGGAGAAATCGTTCAGATCGGCACGCCGGAAGAGATCGTGCTGAACCCCGTGAATGACTATGTGGCTGAGTTTTCCAAGGATGTTCCCAAGGGGCGTCACGCCTGTGTCGAATCGGTAATGTTGAAATCAGTGCCCGACCACATGCCCGATGATCCGGGCCTGAAAGTCGGCATGACCCTGGATACCGCCTTAGCCAAATGCATGTTGCTCTATGAACCTGTTCCGGTGCGGGATGCAGCGGGCACGGTTGTGGGTGCCGTGAATCCGGGCGATTTGGCGGCCGCTTTGCAGGTTGAAGACACATGAGCCTTGCCGTTGACGCTCCAACAAGGCGCCGCTTGACCCTGACCCGAGGTGCCAAAGCGGCGCTTGTCGTGCTTTTTGTCGGGGTTGTCTGCAGGGTTTTCGGGTCGCAGTTGGAATGGTTGGTGATCTGGCCGGACGCGCTGGTCCTGCCGGTGACCGAATGGGTGGGAACAATTGTCGGTTGGTTTCTGGGTGTGCTGAAACCGATTGCACGGTTCTTGTCATTCCTGCTTGGCTTCCCGATGCAGTGGGCGAGTTTTGTTCTCGGACAAACGCCATGGCCTTTGACGATTGGCGTCGTCGTGGCTTTGGGGTGGTATCTTGGCGGTCTGCGAATGGCTTTGTTGGGTGGCCTCGGCCTTGGGTTCGTGCTGCTTAGCGGATATTGGGCCGAAGGGATGAACACGCTGGCGCTTGTTGCGGTTTCCGTACCCCTTGCCCTTCTGAGCGGCCTCGCGATTGGCATTCTGGCTTATGAAAAACCCCGAGTGAAAGCGGCTGTAAACGTTGTGCTGGACGTGATGCAGACAGTGCCGACATTTGCCTATCTGACTCCCTTGCTTGTTCTGTTCGGGTTCGGGCCAGTGGTCGGTTTGATTGCGTCTGCGATCTATGCTGCCCCGCCCATGGCGCGCAATGTCTTGCTAGGGCTGGAGCGGGTGGAGGCCGAAGTGCGTGAAGCGGCGGTCATGTCGGGCGCGACCCGTCGTCAGCAACTGTTTCTGGTCGAATTGCCCAGTGCCACAACACAGATCATGGTCGGCGTAAACCAGTGTCTGATGGCCGCTTTGTCCATGGTCATTATCGCGGCTGTTATCGGCGGATTTGATGATATCGGCTGGGAAGTGCTTTTGACAATGCGCAAGGCACAGTTTGGGCAAAGCTTCATGGCAGGGCTCGTGGTGGTAATCTTCGCCATTATCATCGACCGGATGTCTGCCAAACTGGCTGAACCCAGAGTGCATCATGCATCTGGCGTAACACGGGGCATACTCGTGGCTGCCGCGGCTGCGGCGATTGCGGTCTGGTTCACGGGCTGGAAGAGTGCCGATTTCCGCGCCTTTGACGGCATCGCCGAAGCGATTGATACGGGTGTCGGGACGTTCACGGCCAACAACGGGGCCGTGCTGGACGGCTTCAAGAATGGTGCGATGTTCTATGGGCTTTTGCCACTTCGAATAGGTCTGTCGGATGCTGTGTTGCCTTTCACCTGGGGCTTCAAGTGGACCGCAACACTTACATGGCTTTGGTACGGTGCCGCTGCGGTTCTTGCCTCGTTGCTGATCTCGAGGGGGCGAGTGACCACAGGCGTGATGCTGGTGATTTTTGCGGGCATGCTGGAAGTTGGCATTGCGCAGTTGGCCTGGCCCTTCGTGCTGATCGGCGCAGGGGCTCTTGGCTATGTTGCTGGAGGCGCCAAACTGGCACGTTTTGCCGTGCTTCTGCTGGCCTCAATCTTGGTCACCGGGCTTTGGGACCGCGCGCTGTTGTCGCTTTATTTGTCAGGCGCATCCGTTTTTGCTTGTGCATTGATCGGGGGCGCGCTTGGGCTTTGGGCGGGTGTCAGCAAAACGGCATGGGCCGTTCTCAGACCGATTTGTGACCTGTTGCAGACCATTCCCCTGTTTGTGTTCCTGATTCCGGTCTTGATGTTTTTCCAGATCGGAGAGTTCTCGGCGTTTCTGGCGATCTGCATGTACGCGATTGTTCCGATGATCCGCTATACGCGCCATGGTTTGATCAATACGCCCGATGACCTGATCGAGGCCGCCCGCGCTTCGGGGGCCGGCAAGTGGCAGGAAATGTTCGAAGTGCGCGCACCCTACGCCGCGCCGACAATCCTGCTGGGCTTGAATCAGACGATTCTTTATGCCTTTGCCATGCTGGTGATCGCGGCCCTCATCGGCACGACGGGGCTGGGTCAATCGATCTACCTCGCGCTTGGGCAGGCAGATGTCGGACTGGGGCTTACTGCCGGGGCGGCAATGGCAATCCTCGCCCTTGTCGCGGACAGGTTGGTGCAGGGTTTTGCAGAAGAGAGGCGCCAAGCCCTCGGGTTGTGACAGGCGTACGGGATGCGGGGTCGCAATCAAAAATCGATTGCGATTCCTTTCTTTTCCCAATCTCCATAGCGGACAGGTTCGGGGCCATCCCGGCCGCCAAGCTCGGTCGGCAACTCTAGGGATTTCTCTTTCTTGCGCCGTTCTTCGGCCTCGGCCAATGCGCGCAACGCAGCGGGCGGCAGGTCGCGTTTTTCTTCCTCGGGCGTATCCGTCATACCGGGGTTCCTTTCAGGTCTGCCCCTTGATATACGCGCCTGTCCCCGCTGGACAAGCCATTGAAGGAGCGACTGATGTCCGAAACCGGAGTGCAGGCCCGCCGCAGTGCGGTATATTTGCTGGATCAGGTTCTGGGTGAAGGCCGCCTCATGTCCGAATTGATCGGGGGCGGCGCGCTGGATCGCCTTGGCCCGGAAGACCGTGCCCGGGCGCAGCGTCTGGCGATGGAAACCTTGCGCGGTCTCGAACGCGCGGATCGCCTGTTGCAGAAACACCTTCAGAAATACCCCCCGCTAACTGTGCGCAATGTGTTGCGCCTTGCGACAGTTGAACTGTGTCAGGGCGGCGCGGCGCATGGCGTGGTGAATGCATCGGTTACGATTGTCTCCAAGAACAAGCGCACACAATCCATGAAGGGGCTGGTGAATGCCGTTCTGCGGAAGGTTGCCGCGACCGGACCCGAGAGCTGGCAAGGCTTGCGTGCTCCAAGGCTGCCGCGCTGGCTGCGCGACCCCTTGGTAATGGCGTATGGGTCCGAGGATGTGGCTGCCATGGAACGCGCGCATTTCGAAGGCGCGCCGCTGGATTTGACGGCGAAGGCTGATCCCGAAAAGCTGGCTGCCGCAGTCGGTGGCAAGGTGTTGCCCACGGGCTCTGTGCGTGTCGAAGCAGGGCAACAGGTGTCGACCCTGCCAGCATATGAGGCTGGGGATTGGTGGGTTCAGGATGCCGCCGCTGCGTTGCCTGTGCAGGTCCTTGCTCCGACCAAAGGCGAAAAGGTCCTTGATCTCTGTGCTGCGCCTGGCGGCAAAACCATGCAGATCGCCGCGCGCGGGGCCGAGGTGACGGCGGTGGATGTCTCGGAAAACCGCATGAAACGCGTGCGGGAAAACCTCAAGCGTACGGGATTGCGCGCAAACCTCGTCGTCGGGGATGTGTTCGAACAATCCGGCACGTGGGACGCCATTTTGCTGGATGCGCCCTGCTCGGCCACGGGAACAATTCGTCGGCACCCGGACCTGCCTCATGCGAAAGATGGCAGTGACTTTGGCGAGTTGATCGCCTTGCAGGCTGGTATGATTGACCATGCGATTTCCCTGCTGAAACCGGGGGGGCGTCTGGTGTTCTGTACCTGCAGCCTGTTGCCCGATGAAGGCGAATGTCAGATCGAGGATGCGCTGGCCCGCCACAAGGGCCTGTCTGTGGACAGGGCAGCGGTGCAATTGCCCGGCGTCGAGTCGGGTTGGATCACCGAAGAAGGTGGGTTGCGGCTGCGACCTGATTACTGGCCTGAAAGCGGCGGCATGGATGGTTTCTACATGGCGTGTCTAACCAAAGGGTGACCGTCTGCCTACGCCCGGTGGGGATCGTGTCAGGTGGATTTTGCAGTCCTCCGAAGGGATTCGGCGGTGACTTTGCATGTCCGACAGGGTACGATGCCGAAAAGCGCCGCAAGAGCGCAGAGGCAGAGGGCTAATGAGTATTTCCGACGGACTTTCCGCGCGGCATACGCGCTTGATGCACCGCTTGCACGCGCGGTGGAGCGCGATGGCACGCCCTGCAACGGCCTTTACCTCGACCCCTGAACCCCGCACGATCGGCAGCTTTGCCAAGGGTAGGCAACTCATCGCAGGTAACTTCCTTTTTGCTGGGACGCTTGTGACGGATTCCGGCGCGTCCATTTGGGATGTGTCCTCGGGAAATGCGGCGTTCGAGGAAGAATTGCAGGGCTTTGCATGGCTCGACGATCTTGCCGCCGTCGGTGACATGCCCGCTCGGGAAAAGGCCCAGCGGTGGGTCTGGCAATGGATTGATGATGATGGGCGCGGGAAAGGTCCGGGGTGGACGCCGGATCTGACAGGGCGTCGCCTGATCCGGTGGATCAATCACGCGCTTTTCCTTTTGCGTGGGCGCGACAGCCGGGCCTCCGAGGACTTTTACCGCTCGCTGGGGCAACAGACCATTTTCCTGTCTCGCAGATGGCAAAAGGCCCTGCCGGGTTTGCCGCGTTTCGAGGCGTTGACCGGGTTAATTTATGCCGGTCTGGCGCTTGAAGGGATGGCACAGCACGTGGCACCGGCGCGTGCCGCCTTGGAAAGAGAATGCAAGATGCAGGTGGATGCACAAGGAGGCATTCCCACACGCAACCCCGAAGAACTTCTTGAAGTCTTCACTTTGCTGACATGGGCGGCCTCGGCCCTGTCTGAATCCGATTTGGAACCTTCGCCCGAGCATGTTGCGGCGATTGAACGAATCGCACCGACACTCAGAACCTTGCGCCACGCCGACGGCGGTCTGGCCCGCTTTCATGGTGGCGGGCGTGGATTGGAAGGGCGCCTTGATCATGCCTTGGCCGAAAGCCAGGTCAAATCGTTCCAGGCTGATGGACTTGCCATGGGCTATGCGCGGTTGTCGGCGGGACGTACCAGCATCGTCGTCGACGCAAGCCCGCCGCCCTCCGGTATTGCGTCATATAATGCCCATGCGTCGACTTTGGCTTTCGAACTGACAAGCGGGCGTCGTCCTCTGATCGTCAATTGCGGGTCCGGTGTGAGTTTTGGTCTTGAATGGCGCCGGGCGGGTCGTGCCACGCCTTCACATTCCACTGTGTCCATCGACGGATTGTCGAGTGCGAGATTGGGGAAATCGCGCGAAACGCGGACGACCGTTCTCGAGCCGCTGGTCAATGCGCCCACGGATGTGCCCATCGAAATCGGGCAGGCACCGGATGGTGTCAGGTTCCAGGGGGGGCATGATGGCTATGTCAGCGCCTTGGGGCTGACCCATGCACGCACGCTGGAACTGACATTTGATGGACGCGGGTTGGTTGGGGAAGACCTGCTGGTGACGTTGGATGACACGGCCAAACGCCAGTTTGACCGGTCTTTGGACAGCAAGAGCCTGCAGGGAATCCCTTATGACATCAGGTTTCACTTGCACCCCGAGGCAGATGCAACGCTCGATATGGGTGGCACGGCGGTGTCGATCGCGCTCAAAAGCGGTGAAATCTGGGTATTTCGACATGACTCGGCGGCTGAATTGCACATCGAACCCAGCCTTTACCTCGAAAAAACGCGAATAAAGCCCCGCGCGACAAAACAGGTCGTTCTATCCGGCGTCGCAATGGAGTATGCGACGCGCATCCGGTGGTCCTTGGCCAAAGCGCAGGATTCTGCAGTGGCCATCCGGGACCTGACCCGAGATGAGCCTGATCTGACAACCTGACCCGTGGAACCCCATACGTTATGACCGACCTTCACCCTGTTCGCCGCGCCCTTCTTTCCGTATCTGACAAGACTGGCCTGATTGACCTGGGCACCGCGCTGGCCGCGCGTGGTGTTGAACTCCTCTCCACTGGCGGCAGCGCCAAGGCACTGCGCGATGCTGGCTTGACGGTCAAGGATGTCTCGGACGTGACCGGTTTTCCCGAGATGATGGACGGACGCGTGAAGACACTGCACCCCAAAGTTCACGGTGGCCTTCTGGCGTTGCGCGACAACCAGGCCCATGCCGCGGCGATGGAAGAGCACGGGATCGGCGAAATCGACCTACTGGTTGTGAACCTCTACCCGTTTGAGGCCACCGTTGCTGCGGGTGCGGATTACGAAACCTGTATCGAGAATATCGATATCGGCGGCCCTGCCATGATCCGTGCTGCTGCGAAGAACCACGGTTTCGTGAACGTGGTGGTGGATGTCGAAGACTATGATGCACTGCTTCAGGAACTGTCGGACAATGACGGCCAAACCACCTATGGTTTCCGTCAGTACCTTGCCCAAAAGGCCTATGCCCGCACTGGCGCCTATGACGCGGCGGTGTCCAACTGGATGGCAGATGCACTGCATCTTGAGGCGCCCAAGCGCCGCGCGGTTGCCGGAGAGTTGAAACAGACGCTGCGCTATGGCGAGAACAGCCATCAGAAGGCGGCCTTTTACACCGATGGTTCGAACCGACCCGGTGTTGCAACGGCAACGCAGCTGCAAGGGAAAGAACTGAGCTACAATAATATCAACGACACCGATGCGGCCTTCGAACTGGTTTCGGAATTCGATCCCGCAGACGGCCCGGCCTGCGCGATTATCAAACACGCCAACCCCTGTGGCGTTGCCGTGGGCGAGACTCTGGTGGAAGCCTACCAGAAGGCCTTTGATTGTGACCGCACCTCTGCGTTTGGCGGCATTGTTGCGCTGAACATGCCGCTGGATGCTGCAACAGCCTCGAAAATCGTCGAGATCTTCACCGAGGTGGTGATCGCACCGGGGGCATCGGACGAAGCCAAAGAGATCTTTGCCGCGAAGAAGAACCTGCGCCTGTTGCTGACGGAAGCGCTGCCCGATCCACGCAAACCGATGATGGCTTACAAGCAAGTGGCCGGTGGCCTTCTAGTTCAAGACAAAGACGTAGGCAGCGTCGATTTGGATGACCTCAAGGTCGTGACCAAGAAAGCGCCCTCTGACGCAGAAATGGCGGACCTGCTGTTCGCGTGGAAAGTGGCTAAGCACGTCAAGTCCAACGCCATTGTATACGTTAAGGGCGGCGCAACCGTCGGAGTCGGTGCGGGTCAGATGAGCCGGCTGGACAGCGCCAACGTTGCTGCGTCCAAAGCCGAGCGCATGGCGGCCGAACTTGGCATGGCGGAAAGCCCCGCCAAAGGCTGTGCGGTGGCTTCGGATGCGTTTTTCCCGTTCCCGGACGGGCTTTTGGAAGCAGCCGCAGCGGGCGGGAAATGCGTGATCCAGCCCGGTGGTTCGATGCGGGACGACGAAGTGATTGCCGCAGCTGACGAGGCGGGGTTGGCGATGGTGTTTACAGGAATGCGCCATTTCCGCCACTAACGTCGCGGCAAATCAATTTCCGGCCCGGAGACTACATCGGGCCGGAACAACAAAGGCGGCACAAAAAATGCGCCGCAATAGCATGAGGCAAAAGGGGGCGCGTATGCGTCTGGTATTTTGGGCAGCTTTCTGGGCATTCCTGACCGATCAGGCCAGCAAGTATTATGTCGTGCACAGTCTTAACCTGATCGAGCGCGGCCATATCAGCGTCGCACCTCCATTTCTGCAATTCCGCATGGCGTGGAATGAAGGCGTGAACTTTGGACTGTTCGCCAGCGGGTCGGACACGGCGCGCTGGATCCTGATCGGGATTGCAGTTGCGATTTGCCTTGTTGTTCTTTTCTGGGTTCGCAAGGATCCGCCGGGACGGGTGGGGTTGTTCGCGGCGGGGCTTTTGATCGGTGGAGCCATTGGCAACATCGTGGATCGCCTTCTTTACGGCGCCGTAGCCGATTTTCTGAACATGTCCTGCTGTGGCATTGACAACCCCTTTGCCTTCAACCTCGCGGACATTTGGATCTTTGCTGGTGCCTTTGGATTGGCGATTTTCGGCGGAAGCAAAAAGGCCGCGTGACGACGCTGCAACAATGTTGTAAAAGCGTCGCCGAGGTAACAGGAGTAGAGCAATGCGCATCAAGCGTATGGTCCTTGTCGGTATGGCCCTGACGCTCGCGGCATGCAGCGGTGACGATGGTTTGCGCCAATTGAGTAAACCCGGTTCGGGACCGGATGAGTTCCGTATTCTGCCTGCCAAGCCTCTTGAACAGCCGACGAACCTCACGGCTTTGCCCGTACCTACGCCGGGTGGTGTGAACCGGACTGACGTCGATCCAATCAGTGACGCAGTTGTGGCGCTGGGCGGATCTCGGAGTGCTGCCACCAGCACCGCGATCTCGAGCAGTGATGCCGCGATGGTGAATTACACCGGTCGCAAAGGGCGTTCTGCTGACATCCGAGCAGCCACTGCGGCCGAAGATGCCGACTTCCGTCGCAAACGCGGACGCTTTGCAAACATAAAACTGGGCAAGCAGGACCGCTATAACGAGGTGTATGAACAGCAGCACCTTGGCCAGTTCAGCGAACAGGACAGATGGCGTCAGGCAGGGGCCCCGACACCCGCTGCGCCCCCTTTAAACCCGTAAACGATTTTGTGACTTCGCAGGGTCTCCCCTTGAAGCGTGCCGTTCGGGACGTAACTATTTTCTATGGCTGAATCTCGGAGGGCACATCTGATGCCGCGTATTCTCATCGCTATTGCTTTTGCGTTCATGGCGTCTTTACCAGCGCAGGCAAGGGACATCGTGACAACTTTCCAACTGGAAAATGGAATGGACGTTGTCGTCATCGAAGATCACCGCGCCCCGGTTGTCATGCACATGGTGTGGTATCGTTCGGGTTCTGCGGATGAAACCCCCGGTGTGTCAGGCGTGGCCCATTTCCTTGAACATCTGTTGTTCAAAGGCACAGAAAATATGGAGCCGGGAGAGTTTTCGGCGACTGTTGCCGCCAATGGCGGGCGGGACAACGCTTTCACCAGCTATGACTACACAGCCTATTTCCAGCGGGTTGCCTCGGATCGTCTGGAATTGATGATGCAGATGGAAAGCGACCGGATGGTCAACCTGCGCCTTGATCAAGAGGATATCCTGACCGAGCGGGACGTGATCATTGAGGAACGTAACCAACGCGTCGAAAACAGCCCCGGAGCATTGTTCCGCGAACAGTTGAACGCCGCGCAGTATCTGAACCACAGGTATGGTGTGCCTATCATCGGGTGGCGCCATGAGATGGAGACCCTGTCGCTTGAAGACGCGCTTGCCTATTATAAACAGTTCTATGCGCCAAATAACGCTATCCTGATCGTTGCGGGCGATGTCAAACCGGACAATGTTCTAGAGTTGGCCAAGAAGTACTATGGCGTGTTGCCTGCCAACCCCGATCTCGAACCCCGCGTCCGCCCCAGCGAGCCGCCGCAAACATCGGCGCGGCGTATGGTGTTCAATGATGCGCGCGTGTCGCAGCCTTATGTGACGCGGTCGTATCTGGCCAAAGAACGTGATCCGGGGGATCAGGAAACTGCGGCCGCCCTGACCATGCTGGCCGAGCTTCTTGGCGGCGGGTCCACGTCGCTGTTGGCTGACAGGTTGCAATTCGAAGAAAAGCTCGCCGTTTACACGGGTGCGTTCTACAGCGGCACGTCACTTGATCGGACGACATTTGATCTCACGATTGTGCCCGCCCAAGGCGTGAGCCTTCAAGAAGCCGAAGATGCCATGGATGCCGTGATCGCAGAGTTCATGCGTGATGGCGTCGACGAAGAGCATCTCGACCGGATCAAGATGCAGATTGGGGCGTCCGAAATCTATGCCCGAGACAATGTAGGATCTCTGGCCAATCGTTATGGCCGCGCCTTGACGTCGGGGCTGACAGTTGAAGATGTGCAAGCCTGGCCTGAGGTGCTGCAGGCGGTAACACCAGAAGACATCATGGAAGCTGCACGCGAAGTTTTTGATGACCGGCGGTCGGTCACGGGCTGGTTGCAGGCAACCCATCAGACGGAGATGACCCAATGATCCGGATTCTGACAGTTCTTTTTCTGTTTCTGGTGGCCTTGCCGGCCAGAGCCGGTGTGGCGATTGAAGAGTTTACTTCGCCCGGCGGTATCCATGTCTGGCTGGTTGAAGAACCCTCTATTCCTTTCATTGCCCTTGAACTGCGGTTCCAGGGCGGGGCATCGCTGGATGCGCCCGGCAAACGTGGGGCCGTCAACCTGATGGTAGGGCTGCTCGAGGAAGGGTCAGGCGATCTGGACGCGCGGGAGTTTGCGAAAGCTACCGAGAACCTCGCGGCACAATTCGGCTATGATGTGTCGGACGATGTTGTCTCTGTCTCGGCGCGCTTCCTGAGCGAGAACCGCGATCAGGCGGTTGACCTTTTGCGCAAGTCGCTTGTCGAACCTGCCTTTACGGACAAGGCGATCGAACGTGTACGGGGGCAGGTCATGTCCGTGATCCGGTCGAACGAAACGGACCCAGACAAGATCGCAGGCCGGACGTTCAAGAAAATGGCGTTCGGGGATCATCCCTATGGGTCACCCCTTATTGGGACGCCGGACAGCGTTGCGGCCCTGACACGCGAAGATATCGTGGCCGCGCACAAGGCGACCATGGCGAAGGACCGCATGTTTGTGTCTGTCGTGGGCGATATCACGGCCGAAGATCTTGGGCCGATGCTGGACGGTTTGCTGGGTGATCTTCCGGACACTGGGGCGCCGATACCGCCGAAGGTCACACCTGTTCTGGGGGGCGGCACCGAAGTCGTGGACTTTGATACGCCGCAATCCGTGGCTGTCTTTGGCCAGCCGGGCATGGATCGCGACGACGATGATTTTTTTGCCGCTTACCTGTTGAACACGATCCTTGGAGGCGGGGGGTTTGAAAGTCGCCTGATGGAAGAGGTGCGCGAAAAGCGGGGGCTTACCTACGGAGTGTACTCCTACCTTGTGCCCAAGGATCTTGCGGCACTGTACATGGGCAGCGTGGCGTCGGCGAATGATCGGATTGGCGAAGCCGTGCGCGTCATCAAGGAAGAATGGGCGCGTATGGCCGAGTCGGGCGTCACACCGGAAGAACTGGAAAAGGCCAAGGCTTTGCTGACCGGCGCCTATCCGCTGCGATTCGACGGGAATGGGGCGATTGCGCAGATCATGGTCGGGATGCAGGTGCAGGGCCTGCCCATCGATTATATCGACACGCGCAACGACAAGGTGAATGCCGTCACGCTTGAGGAAATCAACCGCGTCGCGCGCGAGTTGCTGCGGCCGGATGCGCTCACCTTCGTCATCGTGGGTAAACCCAGAGGGGTGTGAGACGCCACCAAGCCTGCCGCGGATTTGCTGTAGCCCCGGTCTTGTCTTTCACAAAGCGGGCTGATTTACATTTTCCCTGTCAACGAGGGGAACATGTCATGACTCATCTTTGGGTGCGGGCCGAACAGCGGCCAAATGAAGAGCGCGTCGGCCTTACGCCAGAAGGGGCCAAGGCGCTTCTGGACAAGGGGATTCGCGTCACGGTCGAAGAAAGCTCAGTCAGGGCCATTCCTATTGACGGGTATCGCGCTGCGGGGTGCGAAATCGCCGTCGAGAACAGTTGGCCTGATGCGCCAGCAGATGCGATCATCTTCGGGTTGAAAGAACTGCCCGAGGACGGCACTCCCTTACCGCATCGTCACATCATGTTC
The DNA here is from genome assembly GCF_040225985.1 of Shimia fortis. NCBI lineage: Bacteria > Pseudomonadati > Pseudomonadota > Alphaproteobacteria > Rhodobacterales > Roseobacteraceae > Shimia > Shimia fortis. Next base: position 55,280 of record NZ_JBBPEU010000005.1, read on the forward strand.
GGTCATGCCTTCAAAGGGCAACATTCCGGTGTGGCTTTGCTCAAACGGTTCAAAGCTGGCGGAGGCACGCTCTTCGATCTGGAGTATCTGGTCGATGAAACCGGACGGCGGGTTGCGGCCTTTGGGTACTGGGCAGGATATGCAGGGGCGGCGGTAACGCTCAAGACATGGGTAGCGCAACAATCCGGCGGTCTGTGTGCCCCCGTCGGGGTGTACCAGAGCAAGGACGATCTTCTGGATGATTTGGGGGCGGATCTGGATTCGTTACAGACGCAAATGCCAGATGCGATCGTGATTGGTGCTTTGGGACGGGTAGGAACCGGGGCTTCAGACCTTTTGGAAACCCTTGGCGTCAGTGTCACCAAATGGGACATTGCAGAAACCGCAAGCGGCGGGCCTTTCCCGGAAATCTTGCAGCATGATATCTTCATGAACTGTATTTTCGCACGCCCGGGTACGCCGGTCTTTGTTCCGGTATCGGCCAAAACTGCAGACAGAAAACTGACCGCCATCGGCGATGTGGCTTGTGATCCTGACAGCGATTACAATCCTGTGCCGGTGTACGACACCGCGACTACGTGGGACTCACCTGCGGTGCGGGTACATGACGCGCCGGTGCTGGATGTCATGGCGATCGACAACCTGCCTTCGCTGCTGCCTGTCGAGTCGTCGCAGGACTATGCAGAGCAACTGTTGCCGACATTGATGACCCTTGACGATTTGGGCGCGGGTGTCTGGAAGCGAGCAGAAGCGGACTTCATTCAACACAGCAAAGACCTTTGAGGAGGCGAACATGACTATTCACTGGTGTGGCACAGGCCTTTCCGCCATTCCCGGACTGCGCCGCCTGATCGAAGCGGGTCACGAGGTCACGGTCTGGAACCGGACCGTTGAAAAGGCCCAAGATGCGATTGGCGACCTTACAGACAAAATCAAAGCCTTCGAATTGGACGCTTTGGGTGCCGAGTTGTCTGCGGGCGATATTGTCGTTTCAATGCTGCCGGGGGATTGGCACGTGCCTTTGGCCGAGCTCTGCATAGAAAAGGGCGCCCATTTCGTGTCTTCGTCCTATATCGCGCCGGAAATGCGCGCGCTTGACGACAAGGCGCGCCGGGCCGGTGTTGTTCTGGTCAACGAAGTTGGTCTGGACCCAGGGATCGACCACCTTATGGCGCACCGCCTTGTCGCGGACTACAGGGCATCTGATGCCTATGACGTGGCGAATACGCTCTCGTTCATTTCCTATTGCGGCGGTATCCCCAAGACCCCCAATCCTTTCCGGTACAAGTTCAGCTGGTCGCCTCTTGGTGTGCTCAAGGCGTTGCGGTCCCCTTCGCGGTCGATCCGAGATCATGCCCCACTGGATGTGGCGCGTCCATGGGATGCGATCTCGCGCTATATCGCGCCGCTACCCTCGCCCGAGAGCTTTGAGGTGTATCCCAACCGGGATTCGATCCCGTTCATGGAGGACTACAAGTTCGATCCGAACTGGACCGTGAAAGAATTCGTGCGCGGGACACTGCGCCTGAATGGCTGGGCCGAAGCATGGGATGACGTGTTCAAAGAGATCGAAACTCTGACTGGCCCCGAAGGGGATGCGCGCCTGAAGGAAATGTCTGACACGTTCTGGGACGAGAACGCCTATGATGAAGGCGAACCGGATCGCGTTGTTCTGTGTGTGGGGCTCAAGGCCGAGAAAGAGGGTGTTGAGGTCTGGCACAAAACCTACGTAATGGACGCTTGGGGGGACGAGCGGGGCACCGCCATGGCCCGGCTGGTTTCCGTCCCGGTTTCCCTTGCGGTCGAGTCGGTTTTGAATCGCGAGATCGCCGCAGGTGTCCACGCGGCCCCAAGCGACCCCAAGCTGTTTACCCGCTGGCTGGACGAAATAGATCGGTTGGCCCAACACTTGGAAATCGTAGATCACCTGTCCTGACAAACATAAAAGGCCACGCTTTGTGCGTGGCCTTTTCAATTCAAGTCAAACCGGAATTTACCCGCCGCGAACAAGCTCATCCTCGGCATCTGTCAGGGAAATACCCAACTCGTCCATTCCGTTTTCTAGATGATCGGACAGGTGCGGCGACCCCAGCAGATAATCTGCCGTTGGCGCGGTGGCCTCGTTTTTGGCCGTGGAGATTGCTTCGGCCAGTTCATCTGCGGCAAAGCTTTCGCGGCCGATCCACATAACGGCGACAAGGCTGGCTTGTTCGTCTTCATTCAGCCGCTCGATGAAGCCTCGCAATTCGCCTTCGGCACGGTCCAGTTCGCGGGACATCAACACAACCTGCGCCACTTTCCATGGTGTAATCTCGAGCATGTCGATCCTCCGTCATTGCCTACAGGACTATTACGCCAAGTATTATGCGCATCGTCCTTGATCTCTCTCAACCCCAATTCTTGCGCAGCACTGTCATAGAGACAGGGTATCAGAGGTCCGGTTTCGCAATCGGGACCACTTTGTCCTCGTCCGGGGCAAGCTCTTCAAAGTCGAAATTGTCCAGACGTCGGGCACGCCGGCCCGCCTTGTCGGCGCTGATCTTGATTTCCGAGATATCCTTTGCGGCCTGTCCGAAATGCCGATCAAGGTTCTCGACCCGTGTGCCCAAGCGCTCCACATCGGCGTATAGCAATCCCAGTTCGCGTCGAATGGCCCCGGCCTGTTCGCGCATCCGTGCGTCCTTGAGAATGGCGCGCATGGTGTTCAGTGTCGCCATGCAGGTCGTGGGCGACACGATCCAGACACGCGCCGCAAATCCTTCCCGCACCAGTTCGGGAAAGTTGGCATGCAACTCGGCATAAACCGCCTCGGACGGCAGGAACATCAGGGCACCATCGGCTGTTTCGCCTTCGAGGATGTATTTCTCCGAGATAGCCTTGATATGTGCACGCACCGCCGTGCGAAGCGCGCGCGCGGCTTCGTTCAACTGATGTTGGGTTTCGGCATTGCGCAGGGCCTCGTAGGGTTCCAGCGGAAACTTCGAGTCGATGACGATTGGTCCCGGAGGATTTGGCAACTTGATAAGGCAGTCCGCCCGTTTTCCGTTCGAAAGCGTTTGTTGCAAGGCGTAGCTGTCGCGGGGCAGGGCTTTGCCCACAATGTCATTCAGCTGGATCTCTCCAAAGGCGCCCCGGGTCTGCTTGTTGGACAGGATGTCTTGCAGCGAGAGTACGTCGCCAGAAAGTTTCGTAATATTTTCCTGCGCCTTGTCGATGGTTTTCAGGCGTTCCTGCAATTCACCCAAGGAATGCGCGGTGCGGCGCGACGACCCCTGTAGGTTTTCGTTCATTTGCTGGTTGACCTGCGCAAGGCGCTGTTCCATGTGTTGCAGCAAATTGGCCTGCGATGCGGCTTGTGTCTCGGCGACGTGGGTCAAGCCCCCTGCCAGTTGCTGTTGTCCTGCGGCAAGAGATTCGACGCGTTGCCCCAGAGAACCGATCTGGTGCGCCAAGGGGGCGGCAACCCGCGCCGAGCGGCCCGCAGCCCGCACCGCCATGATCAGCAATACGATCATCACCGCAGCAATTGCGATTGCTGCAAGCTCCAGCGGCCCAAATGTATATGCGCCAAGTGTCATCATTTTAGACCTATCCCTATAACGGGATCCTCTGCTCTTGTTTTTCTTGTGCCGTCAACTGCGGCCAAACAGTTTTTCAATGTCCGCCAGTTTCAGTTCGACATAGGTGGGGCGGCCATGGTTGCATTGGCCGGAATGCGGCGTTGCCTCCATTTCGCGCAGCAAGGCGTTCATCTCGTCGGCCTGCATCCGCCGGCCCGACCGGATTGATCCGTGACAGGCGACACGGCTGAGGATCGCTTCGATACGTGTCTGTACCAAAAGGCTTTCGCCCTGGTCATCCAACTCGTCCAGAATATCTAGCACCATGGCGCGGGCGTCTACCTCGCCTAGGATGGCGGGCGTTTCACGTACAGCCACCGCCCCCCCACCAAACGGTTCCAGCGTCAGCCCGAATCTGGCAAGGTCTTCTGAAGCGGCAAGCAATCTTGCGGCGTCCCCTTCTGACAGTTCAATGATCTCGGGGATCAGCAAAGCCTGCGCCGCGACCCCGTTTTCAGCCATTTGTCGTTTCAGCCGTTCATACACCAGACGTTCGTGCGCCGCGTGTTGATCGACAATCACCATACCGTCATTTGTCTGGGCAATGATATAATTCTCGTGAACCTGCGCGCGCGCAGCGCCCAAGGGCAGCGCGCTGGCGGGCTGCGCAGGGGCTTCGCTGTCAGGTTCTGCCGCGGTTTCCGGATCGGACTCGACCCGCGCGGTGTAGCTGTGTGCGAATTCGGCAAATCCCGCTTCGTGTAACGGGGCTTGCGCAGCAAAGGCTGCGGCACGGGCCCCTTGTGAGGGGCGGTCCATCTGGTACACCCGCGCTGGTCGGCTCGGGTCTTCGGGGCGAAATGCCCCGAGAGTCGCCCCGGCAACCGTGGTCGAGGCTCTATGGCCCGCCTCGGCCAGAGCATGGCGCAGGCCGCTGACGATCAGGCCCCGTGCCGTGCCGGGGTCGCGGAACCGCACTTCGGATTTGGCGGGATGGACGTTCACGTCCACAAGATGCGGGTCACATTCGATGAAGAGCGCCGCGGCCGGGTGACGGTCCCGGCTGAGGAAGTCGAAATAGGCTGCGCGCAATGCCCCGATCAGAAGTTTGTCCTTCACCGGGCGGCCGTTCACAAAAAGATACTGGGCCACAGAGGAACCGCGCGAATAGGTCGGCAACGCGGCATAGCCTGTTAGATGCAGGTCTTCCCGCGTCGCGTCGATGCGCAATGCGTTTTCCGCAAAATCTCGCCCGATGATGCGGGCAAGACGGCCATGCAGGGCGTCGAACATGTCCCCGGTTTCGGCGTCGGCCCGGAAAACCACGCGGCCTTCACCCCCTCCCGAGACATCGCGCAGGGTGAAACCCACAAACGGCTCGGCCATGGCAAGACGTTTGACCACGTCGTTGATCGCCTGCGCCTCTGCGCGATCCGAACGCATGAATTTCAGGCGGGCCGGTGTGGCATAGAACAGGTCCCGTAGCTCGACGATTGTGCCGCTTCTCAGGGCTGCCGGTTTGGTCGCGCCGAGTTTGCCGCCCTCGACCGAGATCATGGCCGCATCTTCACCCGCAGCGCGCGACGTAATCGAGAGCCGTCCAACCGCCCCCAAAGATGGCAGGGCCTCGCCACGGAATCCGAATGTGTGGATGTCGAGCAAGTCCGTGCCATCAATCTTGGACGTTGCATGACGCGACAGCGCCAGGGGAAGATCCTCGCCCGCGATCCCGCATCCGTCATCCGTGACCCGGATCAGCGTTTTGCCGCCGTTGGCATAGGCAACTTCGATCCGCTGCGCCCCGGCATCAAGGGCATTTTCGACAAGCTCTTTAACCGCCGAGGCCGGCCGTTCCACAACCTCACCGGCGGCAATCCGATTGATTGCAGCATCGTCTAGTTGACGAATAATAGGTCGGTTTTCGCTTATTTTGGGGTTCGGCGTAGACATACCGCAAAACCTAGCACAGGGCCGTTCGATTCTGCCACCGCCATTCGGCGAAAACACAACCAAGGGTGCGGATGCCCGCCGCAAGGTCTGGATGCCATGCCTGCGTGCCTGTGGCAACATGCCCGCACAACCCATCTACAGATCATTCACTATTTTGAATATATTCGACGCAACAACCCCTTTGCACCTTTGAGCCGGAGATTTGACATGAGCGAAAACGCGGGAAACCTGGATCGTTTGATCCGTCTCGTGGTTGGCGTTGTCCTTTCTTTGCTGCCTTTTGTGACAGCATGGGCAATCTGGGATAGTGTTGTTTTGACGTTCGGGACGATTGTTGTCGGGCTGGTTCTGGCCGGAACTTCCGCATTCAAATTTTGCCCGATCTACCGTGTTCTCGGCATATCTACCTGCCGCCGCCAACTCTGAGAGAGGATTGCATCGATGGAAGCCAGAAAGATTTCAGATCAGATTTCGGTATCGCCACAGATCCTGCCGGATGATGTCAAGACGATTGCCGAGATGGGATTTCGGTCGATCATCTGCAACCGCCCCGACGGAGAAGGGGCCGACCAGCCGACTTTTGAGGAGGTGGAAGCCGCCGCAAGGCAGTTGGGGCTAGAATGCAAATACCTGCCAGTGGTGTCGGGCAAGGTTCAGGATGAAGATGCCGCCGCTTTTGGCACGGCCATGATGGAACTGCCGGGGCCGATCTTTGCCTATTGCCGCACAGGCACGCGGTCGGCCACGCTCTGGTCCTTGGCGCAGGCCGCGACGATGCAACCGTCAGACATTCTCGCCGCTACGAAGGGAGCAGGATACGATATGGCTGGCGTGGTACGTCGCATCGTGAACGGAGGCAAAACCCCCACGGACACCGCGGACGCGGCCTTTGATGTTGTGATCATCGGTGGAGGTGCGGCCGGTATCGCCGTGGCTTCGTCGCTCAAGATGCGTAAACCCAGTTTGGATATCGCGGTGATCGATCCGGCGGATATCCATTACTACCAACCGGGTTGGACCATGGTCGGGGGCGGCATTTTCGATGCCGAAACCACGGCCAAGACCATGGGGTCGCTGATCCCCAAAGGTGTGCATTGGCTCAAATCCGCCGTCGCCGCCTTTGAACCCAAGGACAATGCGGTCATCTTGGATGGCTGTCGCGTGGTCAAGTACAACCGGTTGATCGTTTGCCCGGGTCTGAAGCTCGACTGGAACAAGGTCGAGGGGCTTGTCGAGACACTGGGCAAGAACGGAGTGACCTCGAACTATCGCTATGATCTGGCACCCTATACCTGGGAGCTGGTCAATCGGGTCAAGCAAGGGCGTGCCCTGTTCACGCAGCCCCCGATGCCGATCAAGTGTGCCGGCGCCCCCCAAAAGGCGATGTATCTTTCCGCCAATAACTGGGAACGCATGGGGGTACTTAAGAACATTGATATCCAGTTCATGAACGCGGGTGGCGTGTTGTTCGGGGTCAAAGACTATGTGCCGGCCCTGATGGAATATGTGGAACGCTATGATGCAGGTCTGAACTTCTTTCACAATCTGGTGGCAGTCGATGGCGCGGCAAAGCTGGCCACGTTCGAGGTCGCCAAGCCGGACGAGGACGTCTCCACTGTCACCGTAGATTTTGAGATGATGCATGTCTGTCCGCCGCAAACCGCACCGGACTTTATCCGTGTGTCGCCATTGGCGGATGCAGCGGGGTGGGTGGATGTTGATCAGAACACGCTGCGCCATAAGGAGTTCGACAACATCTGGTCGCTTGGCGATGTCATGAACGCTCCTAACGCCAAGACCGCGGCCGCGGCTCGGGTGCAGGCGCCGATCGTGGCCGAGAACCTTGTTGATGATATCGAGGGCAAGTCACCGACGGCGATCTACAACGGTTATGGGTCCTGCCCGCTGACCGTCGAGCGCGGAAAGATCGTGCTGGCCGAATTCGGATATGGCGGGGCATTGCTGCCGAGTTTCCCGAAATGGGTGATCGATGGCACCAAACCCACTCGCGCCGCCTGGATCCTGAAAGAACAGATTTTGCCACCGGTCTACTGGAAGGCCATGCTGCGGGGCAAAGAATGGATGGCGAAACCCGAAAAGGTTTCGGCCAGCTAATATGGAAAGGGCGCTCGTTTAGGCGCCCTTTTCGCTTATCTGTCATTTCAACTCTTCACTTATTCATTAGTTTGAATATATAAGGCATCGATATACGCCCCGTCAGCCATACAGGATCGACCCATGGCCACTCCCAACGCGACCCGTGCCAATCTCGAGCGGTATTTGCCCATCTTGCAATGGTCCAGGACCTATGACCGGGATACGCTGACCTCTGACCTTGTGGCTGCGGTCATTGTCACGATTATGCTGATCCCGCAGTCGCTCGCCTACGCCTTGTTGGCCGGGCTACCCGCCGAGATGGGGCTTTACGCCTCGATCCTGCCGCTGGTAGCCTATGCGATCTTCGGGACATCCCGTGCGCTAGCGGTAGGTCCGGTGGCTGTGATTTCGTTGATGACTGCCGCAGCAGTTGGAAACCTTGCCCTGCAAGGTACGGCTGAATACGCCGCAGCCGCCATCACCCTTGCCTTCATGTCGGGGTTGATCCTTACAGTGATGGGGCTTTTCCGGCTTGGGTTTCTGGCAAATTTCCTGTCGCATCCGGTGATCGCCGGCTTCATCACAGCGTCCGGCGTCCTTATCGCGACGTCCCAGCTAAAACATATCCTTGGCGTCGATGCGCATGGGCATAACCTGTTTGAACTGGTACGCTCTCTGGATGCCCATATCGGCGAGACCAACCTCTATACCTTGGTCATCGGAGTGATGTCCGTTGCCTTCCTGTTTTGGGTGCGTAAGGGGTTGAAACCCCTGCTGATGGCCACGGGCATGAAGCCCCGCCTTGCCGATATCATTGCAAAGGCGGGCCCTGTCGCCGCCGTCGCGGCCACAACGCTTGCAGTCTGGGGCTTTGATCTGGAAAACAAGGGTGTGCGGATTGTCGGCGAGGTGCCGATGGGCCTACCGCCACTGTCTTTGCCCAGTTTCTCGGGGGAAATCTGGTCTTCGCTGTTTGTCTCGGCCCTGCTGATTTCTGTCATCGGCTTTGTCGAGTCTGTTTCTGTTGCGCAAACGCTCGCCGCCAAGAAACGCCAGCGCATCGTGCCAGATCAGGAACTTGTCGGTCTTGGTACCTCGAATATCGCGGCGGCGATTTCCGGTGGTTATCCTGTGACCGGCGGTTTTGCGCGGTCCGTGGTGAACTTTGACGCCGGGGCCGAAACACCCGCTGCTGGTGCCTTCACCGCCGTTGGCATCGCCTTCGCGGCGCTGTTGCTGACGCCCTTACTTTTCTTTTTGCCCAAGGCGACGCTTGCGGCCACGATTATCGTCGCGGTGCTGAGCCTTGTGGACTTTTCGATCCTGCCCAAGACATGGACCTATTCCAAAGTCGATTTTTCGGCGGTGGCCGCTACGATTTTCCTTACCCTGGGATTCGGGGTCGAGGTTGGCGTGTCTGCGGGTGTACTTTTGTCGCTGGGTCTGTTCCTCTACAAGACCTCTCGCCCGCATGTGGCCGAGGTGGGTTTGGTGCCCGGCACTCAGCATTTCCGCAACATTCTACGACACAACGTGCAAACACATCCGACGCTGGTATCACTGCGGATCGACGAAAGCCTGTACTTCGCGAATGCCCGGTTCCTCGAGGATTATTTGCTGGCGCGGGTTGGCTGTGACGAACCGATCAAGAATGTCGTTCTGATGTGTTCTGCGGTGAACGAGATCGACATGAGCGCGCTGGAAAGCCTTGAAGAGATCAACAAACGGCTGGGCGAGATGGGGATTTCCCTGCACCTGTCCGAGGTCAAGGGCCCGGTCATGGACCGGCTCGAACGCAGCCATTTCATTGAAGAACTGTCCGGACGTGTGTTCCTGTCGCAGTATGATGCGATGGTGGCTCTGACGCCGGATGATCGCATGCCTGCGAACGCCTAGACGTTAAGTTGCTGGGCTGCCGTTGCGCTTGCGGCAGGGGCCTAAAATCGCGGTCAAGGCAAGGATGATGCCCGAGATTGTCGCGATCATACCCGCCGCACTGACGGCGTTGGTCGCGCCCAGCCACAAGGGACCATATCCGGCGAGGATATATCCCAGCACGGCCGACAGGATGGCAAAGAGAATGCTCCAGGAGATCTGGACTTCCAGACGGTTTGTCATCAGTCGTGCCGCGGCTGGGGGGCAAATGAACATCGCGATTACGATGATCGAACCCACGGCATCAAAGGCAGCCACGGCTGCGATCGCGGCCAGAATGACAAGCGACAACCCGACGAGCTCCGTTCTGACCCCAAGCGTTCGTGCAAACCCTTCGTCAAAGGTGGACAGCTTGAGCGGACGCCAGAACAGCCAGACGAAGGCCGATACGACGATGAGGGTCACGCTGATCCGGATCAGTTCATCCGGCAGCGCGGCCAGTGCGGCTGGATCCAGCAGGCTTTGCCAGCCCACGGCGTCCAACCAGATCAGGCTTTCCAAGTTGCCGTAAAGGGCGTGTTCCACGTCAAGGTGGACATTCGACGTGTTGGATTGCTCCAGCAGCAAAACGCCGGCGGCAAACATCGAGGTGAACGTGACCCCCATCGCAGCGCCGGGTTCGATCCGCCCCAAGCGCCGGATCGCCTCGATCATCACAACCGCAAGCAATGACGCGCCCGCCGCCCCAAACATCATCGGCCATGTCGAGACCGCGCCGGTAATCAGAAAAGCCACCACAATGCCGGGCAGCACCACATGGCTGATGGCGTCGCCGATCAATGCCTGACGCCGCAGCACAAGGAAATTGCCTGGCAGCGCACATGCAATGGCTGCGAAGGTCCCGATCAGAAGGGGTGTCAGCGACAATGGCACAAATTCTTCACCGCTCATGCGCTCACCCCTTTTGGTCCGCCCATGCGGGCATCTATTTCCTGAATCTGGTCAGCGGTCAGAACGGTCTCGATTTCGCGCAAACCGTCATACAGCGCCGCCGCGCCTTCAAAGGCATGATCGGCCCGCACGATCTCCCACCGTTTTTCGTCGCGAAGTGCCTTGGCCGCACGTGCACGGCCCGCGTCGGTAGCCACACCATCCGGTCGCGCAAGCCCCGCGCGCGTCAAAAGCCGAAGCGTCAGCTTTTCGTAAATCGGTTGCCCTTGCGCGAGCGCCAGTAACCCCTGACGCAAATGCACGCGATTTTGAAAGCGGCGGTGGCGCAGAACCGCGGCCAACACCCCACGATTCGGGGCGAACAAGAGAGAGAGCGCGAAGAAAACAAAGCTTACCAGAACAATAATGGGGCCTGTCGGCAGCGCGGGGGCGGTTGCGGATAGCGCCGCCCCGAGATAGCTCGCAAGCCCTCCGACAGTTCCGGAGATCAGTACGACATGGTCCGTGCGTTCGGTCCAGAACCGCGCTGTCACCGGTGGAATGATCAGCATTGCAACAATCAGGATCAATCCCACGATCTTGAGGCCGACCACGGTGACCGCCATGGCAAGACACATGATGATCAGGTCGATCCGTGGCACGTTTAGGCCGCTGGCCGCTGCAAACTCGGGATCAAAGGCCACAAGCTCCATCGGCCGCCGGAAAGCCAAAACTGCAGCCAGCGTCGCTGCCCCTCCAATGAGGATTAGAAGGGCATCGTTCCACAGCATCCCGGCTGTTGATCCAAGCAAAAAGCCCTCAAGGCCCGCTTGCCGACCCGAAGACATGGATTGGATCACGGTCAGCAGAACAATGCCGAACCCGAAAAATACCGACAGAACCGCCCCGATCGCGGCGTCTTCCGCAAGGCGGGTTTGCCGTGTCAGCCAACCAACGCATAACAGGCCGATCCAGGCCGACAGGGCAGACCCCAACAGCAGACCAGCCAGATTGCGTCCGTCAGAGCCTATCGCCACCATGACAATGAACGCCAGTGCCACACCGGGCAGTGTCGCGTGGCTGATTGCATCGCTCACGAGGGCACGTTTTCGAAGGAATAGAAATGTTCCGGTCACGCCCGCCGCAATACCAAGGAAACATGCACCGATTGTAACCAGCGTGGCATTATAACCTAGCTGGAGAAAGATGGCATCCCATAACATGGTGAAACCCGCCTTATCCCGTAGCCAGACCCAATTGATCTACATGAGCCGTCGCCAGCCGCCCGCCATAGGTCTTGTCGAGGTTTTCGGTCGTAAAGGAGTCAGCAACCGTGCCTTCGGCAATCTTGCGAGTGCTGATCATAAAAACACGATCAAAGTATTCGGGTACGGTAGACAGGTCGTGATGTACTGCAACCACGGTTTTGCCCTCGGCGCGCAAGTCTTTAAGCACGCGGATGATCGCTTTTTCCGTAGCGGCATCCACTCCGGCAAAAGGTTCATCCAGAAGGTACAGGTCGGCATTTTGCGCCAGTGCACGGGCCAGGAACACGCGTTGTTGTTGGCCGCCTGAAAGCTGCCCGATTTGCCGATCGGCAAATTCCGTCATGCCTACCCGTTCAAGGCAAGCACGAGCTTTGTCGATGTGGTGCTGGCGAACGCGCCGCAGCAGGCCCAATTCGTGGTAAAGTCCCATCAAAACCACATCCAGAACGCGGGTCGGAAAGTCCCAGTCGATACTCGCGCGCTGCGGCACATAAGCGATGCGGTTGCGCTGGGTCTTAAGGGATTTGCCAAAAACCATGGTCTGACCGGACAGCGGTTTGACGATGCCGAGCACGGCTTTCAGCAGGGTCGATTTGCCGGCGCCGTTGGGGCCAATGATTGCTGTCATGGAACCTTCGTGGACCGTCATGTCGACCGAGAAGACAACCGGTTTCTGCCCATAGGAGACAGACAGGCCCCGCACCGCGAGCGGACTGTTTTCAAGTTGTTCGGCGCTGGGCGCATGGCCAAAATTTGCAGCCAGTTCGAGTGTCATTGGTGTCTCCTAGAACCCGGCAGACAATTTGCCGTTCAGGCCACGGGCGGGGGCTGAGCCGCCAAGGGCGCTGGCGATGACCGTGATGTTGTGGTCGATCATGCCCAAATAAGTGCCTTCATAGGTGCCCGGCGTGCCCATCGCGTCGGAAAACAGCTCGCCCCCGATCAGAACTTCATGGCCGCGCGCGGCTGCGCCTTCTTTCAGGGCGCGAATGCTGCGATCACTGACCGAACTTTCCACGAAAACTGCGCTGACCTTGCGCTCGACAAGGATATCCACCAATTCGCCAATACGGTTCAGCCCCGCTTCTGAGTCGGTCGAAATCCCTTGGATGCCCATGACGTCAAAGCCGAAATCTCGCCCGAAATAGCTGAAGGCGTCATGCGCCGTTACCAGTACCCGGGCCTCTTGCGGAATAGTGGCAAGCGTGGTTTCCGCGAAGCCTTGCATCTTTTGCAAATCACTCAGGAACAAGTTCGCGTTCTGTTGGAATTCGGCGCTCAGTTCCGGGCGCTGTTCGATTAGAATGTCACGGATACGCGTCGCGACATGGCTCCAAAGTGCGGGCACCATCCAGACATGCGGGTCGAATTTGCTGTCATAGTCCGGGTGCTGGCGCAGCAAATCCTGCGGGATTTGATCTGTCACAGCAAAGACAGGTTTGCGGGCGCCCAGCTTCTGAAGCACCTCCTCCATCTGCGCCTCAAGGTAAAGGCCGTGCCACAGGATCAGGTCGGCGCGGGTCATGGCTAGGATATCAGTCCGAGTTTGACGGTAAGAGTGCGGATCAACACCCGGCCCCATGAGGCCCTGAACGTCAACGTGATCCCCTCCGATACGTTGCACCGTATCCGCGATCATGCCCGTGGTTGCCACCACAGACAGTTTTGTTTGCGCAAAAACAGGAGTCGCCAGCGAAGCGGCTCCGAAAAGCCCTGCAGCCAGAAAACCTCGACGAGAGAGTCGCATGTCACCTCCTTATTGGTGAGATTGAATATGAGAGCCATTCGCAACAAAGTCAATGCAATTGAGAATTGTTCTCAATTAAAGTTCCGGGTCTGCCTACTCCGGTGGCATTGACGCCGCGCGAATTCTTGCCTTCGACATGTGGGCATGACACGGTTGCGGCGAAACGGTATCGGGAAACAGCACCATGCGAACAAAGACTGCGACCCCAACAAGTCACCAACTTCCGCAGGCGGTTGAGCCGCGCAATCCGGGTATGGATCTTGATCTCGATTGGGTCCGCAAAGTGCAAGCCAACACCTCAGCCATTGAACGGCGGGCGCAGACCTTGCCGGGGCGCCGGTCGGTCAAAAAGGATTATCAGGCGGCGTGGTTGTGCCGGGCAATTTCGTGCATCGACCTGACCACGCTGGCGGGGGACGATACCGAGGGACGAGTGCGTCGTTTGTGTGCCAAAGCGGCTCAGCCTGTGCGGCCCGATCTTCTGGATGCGCTCGGGATGAAGGGGCTGCATACAGGTGCTGTGTGTGTCTATCACGACATGGTTGAAACGGCAGTTGCGGAGCTGGACGGCATCGGCATTTCTGTAGCCGCTGTCTCGACGGGTTTTCCGGCGGGGTTGTCGCCCTTTCATCTGCGGGTCGCCGAAATTCACGAAAGTGTTGCCGCCGGTGCAAGTGAAATCGATATCGTAATCTCCCGTCGTCATGTTCTGCAGGGAAATTGGCAGGCGCTTTATGACGAGATGCGCGCCTTTCGCGACGCCTGTGGCGAAGCACACGTAAAGGCCATCCTCGCGACGGGCGAATTGGGCACATTGCGCAATGTCGCCCGCGCATCGCTTGTCTGCATGATGGCGGGGGCGGATTTCATCAAGACCTCGACTGGCAAAGAAGCCGTGAATGCTACCTTGCCCGTATCCCTGGTTATGATCCGCGCCATTCGAGATTATTACGAAAGCACGGGATATCGTGTCGGGTACAAGCCTGCCGGTGGAATTTCCAAGGCCAAGGATGCGCTTGTCTATCTCGCATTGATGAAAGACGAACTCGGCGACCGCTGGCTTGAACCGGATCTGTTCCGCTTTGGCGCCTCGTCGCTTCTGGGTGATATTGAGCGCCAGTTGGAACACCACGTCACTGGCGCCTATTCCGCCGCTTACCGCCACGCAATGGGCTGACAGGACAGATCAATGAGCGTCAAAGACCTTTATCAATCCATGGAATACGGACCCGCCCCCGAGAGCGCCGCAGATGCTTTGGCGTGGATCGTCGATCAAGGGGCCAAGTTTGGCCATTTCATCGACGGCGCGTGGACCAGCCCCACCAGCGATTTCAAAAGCCGTAATCCCGCCAATGGCGAAACCTTGGCAACCCTGTCGCAAGCCTCGCTACAGAATGTGGAGGCCGCCGTGGCAGCCGCCCGCAAGGCACAGGGCAAATGGGCAAAACTCAGCGGGCATGGTCGGGCGCGATACCTCTATGCCATTGCGCGCCTTATCCAGAAACATGCACGCCTGTTTGCCGTGCTTGAAACCTTGGACAACGGCAAGCCTATCCGCGAAAGCCGCGACATCGACGTGCCATTGGTGCACCGGCATTTCTATTATCACGCTGGCATGGCCCAGTTGATGGAGAGCGAATTGCCGGATCGTGAGGCGCTTGGGGTCTGTGGGCAGATCATCCCCTGGAACTTCCCGCTTCTGATGCTGGCCTGGAAAGTGGCGCCCGCCTTGGCGATGGGAAACACCGTTGTCCTGAAACCGGCGGAATATACGTCTATGACCGCGCTTTTGTTCGCAGATATCTGTCAGCAAGCGGGGCTGCCGAAAGGGGTCGTGAATATCGTGACCGGCGACGGCAGCGTGGGCGAGATGATCGTCGGAGCGGATGTCGACAAGATCGCCTTTACCGGATCGACTGAGGTCGGACGCAAGATCCGCGAAGCGACGGCTGGATCGGGCAAATCCCTTACACTCGAACTGGGGGGGAAATCCCCTTATGTGGTGTTCGACGACGCAGACATCGACAGCGCAGTTGAGGGCCTTGTGGACGCGATCTGGTTCAATCAGGGACAGGTTTGTTGCGCGGGGTCGCGGTTGCTGGTTCAGGAAGGCATCGCTGATCGCTTTTACAGCAAGCTGAAAGCCCGCATGGACGGCCTGCGCCTCGGAAATCCGCTGGACAAATGCATCGATGTCGGCGCGGTCGTGGACCCAGTCCAATTGCAAACCATCACCGATATGGTCGAAGCCAATAGCGAAGGCGACGTGTATCGAGCCAAGGTCGAGATGCCGGTCGAGGGTTGTTTCTATCCGCCCACTTTGATCACGGGCCTGTCGCCGTCTTCGCGCCTGATGCAGGAAGAGATTTTTGGGCCTGTGCTTGTTGCAACCACGTTCCGTACGCCGGAAGAGGCGGTGCAACTGGCCAACAATACGCGCTATGGTCTGGCGGCAAGTGTCTGGACCGAGAACGTCAATTTGGCGCTGGATATTGCGCCCAAACTTGTGGCGGGCGTGGTCTGGGTGAACGCGGCCAACCTGTTCGACGCTGCCGCCGGATTTGGTGGTATGAGAGAAAGCGGATTTGGCCGCGAAGGGGGATGGGAAGGTCTGTCAGCTTATACCAGGCCCAAGGGCGCGGCCAAGCCTCTGACGCCAGTGGCGCCGTTCTCGGGCAGCAAGGGGCCAAGTGATCCTTTGGACCGGACGCCGAAGCTCTATATCGGTGGAAAACAGGCGCGTCCTGACGGCGGATATTCTACCGTGATATATGGAAAGTCGGGCGCATTGCTGGGGCAGGCCCCCATTGCCAACCGTAAAGACGTGCGCAACGCGGTCGAAGCTGCTCAAGCCGCGAAGTCCTGGAGTAAGACTACCGGACATCTACGGGCGCAGATCCTCTACTATATCGCTGAAAATCTGTCGGCCCGGTCGGATGAATTCGCAGGCCGGATCAATGCGTTGACCGGTGCGCGGAATGGGCGGCGTGAAGTCGATGCCGCAATTGACCGTCTTTTCAGCGCGGCGGCCTGGGCAGATAAATTCGACGGGCAGGTGCACAATGTGCCGATCCGCGGCATGGCGATTGCCATGCGGGAACCTGTTGGGGTGATCGGGGCCCTTTGCCCGGACGAAAACCCGCTTCTGGGGCTGGTGTCGGTAATGGCGCCTGCAATCGCGATGGGCAATCGGGTGATCCTGGCAGCGTCCGAACCCTTCCCTCTTGCGGCGACCGATTTCTATCAGGTTCTGGATACCTCGGACGTGCCCGCAGGGGTGGTGAACATCCTGACAGGCCCACATTCCGACCTTGCCAAGCCGCTGGCCAGCCACCTAGATATCGACGCTGTTTGGAGCTTTTCCTCAAGTGATCTCAGCCGCGAGATTGAAAATGCCAGTGCAGGCAATCTGAAACGGACATGGGTGAACAATGCCCGCAGCCGCGACTGGTTCGCGGATCACAGCCGGGCGTTTCTTGAAGCCGCGACCGAGGTAAAGAATATCTGGGTTCCTTACGGAGAATAAGACCATAGTCTCGGAATCTGCTTTTGTGTCTGGCCCCCCATTCTGAGGCATGTCAAAACAGGGGACCGGAACAGGAGGCGTGACATGGAAAACGGGTTCGGCAAAGGTTGCCATCTGCATCTGATCGATGGATCGGCATTCATCTTTCGGGCATATCACGCACTACCACCGCTCACGCGCAAATCTGATGGCTTGCCTATCGGGGCAGTCGCTGGGTTCTGCAACATGCTGCATCGGTATGTCGAAGGAAACACCGGCCCTGATGCGCCCACGCATGCGGCGGTTATCTTTGACTATTCCGGCAAGAGTTTCCGGAACGAGATCTATGACCTTTACAAGGCCAATCGTCCGCCAGCGCCCGAGGATCTTGTGCCCCAGTTTCCGCTGACTCGCGAAGCCACAAAGGCGTTCAACATCGCCTGTAAAGAGATCGAAGGTTTCGAGGCGGACGACATCATTGCCACGCTAGCCTGTCAGGCGCGCGCGGCAGGTGGGCGCTGTACTATCATTTCCTCGGATAAGGACTTGATGCAGTTGGTCGGAGATGGTGTTGAGATGCTTGATGCCATGAAAAACAAACGCATCGACCGCGACGGTGTGCAGGAAAAGTTCGGTGTCGGACCCGAGCGGGTGGTCGATGTGCAGGCCCTTGCCGGCGATAGCGTGGACAACGTGCCAGGCGCACCCGGCATTGGGATCAAGACCGCTGCTTTGTTGATCAATGAATATGGTAGCCTTGAAGACTTGCTTGATCAGGCAGACCAGATCAAACAACCCAAGCGCCGCCAGACCCTCATCGAGAAGCGTGAGCAGATTGAAATGTCCAAACGCCTTGTGCAGCTTGACTGCGAGATGGAGCTGGACTTCACGCTGGAAGATCTGGAGGTTAAAGACCCTGATCCGGAAACCCTGATGACCTTCCTTGCCGAGATGGAGTTTCGCACGCTTTCCAAACGGATTGCGGACCAGATCGGCGTCGAGGCCCCCGTTATCCCCGATGCGCCAGCGAAAAGCTCAGGCACCACCGATGCGCCCGAGGACAAACCCTTTGATCCCGACGCTTATGAATGGGTTAAGGATCGGGCAACGCTTGAGGTGTGGGCCCAGAAAGCAGTTAAAAAGGGATACGTCGCGGTGGATACCGAGACTACGGGTCTGGACGAGATGGTCGTCGACCTAGTCGGAATTTGCCTGTCTGTTGAGCAAGGAGAGGCATGTTATATCCCCGTCGGGCACAAGAAGGGGGCATCCGACGACCTTTTCGGTAGTGATGAGTTAGCCGAGGGGCAATTGCCGCTGGACGAGGTGCTGGAGGTTCTGAAACCTGTTTTTGAAGACGCGTCCGTGCTGAAAATCTTCCAGAACGCCAAGTACGATTGCAAAATTCTGCGGCGCTACGGCATCACGGTTGCGCCGATAGATGACACCATGCTGCTGAGCTATGCGCTGCACGCTGGCCAGCATGGGCACGGTATGGATCAACTGTCAGAGCGCTATCTTTCGCATACGCCCATTCCAATTAAATCGCTTTTGGGGTCGGGGCGTTCGGCCATCACCTTTGACACGGTGCCAATTGAAGATGCTGTTAAATATGCTGCGGAAGACGCCGACATTACCCTGCGCCTGTGGAAAAAATTCAAACCCATGCTGCACCGTGAAAAGGTGACAACGGTCTATGAAACTTTAGAACGTCCTCTGTCGCCGGTGCTGGCGCAGATGGAAATGCACGGGGTGAAGGTTGACCGTGATACTCTTAGCCGGATGTCCAACGCCTTTGCCCAGAAAATGGCCGCGCTTGAGGCGGAAATCCATGAACTGGCTGGCCGCAGTTTCAACGTGGGAAGCCCCAAGCAGCTTGGGGAAATCCTGTTTGATGAAATGGGTATCGAAGGGGGCAAGAAAGGCAAAACAGGTGCCTATGCAACGGGGGCCGACGTGCTCGAGGATCTTGCGGCCCAAGGCCACGACTTGCCCGCGCGGGTGCTGGACTGGCGGCAATTGTCCAAGCTGAAATCGACCTATACCGATGCGTTGCAGGACCACATCAACCCCGATACGGGGCGGGTTCATACGTCTTACGTGCAGACCGGGGCCAACACGGGGCGTTTGGCTTCGACCGACCCGAACCTGCAGAATATTCCGGTGCGCAGTGAAGAAGGCCGCCGCATCCGCGAGGCGTTCGTCGCCGAGGAAGGCAAGACGCTGATCTCGCTTGACTATAGCCAGATCGAATTGCGTATTTTGGCACAAATGGCCGGGATCGACGCCTTGAAACAAGCGTTTCGCGACGGTCAGGACATTCACGCTATGACCGCCTCGGAAATGTTCGGCGTACCTTTGGACGAAATGACGCCCGAGGTGCGACGCCGTGCCAAGGCGATCAACTTTGGTGTGATTTACGGAATTTCCGGGTTTGGTCTTGCCCGAAACTTGCGGATTCCGCGAGGTGAAGCACAGGATTTCATCAACCGTTATTTTGAACGCTTCCCGGGCATCCGCGACTATATGGACGCGACCAAGGCCTTCGCCAAGGAAAACCTTTATGTCCAGACCCTGTTCGGGCGCAAGATTCACATGCCCGAGATCAACGCCAAGGGACCGCGCGCGGGGTTTGCGCAACGTGCTGCCATCAACGCGCCGATTCAGGGCACGGCTGCGGATATCATCCGCAGGGCCATGATCCGGATGCCTGATGCCATTGCCGATCTGCCCGCCAAGATGCTCTTGCAGGTGCACGACGAATTGATTTTCGAAGTGGATCAGGACGCGGTAGAGGACACCGTAGCCGTAGCGCGCGAAGTGATGGAAGGGGCCACGGCCCCCGTTCTCAAGCTGGACGTGCCGCTGGTCGTGGATGCGGGGCACGGGCCCAACTGGGCCGAAGCGCACTAGCTGCGCTTCAGCCAGCCAAGCCCCGCCTCGGTGGACTGTTTCGGATGGTATTCGGCGCTCACGTGACCTTGATATCCATCCGCGTCCAGCTGGGAAAAGAATTCCGCGAAATTAATCTCGCCTGTCCCGGGCTCATGGCGCCGGGGCGTATCGGCGACCTGTACATGTCCGATGCGGGGGCGATGCGCCTGCCAAGTCCCGATCACGTCGCCCGTGATGCGCTGGGCGTGATAGGCATCAAACTGAAGCGCGAGATTGGGTGCAGCGACAGCATCCAGAATGTCTGCGGCAAGATCGAAATCGTTCAGGAAATAGCCCGGAATGTCGAGGGGGTTGATCGGTTCAATGGTCAGTAGTTGTTTGGGTGCCCAATCCGTCGCCCATGCCAGATTATCGATCATGGTGGCCATGGCCTCGGGGCCATCTGCCACGCCTGACATGATATGCACCATCTTGGCCCCCAACACCTCAGCATAGCGCAGTGCGCGTTTGAAATCGTGCCGGAAACGGTCCTGTCCCCCCGGAATTGCGGCAAATCCACGATCCCCTCCGGCCCAGTTGGGCGGCGGGGTGTTGATTAGGATGATCGGTATCTTTGCGGATTCTGAGGCTTTGAGAATGTCCCGAGCGGAAATGTCGTAGGGAAACAGGATTTCAACGGCCTCGAATCCGGCGCGTCGCGCTGCGGCAAAGCGTTCGAGGAACGGATACTCTTTAAAAAGCATGCTGAGGTTAGCTGCGAAAACTGGCATGTGACGTCCTTTCGCGTCACCCCTTATCGGAACGTGTGGCCAACGAAAAGGTCAGAATGTCCAGGTTGTTGGAATAGGAAAGAATTTGCCGAACTTTATCTTTCCCGACACACCATCAGCCTACTCGAGCGTTTCTAGATCTTCAGATGGCATCAATTTGAAGAAGGTCCCGCTTGACCATACCCCGAACCAGTCCTGACCTTCGATGACGCGCTGAGTAGCAAAGTCCACCATGCGGTAGAAGGTCTTGCGATCAAGCCGTGCCTCAAGGTTGCGCCGGACAATAACATAGGGGGCGGGTTCATCCTCTGCCCCAAACTCCACGCGGATCGGGGCTTCTGAACCCGCGACAACACTGTCTCCGACGTTGGTTGTGAATGTCAGAACCTGACCTTCGCCTTCACCATCCTGATCCACGTCGACCGCCACGAAGGGCGCGTCTTCTACCATAATCCCGACCTTTTCGACAGGTGTGACCAAGAAATAGGCATCCCCATCTTTGCGGAGGATCGAGGCGAAGAGCTTCACGAGTTCGGGTCGGCGGATTTCGCCACCTTCGTGAATCCAACGGCCATCCCGCAGGATTTGCAAATCCATATTGCCGGAAAAGGGCGGGTTCCAAAGATGAACCGGAGGAATTCCTGTGCCCTTGGTGGCGGCGCGTGCCGAGGCTGCAATGTCGTTGGCACCGGGTTTCACGGGAATTTGTCCGCTCATTGTTTTTGCCATTTTTGCTGGGCGCGATAGAGTTGTTGTAGAATATAGACGAAGCAGGAGATTTGTCATGACCGAAGACGCCGAACTGGTTACCGAAATCGGGGCGCTTGGTGACAAGCTGGGTCAGGCAAAACACGCGATCACGAAACGCTTTATCGGACAGGAGAGGGTGGTTGACCTGACGCTGTCCGCACTGTTGTGCGGGGGGCATGCCCTTCTGATTGGTCTGCCCGGGCTAGGCAAGACGCGGCTGGTCGACACATTGTCCACGGTTATGGGGCTGCATGGCAATCGCGTTCAGTTCACGCCTGATCTGATGCCCGCCGATATTCTGGGTTCCGAGGTTTTGGAAAAGGGCAAAGGCGGCGCGCGCGAATTCCGCTTTGTGCCAGGCCCCATTTTTTGTCAGCTGCTCATGGCGGACGAGATCAACCGGGCTAGTCCCCGAACGCAGTCTGCCCTGCTTCAGGCGATGCAGGAACGCACGGTGACAGTTGCAGGCGAAGATCGCCCGCTGGACAAACCGTTCCATGTTCTTGCCACGCAGAACCCGATCGAACAAGAAGGCACCTATCCGTTGCCCGAGGCCCAGCTTGACCGGTTCTTGGTGCAAATCGATGTGCCTTACCCTACCCGCGACACGGAACGCGACATCCTGTTGGCAACAACCGGTGTCGAGGAAGAGGCTGCGCATCAGGTGTTTGAGGCGGAAGAATTGATCGCTGCGCAAACCCTGTTGCGCAGGATGCCCGTGGGTGAAAGCGTGGTCGAAATGATCCTCGATATCGTGCGGGCTTTCCGCCCCGATGAACCCAGCGCGTCCGAAGCCGTGCGGGAAACTGTGGCTTGGGGGCCGGGGCCGCGAGCTGCACAGGCCCTCATGCTGACCGCGCGGGCGCAGGCGCTTTTGCATGGGCGGCTTGCCCCCAGCGCCGAGGACGTAGCGGCAATGGCAGTTCCGGTGCTGAGCCACAGGATGGCGCTCACCTTTGCAGCCCGCGCCCGGGGGGAAACCGTGGGGGATCTCATTTCCGAGACACTGCACGGGATCACCGGCATGGGGGCCGCCGCGTGAATACCCCTTCCCAACTAAGGACTCGCGCGGAAAGCGAAGCCGCGCGTCTGCCGCCGTTGCTGGCGCAGGCCGAGCATCTGGCAGGCACCGTGCTGCTGGGTGAACATGGACGTAGACGGTCCGGGTTGGGAGACGATTTCTGGCAATATCGCCCGGTGCAACCGGGAGACAGCATGCGCATGATCGACTGGCGCCGGTCGGCCCGCAGCGACAGCCAATTCGTGCGCCAGCGTGAATGGCAAGTCGCGCAATCGGTCATGCTTTGGGTCGATCAGTCGCCTTCCATGCAGTTTGCTTCTGCCGACACGGGCCCCAGTAAAGCGGATCGCGCCCGCGTGTTGGCGTTGGCCATCGCAATCCTGTTGATCCGCGCGGGCGAGCGTGTGGGCCTGACCGGAACCTCCCTGCCGCCCCGTCGCGGAGAAGGCCAGATCCTGCGCCTCACGGAAATGCTATTGCAGAAGGAAAGCGGCGACTATGGGACGCCAGAGGCAAGGGCGATGCTGCCCCATGCACGGGCCTTGTTCGTATCCGACTTTCTAGGGGAATTCGAAGCGACCGAAGCCGCGCTGCTCAAAGCTGCGGACCGGGGTATCCGCGGCGTTGTGTTCCAGGTCCTCGACCCTGCGGAGGAGAGCTTCCCTTTCAAGGGGCGCGCCATCTTTGAAAGCATGGGGCATAGCGTCAGCCACGAGACCCGCAAGGCCTCGGACCTGCGCGACAGGTATCTTGAACGGCTGGCGCTGCGAAAAGACCGCTTGCAGATGCTGTGCCGGACCACAGGTTGGCAATTTGGTGTGCATGACACGGCGCAATCCGCGCAGGCCGCGCTTTTGTGGCTATTCCGGGCGATGGAGCGGCGGCTGTGACTTTTGGAGTGCCCATAGGTTTTGCAGCCCCTTGGGTTTTGATGGGTCTGCTGGCTCTGCCCGTGATCTGGTTCCTGTTGCGGGCAATTCCGCCCGCACCCGTGAAGCGTCGGTTCCCGGGCGTCATTCTGCTGTTGGGGCTGCGCGACGACGATAGTTTAACGGATCGCACCCCTTGGTGGTTGTTGCTGCTGCGATCCCTCGCATTGGCAGCGGTTATCATTGGGTTGTCAGGCCCATTGTTGAACCCGACTTCCCCAAAAGACAGTGACGCGCCGGTTCTGTTCCTTCTGGATGGAAGCTGGGCCTCTGCCGAGAATTGGCGGCGTCAGTCTGTCGTAATCGAAGGTTTGCTTGATGATGCCGCGCGTGAGGGACGTGAGGCGGCGCTGGTCAGTTTGACCGACACCCTACCCATTCAGTTTCAGCCCGCGTCTTCAATCAAGAACCGCCTTCCCGGTCTGCTGCCGATGCCATGGCGCGTTGATCAGGAAGATCTTGCAGAATTTGCTGGGCAGCTTGGAGATGTGGCCTTCGACACGGTCTGGCTGTCCGATGGCCTTGGCGGGGTGGATCGCAGCGGCCTCTTGAACAGCTTGCAAAGCAGGGGCAAGGTGCGCGTGATTGAAGACCCGGCTGGGGTTTTCGGGCTTGGCCCCGTGACCTTCGAAGAAGGCGTGTTGCAGTTTTCGCTTTATCGCAGCCGTAGCACTGGCCCCGCCGAGCTAACCGTTCAGGCGCACGGGCTTGATCCGTCCGGCACGGCACGCATTCTGGCCACGGTGCCGGTCCGCTTCGAGGCGGGTGCCACAGTGGCAACCAGCGAACTGTCGCTGCCAGCCGAGTTACGCAGCCGTATTTCGCGCTTTTCGATCTTGGGGCAGGAAAGCGCCGGCGCGGTCAGCCTTTCTGACGATAGTTTGCGGCGCCGAGAGGTTGCACTGATCTCGGGGCGTGAAGATCGGGAAGGGCTCGAGCTTTTGTCACCACTGCATTACCTGCGTCAGGCGCTTGAACCCAATGCAGATGTGATCGAAGGTCCGCTGTCGGAGGTCTTGCCCGCCAGTCCGGATGTGGTTGTTTTGGCGGATATCGCCGTATTGTCACCGGCCGAGCAGTCCATGCTGCTGGAATGGGTGTCGCAAGGCGGTCTTCTGCTGCGATTTGCCGGTCCGGTCATGGCAGCCAGCGGGGTCAGCGTCGCCGACGAGGATCCATTGATGCCGGTTCGCCTGAGATCAGGTGGGCGCAGTATCGGGGGCGCCATGAGCTGGGGTGAACCGAAATCGGTTGCACCTTTCCCCGATGGCAGCCCGTTCTTTGGCCTGCCCGTGCCCGAGGATGTACAGGTCGTGGCGCAGGTCGTCGCGCAACCTGATCCCACGCTTGCCGATCGTGTGATCGCCGAGCTGACAGATGGCACCCCCCTCGTCACACGCAAAACCATTGATCAAGGACAGGTGGTTCTTTTCCATGTCACGGCCAATGCCGAATGGTCTGGTCTACCATTGTCGGGACTGTTCGTGCAGATGCTGGACCGTTTGGCGGTGCTAAGCGCCGTGGGTGTCGATGATGAAACCCGCCTCAGCGGACTTGTATGGCAGCCCGTTCAGGTACTCGACGGGTTTGGCCGGTTCGAGCAGCAAAGCGCACTTGGCGGCGTGGACGGGGATTTGTTGGCAAACGCTGAAATCGGACCCTCCCTGCGCCCCGGCCTGTATCGCAACGGGGATAAGCTCATAGCGCGTAATGTTCTGCGTGACGGCGACACCTTGGAGCCTGCGAACTGGCCGGTTGGCACACAAATCGAAGAATATCGCGCCGCGCCGGTCCGGGATCTGAGTGGCCTTTTTCTGGCAACGGCGCTTGGCTTGATGATGCTCGACATCTTTGCGTCGCTTCTGGTCTCCGGCCGTTTGTTCAGCGCACGGGTTGTGCCGATTGCGATGCTCTTGCTGCTATCCCCATCGCTTGCTGACGCACAGCAAGAGCGCGCCATTGCGGACACCCGTGAACTGGCGCTGGCACATGTCGTGACCGGTGATGCCCGATTGGACACTCTGGCGCAGGACGGGTTGCGTGGCCTGTCTGAAGTTTTGTTTTTCAGAACCTCGGTTGAACCCAGCGAACCTGCCGCCGTAAACCTCGAAACTGATGAAATCTCGTTCTATCCGTTTCTCTATTGGCCGATCAGCGCTGATCAACCGATCCCGTCGGATGAGGCTTATGTCAAACTGAACACCTATTTGCGGTCTGGCGGGATGATCCTGTTTGATACACGCGATGCTGATGTGGCACGCTTCGGCACGGCCAGCCCTAACGGGCGCAAGCTGCAGCGACTGGCGCGTCCTTTGGATATTCCGCCACTTGAGCCATTGCCGGATGACCACGTCCTGACCCGGACGTTCTATCTGCTACAGGACTATCCCGGTCGATACGCGAGCCACGATGTCTGGGTTGAGGCCGCGCCCGCAGACGCAGAGAAGGTTGAAGGTATGCCCTTTCGGAACCTGAATGATGGCGTGACGCCGGTGGTGATTGGCGGCAATGATTGGGCTTCGGCATGGGCGATCGACCGGCGGGGCAATGCCCTTTATCCGGTGGGTCGGGGGCGCGCTGGGGAACGCCAGCGCGAACTGGCCTATCGCTTTGGGGTCAATCTGGTCATGCATGTGCTGACCGGCAACTACAAATCGGATCAGGTTCATGTGCCTGCTTTGTTGGACAGGTTGGGCCAATGAATGCAGAGGTGATCTTTGACCCGCTTTTACCCATTGCCGTGATCGCAGGGTTTGCGATGCTGGCAACGCTGGCCGTTGGTTACGCGTGGTGGCGCGGGCTTTCGGGGTGGGCATTGCGGGGGCTGGCGGCATTGGTTGTGATCATCGCGCTGGGTGGCCCTGTCCTGCACCGCGAAAACCGTGCGCCTTTGTCCGACATTGTTCTGATGCTGGTCGATAACAGCGCAAGCCAGAACCTTGACGACAGGCAGGCCCGCACCAGTGCCGCCGCTGATGCGCTGGCGGCCCAAGTCAGCACGCGCCCGAACACGGAACTGCGCCGGATTGATGTGGCAGACGGTGCGGGGAATGCGGGGACCGAACTTATGGCGGCCCTGAATGACGCCTTGTCACGCGAACCACGCGCCCGCATCGCCGGAATCTTTGCGCTGAGTGACGGGCAGGTGCACGACATGTCGACCATGCCAGACCTGCCCGCACCGCTGCACCTTCTCCATTCGGGGCTGGATACGGATTGGGACCGGCGCCTGATCCTGCGCAATGCCCCGGCTTTTGCAATTCTCGGCGAACCGGTTGTACTGACGCTGCGCATTGAGGACAGCGGGAATGCACCAATCTCGAACGACGGCATGGTACGTGTCGAGGTGTCTGTTGATGGCGAACCCCCACAGAGTTTCTCGGTGCCACTGGGACGCGATGTGGAACTGCCTGTTCAACTGCCGCATGGCGGGCGTAACGTGCTTCAGTTCACAGTACCAATGGCCGAAGGAGAGTTGACTGACCGCAACAACAGCGCCTTGGTTCAGATAAATGGCGTTCGCGACCGTTTGCGGGTGTTGCTTGTCAGTGGGGAACCCCATCCGGGTGGCCGCACATGGCGTAACCTTCTCAAATCGGATGCGTCGGTCGATCTTGTTCATTTCACCATCCTCCGCCCGCCAGAAAAACAGGATGGTGTGCCGGTCAGCGAATTGTCCCTGATCGCCTTCCCGACCCGCGAGTTGTTCCTTGAAAAAATCGATGATTTCGACCTGATAATATTTGACCGCTACAAGCGGCGTGGCATCCTGCCTGCGCTCTATCTCGACAACGTGGCCGAATATGTGCGCAAGGGCGGGGCGGTGCTTGTCTCGGCTGGTCCGGACTTCGCGAGTGCCGATAGCCTGTATCGCTCGCCATTGTCGCAGATCATGCCCGCGCGCCCGACCGCGCGAGTCCTGGACGAGGCTTTTGCGCCGAAGGTGTCCGATCTTGGGCAGCGCCATCCCGTGACGGTTGACCTGCCGGACGCGGAAACGTGGGGACGGTGGATGCGCCAGATCGAGATTGAGGTTGAACAGGGGGATGTGGTCCTGAACGGTGCAGGCGGCCGCCCGCTTCTGGTGCTAGACCGCGTGGAGGAGGGGCGTGTGGCCCTACTCGCGTCGGATCAGGCATGGCTTTGGGCGCGTGGTTTCGAAGGCGGGGGGCCGCAGCTTGAACTCCTGCGGCGTCTGGCGCATTGGATGATGGGTGAACCCGAGTTGGAGGAAGAGGCGCTTTGGGCCGAGGCAACTGGGCAAACCATGCGTATCATGCGGCGTTCGCTTAGCGAAGAGGTGGGACAGGTCGAGATCGTCACCCCGTCGGGCGAAACGGTCATGGTGGATTTGGTGGAAACACGTCCCGGCCATTTCGAGGCGCGCTATGCTGGCGAGGATATTGGCCTGTACCGCCTTGCGAATGGAGACCAGGTTGCCGTAATCGGCTTGGGCCCGGCAGCCCCCCGCGAGTTTGAACAAACCATCGCGACGGCAGCAGTGCTCGCCCCCGCGATCGAACAGCGGCGCGGCGGCAGCTTCGCGATTGACGATGGATTGCCCACAATCCGACCGGTCCGGATGGGCCGCCCCGCCGCAGGCCGTGGCTGGATGGGGATTACCCCGCGCGAGGCCTATGATGTGACCGATGTCGCCCGGGTCGCCCTGTTGCCACAATGGCTGGTTCTGTTGCTTTTGTCTGCCCTGTTGTTGGGGGGCTGGCTGCGCGAGGGGCGTCGCTAGCGGTTTCAGGCCTAAACCCCGGGCATATCGCTGCAGGATTCCAGAAATCGGTTCCCCCTTTGGACTGGGCAAGCTAGAACGCCCAAAAATCCTTTGGAGCGGCAGACGATGACCACACCCAAACCCGTTGTTTTGTGTATTCTTGATGGCTGGGGCCTGAGCGACACCACCGAAGCCAACGCCCCCGCGCTTGCGCATACCCCGACTTTCGATGCGATGATGTCGAACTGCCCCAATGCAACGCTGATCACGCATGGACCGGATGTCGGGCTGCCGTCTGGCCAAATGGGGAACTCCGAGGTTGGACACACCAATATCGGCGCAGGTCGCGTCGTGGCGATGGATCTGGGGCAGATTGATCTGGCGATCGAAGACGGATCGTTTTTCGAAAATGCCGCGCTCAACGAATTTATCGGACGGCTGAAAGAAACGGGCGGGACAGCGCATCTGATGGGCATGATCTCGGATGGAGGCGTACACGGTCATATAGAACATATCCTCGCCGCCGCCAAAGCCGTGGCCGACGCAGGTGTGCCCGTGGTGTTGCATGCCATCACCGACGGGCGCGACGTGGCCCCGAAATCGGCCTTCACTTATCTGGAAACACTTGCCGAGCGTTTGCCGCAGAACGCGGTGATCGGCACGCTCACTGGCCGATATTTCGCAATGGATCGTGACAACCGCTGGGAACGCGTGGCCGAAGCCTATGCCGCATGGATCAAGGCCGAGGGGCTGCACGCAGCCACCCCACACGAAGCAGTTTCGAACGCATACGAGAGATCCGAAACGGACGAGTTCATCAGCGCAACCGTGATCGGCGGATATGCCGGCGCGAAAGATGGCGATGGGTTCTTTTGTCTGAACTTCCGTGCAGACCGGGCGCGGGAAATCCTAATGGCGATTGGCCAGCCCGGCTTTGACGCCTTTGACACCGGGGTACGCCCTGCCTGGGCCGGTTTGCTGGGCATGGTGGATTATTCGGACGATCATTGCGCCTACATGACCACAGCCTACCCCAAGCAGGAAATCGTCAACACGCTGGGCGAATGGGTGGCCAAACAGGGATTGCGCCAGTTCCACCTTGCCGAGACCGAAAAATATCCGCATGTCACCTTTTTCCTGAACGGCGGCAAGGAACAGCCCGAAGACGGCGAAGACCGGTACATGGCGGCGTCGCCCAAGGTAGCGACCTACGACCTGCAACCCGAAATGTCCGCAGCCGAAGTGACCGAGCATTTCGTGTCCGCAATTGAAGAAGGCTATGATTTGATCGTCACCAACTATGCAAACCCTGACATGGTAGGGCACACCGGCGACCTCGAGGCGGCCATGCGAGCTTGCGAGGCTGTGGATGAAGGTCTGGCCGCCGTGACCGAGGCATTGACCAGGGCCGGGGGCACCATGATCGTGACCGCCGATCATGGGAACTGCGAAGTCATGGTTGACCCTGAAACCGGTGGCCCACACACTGCGCACACGACGAACCTCGTGCCAGTAATCCTGTTCAACGGTCCTGAAGGGGCGGGGATCGGGGCTGGGCGTTTGGCCGACCTTGCGCCATCGCTTCTCGATCTGATGGGATTGGAGCAGCCCGAGGAAATGACCGGAGTGAGTCTGATCCAACGATGAAACCTGTTGCGCTGCTGATCGCCTTAGCCCTGATCGCCGGGGTGGCGCGTGCCGAAACCGACACGGCGACGGCAGCGCGCGCGGCCGCCGCGCAGTTAGAAGAGGCAGCGATCTCGCTTGATGCGGCCGAGAGCGCACGTGATCGCGTGGCGGCTCTGACGGATACGGTGCAGGCCTACGAGGCCGGATTGTCCGCCTTGCGGGAAGGGTTGCGTCGCGCCGCTATTCGCGAAGCCCAGATCAGTCGCGAGTTACAGTCGCAAGAACAGGATATCGCCCGTTTGTTGGGCGTGTTGCAAAGCATGGGCGCCGGGCCGCCTCCGACCATGCTGTTGCACCCTGCGGGCCCCACGGGTACAGCCCGATCCGGCATGATACTTGCTGATATCGCGCCTGCGCTCGAAGCGCGGACCGCAGAGTTGCGTACCAATCTTGAAGAGGTCGCGATCCTGAGGGACTTGCAGCAGAGCGCCGCTGAAAAGCTGCAACAGGGCATGACTGGCGTGCAGACCGCGCGCACGGAACTAAGCAAGGCGATTGCCGACCGGACAGACCTGCCGCAGCGGTTTCTGGAGGATCCGGTCAAGACCGCCTTGTTGATCGCGTCGACCGAAACGCTGGAAGGGTTCGCCAGCGGCCTGACGGACATCCAGGAAGCGGACGTTCCCGCCGCCGTGCCAGCAGATCTTGGGGGTCGCAAAGGTAACCTCACACTTCCGGTCGAGGCGCGTATCCTGCGCAAGGCAAACGAGGCCGATGCCGCAGGCATCCGGCGCCCCGGCATCTTGTTGGCTACACGGCCCAATGCTCTTGTGGTGTCGCCGACCGCAGCAACGATTCGCTATGTCGGGCCCTTGCTGACCTATGGCAACGTGATGATTCTCGAACCGCAGTCGGATATGATGTTTGTGCTAGCAGGCATGCAAACTGTCTTTGGCGCCACCGGTCAGGTCATTCCTGAAGGCTCCCCGGTTGGTCTGATGGGCGGAGAAGACGCAGAAATCGGCGCAATTCTCTCACAGTCTGGTGATGGTACTGGAAACGCGCGTCCAGAAACGCTCTATATGGAAGTGAGACAGAATAATAAACCGGTGGACCCAGCCGAGTGGTTCCGCACGGAATAAGGATGGAAGACTTTATGAAGAAATTCGTCGCAGCTGCATTTGGTGGCACGTTGGCCGGGGTGGTGGCCGCCACGCAAATCGCGGGCCCCCTCATGGCTGAGCAGAACGCCCACAACTCGAACCTTTATGAACAGCTGGATCTGTTCGGGGACATTTTTGAACGCATCCGCGCACAATATGTTGAAGAGGTCGAAGAAGGTGAACTGATCGAAGCGGCTATCAATGGTATGCTAACATCGCTGGACCCTCACTCTTCCTACCTGTCGCCCGATGATGCCGAGAGCATGCGTGTTCAGACCAAGGGTGAATTCGGCGGTCTCGGGATCGAAGTCACGCAGGAAGAGGGTTTTGTCAAAGTGGTCTCGCCCATTGACGGCACCCCGGCGGATGCGGCCGGGATCGAGGCGGGAGACTTTATCACCCATGTCGATGGCGAGAGTGTTCTGGGCCTGACACTGGACGAAGCGGTCGACATGATGCGCGGCCCGGTTGGTTCCGAAATCGTGATCACCGTGGCACGCGAAGGCGAAGATGAGCCTTTCGACGTGTCCATCATCCGCGACACGATCAAGTTGACCGCAGTGCGTGCCCGTACCGAGGGCAATACAGCGGTTCTGCGGATTACCACCTTCAACGACCAGACCTATCCGAACCTTGAAGAAGGACTGAAGAAACAGATCGAAGAAGCTGGCGGTGAGGAAAACATCAACGGCATCGTTCTTGATCTACGCAACAATCCCGGCGGTCTTCTGACCCAGGCGATCAAGGTGTCCGATGCCTTCCTCGAAAAAGGGGAAATCGTTTCGACCCGTGGCCGCAACCCAGAAGATGGGGATCGCTATAACGCCACTCCCGGTGACCTTGCAAATGGCAAGCCGATTGTGGTGCTGATCAATGGCGGGTCTGCGTCTGCTTCTGAAATCGTCGCCGGTGCCCTGCAGGACCATCGCCGTGCTATCGTCGTCGGCACCAAGAGTTTCGGAAAGGGGTCCGTGCAAACGGTCATGCCGCTGCGCGGTGAAGGCGCGATGCGTTTGACCACTGCCCGCTACTACACCCCGTCCGGTCGCTCGATCCAGGCGCTTGGTGTGTCGCCAGATATCGTGGTGGAACAGCCGCGGCGCAAACCGGTCAGCGAAGAGGAAGAAGAAGCCACGTCGACCAATCGCAGCCGGTCCGAGGCCGACCTGCGTGGTAGCCTCAATAACGACAGCCTGACCGAAGACGAGATTCGCCAGATCGAGGAAGACCGCGCCAAGGCGGAAAAGGCCGCCAAGCTGCGAGAGGATGATTACCAGCTGGCCTATGCGATTGATATCTTGAAGGGGCTCTCGGCGCTTGGTCCGACTGAGTAACGGCATTCAGACGTCTCTGAAACACGCCTCCTCTGCGGGGCGTGTTTTCTTTTGGGGGGGCTTTCAATCTCGAATTGCGACTGCGACGCGTGTGATTTAGGACATGTGCATTCATATTCGAGAGGCCGCAATGACACCCGAACAAATCGCCGACCTGCCCTATCGCCGCAACGTGGGCGTGATGCTTGTAAACGCCGAGGGGCACGCCTTTGTCGGGCAACGTAAAGATAGCGAGCAACCCGCATGGCAGATGCCCCAAGGTGGCATCGACAAGGGCGAAACGCCGCGTGACGCAGCCCTGCGCGAGTTGGAAGAAGAAACCGGTGTGCCCGTCTCGCTGGTGTCGGTGATCGCCGAAACCGACGGGTGGATTGCCTATGACCTGCCCCACGACATCGTGCCCCGCATTTGGAAGGGGCGGTACAAGGGACAGGAGCAGAAATGGTTCCTGCTGCGTTTCAACGGCGAAGACAGGGACGTGAACATTGAAACCGACCACCCCGAGTTTTCGGAATGGCGCTGGCTACCTGTTGAAGATCTGGTCGAGAACATCGTCCCGTTCAAACGCGAGGTTTACCAGAAGGTTGTCGACGCTCTGGGCAAGCACCTCTGAAGTTTTTTCAGGCTGTGGCAGGGCGGCGGCCAGTCGCCCAATCCCCGACATATCGAACGCAAAGAACAACAAACGATCTAGGATGATCGGTTTGGTTTTCGGTATCTGGAAGGAGTTTTGGTGGAGCCTAGGGGAGTCGAACCCCTGACCTCTACAATGCCATTGTAGCGCTCTCCCAACTGAGCTAAGGCCCCTAACCAGTCAGACCGTTTGGTCTGTGCGCGCCTAATTAGGCGTATGTCGGAGCGGGTTCAAGCGAAAAATTCCCGCTCCAACAAATTAATTTTCTTCGTCATCCGATGCGACGTCGGCAATCTCGTCAAGCGAGACATTGTCGTCTTCGTCGTCGTCCAGAACATCATCTTCCAGATCCAGATCAACGTTGTCGTCATCATCCAGCAGGTCCGCTTCTTCCGCGATGTCGCCTGCCTTGGCTTTCAGGTTTGCGGCGTCTTCGGCATCCGCTTCGATCATGCGGGTTTTACCGGCATCAATCTCAAGTGCTTCGCCGGTATAGGGCGAAACGATCGGATTCTTGTTCAGGTCGTAGAAACGTTTGCCAGTGGTCGGGCACAGGCGCTTGACGCCCCATTCTTCTTTGGGCATGGGAAATCCCCTTTAGATTCTCATGAGTCTTGTCGACGGTTCGGGCCAACTGCCATAAGACATGGCGCGTGTCAAAGGGTATCGTTCCCTAAACCCTACAGGAGTGCAGATGCAGCACCTTATAATCCCCGGGTCTCCGCCGATCGAAGTGATTCTGCGCCCCTCTGCTCGGGCGCGCCGCATCAGTTTGCGGGTGTCCCGACTCGATGGTCGGGTGACGCTGACATTGCCCAAAGGTGCGCATAAAGCCGAGGCCGTGGCCTTTGCGCATGAAAAGGCGAATTGGGTGCGCAAGCAGTTGGCGCAACACCCCGATCAAGTTGTTGTTGGAGTCGGCGTAGACTTGCCGTTTGAAGGACGAGCGTTACAGCTTGTTGCCGGAACCGGACGCCGCGTGCGGGTCGAGGGCGGCACCCTTGTTGTGCCGGGGGCCGAAGACCGCATGGCGGCGCGTGCGCAGGTGTTTCTCAAGGAAATGGCGCGCGACAGGCTGGCTGCCGCCTCTGACCGATACGCAGCACGCGTAGGTAGGCCTTACACACGCCTCACGATGCGGGACACCCGGTCGCGCTGGGGCTCGTGTTCGTCAGCCGGGGCGCTGATGTACAGTTGGCGCCTGATCATGGCACCCGCCGCAGTCCTTGAATATGTCGCCGCCCACGAAGTCGCGCATTTGCGGGAAATGAATCATTCTGCGGCTTTTTGGAAAACGGTCGAGGACATTCACGGCCCCTATCAGGAGCAGCGGAACTGGTTGCGCGAAAACAGCGCGTTTTTACATCGCTTCAGATTTGGTGATTGACAGGCGCGGTTTTGTGATCACATTTAAGCCATGTTGACCCAGACCCGCCCCCAGGACTCTTCAAGCTCTGCACATGACAGGGTGTACCGGCGTTTGCGCACTCGTATCATGCATGGCGAAATCGAACCGGGGCAGGCCCTTACCCTGCGCGGTATCGGCAAGGAATACGAGGTCTCGATGACCCCGGCGCGCGAGGCGGTACGCCGTCTGGTGGCCGAAGGGGCATTGTTCCTGTCAAGCTCGGGGCGCGTATCCACGCCCGAACTCTCAAGCGAACGGATCGAGGAACTGGCCGCCCTGCGCGCCTTGATCGAGGTCGAACTGGCCAGTCGTGCCCTGCCGCGTGCACATATGGCGCTGATCGACCGGTTGCAGACGATCAATGGAACCGTTGCCGAGGCTGTCGAAAGCCGCGATGCGGTTGGATACATTCGCTCAAACCTCGAATTCCACCGAACGCTCTATTTGCGGGCGCAGGCCCCAGCGATGCTAGCGATGGCCGAAACTGTCTGGTTGCAGCTCGGCCCCACCATGCGTGCACTTTATGGAAAATTACGCAAGAAAGAGCCGCCGCATTTTCACCGGCTGATCATCGCGGCATTGAAAGCCGGGGATGAGCCGGGGCTGCGTCTGGCTGTCCGGTCGGATGTAACGCAGGGACTGAAGATGTTGGCGCGTTAACACGGGTGGTGGCCTCAGGCCGCCAACCCCTTGCTGCCCATCTCTAGGAATTTCTCTCGCCGCGCTTTGACAAGCTTCTTTCGGCTTTGTTCGCCCAACTCGTTCAGCATCTCGCCAATTGCCTTGCCGACGGCCTCGATTACAGCAGGGCGGTCCCGATGCGCGCCGCCCTTGGGTTCGGGGATGACGCGATCATTCACACCAAGCTTTTGCAGGTCTTGGGCGGTCAGGCGCAGGGCTTCAGCGGCCTCGCGCATTTTCTCGGAATCCTTCCACAGGATCGAAGCGCAGCCTTCGGGTGAGATGACTGAATAGACCGAGTGTTCGAGCATGGCGACGCGGTTGGCTGTGGCAAAGGCCACAGCCCCGCCCGACCCACCTTCGCCGATCACGACCGACACAAGCGGTACGCCGATTTGCAGGCATTTCTCGGTCGAGCGCGCTATCGCCTCGGATTGGCCGCGCTCTTCTGCACCTTTGCCAGGATAGGCACCGGGGGTGTCCACAAGCGTCACCACCGGCAGGTTGAACTTGTCCGCCATTTCCATCAGGCGAATGGCTTTGCGATAGCCTTCGGGTCGCGCCATGCCAAAATTCCGCTCGATCCGGGATTTGGTATCGTTGCCCTTTTCGTGGCCGATCACGATGACGGGCTTGTCGTTGAACCGGGCCAAGCCCCCCATGACTGCATGGTCATCGGCAAAGTTCCGGTCCCCGGCGAGGGGAGTGTATTGGGTGAACAGCGCGTCAATATAATCTTTGCAATGGGGGCGGTCCGGGTGGCGGGCCACCTGACATTTACGCCACGGTGTCAGGTCCTTGTAAAGTTCTTCCAGCAACTCGGCCGCCTTCCGGTCAAGCGCGGCGGCTTCGTCTGCGACATCCATTTCCTCGTTCTGTCGTGCCAGCGCACGCAGTTCTTCTGCTTTGCCTTCAATTTCGGCCAGCGGTTTTTCGAAGTCGAGGTAGTTGGTCATGTCGCTCTCCGGTTGGGTGCTGCGGCTAGGTATATGACCTTGCGGCACGCCGAATGCAATGGATTGTGCGCATCGCCATGGCCGGTTGGCGCATTAAGTCGTGGTTTTTCGGATGGAGTCGGCAAGGAGCCATTGGTTTTTGGTGGTCCGCGAACTCCAGTGCACCTGTGATCAAGTCATCAAAACAGGATAAAGCGACGCCACCAGCAAACCCGCCATGGTCCAGTTGAAAACCACAAGGCGCCGCGCG
The DNA here is from genome assembly GCF_040225985.1 of Shimia fortis. NCBI lineage: Bacteria > Pseudomonadati > Pseudomonadota > Alphaproteobacteria > Rhodobacterales > Roseobacteraceae > Shimia > Shimia fortis. The sequence goes on from NZ_JBBPEU010000005.1 coordinate 91,358, forward strand.
CTGTTCAGGATCCGGCGCATCTGTTGACCCAGAACGGTCCAGACGCTCACGCTCGGCAAGTTCACCAGCCCGAATACACCCGCAACCAACGCCACAGCGAACAGAGATCGCTCAGGCGCATAAAGCGAGATCGCTGTCAAAGCCATGGTCCAGGCCTTGGGGTTGACCCATTGGAAAAGCGCGGCCTGAAGAAAGGTCAGCGGCGTCGCGGCGCTGTCGCCACCTTTAGGGGCCGAGGCATGTGCGATTTTCCACGCAAGCCATAAAAGATAAGTCACGCTCACAACCTTTAGCGTCAGATGCGCATATGGCACGATCTCGAACAGGCCCATAAGACCAACGCCGACCAGCAGGACCATGACAGTAAAACCGATCCCGATCCCGAGCATGTGTGGAATGGTCCGGCGAAACCCGAAATTGGCCCCAGACGCCATCAGCATCAGGTTATTCGGGCCCGGGGTGATCGAGGAAACAAAGGCGAAGGCAACAAGGGCCGTCAGGATTTCATAGGTCATGGCGCAACAATACGGCACTGATTGCGCTCAGTTGTTGCAAAGTGCGCAAAGATTCGGAAAATTACACAACAAATGGCGAAACAAAATTCGATAAACCAGAAAATATTGCACTGGCTGTCGCGCGATGGGCGGATCAGTAATCTTGAGCTTGCCGACCGCGTCGGCTTGTCACCATCGGCCTGTTTGCGCAGGGTTCAGGATCTGGAGCGGCGCGGCATCATCAAGGGTTATCGTGCTGTGTTGGATCGCGCTGCGATGGGGGCTGGATTCGTGGCCTATGTCACGGTGGGTCTGGGCGAACATACCAAGGGGGCCCAGCTCGGCTTCGAACGGGCCATTGCCCTGTCTCCCGAGGTGCGGGAATGCCACAATGTGACCGGCGCATTTGAGTATATCCTGCGCATCGAAACGGCTGATCTGAGCAGTTATAAGGCATTCCATACCGAGGTGCTTGGCACGATCCCGCATGTCAACGCGATCACATCCTACGTCGTGATGGACTCTCCGAAAGACGAGCGCGCCTGACCCGCCAACGCGGCGCGTAAGGCCGTTTCAGGGGATGACAGCACAGGGGGGGCGATATCGGCCAATAACGCGGTCGCCGAGGCCATACTGGCTTGGGCCAGGACGACGCAACCGAAGGGGCGCTGTTCCAACGCGTCGCGGACTCCCCCCGCCATGCAGGCCGCAAAGGCCTCGTATTCTGCCGCCTCGAACAGTGGCCAGAATTGACTTAGGTCTAGCAGGGTCACATCGGCTGGAGTGCCTGCTTTCTTGAGGGCAATGTCGAGCGTTTCAAGCGACGTGTCGCGTGTGCTCTCCAAAGCGTAAACCAGAAGAATTGGTCCTCCGATCACTGCAGCCTTTTCCATCATTGGGCCGTCGATGCGAAGGGCGCCCGCCTCGGTGGCGGCATCGGCGATCGTGGTGCAGGTGCAAATGACAGTGCCTTGCGCTTTTTCTACGGTTTCCGCGATCTCCTTACGCAGCGATTGCCGCAGCCCGTGTTTGCGCGCACGGGTAAGCCAGTCTTCGCGCACAATCTGAACAATCTCCGCGTCGCCTGCAATCCGTGAAGCCAAAGCTTTGAAGCTTTGGACATGGGCCTGTGATGTGTGAATTAGCGTGATGGTCGTCATGGTTTCACCAAACAGGGTCGCGGGCCAAAAGACAACGGGCGGCGCAAGATGCACCGCCCGTTTCAAACCGTCTGAGAGAGATTTAGCCGTTTTGTGCAATCAGTTCGGCCTGGGCCACGATCACTTCGGCCTGTTTGATCGACGCGATGTCGACAAGGCGGCCTTTGTAAACGGTGGCGCCTTCGCCATTGGCCTTGGCCTGTTCCATCGCGGCCAGAATCTCGCGGGCCTCGGTGACAGCTTCGTCCGACGGGGTGAAGACCTCGTTCGCCAGTGCGATCTGCTTAGGGTGGATGGCCCATTTACCAACCATGCCAAGCGTGGCCGAGCGTTTCGCCTGTGCGATAAAGCCTTCGTCGTCCGAGAAATCGCCGAACGGTCCGTCCACGGGCAGAACGCCATGGGTGCGGCAGGCTGCGACGATGGCCGCCTGCGCCCAGTGCCACGGGTCGGACCAGTGTTTCTGACCCTCATGCAGCATGTAATAATTTTCCTGCGTACCGCCGATGCCGGTCGTCTGCATCCCCATCGAGGCGGCAAAGTCGGCGGCGCCAAGGCTCATGGCCTGCAAACGCGGAGAGGCGGCGGCGATTTCCTCGACATGGGCGATGCCGGCGGCGGATTCGATGATGACCTCGAAAGAAATCGCTTTGCTGCGCCCCTTCGCTCGTTCGATAGCCGTCACCAGCGCATCAACGGCATAGATGTCTTCGGCGCAACCTACTTTGGGGATCATGATCTGGTCGAGGCGTTCGCTGGCCTGCTCCAGAAGGTCGACAACATCGCGATACCAATAAGGTGTGTCGAGGCCATTGATACGGACCGAAAGGGTCTTGTTGCCCCAGTCCACCGTGTTGATCGCTTCAATCGCGTTTGCGCGGGCCATGTCCTTGTCGGTGGGTGCAACCGAGTCTTCAAGGTCGATATTGATAACATCCGCGGCAGAGGCGGCCATTTTCGCGAAGAGTTTGGTGTTCGACGCCGGGCCAAACAGCTGGCAGCGGTTCGGGCGGGCAGGGGCGGCAGGCTGGATGCGGAAGCTCATCTTGTCAGACCTCTTTGTAAGGAAATTTCATTTCTGCTGCGTGAACGGTTATTAAATTACGCCCCATCTCGCAAGCGGATTCTGCGTTTGCAGCATTTAGGTGCTGCATTGCGGCAGCAGTCCTGCGTCTGGTACTGCGCCGGGCTATTTGCGAATGGGTGTTGGAGCAGGTTAATGGCGTCTAGAGCACACGCCACCACAGTCGGGTCTATATTTAGGTCGCGCAACATGACCTAAATTCATGGCGCCTGTTTTGCACTTATTCATAAGGCTCGCAACGCATGGGTTTATTTCCCTTGGCCTTAAAGATTGGCCCGAACATTTGCGATACCGGCCAACGGGAAAGAGTTTTCGTTTACAAGCCTACAAAATGGCTTGGTTGCGGTCTGAGATCTCAAAAGAAAGGTATGGGTGTGTGACCTTGTGAAAGATTATCTTGCACTTTTTGCAATTCTTCGAAGAAAATTGCTTCAAAATTCCATCTCAGTGTGGGTTAGGTATGTTATTGCATGAAACTCGGTGGACAATGAGCGTGAGAGAAACAGGGGAATCACGTCATGATCGAAACACCATATCTGCTGTTCCTGGGCGACGCGCCGGATCAACTTGCCGCTAAGGTGGCCATCGGCATTAAGGATTGGCGGCCGGAAAACGCCGTGGGGCAGTTCCGCATGGAGGGCTGTAAGGCTGATCTGGGCCTGACGGACATGACACTCACCGAGGCCAAGGCCGCAGGTGCCAAGACCCTTGTGATCGGGGTCGCGAACCGCGGCGGCGTCATCAGCCAAGCGTGGAAGAAGGTTTTGGTCATGGCGCTGGAAGAAGGGTTTGACCTTGCTTCGGGCCTGCACAACCTGCTGCGGGATGAGCCTGACCTTGTCGCCGTGGCAGAGGCCTGCGGCCGTTCACTGCACGACGTGCGCATCCCCGAAGTGGATTATCCGATTGCCAACGGCAAAAAACGCACGGGCAAACGCTGCCTTGCAGTGGGCACTGACTGTTCGGTGGGTAAGATGTACACGGCGCTTTGCATGGATGCCGAGATGCGCAAGCGTGGCATGAAATCGACCTTCCGCGCTACAGGTCAGACCGGTATTCTGATCACCGGGGATGGCGTGCCGCTTGATGCAGTGATCGCCGACTTCATGGCAGGGTCCGTGGAATACCTGACCCCTGACAATGACGAGAACCACTGGGACCACATCGAGGGGCAGGGGTCGTTGTTTCATGTGTCATATTCTGGCGTGACGATGGCGCTGATCCATGGCGGCCAACCTGATGCGTTGATCCTTGCACATGAACCCACGCGCGAACACATGCGTGGCCTGCCAGAGTACCAACAACCCTCGCTGGCCGAACTGCGCGATACCGCGCTGACGCTGGCCAAGGTGGCGAACCCCGCGTGCCAAGTAGTCGGCATCTCGATCAACACGCAGCATATGTCTGACGAAGAGGCCAAGGTCTATCTGGCCGAAGTCGAGGCGGATATGGGCCTGCCCACAACCGACCCGTTCCGCTATGGTGCGGGCAAACTGGTGGACGCTCTGGCGGCGCTGTAAGGCAGGATGCGCCCCGGGCTTGATCCGGGGCCTCTCTTTCGAGACATACAACAAGAGACCCCGGGTCCGTTCCGGGGCAGTTGGAAAGGATTCCCATGCAGATCTCTGTCACCCGCGATGTTTTCAAACTGGCGCAGGTGTTCACCATTTCGCGAGGCTCGCGGACCGAGGCCAAGGTGCTGACGGTCGAGGTGAACGACAACGGTGTGGTTGGCTGGGGTGAATGCGTGCCCTATGCACGCTATGACGAAACACTGGACAGCGTGACCGCAGAAATCGAAGCTCTGCCCGCTGCCTTTAGCCGTGAAGAACTTTATGACCTTTTACCGGCAGGGGCTGCGCGCAACGCCGTTGATTGTGCCCTGTGGGACCTTGAAGCCAAGCGCGCAGGAAAACGCGCGTGGGAGCTTGCGGGTTTGCCGATGCCTGGCCCCGAGATAACAGCGTATACATTGTCTTTGGATACACCCGAAAACATGCAGACTCAGGCGGCCGAGAACGCCTTTCGCCCGCTGCTCAAAATCAAGCTGGGCACGCCCGATGATATGCCACGGCTCGAGGCCGTACGTGCGGGAGCACCGAAGTCCACGATCATCGTGGACGCGAACGAGGGGTGGAGCGCTGAAACCTATGCCGACCTTGCGCCGCATCTCGTGCGCCTCGGGGTGGCCCTTGTGGAACAGCCATTGCCGGCCGGTGAGGATGACGCGCTTTTGGGCATGGATCGCCCCGTGCCGGTTTGTGCGGACGAAAGTTGCCATGATCGCAGCAGCCTGCCCAAGCTGAAGGGCAAATACGATGTGGTGAACATCAAGCTGGACAAGACTGGCGGGCTGACCGAGGCACTGCGCCTGCGCGAGGCGGCACTTGCCGAAGGGTACAAGGTCATGGTCGGGTGCATGGTGGGCTCGTCACTGGCGATGGCCCCGGCGACACTGGTCGCGCAGGGGGCGATGGTCACCGATCTTGATGGTCCGCTGCTTCTGGCCGAAGACCGTGACCAGCCGCTTGTCTTTGATGAGGCTGGGGTGCATCCGCCCGAGGCGGCCCTTTGGGGATAGGGGCGTTTTCGGTGGTCGGGTTTCAACGACATGGTTAACCTGCGGAGCATTCTGTAAGGAGATACTCTCGTGAAAGCCTTTGTTTCGCTGACGATTGCCGCCTTTTTTGCCGTAGTTTCTGTGGCTCATGCACAAAACGCCCCGAATTCCTGGACCGTGGTGCTGACCGGCAAACAGAATGCCGCGTTTCAGGCGCAGAAATCCGTAAAGAAGCACACGGGCTTTGCGATTTCACCAGACGGGGCTTGGGGGCAGTCGCATGGGTTTGCGTCGGCTGACGCGGCCGCAGCCCGTGCCATGTCATTTTGCCGATCGTACATGCGCAAGGGTCAGCGGGACTGCATCCTGTTTGCCGTGAATGGCAAGGTTGTCGCCCCCGCGGTCGTGCAGACCAAAACCGTTCAGGCCCTCTATAAACCCATCGACGCCAAAGCCGCGCCCTCTGTGTTTGGCTATGCGCCCGGGTCATTCAAGGGCAACAAATCCGCAGCGCGCGCGGAATACAAGGCACTGGAAAAGAACCCTGCCTTGCGCAACACGATGGTACGGGACGCGGCGTTTGAACTTATGCTGACAAACCGTACCCTGATGGTGAACGAGAACAGCGCTTTTCTGGTGTGGTTCGAACCTCGGGGCGCGAGCACCATGCCGAGGCGAACAGCGGCGTTCTGCAAAATCGTTTCAAAAGCTGGATCGCCACACCCAACGGCCTTGTGTGCTTGTTCGATGCGGTCTCGACCAACGGTAAACGCATGCCCGACCGTTGTCTGTATGTGGACAGTATCCAAAACGGAAAGGCGCGTTTGACCTGGGCCCATTCTTTCAACCAGAAACGCAAGGCACACCTCCTTGCACGCGACGCCCGCTTTGCAGCCGCGCGCTGATCCTATAGACCGCATTCCAAATACTTGAAGAGGACACTCCGAAAATGACTCGCACCGTTTATGTGAATGGCGAATACTTGCCCGAAACCGAAGCCAAGGTTTCGATCTTTGACCGTGGTTTCCTGATGGCGGACGCCGTTTACGAAGTGACCAGCGTTCTGGACGGGAAGCTGATCGACTTTGATGGGCATGCCGTGCGTCTGAAGCGGTCGCTTGATGAACTCGATATGGCCGAGCCTTGCACCAAGGATGAACTGCTCGAAATCCATCGCAAACTGGTGGATTTGAATGAGATCGAAGAAGGTCTGATTTACCTGCAGGTCACGCGCGGTTCGGACGGGGATCGTGATTTCGTGTTTCCGTCGTCTGACACCAAGCCGACCATCGTGCTGTTCACCCAGAATAAGCCCGGCCTTGCCGACAGCCCCGCTGCGGCGAAAGGCGCCAAGATCATCTCGATCGAAGACATTCGCTGGGGTCGCCGCGACATCAAGACTGTACAGTTGCTTTATCCGTCAATGGGCAAAATGATGGCCAAGAAGGCCGGTGCCGATGACGCGTGGATGATCGAAGACGGCTATGTCACCGAAGGCACCTCGAACAACGCCTATTTCGTCAAGAACGGCAAGATCGTGACCCGCCCGCTGTCCAATGACATCCTGCACGGCATCACCCGTAAGGCGGTTCTGCGCATGGCGCAAGAGGCGCAAATGGAGGTCGAGGAACGCCTGTTCACCATCGACGAAGCCAAAGAAGCGGACGAAGCCTTTACGACATCGGCCTCTGCCTTCGTGATGCCGGTCGTCGAGATTGACGGCGTGCAACTGGGCGACGGCACCCCCGGCCCGATCGCTAAACGCCTGCGCGAAATCTATCTGGACGAGAGCCGCAAGGCCGCGATCTGATAGGGGCGACGTGTGACGAATAAGGCGGGGCATTGGCTCCGCCTTTTTTATCCGAAGCGGAAACCCGAAGCAGTCACACCTCCGAAGATGCCTTTCTGGTGATAGATACGCGCCGCCTGATCCTGTTCGGCGGCGCCGAGGGCGGCAAAGATCGGAACAAAGTGGTCTTCCTTGGCATGACAGGTGCGGGCATAGGGGGCGGACTCCCACTGTTCGAGCGCATTTGTGCGCTGCTCGGGCGGCAGGGCCAGCGCATCGTTAAGCCATGCGTCGAAAACCTCAGAGGGCACACGGGCCGTTTCGTTCATCAGGCGCAGATTGTGGTAACTGAGGCCTGAACCGATGATGACCACGCCTTGATCACGAAGAGGCGCAAGGGCGCGCCCGAGTGCAAAGTGTTTGGCGGGATCATAGCTTTGATGCATCGAGACCTGAAAGACAGGCACATCCGCCTCGGGGTACATGAGCGCAAGCGGCACAAAACTGCCGTGATCAAACCCGATTTCAGTGTCCAGCCGGGTTGGCAGGCCCGCATCGGCAAGCATACTTGCCGTTTGCTTTGCCAGGTCGGGCGCGCCGGGGGCAGGGTAGGTGACAGCGTAGGTCTCGGGCGGGAACCCCGTATAGTCATAGACCATCGGCGGTTTTTCTGATGACATCACTGCAAACGCGTCAGTTTCCCAGTGGCCCGAAATCATAAGGATCGCCTTGGGGCGTTCCGGCAATTGTCCGGGCATATCGACGAGCGAGGCTTCAAGTGGGGCGAACTGTGTTCGCCAGTCGGGCATCCAAGGCCAGGGGCCGCCCCCGTGCGAGATAAAGAATGTAGGCATTCGCGCCATGATTGATCCTCGTGGAAAAGCTGTTTGCACAAATGGTAGGCCGGCTTCACTGCTTTTGATACGCGCCAGACTGCACAATCAGTGTGCATAGAGCGGGTTTGATTTGTCGCGACATCGGGAGGCGCGAAGAAAAAGGCGCCCCTGATAAGGGCGCCTTCGAAATCAAGTGGTTGGGTGGCGTTAGGCTTTGTCTTCACCCACATTTTCCGCAAAGGCGACCTTGAAGGCGGCCTGTTGATCGGCGCTGGCTTCGGTCTGGAATTTGTCTTTCCATTCACTGTAAGGCATCCCGTAATAGATCTCGCGCGCCTCGTCCTTCGACATTTCAATACCGCGTTCATTGGCGGCTTCCTGGTACCAGCGGGACAGGCAGTTCCGGCAGAACCCGGCAAGGTTCATCATGTCGATGTTCTGCACGTCAGTGCGTTTTTCCATGAGGTGTTCGCGCAGGGTGCGGAAAGCTGCGGCTTCGAGTTCGATGCGGGTTTGGTCGTCCATGTCGGGCTCCGGATGAAGAATTGTGTGATGTTGCAGGTGGGGTCAGATCAGCCTGAGCGCAATGTAGGGCATCACGCAGAAGATCAAAATGAACAGTTTGTACAAGGCCAGCCACCGGAAATAGACGTTTTGTACGTCCTGTTTTTCGATCCCGAACAGGCGGGCGTGCAGGTCTGCCGCCCAATCCCGCAGCGCGATCAGCGAAATGCCGGCCACCAGCAACAGGCCGAAATTCAATATGGTCATCCAACCGAAAAACGCTGTCAGGACATCTTGCGACATGGCGGCTGCCTCGTGCTTGTTGAGGCAATTATGAAGAGAGGTGTCCCTGTGCTCAAGTCAAAGTGCGCGTTTGCGATAGGTTTCGGTCGCCATGTCGACGGGTTCGACACTCAGGCTGCCCACGTTGGGTAGGTGGCGATCCAGCAGGGCAAGCATGTCATCGGCCAGACCCGCCTTGGTCTCGATCGTGCGGCCGGACAATAGCCGGATTGTCAGGTGCGCAAAGGTTTGCGGGTCCGCGCCCGAGCGTATGTTCTGGCAGGCTATCGTGCGGACCTTGACGGCCTTGGGGTTGGCGGCAAAGGCCGGATGTGAGCAGCCCGCCTCGAAAATGGCATCGGCCAGCGCAGCAAGGTCCTGCGTGTCGGAAAGCTCGGCGCTGTGTTCCAGAATGAAGTGCGGCATCTCTCAAAGCCCCGTGGTTTCAAGAACGTCGGTCAGGATGGGGGCCAGACGCTCTGCCCAGGCGTGTTGCTTAACCTCGGTATCGATTTCGTCGTGGCGCAGTTCGATCAGCGCGTTCAGGTGCGGGGCTTCCTTGCTGAAGCAATGGGTATCAACCGAGTCGCCCGGCAGGTGGCCTGCATAGGGCTCGTTGTCGCCGACGGTCAGGTCACCTTCGTCCTCCAGTCGTTTAATCAGCGGGATCGCGAACCGGTCTTCTTGCGGGGCGTGTAAAATGCCGATTTCCCAAGGGCGCGGCGCACGACCGTTCAATTTGGGCGAAAAACTGTGCATGGCGATGATGATCGGGTTGTCGCGTTCTGCCACCAGATCGGCATAGGCTTTATGATAAGGGCGGTAATAGGCGTTCTTGCGGCGTTCGATCTCGGTCTCGTCGACGTAACGATTCGCCGGGATGATCGTGCCGTCATAAAGATGCATCACGAGGGTCGGGTCATCCTCGCCCCGGTTCGGGTCGATCACCAGCCGCGAGAAATTCGATGCGATGACCGGGGCGTCCAGCAATTCGCCCAGCCGCAGCGAAGTGCCAAGGGCGCCGATGTCATAGGCGATGTGACGCTCCATGTCGGCGGGGTCCAGCCCGAGATCACCATTATTGATCTCGGCCGGAACGTGGTTCGACGCGTGGTCGACGGTGATCAGCCAGCGCGATTTTCGCGTGCGTCCATGAATGTGAAACGGTTGGTATGTCATGTGCCTGTCATTTCCTTCCGAAAGAGACTTAAGATAGTTGTTGTCGGAATGGAATTGGGTGATAAGCCGCAAGAAGAAAGTTAGCGATAACAATTTTCGCTACGAGGAAAAGATAGATACATGAGACGACTGAGAAATGTGAAGATCGTGGCCACTTTGGGGCCGGCGTCGGAAACCTATGACATGATCCGCGCCCTGTTCGAGGCGGGGGCCGATGTGTTCCGCCTGAACATGAGCCACGGGTCGCATGACGAGATTCGCGAGAAACACAGAATCATCCGGCAGATCGAAAAGGATTTAAACAGCCCGATTGCCATTCTGGCCGATCTTCAGGGGCCGAAACTGCGCGTGGGGGTCTTTGCCAACGAAGCCGAGGAGCTGGTCGAAGGGGCCGCGTTCCGGCTTGATCTTGATCCGGCGGAAGGCACCGTTGACAGGGTCTGCCTGCCCCACCCCGAGATTTTCGCGGCGCTGAACGCAGGGGCGACCCTGTTGGTGAACGACGGCAAGATCCGGCTCAAAGTTGACTCTTGTGGGGCCGATTTTGCCGATTGCACGGTGATTGCCGGTGGTACGATCTCGAACCGCAAGGGCGTGAACGTGCCCGATGTGGTGCTGCCGCTTGCGGCCCTTTCCGAAAAAGATCGCGATGATCTGGAATTCGTCTGTGGCCTTGGCGTGGACTGGCTCGCCCTGTCCTTCGTGCAGCGCCCTGCCGATGTGGAAGAGGCGCGTGCTTTGGCACAGGGGCGCGCCGCGATCCTGTCCAAGATTGAAAAGCCTGCCGCAGTCGAGGCCTTCGAGGACATTCTCGAAGTGTCTGACGGCATCATGGTGGCGCGTGGTGATCTTGGGGTGGAACTGCCGGTGAGCCAACTGCCGCCGATCCAGAAACGCCTTGTCAGGAAATGCCGGTTTGCCGCGAAACCGGTGATCGTGGCGACCCAGATGCTCGAAAGCATGATCGAGAGCCCGATGCCCACCCGCGCCGAAGTTACGGATGTATCGAACGCGATTTATGAAGGCGCTGACGCGATCATGCTGTCGGCGGAATCGGCGGCTGGTCAATATCCGGTCGAGGCAGTCTCTACCATGAACGCGGTGGCGGTCGAGGTTGAACATGACCCGACTTATCGCGACATTATCGAGGCGTCGCGCACCGCGCCGCGGTCCAGTGTGGCCGACGCGATTGTCGCCGCCGCCCGTGAGGTCGCAGAAACCACCGAGGTCAAGGCGATCTGTCCCTTTACCGAATCCGGGACCACCGCGCTCAAGATTGCGCGGGAAAGGCCGCGCGTGCCGATCATTGCGATGACATCCCTGCGAGGCACAGCCCGGCGTCTTGCGCTGAGCTGGGGCATCAACTGTGTCATGACCGAAGAGTTGAAACGGTTCAAAGGCGCCGTTGTGGCCGCGGCGCGCGCCGCAACGGCGCAGGGCTATGCCGGCCCCGAGGACCAGATCGTCGTCACCGCCGGTCTGCCTTTTAACGTGCCCGGCACCACCAACATCCTTCGTGTCGCACCTTGCGATGAGCGTTTGATTTACAACATGGAAACAGAGTAGTTTGCCCCTCAGCAGAGGGACATGCGGGTATGAATACCGACTATTTGTTAACGATCGGGCTTTTGATTGGTGTGTTCTCTGTTCCGGCCATGCTGGCGGCCTATGCTGACCTCAGGCCGCCGCGCATGTCGATGGCGGCCTTCATTCTGGCGATCGCGATCACGGCCTTTGCTTATGCCAACCACCCCGGTGGTTATGACCTTGCCGACATCCCGAATGTGGTGGTGTCTGTGATTGCGGATATCATCAAATAACCCCTTGCCCTATTGGGGATTGCGCCGTATATGGCCCCTCTGTGTGCGCGACCGGCCTGAGAGGCATGCCGAGTCGCGTGAAATACCGACACCATCGAAGGAGACGGAAATGCCCAAGATGAAGACAAAGTCGAGCGCCAAGAAGCGCTTTAAAGTGACTGCCACTGGCAAAGTCATGGCTGGTCAGGCCGGCAAACGCCACGGCATGATCAAACGCACCCGCAAATTCATTCGTGATGCACGCGGCACCACCACCCTGTCGGCCCCCGACGCAAAGATCGTCAAGGGCTTCATGCCCTACGACCGCTAAGAGGAGATTGAAGAATGTCTCGAGTTAAAGGTGGTACCGTCACCCACGCCCGTCACAAGAAAATCGTCAAAGCCGCAAAGGGCTATTACGGTCGTCGCAAGAACACCTTCAAGGTGGCAACGCAGGCCGTAGACAAGGCGAACCAGTACGCAACCCGTGACCGCAAGGCGCGCAAGCGTAATTTCCGCGCCCTGTGGATCCAGCGTATCAACGCAGCTGTCCGTTCGCATGACGAATCGCTGACCTATTCGCGCTTCATCAACGGCCTGAACCTGGCCGGGATCGAAGTTGACCGTAAGGTCCTGGCGGACCTGGCCGTACACGAGCCCGAAGCATTTGCCGCGATCGTCGATCAGGCAAAAGGCGCACTGGCCGCGTAATCTGACACTCCCTGAACGGGATCAAGACGCCGCTGACCGCAAGGTTGGCGGCGTTTTTCGTTTGGTACCTGTGGACCGGACTTGCCCCAAATCTGACAAAACTTGTCAAAACTTCACCCTGTTTGCGCGCCAAATTCGCCTTACGCTCGGGGCATTGTGTGTGGTGGCGCAGTGTGTGCCGTTGAAGGTAACCAGTAACCGGGGTCTGTCGTGGCGCGTATCAGTGAGCTTCATTATTCCAATGCCTACGCGGCCAGTTCCGGCGTGAACGAGTTCCTCGAGGTGGCCTTGGCCGCCTCCGAGGATCCCGCAGATTTCGTTATCTCCTTTTACCAGTCGGACGGATCGGTCGGGCTCGAACTGCCGCTGACACATCCCGACATCCAAGTCAGCATCGACCCCGACAACAATGAACAGGTTTTTGTCATCTCTGCCGATGACTTTCCGATCCTGTTGACCGACCCCGATGGTGGCGGCGTTGGAAATTACGAGGCCTATGCCCTTACCAATACCACCACGAACGAGGTCATCGACTTTTACGACATTGGCGGCGGAACGCAGAACATCGTGGCGATGGATGGCGCGGCGGCGGGGGCGATTTCGGATAACCTGCCGGTTTTGGTGGGTCCCAATGCCACCACCACGACCCTACAATTCAACCAACCCGATCCGGATACGCTAACCTATGGCAGTGTCGCACCGGGGGATACGGGTCTGACCTGTTTTGTAAGGGGCGCGCTGGTAGAAACGCCGGAAGGCGCGCGCCGGATCGAGGACCTGTCTGTGGGCGATCTTGTTCTGACGCGGGACCACGGCGCGCAGCCCGTGCGCTGGATCGGACAACGGACAGTTACGGGCCGGGGTGCCTTTGCGCCCGTGCGATTGCGCCGGGGATTCTTGAATGCCACGCGGAATCATTTCCTGTCACAACAGCATCGGGTTTTGCTGAGTGGCTGGCAGGCGGAACTGCTTTTTGGCGAAGACGAGGTTCTGGTGCCAGCCAAATCCCTTGCGCGTGCAGGGGTGGCCAAGATCGCGCCGCAACCGCGCGTCACCTATTTCCACCTTTTGCTCGACAGCCACCAGATCCTGCGCGTGGACGGGGTTGAAAGTGAAAGCTTCTATCCCGGCGCGCAGGCCATGGATGGTATGGCGCAGGCAACGCGCGACGAGGTGCTGGCGCTGTTTCCTGAACTTGCGGGGCCATTACCCGATCCCGGCCCCACCGCAAGGGCGACCATGACTGTGCAGGAAGGCATCGCGCTGGCCGCTTTGATTTGAGGTGCCTTGCATTCACGGCCTCTGCCCGTTAGCAGACAGGCAACGAACTGAATGCCGGGAATGGGTCCGCTATGGAAGATCTGCGCAACAAGTATCTGGAACTGATTTCGAACGCTGCTGACGAGGGTGCGCTCGAAGAGCTGCGCGTGCAGGCTGTCGGTAAAAAAGGCGAGATCAGCCTGAAGATGCGCGAACTGGGCAAGATGACCCCGGAAGAGCGTCAGGTTGTTGGCCCCGCGCTGAACGCGCTCAAGAACGAGATCAATTCGGCGCTGGCGGCGAAAAAGGCAGCACTTGCCGATGCCGCGCTTGAAGAACGTCTGAAAACCGAATGGCTAGACGTGACGCTGCCTGCGCGCGCGCGTCGCCAGGGCAGCATTCACCCGATTTCGCAGGTCACCGAAGAAGTCACCGCGATCTTTGCCGATATGGGTTTCGCCGTGGCCGAAGGCCCGCAGATCGAAACCGACTGGTATAACTTCGACGCGTTGAACATCCCCGGCCACCACCCCGCGCGTGCCGAGATGGACACCTTCTATACGCACCGTGCCGAAGGTGACAATCGCCCGCCGCACGTGCTGCGCACCCACACCTCGCCGGTCCAGATCCGCTCTATGGAGAAAACCGGCGCGCCGATCCGCATCATTTGCCCCGGTCGCGTTTACCGCGCCGACTATGACCAGACCCACACCCCGATGTTCCATCAGGTCGAAGGTCTGGCCATCGACAAGGATATCTCGATGGCGAACCTGAAATGGGTTCTCGAAGAATTCTTCTCGGCCTTTTTCGGCACCCATGTGGAAACCCGTTTCCGCGCCTCGCACTTCCCTTTCACGGAACCCTCTGCCGAGGTGGATATCCAGTGTTCGTGGGAAGGCGGTCAGGTCAAGGTTGGCGAAGGCAATGACTGGCTCGAGGTTTTGGGCTCGGGTATGGTGCACCCCAAGGTGCTGCAGGCTGGCGGTATCGACCCGAACGAATATCAGGGCTTTGCCTTTGGTATCGGCATCGACCGTCTGGCGATGCTGAAATACGGTATCCCCGACCTGCGCGCGTTCTTTGACAGCGACTTGCGATGGTTGCGCCACTACGGCTTTGCCTCGCTGGACCAACCGACGCTGCATGGCGGCCTGTCGCGATAAGGCGCGCGAAATTCAGTGTTCAAACGGGGTGCTGTAGCGCCCCGTTTTTTGTTGCAAAAGGCGCAACCCGCCCCACCCATGTCGCGAAACGTTGGTTTTCTGGTCCCAGAGCGCCTAACCTTTTTTAAAACAAAGGGAGCCGCGCCATGACCACCATCCTGATCATTGAATCCAACACGCCGGACTTGCTGGCGATCGGCAAATCCGCTGCGGCGTCCTTTGTGCGCACCTTTCAGGGCATCGCGCCCGAAGTCACACTCAAGATCGCCTGCCCCTACGCCGCCCCCCTAAACGATGATGTGTTCGATGGAGTAGACGGCGTTGTGTTCTCGGGCTCGGGCGTGATGTGGTCAACTGCGGACGCACAGGCCGCCCCCCTGCGCGCCGAGATGGAGCGCGCTTTTGAGAGGGGTCGCCCGGTTTGGGGGTCCTGCAACGGGATGCAACTGGCCGCTGTCGTGCTGGGCGGTGGGGTCGGGGAATCGCCCAACGGGTTTGAAATCGGCGCGGCACGCGACACCCGCCTGTCGCCTGATGGTGCGGCCCACCCGATGATGGCAGGGCGCAAAGACGGGTTCGCCGTGCCCTGCATCCACCGCGACGAGGTGCAGGCCCTGCCAGAGGGTGCGGTGCTGATCGCGGGCAACGCCCATTCGCCGGTGCAGGCCATGGCCTATGAGGTTGGCGGCGTGGATTTCTGGGGCACGCAGTATCACCCCGAGATGAGCATGGCCGATGTCGCGGCCTCGACCGGCGGGCGCAGCCTGTTCGACGGCGCACGCGATCTGACCGACGATCTGGCGCGCGCCGACAAAGACCCGAACGCTGCCTTCCGGCTGGGCACAAGTGTCGAGGCGCTCGCGCTGCAGGAACGTGCGCGCGAATTGGTCAACTGGCTGGCCCATGTGCGTGCGAAGGCGGTCCGGGCTTGACTCCAGCCTCCTGACGCCCTGACGCTGGCGGAAACAGCGAGGGAGCATGACATGGCCGGTTTTTCACTGCGTGCACGGCGCGAAGGGCGCGGCACGCCCGTGTTGAATACATGGGGTGCCAATAGCGACTATGGTACCCTGCGTTCGGTTCTTCTCGGTCCCATCGAGAATTACAAGTGGCTGCAAACTTCGAGCCTCTCCAAGAAATCCATCCGGCGCGGTGTGCAGTTTGACCCCAAAGTGGCGCAGGCTCAGCATGCCGAGATGGTCGATGCCTACCGCTCTGCTGATGTCGAGGTGCATTTTCACAAACCCGACCCGCATCTGCCCTATCAGGTCTATGCCCGCGACAGTTCGGTCATGACCCCGATGGGTGCGATCATCACCCATATGGCCCAGCCCTGGCGGCGCGGCGAGAACTTCCGCGCGATTGAAACCTATCACGATCTCGGAATCCCGATTTACGACTATGTCACTGCAGGCACGTTCGAGGGCGGCGATTTCAACGTGATCGAACCGGGCGCGGTGCTGATCGGCTGGGAAGGCCCCGAGGGGCGCTCGTCAGAGGAGGGCGCCAGACAGATCGCGGGCTGGATGGAAGCCGAGGGCTGGGAAGTCATGTTGATGGACATCGACCCTTACTATGTCCACATCGACCTGATGGTGGTGATGTTGGCTCCGAAACTGGCTGCCGTCTGTCTCGAATGCACAGATCCCAAGATCGTGGACTGGCTGAAGTCCAAACGGATCGAAATCATCGAGGTGCCGTTTCAGGAAACCATGGCGCTGGGCTGTAACGTCGTGGCGCTGGGCGAAGACCGTGTATTGCTGCCCGCCGCGTCAAAAACTCTGAAAGAAAAACTCAAGGCGCTGGGCTTCACGATCTATGATCCGGAACTGGACATGATCACGCAGGGTGGCGGCGGTGTGCATTGCATGTGCCAAAGCCTGATCCGCGATCCGGGCTGAAGAACCCGCCCCGAACTTTTTCTTGGACCAAATACCTTGGGGTGAATGGGCGCAGCAGGCGCCCAGAGGGGCAAAGCCCCTTTCCCCGGGTCAAATCCCGCATCCACTCTTTCCCCTTTGCTGCATATCCGCTAAAGCCCTCGTGACCCGAATTCTGACCGATGGAATGACAAGATGAAATTCACGCTGTCCTGGCTGAAAGATCACCTCGACACCGAGGCGAGCCTTGATGAGATCCTCTACGCGCTGACGGACCTTGGTCTCGAAGTCGAAGATGTGAGCAATCCGGCCGAGCGTCTGAAGGATTTTACCATTGGCAAGGTGCTGCACGCTGAGAAACACCCCGACGCCGACAAACTGCGCGTCTGCAAGGTGGCGACGGACGAAGGCGAGCTGCAGATCATCTGCGGCGCCCCGAACGCGCGTGAAGGCATCACCGTCGTGGTGGCCAAGCCGGGGGTGTATGTGCCGGGTATCGACACCACTATCGGGGTCGGCAAGATCCGTGGCATCGAAAGCTATGGCATGATGGCGTCCGAGCGCGAGATGGAGCTTTCGGACGAGCATGACGGCATCATCGAACTGCCCTCGGGCGAGGTTGGCGACCGTTTTGTGGACTGGCTGGCCGAGAATGACCCTGCCAAAGTGGATGCAGTGATCGAGATTGCGATCACGCCAAACCGCCCCGATGCGCTGGGCGTGCGTGGCATTGCGCTGGATCTTGCAGCGCGCGGCATCGGTACCATGAAGCCAGCCAGCACCGCAGACATCAGCGGCAGTTTCGCCAGTCCGATCAGCGTCACTATTGATGAAGACACCCGCGAAAAGGGCTGCGAAGTCTTTGCCGGTCGTCTGATCAAAGGCGTCAAGAACGGCCCGAGCCCCGCATGGTTGCAGGACCGCCTACGCGCGATTGGCCTGCGCCCGATCTCGGCGCTGGTGGATATCACGAACTTCTTCACCTTCGACCGCAACCGCCCGCTGCACGTGTTTGACGCGGATAAGGTCAACGGCAACCTGCGGGTACACCGCGCCAAAGGCGGCGAGACCCTCGTGGGTCTGGATGAAAAGGAATACACTTTCAGCGCCGGTCAGGTTGTGATCTCGGACGACGAAGGGATTGAATCCATTGCGGGTATCATGGGTGGTCTGGCCACCGGATGCACCGAAGCAACCACCAATGTCTTCCTCGAGGCCGCTGTCTGGGATCACATCCAGATCGCTTATACGGGCCGCGCACTCAAGATCAACTCGGATGCGCGCTATCGCAACGAACGTGGCATTGATCCGGGCTTCAACATGGAAGCCGTCGATCTTGCAACCCAGATGATCATCGACTTGTGCGGCGGCGAACCGTCCGAGGTCGTGGTCGCGGGCGAGGTGCCGGATGTGCGCCGCGCCTACAAGCTGGATACCGACCGCGTGCAGTCGCTGGTGGGTATGGAAATCCCTGCCGAACAGCAGATCAAGACCCTGACCGATCTGGGCTTTGTCATGGATGGTGACATGGCGCAGGTGCCCAGCTGGCGCCCCGACGTGCAGGGCGAGGCTGATCTGGTCGAGGAAGTCGCCCGTGTTGCATCGCTGACCAAGCTGCAAGGCAAACCGCTGCGCCGCGTTCAGGATGGTCTGCCCGAAGTGATATTGTCGCCGATGCAAAAGCGCGAACAGATTGCCCGCCGCACCACTGCGTCGCTGGGGTACAACGAATGCGTCACCTACAGCTTTATCGACAAGGCGTCGGCGGAACTGTTCGAGGGCGGGTCGGATGCAACCATGCTCGAGAACCCGATCTCTTCCGAGATGAGCCATATGCGCCCCGATCTCCTGCCGGGGTTGTTGCAGGCTGCGGCCCGTAATCAGGCGCGTGGTTTCATGGATATGGCTCTCTTTGAATGCGGTGCTGCCTTCCAAGGTGGGGAACCCGGTGAACAGCGCCTGCAAGTCAGTGGCCTGCTGGTCGGTAAGACCGTCGGGAAAGACGTACATGGCGAGACCCGTGGCGTAGATCTTTACGATGCTAAGGCCGACGCAGAGGCCGTGCTGGCCGCCATTGGTGCGCCTGCCAAGGTGCAAATCCTGCGCGGCGCCGAAGGCTGGTGGCATCCGGGTCGTCACGGCAAAATCTGCTTGGGGCCGAAAAAAGTTCTGGGTGTCTTTGGTGAATTGCACCCCAAGGTTCTTGAACAGTTGGACGTCAAAGGCCCGGCAGTGGCTTTCACGCTCTATCCCGAGCAAATCCCAATGCCGCGCAAGAAGGGCGCCACCCGCCCGGCGCTGGAACTGCGCGACCTGCAGGCGGTTGAACGCGATTTCGCCTTTGTGGTCGACAAGGGTGTCGAGGCGCTGACCCTCGTAAATGCCGCCGCCGGCGCGGACAAGGTGCTGATCGACGGTGTCCGCGTTTTCGATGAATTCATCGGCGGTTCGCTTGGGGATGACAAGAAATCTCTGGCCATCACCGTGCGTCTGCAACCCACGGACAAGACGCTGAAAGAAGCGGATATCGAAGCCGTGGCCGCGAAGATCGTCGAGAAGGTGACAAAGGCCACCGGCGGCACGCTGCGCGGATAACACCTGACCGCAACCTTTCCATAAAACGCGCGCCGACACTGGCGCGCGTTTTTTCTTTGATGTCCTTGATTGCAGAGCCGCGCCGCCGGTCATATCTGAACGGGACAAAACCTTTTCTGCCGGAGTCATTATGTCCAAAGACGCCAATTTCTGGAATCGCATTGCCGAGAAATATGCCGCATCGCCCATCCGCGACACGGCGGGGTACGAGGCCACGCTTGACCTGACCCGCGCCCATCTCAAACCTTCGGACCGCGTGCTTGAGTTGGGCTGCGGCACCGGCACCACCGCACTGAAACTCGCGCCCAACGTCGCGCATATCACGGCCTCGGATTTTGCCGGGGCGATGATCGACATTTGCAAGACCCGCGCCGCCGAACAGGGCATCGAGAATATCGATTTCCTGACAGCCGACCCGTTTGACAGGGGCTTTGACGGGCAGGACTATGATGTGGTGATGGGCTGGAATTTCTATCATTTGATGGAAGATATGCCCGCCGGATTCCGACGTAGCCATGATCTGCTGAAACCAGGTGGTCTTCTTGTGGCGAAAACCCCCAGCCTTGGCAGTACGCCATTCTTCAAGCGGCTGTTTCTGCGCATGGTGGTGCGTGTTCTGCAACTTCTGGGCAAGGCCCCGTCGGTGGCTTTTGTCACGATTGACGAGGTCGAGACTGCGGTGACATCCGCCGGGTTTGAAATTCTTGAAACACGCAATTCCGGCGGCATGGTACCACGCTCTTACCTCGTGGCGCGCAAGGCCTGATTATGCGCATCCAGTTGTAACAGCTTTTGGCTGCGCATGGTTGGCCCCACCACGAGTGGGGGCTAGAGTCTGCAAAACATTCAGAGGGAAAACGACATGACACTAAAGGTTTACCTGTCCGGTGAAATACATACCGACTGGCGGGACCAGATCATCAAGGGCGCCGAGGGCCTGGACGTCAGTTTCGACAGTGCGGTCACCGACCATGACGCCAGCGACGATTGCGGCGTGCGCATCATGGGGGCCGAGCCGGACAAGTTCTGGCATGACCATAAAGGCGCCAAGCTGAATGCGATACGCACCCGCAAGGGGCTGGTCGATGCCGATGTGGTCGTGGTGCGCTTCGGGGACAAGTACAAGCAATGGAACGCGGCGTTCGACGCGGGCTATGCGGCTGCCTTGGGCAAGTCGCTGATCGTGATGCACGGCCCCGATCACCAACATGCTTTGAAAGAGGTGGATGCCGCGGCGCTGGCCGTGACCGAAACGCCGCAACAGGTGGTTGATATCCTGCGCTATGTCCTGACCGGTGCGTTGCCCGACTGATCAGTCGCGCGGCGGTATGTTCAGCCCGCGCTGCACCGCGGGGCGGGCTGCAAAACGGTCAAGATACGCGACGACATTCGGCAGGTCCGCCAGACCAACCACCTCCTCTGCCTCGTAAAACGCCAAGGCGCGCAGCCAAGGTGCCAGCGCGATATCAGCGATGGAATAGGCGTCTGCGATCCAGTCGCGCCCCTCTAGGCGTTTCTCGATCACGGCCAGCAACCGTTTGGCTTCGTTGATATAGCGGTCACGCGGGCGAGGATCGTCGATCTCGGCACCGGCGAATTTGTAGAAAAATCCAAGCTGCCCGAAGATTGGCCCGACACCGCCCATCTGGAACATGAGCCATTGCGTGATCTCGGCCTTTTCCGCGGCGGTGGACCCAATCAGCTTGCCCGTCTTCTCCCCGAGATAGAGCAGGATCGCCCCGCTTTCGAACAGGGTGACAGGGGTGCCATCCGGACCATCAGGGTCGATGATCGCGGGAATCTTGTTGTTGGGGTTCAAGGCAAGAAATTCCGGGCTTTTGACATCCGCATCAGCCAGCGTGACCTTGTGCGCCTCATAGGGCAGGCCGATTTCTTCTAGCATGATCGACACTTTCACACCGTTCGGCGTGGGAAAGGAATAAAGCTGTAGGATGTCGGGCGATTTGGCGGGCCAGCGGGCATTTACCGGGTGATCTGTCACAAAAGTCATGGGCGGCTTCCTGTTCACGTTTCAGGGGGAAGTGTCGCGTGATTTTTCCCGTCGCGCTAGCAAAACAACTGTGCGATTGCGGAAAGACCCCCTGCACGGATGAACAAAGACGATGCTTGGGCTTGAAACACCAACAAGGCTGCCGTTTGATAAAGGCAGTTTTACAGGAGGGATTTGAATGGAAACCGCAATGGAAACTGCCGGCTGGGTCGGGCCGCTCTTGGTCGCGGCGATCAAGGCGCTGGTCGTTCTGGTCATCGGCTGGATGGCCGCCGGAATGCTGAGCGGCATGGTCCGCAAACGGGTTATCGCCAACCCGCAGATCGACGCGACACTGGGCAATTTCGCAGCTTCGATCGTCAAATGGGTGGTGCTGCTGTTGGTGCTGGTCGCCGTGATGTCGATCTTCGGTATCGAGGCCACATCGCTGGTTGCCATGCTGGGCGCTGCGACGCTGGCCATTGGTCTGGCGCTGCAAGGCACGCTCAGCGATCTTGCGGCGGGGTTCATGCTGATCCTGTTCCGCCCCTACAAACTGGGTCAGTTCGTGGATATCGGCGGCACGTCCGGCACCGTGGTCGACATCAACCTCTTCGTGACCGAACTTGTGACCCCGGACAATGTCCAGATCATCGTGCCCAACGGTCAGGCCTGGGGGTCAATCATCACCAACTTCTCGCACCACGATACCCGCCGCGTGGATCTGGTGTTTGGGATCGACTATGGCGATGACGCCAACGCCGCGATGGAGATTATCCTCGCCGAAGCCAAGGCCGACACCCGCGTGAAAGCCGACCCTGAACCGTGGGTCAAGGTCACCAATCTGGGCGACAGCTCGGTGGACCTGACCACCCGCATCTGGTGTGACGCTGCGGACTACTGGAACCTGAAGTTCGAGATGACACAAAAGGTCAAGGAAGCCTTCGACGCCAAGGGCATCTCGATCCCTTATCCGCACACCGTGGAAATCAAGAAAGAGGGCTGAGTGTCTGCGAGACAACCGGTCTCAAGAACAAGGGCGGCACTTGCGGGTGCCGCCCCTTTTCAAATGTGTTCAGCCCGTTTTTCTCACGCCGGTGTTGCGCGCAGCATATCGAAACTGCGCTGAAGTTCAGTGTTCGAGATATCACGCCCGATCACGACGATCCGCGAGCGCCGGTCCTCGCTGGGCCAGTCGCGCACCGGTACGGGCGGATCAAAGATCGTCTGAACACCATGAAACGCAAAGGGCAGCTCGATTCCTTCAAGGAACACAATCCCTTTGACGCGCAGGATATCAGGGCCGCGCATCGCCACCAGCGTGTTGAGCCAGTTATCAAATACTGCATCGCTTAAAGGTTCGTCAATCACGACAGAGGCAGATCCGATCCGCGAATCGTGTGGCGAGAACGGTGTCTGCGCCGGCGCAGGCGCGGTGAGGCCGGACAGGTTTGCAAGCGGATCGCTGGGCTTTGTCTTGCCTGTTGTCCACGCCAGCACGTCGGACGGGGCTGCGTTCCGGCGTAGCCCGCTTAGCCCCCAGAGCTTGTCTTCCACGCCTTCCCCCTTGACCGCGTGCACAATGCGCACACTGGGGTTCAACGCGCGGACGCGTTCTTCGAAAAGGATGATCTGTTCCGGTGTGGCCAGATCCGTCTTGCTGAAGATAACAAGATCCGCCATCGCCACCTGCGACACGGCCTCGAATTGCGAGTCCAGCGTTCCCGGCCCGTTCACTGTATCCGCAACTGTCACCACACCGTCCATCCGCGTTGTGCGCGCCAGGATGTTCTCGACCAGAAGGGTTTGCAGGATCGGGCCGGGATCGGCCAGACCGGTTGTTTCGATCACGATGCGGTCAAACTCGAACGCGCCTGAATCCCGCCGGTCAATCAGATCGACAATCGTATCGGCCAGCTCGCCGCGCACCGTGCAGCACAGGCACCCGGACTGCATCAAAGAGATGTTGTCGTTCGAGGTTTCCAGCAGATCGTGGTCGAGTCCGGCCTCACCGAATTCGTTCACGATCACCGCGATGCGCTCCGACGACGGATTGTTCAGCAAGGCGTTCAACAGGGTCGTCTTGCCAGCCCCCAGAAATCCGGTGATCAGTGTGACGGGAATGCGCGTGTCGTTCATATTGTCTCAGGTCCATGCGGTTGGGTGGCAAAGGGGCGATGCGCACGGCGAGGGACGTGGAACTTCTCCCGACGCTCTCAGAGCAAACCGCCCCTACGCATTTCGACAGATAGGTATGTTATAGTATTACATGATGCAAGGCCGATCCATGTGTCACTGGCCCCAAACAATATGAAAAAGGCGCCTTCGAACTGCTGCGAAGGCGCCCTTGTTTCTGATGTGTGCGGCCGAGAGCTGCCCGCCGGTTACTGCTTGAGAGCCAGCGAAGGCGACAGCACGTCCAGCCCCAGCGCCTCGCCCACTGCATAGTAGGTCAACTTGCCCGCATGTACGTTCAACCCGTTCAAGAGGTGCGGATCGTCCTCACACGCCTTGCGCCAGCCCTTGTTCGCAAGCGCCAGCATGAACGGCATAGTGGCGTTCCCCAAGGCGATGGTCGAGGTGCGCGCCACTGCGCCCGGCATGTTCGCCACGCAGTAATGCATGATGCCGTCAACGTCATAGATTGGTTCGGCATGGGTGGTGGCCTTCGAGGTCTCGAAACACCCGCCTTGGTCAATCGCCACGTCCACCAATGCCGCGCCCGGCTTCATCGTCGACAGCTGCGCGCGGCTGACCAGCTTGGGTGCGGCTGCACCCGGGATCAGAACTGCGCCGATCACCATGTCAGCCTGTGCCAGCAATTCGGCGGTATAGCCCGCCGATGAGAACCCGGTCTTGAAAACGCCGCCAAAGGCATCATCCAGATACCGCATGCGTGGCAGTGATCGGTCCAGCACGGTCACATCCGCGCCCATGCCCGCCGCGATCCGTGCCGCATGGGTGCCGACAACGCCGCCACCGATCACCAGAACCTTGGCAGGGCCCACACCGGGCACGCCGCCCATCAGCACACCGCGCCCGCCATTGGCCTTTTGCAGGGTCCATGCCCCCACCTGCGGCGCAAGGCGTCCGGCCACCTCGGACATCGGCGCCAGCAGGGGCAGACCGCCCTGTGCGTCGGTCACTGTTTCATAGGCGATCGCCGTACAGCCCGACGCGATAAGGTCATGGGTCTGCTCGGGATCAGGGGCAAGGTGCAGGTAGGTGAACAAAAGCTGCCCCTCGCGCAGCATCTTGCGCTCGGCAGCCTGGGGTTCCTTGACCTTGACGATCATGTCGGCGCTGGCAAAGATCTCCTCTGCCGTGTCCAGAATGACCGCCCCGGCCGCGCGATAGTCATCATCCGTGAACCCCGAACCGGCCCCGGCACCCGACTGCACGATAACCTCGTGCCCATTGGCAATGGCCTCTTGCGCGGCGGTCGGCATCAGGCCGACCCGAAATTCCTGGGGTTTGATCTCTGTTGGACATCCGATTTTCATCTGCGTTTCCTCCCGCAAGTGTTTCTCGGAATTGTGCCGCACCGCCCCCGCAATGTGCTGCATTTTTAAGCGAAATTAAAACATGCAAATCGAAGGATCTTCGACTAAGTTCGTAAAAACTGCAAAAGGCTTTCAACATATGTCGCTTGATCAAACGGATCGTCGGATTCTCGGAGTTTTGCAACGGCGAGGTCGCATCTCAAACGCCGACCTCTCGGACGAGGTCAACCTGTCCCAGTCCGCTTGCCACCGGCGCGTCCAGCGGCTCGAGGCGGATGGCTATATCCGCGACTACGTGGCGCTCCTGGATGCCCGTAAAATGGCCGTGCCCACCACCGTTTTTGTGGAGATCACCCTCTCGGCCCAGGCCGATGACGTGCTTGACGCGTTTGAAAAGGCGGTTTCGCGCATTCCCGATGTTCTGGAATGTCACCTGATGGCGGGGTCTGCCGACTACCTGCTCAAGATCGTGGCCGAGAACACCGATGACTTTGCGCGCATCCACCGGCAATATCTGTCGCGCCTGCCGGGGGTTGCACAGATGCAATCTTCATTCGCGCTGCGCACCGTGTTCAAGACGACGGCCTTGCCGATTCACCCCTGACGATAGGCATAGGCCGGCACCACGTCACCGGCGGCTGGCGTGGCATGAAACACTGCCCGCGCAATCGCCCGCGCCAGGCACGAGGCCGCCGCATGGCCCAACCACATCATGTCCTCTGCCGGGCGCACCATGGAGCGCGCGCCGGTGGACACGCCATACACAAGATCGCCATCCATGGGGGTGTGCGACGGCACGATTGCGCGGGCCATTCCGTCATGCGCCGCCGTGGCCATACGGGTGCACTGGCTCTGGTCCAGCGCCGCATCGGTCGCGACAATCGCGATGGTCGTGTTGGCATTATGGCTGGCCAGTTTGGTCGGCGGCAGACCCTCGGGATACTCTTGTGCAGACCCCAATCCGCCGAATTCCTGTCCCATCTCAAACGGTGCGGCCCAGAAATGGCGCCCGTCCACGGTTGCGTCCCCCAAGGCATTCACAGCGACCAACGCCCCGACCGTATGCCCCGAGGGCAATACAACCGAGGCCGACCCCAGCCCCCCTTTGAAACTGGCCAAAACGGCCCCCGTGCCAGCCCCGACCGATCCCAGATCAAACCGATCACTGGCCTTGCCAAGGGCCTCTGCCCCAAGCTGTTTGTAAGGGTTTTCGGTCCAGTCCTTGTCGCCCCCGTTCAACAGGTCGAACAGGATCGCCCCCGGCACGATCGGCACGACCTGATCACCGACGGCAAACCCTTTTCCTTGGCCCCGCAAGGCATCGGCCACGCCTGACGCAGCATCCAGACCAAAGGCCGATCCTCCCGAAAGAACCAGCGCATTGACCTGCTGCACCGTGCGGTCCGGCGCCAGAAGGTCAGATTCCCGTGTGCCCGGCGCGCCCCCCATCACATGCACGCCCGCGGTGAACGCCTCGTCCGCCACCAGCACCGTTGCGCCTGTCTTGATCCTTTCATCCGAGGCATTACCAACCCGCAATCCCGCAACATCCGTGATCAGGTTTCTGTGCCCGGTCTGCAGCATGTCATGTCTCCCTTTTGGCCCAACCTACCGCGCATGAGGGGTGATGCAACGTCCCCCCTCTTTTTCTTGGGATAAATACCTCGGGGGTTTGGGGGCAGAGCCCCCATGACCGACCTCTGCGAAAAATTTCTCTTGCGCGACTCGTCACACCTGGTGCAAGGATTTCCACAGCATTGGCGATGGCGTCGCCACATTCCGCACCGGAATGCGCTTTTCTATCCAGTCCTGAACGCCGGGACCTCTTTTGTAAGCACGCGCGTCAAAAGGGGGCCTGTTCCCTGACGCGCTCTGAACTGGAGGTCAAAATGACTGTTATTCCCCGTTACCAAGATCTGTCCGCGGCTGCGGCCCGTCCGGATTTCTATCGTTTCCACAATGGTGAAAAGGCCCCATTGCAATTTGCCGAGGCCGAATATGCCGCGCGCGTTGCGGGCCTGCGCCGGATCATGGCCGACCTAGGTGTTGATGTGGCGGTGTTCACGTCGATGCACAATGTTTCGTACTATTCAGGGTTCACCTATTGTGCCTTCGGGCGGCCCTACGCGCTGGTCGTGACCGACACTGCCTGCGTGACCATCTCGGCGGGCATCGACGCGGGCCAGCCATGGCGCCGCTGTTATGGCGACAACATCACCTACACCGACTGGCAAAGGGACAATTACTGGCGCGCCATTGAATCCGTGACCGGCATGGGCCGTGTTGTCGGCTACGAGGGCGACCACCTCAGCCTGCTGCAAAAGGCCAAGCTGGATGCTTTCCTGTCCCCGTCGCAAACCGTAGACCTCTACGAGGCCACCATGCGGCAGCGTATGCATAAATCCGCCGCTGAGCTTGACATGATCCGCGCAGGGGCCGCCGTGGCCGATGTGGGCGGCTATGCCATCCGCGATGCCGTGCGTGAAGGTGTGCGCGAAATCGACGTGGCGATGGCAGGGCGTGACGCGATGGAACTGGAAATCGCACGGCGGTTCCCGGATGCCGAGTATCGCGACACATGGGTCTGGTTCCAGTCGGGTATCAACACTGACGGCGCGCACAACCCGGTCACGGCCCGCAAACTGCAACGCGGGGATATCCTGTCGCTCAACACCTTCCCGATGATCTCGGGCTATTACACCGCACTGGAGCGCACAATGTTCGTGGGCGAGGTCGACGATGCCTCGCTGCGCTATTGGGAGGCCAATGTCGGCGCGCACGAGTTGGGCATTTCATTGTTGAAACCGGGCGCAAGCTGCGCCGAGATCACCCACCAGATCAATGATTTCTTCGCCGAACGCGACATGCTGCAATATCGCAGCTTTGGCTATGGTCACTCTTTCGGGGTGTTGTCCCATTATTATGGCCGCGAGGCGGGTCTGGAACTGCGCGAAGACATCGACACCGTTCTGGAACCCGGCATGGTGATCTCGATGGAGCCGATGTTGACGATCCCCGAGGGCCAGCCCGGTGCCGGCGGATACCGCGAACATGACATTCTCATCATGACCGAAGACGGAAACGAAAACATTACGGGCTACCCCTATGGTCCCGCGTTTAACGTGGTCGGCTGATACGGCACAAAGGGGGCGTCCTGCGGTGCCCCCTCATCCGACCCAAAGTTACTGGCCGAACTTGGACAAGGCGCGGAAATCCATTGTGCCCAGCAGGTCCAGCATCACCGGCACGTCGGCGCCCGACGCCTGCACAAGGATACGATTGTCGACCAGCGCGCTCAACTCGCCATCCTGATTCATGAATTTCTGACGGCCGACCCGTTCGATCTTGGCCCCCATCAAAGCTGCATTGGCGACCATGCCGCCCATCGCGGCCACCATCGGGTTATCGGCCATGATGGACACGGTAAAGGATTGCGTGCCATCGCTATACTCGGCCTCGGTTCCGACGCCGCCGCCCATCATCGGCAATCCCGCGTTCATATCCGTGTTGATCGTGCGGGTCCAACCATCCGGCGCGGCGGGCAACACATCCGACAGCGCCCCCGTTTTTTTCGCGAGCAAAAGTTGCTTGGCAAAGTCCAGCTCTTCGATCGCGTATTGGACGTCGCCTTCGTTATAGGCGGTAAGGGCGCTTTCCAGCGCATCCGAAATTTCGTCCGCCTGCGCGGATAAGGCGGTCATCCCAACGATCAGCGCGGCTGCAAAAACCTGTTTCATGAGTGTCTCCTGTCAATTCCAAGTCGGAAATCTGGTCTGGCAATGCCGCCATTCTATGCGTGAAACGGTTCGCGCCAACAGGGAAACGCCCCGAAAACCATAAAAAAACGGGGCGCGCGGCCCCGTTTCCTGATGCATGGATGTGCGCAGTTCACTGGTTCGGGAAATAGTCTTCGCAGTCGCCGTCGCGATAGACATCCGCCGTACAGCAATGCAGACCCCCGCCAAAGGCATAGGCATCGCGCAGGTCTACTTCGACCACTTCCATCCCAAGTTTGTCCATCTGCTCGGCCTGATAGACCTCGGACTTCTCGACGCAGACGGTTTTCGGGTCGAGCACAAGGACGTTCATCGACAGCCATGTCGATGAATAGCACAGAGGTGGCGGTGTGTTGTGTGCCGGTTGCGCCGCGTCGACGATCTCCCATCCGTTCTTTTCGAACAGGCCACGCTGTTCTTCGGGCAGGCGGCGCTGCGGGTTGTTCAGGATCAAGCCCGGACGCAGCGGCGTAAAGGTCGCGTCGATATGGATCGGGTAAGGATCACCAGGAAAATTCACCGTATGGACGCGGTGATCCGGGAAATGGCGACGCAACCATTCAATGCCCTTCAGGTTCGTCGTGAACCCGTGCTGCACCACCAGATCCTTGCCGAACCGCAGCACGTCGGCGGCATCGAACAGGGGCTCTTCCTCGGTAGTGACAAAGAATTTCTCCGCCGCCCATTGCAGGCGCTTCTCCACGCCGATCTTTTCGCTGAGGTAATCGGGGTGGTAATCCGCATCGGTCAGGCGTGGTTTGGGCGCGGCCTCGTGCCGAAAATTCGGGTCTTCCTCCCAGTACTGTTTCAGAAGCGGGCGATAATTCAGATATTCGAACCAGCGGCACCGATATGACATCGTCGCTTCCAGCATTTCATGCCCCACGGTCAACAGCACGTCGCGTGGTGGCATACAGCCGAACTGGCTGGCAGTGTGGAAATCGGGCGTCGTGACGGGTTTGGAATGATCAATCGGGGTCGGGCGGTCCACCCGCACGCCGCGCTTGCGCAGTTGGTCGGCGAAATTGTCCAAGAGCTCGTTGGCGCGATCAATGGTTTCCTGTGGGCGGCGGCCCCACTGGCCGCGCATGTCGCTGTCCTCGGGGACCTTGGCGTCCAGCGCGGGTTCCTCGGGCGGGATATGGCAATCATCCGCACGGCCCACGATCACGTGGCGCAGCGTGTCCCATTCATTCCAGCTTTTGACTTCGGTTTTCTCCGGCGACCAGGCCATGACCCTCTCCTGTCTCTTGTGAGAGACGGGGCGCGGGGCCTCCAATCTCCCGATTGAAAGTCCCGGCGTGCAGGATCGTGAAACCAAGCAAGAGCGCAGGCTCTCCGGCGACGCCATCGCCGTGTGCTTTGCGCGAGATATAGCAGTTCGGTGAAAGGCGGGGAAGACGATTTCGGCCTCGGCATCCCCCGCAAAGGTGATCTGCTTAAAGACGGATCACATAATCCTTGGTCGTGGTTTCAACCACCTCCCAAGTGCCCTCGAAACCGGGGCGGAGGATAAAGCTGTCACCGGCCTCAAGCCGCGTTTCCCGCCCCTTGGCATCGGTCAGGATCGACACGCCGCTCAGAATGCGGAAATACTCCCATTCGTCATAGACCACACGCCATTTACCCGGCGTGGATTTCCAGATTCCGGCATAAAGCCCGTCGCGCTCCTCTAGGTTCCAGGTGGTGAACTCGGGGGTGCCTGAAATCAGGCGGTCCGCTGCGGGCGTGTCATGTTCGGCGTCACCCGTGGGGGCAACCTGTTGCAGAAGCGCGGTCATGGCGTGTCTCGTCTGTTGTTTTCCAACAGCTATGACGCCCGACCGCGCCCTGCAAGACCGATTGTCTCAGACCAGTTTCGGCGTGATCTCAAGCGCGCCACGGGTTGCGTGGCTATAGGGGCAGGTCAGGTGTGCCGTCTCGACCAGCTTTTCGGCCACGGCAGGCTCCAGCCCCGGCAGCGACACTTCAAGGTCAACTTCCAGACCGAACCCCACGTCTTCGCGCGGGCCAATGCCGACAATGGCCTTGACTGTCGCCTCGTCGGGCACGGCAATCTTTTGCTGCATCGCGATGAACTTGAGGGCAGACAGGAAACAGGCCGCATAACCGGCGGCAAACATCTGTTCGGGGTTGGTGCCTTCACCGCCCGCGCCACCAAGAGCCGCCGGGGTCGAGAGCGCCACGTCAAGATGGCCATCCTCGGAAATGGCGCGGCCTTCGCGGCCTCCGGCGGCAGTGGCGGACGTGGTGTAGAGGGTTTTCACAGGCATCAGTCTCTCCATTTGCATCGTGTACGATTTAATTGTGTGCGATATTTGTGCCTGCCGTTAAAATGTCAAGTCTTGCGAATGGATCGTGCACGATTTATTTTATATCGCAGGAGACCCCATGACAGATCACGCCCCCCCGCCGTCCCTGTTGGACCAGATGCTGTGCTTTGAAATCTACAGCACCGAACACGCCTTCGGACGTCTTTACAAAGACCTGCTGACGCCGCTCGGCCTGACCTATCCCCAGTTTCTTGTGATGATTTTTCTCTGGGAGCAGGATGGCCGCATGGTCCGCGAAATCGGCGCGGCGCTGGGCCTTGAGTCCAACACGTTGACGCCGATGATCAAACGTCTGGAAGCCGCAGGTTTCGTCAAACGCACCCGCGATACACGGGACGAACGCCGTGTGCTTGTCGGGTTGACCCCGATGGGTGACCAGTTGCGCCACGAAGTCGGCCATATCCGCGCTTGCGTGACCGAGGCCACCGGCATGAGTGAGGCCGAGTTGCGCACCTTGTTCACAAGCCTCAAAACCCTGCGCAAGGCGTTGGAAACCGCCTCTGGCGGCAGCGGCTGACTTTGCAGGGTCTGCCCCCGCGTCCGGACGAACACCCTTTCCTTGCACGGGCACATTTGCAACACTAATCGTGAATTGATCGGGGAGGGGATGTAAATCCTTTTTACATTTCCCATCTCTTTCTCAACGCATTGATCACAAGGGAGAGTTTTATGGCTGATTTTGACGCCCAGGTGCGCGAATCCCAGGAACAGGTCGCGGCTGCACAGGCCAAGATTGCAGAACTGACAAGCCGGATCGAAACCGCGCGGACCAAGATGAAATCTGGCGATGACATCGCCATCGACATCGAAAACGCCACGCTGGATGACGTGCACGCCCATACCGAGGTGATGAATGCCAACATCGCCGAGTTGATCATGGGACTGGACGATGTGACATCGGCCTTTTCCAAGGACTTTGACGAGATGCGCGACAAGACCGGCTGGGAGAGCTTTGTCGGTATCTTCAGTCGCGGCAAGGCCGAGTCCATGCGTCAGGAGCGCATCAAGACCGCCAATATCGACGACAAGCTGACCGACCTGATCGCCAAATCCGACGTCATCACCAAGCTGCTCGAAGGTCAGCTGAACGTGCTGAATGAGCAAAAGGAAAAGGTTGAAACAAATCTGACGGAAACACTGGACGAACGCGAAATGACCGTGGGCGAGCTGGAATCCCTGCGTGCCGAGATCCTTGGCATGGATCCAAAGATCATCGAATTGGAAAACAAGATCAGCGTCGAACAGGACGCCGCCGCGCGCACCAAGCTGGAAACCGAACTGGCCGATGCGAACAAGGCGTATAACGAACTGGTCCAGCAAGAGCAGGTCAAGCTGGCCAAGTCGCAAACGCTCGAGCGGTACATCGAAAAGGGCAAGACCTGGGTCGACTCGTTGCAAAACCAGGCGGCAACACAGATGGTGCTGATCAACAAGCTGCAAACAGACACCAAACAGCGCGTGGTGCTGTATGACGCCCTGACCAAATCTCTGAAAACCGCGCAACAACAGGACATTGCCCACCGCATCAACGAAATCGGCGTCGAAACCGACAAAGAGGCGCAGGCCTCCATGGCGGCCATCGGCACGGCGACGAACCAGCGAATGGCGGACATGCTCGAAGCGCACGAAGGCCACATGGTTTTTGCCCGCGACGTGCTCGAGGCTAAGGCCAAAGCCGACGAACGCTTTGCCCGCCGGTTCCAGAAGATCGTCGAGAAACACGACAAGAACCTGTACGGGGCTTGATTAGGACGTGAGCAAGACAGTGAAATCCTACTCGGTTGCCATTCTGACAGGGACGGCCGCCGGGCTGGCGGCACATTGGGCATTAGATCTTCCGATCTGGGCTTACTCGGCCGTGGGCGGCGGGGTTGCGGGTCTGATGATTGGGGTAATGAACCGTTGGCTTTCGGAAGATCGGGTGGACAATGACTGACGCGCCCACAGACGACCACAAGGCCTTGATGGAAACCTACGCCTCGCGTCGGTACTTCAAGAAGTTCGAGACTATAACCAACCACTTGACCCGCGTCGCGGCTACCCGCGCAGGCCAGGGTGAGCTGAGCAATGCCGACGTCAAGGTGCTGACCCGCTACCTCACGCAGCTCTCGTTCACCTTCAAGGCGCTGTCGATGAAGTATCTGCTGGTAGGGCGTGAGACGGGGCGCTTCTTTGGCTCTTTGTCGATGGACGCGGTTGAAAGCGGCTTTCCGGTGTTCAATGAACTCTTGGTCATGGCCAATGACGCCCAGCAGGCGCGCGGGCATCTGGAAAACATGCCTTCGGTCGAGGCGCTCAAGGATCAGATGGTGCGCAAGATTGTCGGAGATCGAGAGATCCCGACCAAGCTGCAATTCGCTCTGTCGCAACGGCTCTATTACGAAGAACTGATGCGCGGGAACCTGTTCTGGGCTCAGAATCACCCAGAGGTGCAATGGATCGCCAATATCGACGACAACCGCCGCCGGTTCCTCGTGCATTGGGCGGTTTATGACAGCCAGATCAATCTGCCCACGGTCTATCTGATGGAGGTCGAGGATTCGGGCCGTGTGGCCCTGCCCAAAGACGAACGCCGTTGGCCCGAAGTACAGATGCACTTGATGGGGCAGTCGTTGGGCGGGTTGAAACTCGTCACCATTGCGCATGGCTTTGACCGCAGCTTTGACGA
This sequence comes from Shimia fortis, assembly GCF_040225985.1. Taxonomy (NCBI): domain Bacteria; kingdom Pseudomonadati; phylum Pseudomonadota; class Alphaproteobacteria; order Rhodobacterales; family Roseobacteraceae; genus Shimia; species Shimia fortis. Next base: position 124,924 of record NZ_JBBPEU010000005.1, read on the forward strand.
CCTGCATCCCAAACGCATGCGCCGTTATCATATCGGCCCGATGTATTCGAGCGTCTACACCCGCCAGTCCGGCCCGATCCGCGACGTCCTCGAACAAGCCCGTGCGCCCGAGGGCGAAGATTGGGCGCTGGCCTGGACGGTCGAGGAACTGGAGTCAGAGCGCGTGCAAGAAGAACGCGCCGGATGGTTCTCAAAGGTCGAACGCGAAGTGTTCGCGCTGGATCCGTTTTCGGGACGCGGAGTCGACACCGGCGCGACCCGCACCGAGCGCAGCATCATCCTGCCCCAGCGCCCGTTTCAGGCACTCGCCGAACTGTCGCCGCCGGGCTTTGCCAGCGTCAACAAATTCGTTGTGAGCCCTTCGGGTCAGGTGCTGAGTTATTAACCTTTAGGGCGGCGCATCTGTCGCTCAAACGCAAGTTCAATTTTGTACAAAGCGGTCATTCGGCCTGAAAACCTTGTACAAACCAGACAAATCCGGGTGAGATTATGAGTGTGACAGCCGATCAGATGGAACTGCGCGAAGAAGATATCCGCAAGCATTACGCGGCGGCTGTCGGGATGTTGGATGGCTTTGACCACACCCCCCGCATCGGCAAGGGGCGCGACGTGGCGACCTCCGAAAAGTCTTCTGGCCTGGGCACCCGTCGCCGGTTCCGGTCGACCACGCCGGGCCTTGTCACCCGCTCAACAGCGCGACCCGAAGGCGTGCACCTGATCGCGCGGATCGAAGATGCAGATGGCGATGATCCGCTGGTTTCGCCCCTGCAGGCCAACGTGATGCATACATTGCGCCGCGCCTTGGCGATTGCCCTTGCCGTGGGCGAAAACTATGCCGAGGCATCGGGTCTCTCGGACTTCAAGCGCGCCAACCTTGCGGGCAGCTTAGGTGCTGACAAAAAAGCAGAATTTTCCGAACTCCTGACGGCTGAGGCGCTGGTCGTTCTGCATGTATTCGCCAATACCACAGCCTATCTCTTAGCTCCGCATCTGGGTGAGGTTTCCGTCGAAGTGGGCGAGGTGGAAGAGGTTTTGACCGATAACGCCCAGTTGGCCCTGCACGGGGCCCTGTGGGAACTGGATCAGGACATCGCCGCCCTTGGCACGGACGAGGCACGTCTTGTTGCCACCGTCTGTGCCTATGCTGAACAGCTTATGGAAAAGCTCGCGCTGCGCGCCCAATCCGCCGGGCGTCTGGCCGCCTTTGCCAATGCCAGCTGGCGTGTCGAGGAAAATGATCTGACAATTCAGGGGTTTACACCGGCGCGCAAGGCCAAAGGCAGCACGCTGACCATGACCTTAAAGAAACCGAACGAGGTCATCGGCAACCACATCGCCAAGTATCAGGCGATGAAATTGTCAAAGATGCTCATGGCTTACGACTTTGACCGCCGCCTGAACCCGTTCGCCGAACTGGGCGGGTTCATCTTCACCTTCATGGGCGATGGCAAACCGGGGACGGGCAAAACAACGCTGATCCAGATGATGGCGGGGATGATCAACGACTATTGTCAGGTGGCCGGATATCCGTTCCGCTATCAGAACCTGTCGACCGACAATATCGACAGCTATCAGGGTAAGTCGGGCCAGAACGCCAAGGCGTTTATCAACAATATCATCGACCCGGGTGTCATTGGCTTCGGCACGATTGACGACATTGACCAATTGGCGGGCAAACGCGGCGACCGTCAGTCCTCGGCCGGTCAGCTGGAAATCACCGCCGTGCTGATGGAGAGCTTTGCCGGCGCCAATACCGTTGTGCGGGGCAACTGCACCTTTGGCATGTTCTCGAACTATCCTGAAAACGTCGACGACGCCCTGCGCCAACGGGCCGGTGCACGGTTCCTTGTGGACGGGCCTCAGACCCGTGACGACTATATCGACATCCTGCATCTGTTGATGGGCAAGAACCACGACATCCCCTTGGGTGACCATGATCTCTACGAAGCGCAGGCCATCCAAAAGGCGGTGGCGGCATCTTTCGAGAGCCATTCCCGCCCGCATGAGGCGGGTCTGTTAAACGTGTTTGATCGCATCCATGATCAGGTAGGCGAGCTGGATACAATTGCCAAGCTGGGCACCTATCTCAAAGGCATTCAGCAGGCAGACGAACGGTTCACCGGCCGCGCGATCAAGAACATCACCGACGCGGTCAAGGTCCGCGCGATGGACTTTGAGCTGCCGGACGAGTGGATGGAGAACCCAGAACTGTTCCTGTTCCAATCCTATGAACGCAAGAAAGACATGATCGGCGCCCTGCGTGTCCCAATCACCGTCGATATGGTCCTGCAAGAAATCAACCGCTACGCGGATTCCGAGTTCCGCTATGCCGACAAGTCCGACGAGGTGGCGATTGAGGCCATGGTGCGCGACTTTGGCCGTCAGGAAGAGGCGAAGAAGCGGTATCTGGAGGGGAAGGGGTGATGGAGTACTATCAAATTGACATTGGTTTTAGTTCTGATCGACGTCGAGATTTCAGCGGGAGGCTGGTTCATTGGTGAAAATCAAAGAAAAACCTCAATGGCCCTTCGGAAAACCTCTGGGTCACATAAGAATAGCGGGCGCCGAACTGATTGATATGTTGGAGAAATACGAGATGCAAGGCGTGTCAGTTCAGGCCGAAACCTCAAAGCACGATTTCGACAGCGTCACTGACATGAAATCAAACCTGCCTCTGCTGCGAGGCGACACGAAAGTTACATTGAAGCCCAACGGCAAGTGGCAATACAGCTTAAGCGTGAACTTCAGCTACTGTACGACAATGCAATCTCTTTTCTACGACTCAGAACATAAAGACGAACTTGCTGTTCTTCGCCAAAACATTGAAGCCGAATTGAAGAACCATAGAACTCCTTTTCTATGGCCATTCACTATTGTGCCGCGCTTTCTTTGGTGGGGAGCTGTTTTGGGTCTGTGGGTTGGCGAGCTTATTGTCACTAGAAGCACCGAGTCAGAACTGAGCTGGGAAGCAGGTAAATTTGATACCTTTGTCTATTCTGCATTTTTCTTGTCGTGCATTCTGGGCTTTTTGCCTCCGGTGTACCATTCACGAAAAGACACGTTTTGGCAAAGAAACAAAGACAAAGTTCTCGTTGGGGCATTGATGCTTGTAATCGGGGTGCTTGTGACAAAGTACTCCCCTCTTTTGTTTGGAATATTTGAGAAATGAAACGTCTCATCCAACGCGGCCTGATGTTTGGCAATCTGATCGAGGTGGCCTCGCCCGTATTGGTCGAGCGCTATAACCGTGCGCTGAAGCATTTGACGGGCAAGACTACGGCGCTGACGGATTTCCATATCGACGTATCCGGCTATTCCCCCGAAATAGGGGACGAGTTGGGGGACCACCTGTACCTTAACCACAACGGCGTGAACCGGCAGTTTATCCTGCTCACGACCGAGCAGAAAAACGCGCCGTTGCTCAATGCCAAATTTTCGACCAGCCGCGATATTCTGCGGGACTTTATCACCGAGAACGAACGCCAGTTGTTCGCTCTCACCGCCCGTGACGCGGTGGCGGGGGAACTTGTGAACTCAGTCTTCAGCGTCACCGATCCCGTGCGTCTGTTCGACATCCGCAAGGTGGTGATCGAAGCCGACACGACCGAAGGCACCCTGCGCGACGTGGAAAAGCTGGCCGGGATGGTGGACCGTTTCAAGGATGAAGAGGACGCGTGGTTTGACGATGTGCTGATCGCGGACATGATCGGCGTCGCCAAACGCACGGGCGACGTGACGCGCAATCCGGTGCGGCTCAAACATATGGAATTCCAGCAGGACAATTTCTGGACCGCGCATTTTGGCGGACTGTACCTGTTTCGCGGGGTTGCACATCCGGCGTTGATCGCACGCGCGAACAAGGATTCGCTGGGCGATTTACCAATCCCGTATGTGTTTGACTTCACCGACCGGCACCAGATTGCCAAGTTCCTGCAAGAAAACGATCTGGTCGAGTCCATCGTGAAGGCGCGGGGCATTGATGCCGCCGCCATCCTGAAACAGAAGATGGATTTCATCGTGGTCGATGCGGCGCAGGACAGCGGCATGGACCTGACCGGTGCGACGCGGCGGGATATTCGCGCGCTGGCCCGCGCCAATGCCAACCGCTTACCGCCTGAGTATCACGGGCTGCGCAAACTGGTGGATTGGGCCGAGAACGGGGCGGCGTGGCCAAGGATCGACAGCGGCCATCCGGCTTATTTCTATACGCTGCGTGCGGCGGCGTCGCCGCACGCTGATCTGGTTAATATGCTGTTGGCGGAACTGGCGCCCAAAGACGTGCGGCAGCTTTTTATCTGCCACAAAGAGGCCTTCTATGCGGCTTATGCGGGGTGGAGCGACACCAAGAAATCCTATGTGGCGGATTTTCTGGAACGAGAGTATCAGGTGGACAAGGCGGGCGCGCGCGCGGCGCTGTTCGGGCACGAAGCCCCGATGGCACAACCAGTGACGCGTTCGGATGACGACCTTATCCGGCGGGTCGGCCCCTGGGGCGCGGTAAGGAGATAGGCCATGTTTGCACTTATAAGGTTGGGCATCGTTGCCTTTATCGTCCTGACAATTCTCTACGTGGTCATCTCGGTCTGGTCGCGCAGGACGCGTCGCGGCAAGCTCGAAGCGGAGTGGGACGAAGAGGGTATGACCGGCGACCGCGATCTCTGGATCGAAGAGGGGCTGCGCGACTATGATGAGTCGTTGCGCCGAAAGCTGATCCTCGGGGTCTATGTGATCCCGATCCTCTGTGTGATCGCGATCATCTACGTGATAAACATTCAGTAAAAGGGGCCTGATATGGTCTATGTAAAGTGGATTTTCTGGGGCACGTTCTGGGTGCTTGTGGCTGCGTTCTTTCACTACACGTTGCCCAAGCGGGATATCGTCTACGTGACCGGCGTCGAAATCAAGATGGAGCAGTTCGGCGAGAACTCGATCTTTTGGGCCGCGCCGGACACCGGGGCCAATATCACCGACGGCGTGGTGCGACGCGATGTGCGGTTCATTGATGCGGTCAAGGCGAATGGTCGCGTGAAGGTCTATCGCAACGAAGATACCGGATGGGGCTGGCCGCCCTATTTTAAGCTCGACAGTTCAAACCTGCAGGCCGAGGCGCGGAACCTGACCTCGACGGCGGACAATCCGAACTGGGTGGCGATCCGGTATTATGGCTGGCGGTTCATTCCGTGGAGCATCTATCCCAACGCGGTCTCGATTTACGAGGTGGAAGGTCCGGATGTACGTCTGATCCCTTGGCTGAACATCGTGATCCTGACGGTCTTCGGCGCGCTAAGCTGGGCTGTGTATGTCCGTTGGCGGCGCTTTCGCGAAGCGCGGATCGACCCGATGATGGAGGATATGAGCCAGAGTTTCGAGGCTGCGGGTGACAGTCTTTCGGAAAGCCGTGGCCGGTTCCGGCGCTGGCTGGACAGTTGGAAAACGCCCAAGCGATAATGACGGAACATGACGCCGAGGTGGCCTGACTGTCAGGCTGCCTCGGTTTGCATATGTGCCCCATAGTAAAGGCCGACCACATGCTCGGCCTCTGCAAAGAACAGCCAGCGCGACGCCCCGACACCTGCGAGATGGCTCAGGACCGCCAGCAGACCGAACAGATGCGGCAGGGGAAGCATCAACAAAAGCACCGGCAGAACCGTCATCAGGCCAAGCGAGATCACCCGAAGTTTCCGGGCGTGTTTGCGACCGATCTGGTGCACCATCTCTTTCATCAGGTAATTGGGCGAAGAGTGGGGATGCGCCATCGAGCGGACCGACCCACGAGTGCCAAGCCCTGTCGCCGTGCCAAGCGTGTGGCCGCGTTGGTTGAACGCCTTGTCTCCAAAGCGCCACCAGACAATTTGTACCAGTCCCGAGAGGACAAGAAAAACCGTCGCGACCGAAACCCGGCCCGACAACAAGGCGCCACCCGTGACCGAAAGGGACATGAACAAGAACGGTGTCAGCGCGGTGTTCCAGCGCGGCACGGTCTTTAACTGTGCGTAGATCATTGAGGTCGTGAAAACGGTGCCAAGTGACAGCAACGCGCCCAAGGGGCCCAGAAACGGCATGCGCCAGTCAAGGAACACAAGGCCCGCGCCGTAAATCGCCATTACCAGCAATGCCGCGACCGCGCAGATGCCTTCGCGGCTAAGCCAGCTGGTTTGCCATTGGCTGAACGCCCGCCAAGCGCGTTCCGGGTGCCCGAGGTGAAAGGTCGAGGCCAGCAAGCCGCCCACCGCCAGAACATAGGCGATGGCGAAAAAGGCAAAAGCCACCCATCCGGTGGGTGGGGTCGGGTCAATACCCAGCCACGCGAGCAGGCCAAAGCCCGCGCCGCTAAGGGTCGAGAACAGTATGATGGATGGGGCGGGATGCATCAGCCGTCCTCCTTCTGCGCGTCTCCGGGCAGCCGAGACAGGGTTTTATCAATCCAGCCGAGGAATCCCGAAGGCTGTTCGTGCAGCGGTTCAAGATAGGGGGCGAGGGGGCTTTCGTCCTGCCAGCTGTCTCTGTCGCGAGGAGGCAGGTATTTGTTCACCGGATTGGTGCCCTGTTCCGGCATCAGGTCCATGCCGCCCCGTTCCGCAGTCAGGCGGCTGACATGCGACTCCGGATCTGCGAAATCGCCGAAATGGCGCGCCCCTGCGGGGCAGGTGCGCACGCAGGCCGGCACGCGGTCTTCTTCGGGCAACGTTTCGTTATAGATCCGGTCGACACACAGCGTGCATTTCTTCATGACCTTTTCCTGCTGGTCCATCTCGCGGGCGCCATAGGGGCAGGCCCATGCGCAAAGACCACAGCCGATGCAGCTGCTTTCGTTAACCAGAACAATGCCATCTTCGGCGCGTTTATAGCTGGCACCGGTCGGGCAAACGGTCACGCAAGGCGCGGTTTCGCAATGCAGACAGGATTTCGGGAAATGTACGGTCTGAGCAGGGCCTGTTTCTGGTTGAACTTCATAGGTGTGCACCCGGTTCAGAAACGTGCCCATCGGTTCGTCGCCATAAGGGTTTTGGTCCGACAGGGGGGCGCCATAGTTTTCGGTGTTCCAGCCTTTACAGGAGATCACGCAGGCATGACATCCAACACAGGTGTCAAGGTCGATCACCAGCCCGAGTTTGCGCTCTGTGTTCGTGGGTAGCTGCGTCATTTTCCGACCTTCCATGCAAGGCTGGCTGGCCCTTTGGGCACTGGCGACTTGATCGGCGGAAGGGCCGGTTGGCTTTCCGTTTGCGGCGGCGCTTTCGCGATATTCACGCGCAGGTCGAACCATGCGGCCTGTCCCGTGATTGGATCGGAATTGGCCCAGCGAAGGCCATCCCCCTTGGGCGGCAGCAATTCGTGGATCAGGTGGTTCAGAAGAAAACCCTTGGAGCTTTCGGGCGCGGTTTCGTCAAGTGCCCAGGTGCCTTTGCGCTTGCCGATGGCATTCCATGTCCAGACCGTGTGATCGTTCAGGGCCGCTTGATGGGCGACGGGCACGGTGATGCTGCCATGGGCCGAGGTCACGGTTGCCCAGTCGCCTTCCCGGAACCCATGCTCCTTCCAAAGGCGCGTGGGCAGGTAGAGCGGGTTGTGCCCGTGCAACTGGCGCAGCCACGCATTCTGGGTGCCCCAGCTGTGATACATGGCCATGGGCCGTTGAGTCAGAGCATGGATCGGGAAGGCTTCGGTGTTCACGTGGCTGTCTTCAAATGGCGGGTACCACGTGGGCAGGGGATCCATCACTTCTTTCAGGCGGGCGCGCAGGTGATCCGGAGGCTGGCGATCCCCGTGCCCTTCGGCCGCCCTCTGGAACTTGCGTACTGGTTCCGAATAAAGCTGGAAGAGGTAGGGCGTCGGTGCATCAAAAAGGCCGATCTGGACCGCCCAGTCCTGATAGGCCGCGTTCCATGGCTTGTAATAGTGGGCACCATCCGGGACGTGTTCCACGAAGAAACCGCCATTTTCGATATATTTCTGCAGTTGATCAGGGTTCGGCGCACCGCGCCCGACATCGGTTCCGTCGCCCCGGAACCCGGCAAGCGGGCCAATTCCGGGTTTGCGCTCGTGATTCACGATATAGTCGGCATAGTCGTCATACTTTGCGCTGCCATCGGGGTTGGTGAAGCCGGGCAGGCCCAAACGGTTGGCCAGCTGCACCAGCACGGTCTGGAAACCGCGCACATCCCGGTCAGGTTCAATCACGGGCCATCGGATCGCATCCGCCGCGGCGTCCGCCTCGCAGATCGGGCGATCCAGCAGAGAGATGCAGTCGTGCCGCTCAAGATAGGTCGTGTCCGGCAGGATCAGGTCGGCATAGGCCACCATTTCGGAACTATAGGCGTCTGAATAAATGATGTGAGGGATCACATAGTCGCCGTTGGCATCCGTGTCGGTCAGCATCTCGATCACGCCGCGCGTGTTCATCGAGGAATTCCACGACATGTTCGCCATATACATGAACAGCGTGTCGATTTTGTAAGGATCGCCTGCGTGGGCATTCGAGATCACCATATGCATGAGGCCATGGGCGCTCATCGGGTTTTCCCACGTATAGGCCTTGTCGATCCGCGCGGGCGAGCCGTCTTCTTTCAGGCATAGGTCTTCGGGGCCTTGCACATAGCCGAGATGCGGGCCATCCAGTGGCGCGCCCGGGGTGACCTTGCAGTGCGGTTTGGGGTGGGCTTCTGAGGGTTTCGGGTACGGGGGTTTGAAGCGAAACCCACCTGGCGTTTCGACGCTGCCCAGAATGATTTGCAAAAGGTGCAGCGCGCGGCAGGTCTGGAACCCGTTGGAATGGGCCGAAATGCCCCGCATGGCATGGAACGAGACCGGACGTCCGACCATTTCGGTATGGGTTTCGCCCCGGAAATCGGTCCATTCCACCGGCAATGTGATGGCCTGTTCGAACGCCACATGTGCGAGTTCGGCGGCGATGCGCCGGATACGGTCGGCGGATATCCCGCAGCGGTCGGCGACGGCATCGGGTGCGTATTCTGGCGACAGGTATTTCTCGGCCATTAGGGCCATGACCGTCTGATGGGTCTTTCCTGCATGGCGATAGCTGGCGGAAAGGTCTGGCTGCACCCCTTTCTGGTCGAACGGTGCCGGTTTGCCAGTGGCACGGTCGATGACCAGCGGCTTTTTGTTCTCGTCCCTCAGAAACAGCCCCGTCTCAGGATCAATCAGAACCGGCGCGTTGGTGTATTGGGCCAGATAGTGCAAATCGATTTTGCCAGCCCGCATCAGTTCGTGCACAAGCGACAGAATAAACAGGCCATCGGTGCCGGGGGTGATGCCGACGCAATCATCGGCCACGGCGTTATAGCCGTTGCGCACGGGGTTCACGCCGATCACGCGCGCACCGCGGGCCTTGATCCTGCCGATTCCCATTTTGATGGGGTTGCTGTCATGGTCCTCTGCCACGCCAAAGATCATGAACAGTTTGGTATGGTCCCAGTCCGGCTGGCCAAATTCCCAGAACGCGCCGCCCATCGTGTAGATGCCACCCGCCGCCATGTTGACCGAGCAGAACCCGCCATGGGCCGCAAAGTTCGGGGTGCCGAAGTTCTGCGCCCAGAACCCTGTGAAGGACTGCGATTGGTCACGCCCCGTAAAAAAGGCAAGCTTTTCCGGGTTGGCTTCGCGTATGGGTTTCAGCCAACCAACCGCAATGTCCAGGGCCTCGTCCCAGCTGATTTCCGCGTAGTCCCCGGACCCGCGCGGGCCAACGCGTTTCATAGGGGCCCGCAGGCGCGAGGGGGCATTGACCTGCATGATGCCGGCTGACCCCTTGGCGCAGAGCACGCCCTTATTCACGGGGTGGTCACGATTGCCCTCGATATAGGCGACCTTGTCGTCCTTCATGTGCACATTGATGCCGCACCGACACGCACACATATAGCAGGTGGTCTTGCGGATTTCGTCCGAGACTTTGGGCGAGAGGTCGATCTTGGGTTGTGGCATACGTATTCCCTGGCTGTTCTGCGCCACGCTAGGTGAGAAAACCGAAGTGCGCGACAATTTTCTGCCTTTGCGGTGCTGGCGGGAAAACGTCTCGGCAAATGCCGCATTGGCGGAATAATGTGCGGGAGAGGCGCGCTGTTAGCAGCAGCGCGCCTTATGGTCAATTCACCTTTTGCGGACGCATGTCGTTTTTGCTGATGCCCGCCACTGCAACAGGTTTTTTCATGGCGTCGCGACGGAAGGGTTCCCCCAGTTCCTGGTTTATCATCGCTTCGATCAGGGTGGTAATGCCGTTTTTCTGATCTTCCACGGCCTGCTTCAGGGCTTCGGTCAGTTCGTCCATGGTGCGGGCGACCACGCCTTTCAGACCGCAGGCTTCTGCGATACCGGCATAAGACACCTGCGTGTCCAACTCGGTGCCGACGAAATTGTCATCGAACCACAGGGTCGAATTGCGCTTTTCCGCGCCCCATTGATAGTTGCGGAACACGACCTGCGTGATTGCGGGCCACTCCTCGCGTCCGATCGCGGTCAGTTCGGTCACGGCGATGCCGAAGGCCCCGTCGCCTGAGAATCCTACAACCGGAGTATCCGGGCAGCCGATCTTGGCGCCGATCACAGCGGGCAGGCCATAGCCGCACGGCCCAAATAGGCCCGGCGCCAGATATTTGCGGCCCGATTCGAATGACGGATAGGCGTTGCCGATTGCACAGTTGTTGCCGATGTCCGACGAGATGATGGCTTCGGTGGGCAGGGCAGACTGGATCGCGCGCCACGCCATGCGGGGGCTCATCCAGTCGGGTTTGTCTGCGCGGGCGCGTTCATTCCATGTCGTGCCCGGATCGTCGTCTTCGTGATCCATTGAGGCAAGCTGTTGCGCCCATGCTGATTTGCGCTGGGCGATTTCGGCCTTGCGGTCGGCGCGCCCTTCGTCGCCTGCCGTGTCGGACAGTTTTTCGAGGATCGAGGTCGCGACCTTCTTGGCGTCGCCCACGATCCCGACAGTCACGGGCTTGGTCAGGCCAATCCGGTCCGGGTTGATGTCAACCTGAATGATCTTGGCGTTGGTGGGCCAGTAATCCATCCCGTATCCGGGCAGGGTCGAAAACGGATTAAGGCGTGTGCCAAGCGCCAACACAACATCGGCCTTGCTGATCAGTTCCATGCCCGCTTTCGACCCGTTATAACCCAGAGGACCAGCAAAAAGAGGGTGGGATCCCGGGAATGCATCGTTGTGCTGATAGCCACAGCACACGGGCGCATCAAGACGCTCGGCCAGTGCCATCGAAGCGGGGATCGCGCCGCCGATCACCACGCCTGCCCCGTTCAGGATCACAGGGAATTTGGCCTCCGACAAAAGCGCGGCTGCTTCGTTCAGTGCGTCTTCGCCGCCGCCCGGGCGTTCAAACTCGACGATAGCGGGCAGGTCGATGTCGATCACTTGTGTGAAGTAATCACGGGGTACGTTGATCTGGGCCGGGGCGCTGTTGCGCTTGGCCTGCAGGATTACCCGGTTCAAAACTTCGGCCATACGGGACGGATCGCGGACCTCTTCCTGATAGCAGACCATGTCCTTGAAGGCGGCCATCTGTTCGACTTCCTGGAATCCGCCCTGACCCATGGTTTTGTTAGCGGCTTGGGGCGTCACCAACAAAAGCGGCGTGTGATTCCAGTAAGCGGTTTTAACCGCGGTCACGAAATTGGTGATGCCCGGGCCGTTCTGGGCCACCATCATCGACATCTTGCCGGTGGCGCGTGTATAGCCATCGGCCATCATTCCACCTGACCCTTCGTGGGCGCAGTCCCAGAAGGTGATCCCGGCCTGCCCGAACAGGTCGGAAATCGGCATCATGGCCGAGCCGATGATCCCGAAGGCGTGTTCAATCCCGTGCATTTGAAGCACTTTGATAAAGGCTTCTTCCGTGGTCATTTTCATTGTGTGGGTCTCCTGTCGCACCGACCGTGCATTTGCCAAGAATTTACGAGGCCGGTGATCTATGGGTTAGGGCCAGAATGGGTGTCCGCGTAAGTCCAAAACAAATTTTCAGGCCAAGGCTTTCGCGATCAACTCAACGCCCGCCGGAATTCGCTCGGACGGGATCGAAGAATAGGCAAGACGATAGAATTCACGCGGTCGTCCCGTTCCGTGAAAGAAGGGGCGGCCGGGTTCGATCAGAACGCCCTTGTGCTGCAATTGCGCGGCCAGCTTTTCAGTGTCTGTGCCTTTTGGGGCCTGCATCCAGAAGGACGAACCCCCATGCGCGCCCTGTCCGGCAATGGTAAGGTCGTTTTGGTCAATTGCCTGCTGCATGACGTCCCTGCGTTTGCGAAGCGCTTCGCGGATGCGCCGGATCAGCGCATCATAGTGACCTAGGGACAGGAAATAGGCCGCAGTGCGCTGGATATGTCCGGGCGGATGCCGCAGGACGCTGGCACGCAGGGCGCGGGCCTCGCGAATGAAGCTTTCAGAGCCGACGAGATAGCCAAGGCGCAGGCCCGGGAAAACGGATTTGGAAAAGCTGCCAACATAGATCACGCGCCCGTCTGTGTCCAATGACTTGAGGGCGGGTGAAGGCGCATCCAGAAAGGACATCTCGAATTCATAGTCATCCTCTACAATCAGCGCATCGAGATCCCGCGCCCGTGTAAGGAGGGCGTGTCGCCGGCTCATCGGCATGGTCGCGGTGGTCGGGCATTGATGGCTGGGCGTTGTGAAAATCACATCAGTTTGCGGCGGAATGGAATCCGGCTGCAACCCGTCACGGTCCACCGGCAAAGCGGCCAAGTGGCAGCGGGATTGGGTCAGAATATCGCGCAAGGCGTGATAGCAGGGGTCTTCGATGGCGGCCATCCTGCGCTGGGTCAGCAGAACCTGCGCCGCCAGCCAAAGTGCGTTCTGCGCGCCAAGCGTGATCAGGATTTCCTCGGGGCGCGCAATGATGCCACGGCGGGGCAGGGTGTTGCGGGCGATGAATTCGACCAGCCGCGGATCGTCCTGATCGTAATAATCGGTGGTCAGCGCGGTAAAGTCCTTCTGCCCCAGTGCCTGAAGCGCGCACAGCCGCCAGTTGGCGTGGTCAAACAACGTTGGGTCGGCCTGGCCATAGATGAACGGGTATCTGAACCGCGCCCAATTCTGCGGCTTTTCTGGTGTATCGCCCCCCGTGAAACGTCGGCCGATCGCCTTGGTCCAGTCGACCTTGTCTTCGCCACGTTTGGGGGGCGTGAATTGCGGCGGTACAGGCGCGTTCTCTGAGACGTAATAACCGGAACGCTTGCGAGACTCGAGATAATCGTTGGCCAGCAGTTCCGTATAGGCAAGTGTCACGGTGATCCGCGAGATCCCCAAGTGGTCGGCCAGCTTGCGCGTTGAAGGCAGGCGTTCGCCCCGGCGAAAACGCCCCGACAAAATGCCTTCGGCAATCATTTGCTGGATCTGAGATTGCAGTGTGCCCTGAAAGGCGGGATTGAGAAAGAACGTTTCGACAGAGATGGTCATGCCACAGGATAGGCTGGACTTATGTCTGGTGCAATCTGGTCTGGTTCTGCAGCGAATTCAGCTCAGCTTTGGCGTTTCTCGATCTGCCAGGACAGGTTCGCTTTTACCGCGGGCCATTCATGCGGCAGAATCGAGTAGACCGCCGTGTCACGCAGCGTGCCGTTGGCCATGACCATGTGATTGCGCAACACGCCATCCAGTTTCGCCCCAAGCCGTTCAATAGCGCGACGGGATTGGGTGTTCAGGAAATGAGTCCGGAATTCAACGGCGATACAGTCGAGATCTTCGAACGCATGCTGCAGCATCAACAGTTTGCATTCGGTGTTCATCGCGCTGCGCTGTACCGAGGCCCGATACCATGTCGATCCGATCTCAAGCCGCCGGTTGGTCGCGTCAATATTCATGTATGTGGTCATTCCGACGGCTTTGCCTTGCGGGGTCAGGATCGCGAAGGGCAGCATCTTGCCCTCTGCCTGCAACCCGTAGCGGCGGTCGATTTCCGCCGGAACGCCCTCAGGCGTCGGAACCATCGTGTACCACAAACGGTGCAAGTCGCCGTCGGCCGACGCTTCGGCAAGGTCGGTCGCGTGATCTTGCGAGAGCGGGGCCAGACCTACATGTTGTCCGGTCAGGCGTATCGGAGAGGGCCACATGTGATTCTTCTTGTCAATTTTGTGCAAAAGGGGTGCGGGGTCTGAAATGATAAAGGCGGCCCAGAGTCGAAGGCCGCCTTTTCCATGTTTTCGGCAATGGAGGCGTGTGTCAGCCGAACACCTTGGTCAGCGCCCTATCCACTGCATCGGTGATGGCGTCGATGTCCTCGGGTGTAGCGATCAGGGCCGGCGAGAAACACAAGACATTGTTGCGACCGGGCACCGAGCGGTTTGCCGCGCCGATAATCACGCCTTGCGCACCGCAATCGGCGACAATGGCCATGACGTCTTTTTCGTCGACCGGCTCTTTGCTGTCACGGTCCCTGACCAGTTCCGCGCCAAGGAACAGACCCTTGCCACGCACATCACCAATGACCGCGTGCTTTTCCATCAGCGCCTTGAGATTGCCCATCATGCGTTCGCCCATGCGTGTGCAGTTTTCGAGCAGGTTTTCCTCTTCGATGATGGCCATGTTCTCCAGCGCCGCCGCTGGACCCGCCGTGCATCCCCCGAAGGTCGAGATATCGCGGAAGTGGTTCAGCTTGTCCTCGGGGTTGTCCTTGAAGTGTTCGAAAACCTCTTCGGTGGTCACCATGCAGGCGATGGCTGCATAGCCGGAAGCCACACCTTTGGCCATGGTGACGAAGTCTGGCTGGATGCCATAGTGCTGGTATCCGAACCATTCGGTGCCGGTGCGCCCGATGCCGCAGACGACCTCGTCAATGTGCAGAAGGATGTCATACTGTTTGCAGATTTCCTGCACGCGTTCCCAGTATCCTTCCGGCGGGGTAATCACACCGCCGCCAGCCGTTACCGGCTCAAGGCACAGCGCGCCCACGGTTTCTGGGCCTTCACGCAGGATCACCTCTTCGATCAGGTTTGCGGCGGCGATGCCAAAGTCGCGGCCCGACAGATGATCCAGACCCAGTTCGTGCTTGCGATATTCCATGCAGTGGGGCACGCGCACGAAATCAGGGGCAAACGGTCCGTATTGCGCGTTACGCTCGTCCTGTCCACCGGCCGACATCGCGGCAAGGGTCGAACCGTGATAGTCGCGGTCGCGATACAGGATCTTGGTTTTCTTGCCGCCATATTTCTTGTGGGCGATCTGGCGGACCATCTTGAACGCCTTCTCGTTCGCCTCGGACCCCGAGTTGGTATAGTAGACTCGGCTCATACCGGGCATCTTCTCGATCAGTTTTTCAGCGAAAAGCGCGCCGGGAATGGACCCGCCCGAATTGGCGAAATAGCACACCTTCATTAGTTGGGCATGAACGGCATCCGCAATCCGCTTGCGGCCATAGCCGACATTCACGGTCCAGACCGCGCCCGAAACGGCGTCGATGTATTCCTTGCCGTTTTGGTCCCAGACGCGCATGTCCTTGCCTTCGATGATGATACGCGGCTCGCCGGTTTCAAAGGGCTTGTGCTGGGTCAGGTGGTGCCAGACATGGGCTTTGTCTGCCGAGACAACCCGTTCCAGATCGTTTTTGTTAAAGTTGCCGTCCATCGGGACACCTCATCGTATTTCAAGGCATTGCTGCGGTTTCAACCGAAAACGGCCGGAAGAATCCGGCCTTGTTCCGACTCTATCCTCGCCAAAATTTCAGGCATCTCAATAGGGCCAAAGTGTATCATGATATATATCCAGAATTGGCTGGATTTACTTTGGGGTGGTGCAGAAAAATTTAGTAAATATATGAAATGTATTAATTATTATTAAAATCTGCCTTTCTGAGGTATTCGAAAAACCAAAGGTAACCAAATGCCTTGCGTAAAAAAGATTTGCGCGAACGCACGATTTTCACTCGAATTGCTTTCGTAGGGCGCGGACCCTCTCGACCCCGGTACAACAGGCGAAGACCGGACGGGGTCAAATAATTTTCCGCAGTTCAACACGGGAGAACAAACATGAACCTCAAACACAAACTCACAAGCGCCGTGGCCGCTGTCGCCCTTATGAGCGGCGCACAGGCTGCTATGGCTGCAGACGAAATCACCGTTGCCTATTTCCTCGAATGGCCGATGCCGTTCCAATACGCCAAGGTCATGGGCACCTACGAAGAAGAAATGGGTGTGGATATCAATTGGGTCAGCTTCGACACCGGCACCGCGATGAGCGCGGCCATGGCATCGGGCGACGTCCAGATTTCTGTCTCTCAAGGCGTACCGCCGTTTGTGGTGGCCGCGTCGGCAGGGCAGGACATCCAGATCGTGGATGTGGCCGTAAGCTATTCCGAGAATGACAACTGTGTCGTGGCCGAGGCGCTTGAGATCGATAAGGACAGCGCCGGGGAATTGGCGGGCAAGAAGGTTGCCGTTCCGCTGGGCACGGCGGCGCATTACGGCTTTCTGAGCCAGATGAACCATTTTGGCGTCGACCTGGCCGGTCTTGACGTGGTCGACATGGCCCCAGCCGAGGGCGCAGCGGCCCTTGCACAAGGGTCGGTGGACATGGCCTGTGGCTGGGGCGGCGCATTGCGGCGCATGAAAGAGCACGGCAATGTCCTGTTGACCGGCGCAGAGAAAGAAGAGCTGGGTATCCTTGTCTTTGACGTCACCTCGGTGCCGGCGTCCTTTGCCGCCGAGCAGAGCGATCTCCTTTCTAAGTTCCTGAAAGTGACCGCTGATGCGAACGCCATGTGGAATGCCGGCGGCGATGGAGCGGCCAAAATGCTGCCCGTGATTGCCAAAGATGCGGGTATGGACGTGGCCGACACTGAAGCGACCATCGCAACCTTCAGCTTCCCGTCGGTAGATGACCAGTTGGGTGCAAAATGGCTTGGCGGTGGCGCACAGGAATTCATGAAGGGCGTGGCTGATGTCTTTGTGGGTGCAGGCAGCATCGACAAGGCGCTGGACACCTATGAAAACGCCGTGAATACCGGTCCGCTGGCGTCTGCCAAAGGCATGTAATTCTCCCGGGGGCCACCCTCGTGTCGTTGCAACGGCGCGTTGGGTGGTCCTGTGGGTGGATGATGGTGCGCGCGGGCTGTCCGCGCCACCGAATGAATTTTCAAGACTGAAAGGCGGACCATGTCGGGACTGTCGATCGAAAATATTTCGATGCGCTTTGACCTGCCCAATGGCAGTTCGGTGCAGGCGTTGAAAGATGTGAGCCTGCACCTGAAAGAAGGCGAACTGCTGAGCGTGCTGGGGCCTTCGGGATGCGGAAAGACCACGCTTTTGAACATTCTCGCCGGATTTCTGGCGCCCACAGAGGGCCAGATCGTGATGAACGGCCACACCGTACAAGGCCCGGATGCCGAGCGAGGCATGGTGTTCCAGCAAGGGGCCCTGTTCGAATGGATGAGCGTGCGCGACAACGTGAGCTTCGGACCGCGCATGAAAGGTTTGAAAGAGGCCGACTGGGGCGAGAACGTGGACCATCTTCTTGATGTCGTCGGTTTGCAGGACTTCAAGCAAAAGGCGATCTACGAATTGTCCGGCGGGATGCAGCAGCGTGTGGCTCTGGCGCGGTGTCTGGCCAACGATCCTGATGTCATTCTGATGGACGAGCCTCTGGGCGCGCTGGATGCGCTGACCCGCGAAAAGATGCAGTCTTTGGTGCTGAAACTCTGGAAAGAGACCGGCAAGACAATCATTCTGATCACCCATTCGGTGGAAGAAGCTTTGCTGCTGGGGGAGCGCCTGCTGGTTATGGCCCCGCGACCAGGGCGTATCCACAAGGAATACCGGTTGCCATTTGCCGATCTCGGGGTGGGGCAGGATCTGCGCGAGGTGAAGAAACACCCTGAATTTAGCCAGAAACGCGAGGAAATCCTCGGGATGATCTGGGACATGGAAGAAGAGATAATGGGACGCACGGAGGCCGCACAATGATTCCGTTTCTGATATATGCGGCTATTTTCGTGGTGTCATTTTATGTGGTCCGCTTCATCGCACAACGCACCGCGATCCGGGATTACACGTCTTTGAAGACGGTGACTTTTGGTGACGAAAGCACGGTCCGCTCCAACCGCACTGCCTCGATCATCTCGATCGTGACGATTTTCGTTCTTTGGGGGGCATTCACTGGATCAAAACTGCTGCCCGCGTTTCTGCATGCGCCCGGACCGTTCGTAGGAGAGGCAACTTTTACCTATACTGCGGCGACAGAGGACGGGCGTCAGGATGACGCTACAGTTACGGTGATCGTGCATCCGGTTGATCAGGAGGTTAGCGCGCCCGAAGTCGCCCCCGGAGAGGGGTGGGCCAAGAACGACTCGGCCACGATAGGTGCTTGGCGGTCAGGTCTGATCCGGGTCGACAAGAACGATGAGATCGGCCGCAAAGAAGGGGCCACCGTGGTGGCCGTCAACGGACAGGCTATCTCGCCCGGTGGTGAAGTGATTACCGAGTTTGGGCGCGTCGGCATGTCGCCCAAGGGCACGCTCAACTTTGCCCCGAACAAGGGCTGGCAGATGGAGCCGATCTGGCTGCCCGCGCCCGAAGCCGTGGTTAAACGTCTTGGAGAAATTGCCAGCGAAGGGTTCCGGGGCAGCACGCTCTGGGAGCATCTTGGCTATTCCTTGTTCCGAGTCGTGGTGGGCTTTTTCTTCGGGGCCCTTGTGGGGATCCCGCTGGGCTATGCGATGGGGCTGTCCGATTGGTTTCGGGGCTGGTTCGACCCGATTGTCGAATTCATGCGCCCTGTTCCACCGCTGGCCCTGATCCCGTTGGTCATCATCTGGGCGGGGATTGGTGAACTTGGTAAGATCATTCTTCTGTTCCTTGCCGCACTCTGGATCATGGCCATCGCGGCCCGCTCGGGTGTATCTGGAGTGAATATCTCGAAGGTGCATGCAGCCTATTCCCTCGGGGCGAGCAAGGTCCAAATCATGCGACACGTGATCATTCCAAATTCACTGCCGGATATCTTCACCGGTGCGCGTGTGGCGATGGGGGTCTGTTGGGGCACGGTTGTGGCGGCAGAACTTGTCGCCGCCGAAAAAGGGGCGGGCATGATGATCATGGTCGCGTCCAAGTTTCAGAACACGGATATCGTCATTATGGGCATCATACTGATCGGGATCATCGGCTTTGGGATTGACATGCTGATGCGCTGGGCGGAACGCGTTCTGGTGCCGTGGAAAGGCAAAGGCTAGAGCGACTTTCAAAGCACGAGTAAAGGGCGGCCTCTGAGCCGCCCTTTTTCTTGTGTCCCCAAGAAGCCTTGTAGACAGTTCCTGCGGCCCCATGTAATCAGTCTCGACGATGGCAAAGCAAAAGAAACAGAACTCGGATCCCAACTATAAAGTGATCGCTGAAAACCGGCGGGCACGGTTTGACTATGCCATTGAGGACGATATCGAATGCGGCATCGTCCTGAGCGGGTCCGAGGTCAAATCTCTGCGGGAAAACAGCGCCAACATAGCCGAAAGTTATGCGGCGGTTGAGGACGGCGAGCTGTGGTTGGTGAACTCTTATATCGCCCCCTATGATCGCGCGATGTTCAGCCACCAAGAGCGCAGACGTCGCAAGATGTTGGTGAGTCGCAAAGAGCTTTCCAACATGTGGAGCGCGACCCAGCGCAAAGGCATGACGCTGGTTCCCCTCGTGATGTATTTCAACCACAAGGGGCTGGTGAAGCTGAAGATTGGCATCGCCAAGGGTAAAAAGAACCACGACAAACGCGCCACCGAAGCCAAGCGGGACTGGGGCCGTCAGAAACAAAGACTGCTTCGTCACGGCGAATAAGAATACCTTCTAGCCTGTCGCCTGTGCGCCTTTGTTGTGTTTTGCGGGCAGGTGAGCTCTTGGTGTAACTTGCGTCCCGACGCTGCCGATAGTAGGCAGGTGGGTGACTCAATTTTGGGGGCAGACATGGCTCAGGATGATCCTCGCACGCTTGTGTCCACCGAGTGGTTGGCCGCGCATATGAAAGACCCGGATTTACGGATTATTGACGCGTCCTGGCACATGCCGGCGGAGAACCGCGATCCGCAGGCCGAATATGACGCCGCACATATCCCGGGCGCACGGTTTTTTGACATAGATGAAATCGCTGACCTGCGCAGCGAACTGCCCCACATGGTTCCGCCCGTTGAAAAATTTATGTCGCGGATGCGCGCGATGGGCGTTGGCGATGGGCATCAGGTCGTTATTTACGACGCAAATGGCGTCAACTCGGCCTGCCGTGTCTGGTGGTTGTTCAAGCTCATGGGGCAGAACGACGTGGCCGTGCTGGATGGTGGTCTGCCGAAATGGCAGGCCGAAGGGCGCGCCATCGAAGACATGCCGCCCGTGATTCGTGATCGCCACATGACGGTGCGTCGTCAGAACCACCTTGTGAAAGACGTAACACAGGTTTCGGCGGCCTCGAAATTGGGGGATTTTGAAATCATCGACGCGCGCAGTGCTGAACGCTTCAAAGGTGAGGTGGACGAGCCGCGCGCCGGTCTGAGATCGGGGCACATTCCCGGATCCAAAAACGTGCCTTTCGCAACCCTGCTGACCGATAACGGTACGATGAAAGACCCCGACGCGTTGCGGGCGATCTTCGAAGAGGCCGGGGTTGACCTGTCCAAGCCCGCCATCACGACCTGCGGGTCGGGTGTGACGGCCTGTATTCTTGCCCTCGCGATGGAGCGTTTTGGCAAGACCGATTATGCCGTCTATGACGGTTCCTGGACCGAGTGGGGTGCCTTTCCCACTCTCCCAATTGCCACCGGAGAAGCCTGATGCTGAACAACCTGAAACAACAGCCTGCGGACAAGATCCTCGCCCTGATGGCGATGTATCGTGACGATCCCCGCCCGACCAAGATTGATCTGGGTGTCGGGGTCTACAAGAACGCCGAGGGTGTGACCCCGGTGATGCGGGCGGTCAAGGAAGCCGAGCGTCGTCTGGTCGAAGAGCAAACCACCAAGGCTTATGTGGCGCTGGCAGGGGATCCGGCGTTCTCGGATGCGATGATTGATCTGGTGCTCGGCACCACCGTGGCGCGCGATCGTATAGCCGCCGTGGCCACACCAGGTGGCACAGGAGCCGTGCGTCAGGCCTTTGAACTGATCAAAGGTGTCAGCCCCGACGCAACGATATGGGTGTCCAACCCGACCTGGCCGAACCATGTCTCGATCCTGAACTATCTGAACATGAAACAGTCGGCTTACCGCTATTTCGACGGTGAAACCCGTGGTGTCGATTTCGACGGGATGATGGAAGACCTTTCTGGCGCGTCGGCGGGCGATGTCGTGCTTCTGCACGGCTGCTGCCACAACCCGACAGGGGCAAACCTCAACATGACCCAGTGGCAAGAGGTGGTGACCCTGCTGAACGAAAAGGGTCTGATCCCGATGATCGACATTGCCTATCAGGGCTTTGGCGATGGTCTGGATGAAGACGCGGCGGCGACACGGCTTGTGGCGTCAAGCGTGCCGGAGTGCCTGATTGCGGCCAGCTGTTCGAAGAACTTCGGGGTTTACCGCGAACGCACGGGCCTGTTGATGGCGATTTCCGAGGATGCGGGAAATACAGCTGTGACTCAAGGCAATCTCAATCACCTGAACCGCCAGAACTTTTCCTTCCCGCCGGATCACGGCGCACGGGTTGTGACGACAATCCTTACCGACGAAGCCTTGCGCGCGGACTGGGCGGCCGAACTGGAAGAAACACGTCTCGGGATGCTCAAACTGCGCGAGCAACTGGCAAGCGAGTTGCAGCGCCTGTCCGGATCTGACCGTTTCGGATTTCTTGCGCAGCACCGCGGAATGTTCTCGCGCCTCGGCACGACCCCGGATATGGTCGAACGTCTGCGTGCAGAACACGGGATCTACATGGTGTCGGACAGCCGTCTGAACATCGCCGGCCTGAACCAGACCACAGTCCCGATCCTTGCCAAGGCGATTGTTGACACGGGCATCTGAGGCCGACTTCAGAACAGGAGAAAGCCATCTGCATCTGCGGATGGCTTTTTCTTTTCCGCAAGCCCTCAACAGATAACGTAGCAACCGTTAGATGGTCTTGGTGGATTCGGCTTGTATGAGCTCTCGCGAAGTATTTTTGTTTTGCTCGCAGGAATGACATTTGCCGTCGCGGGATGTGGGGAGCAGCATGACCGTTCAGAGACGGCTCCTCCTGCTGAAAGCTATGAAAACTTCGGGCCTGTGGGGTATGCTGTGCCGGTGCGAGCCGACGAGGCCGCCTACAAGGAAGATCCCGCGGCGCTGGTGTCCTATTACGAAAATGGCGTCATGCCCATACCGGTCGCTGTTCACGGTCGTGGAATGAATATTCTGGCCTTGTCCGGGGGAGGGCAGGATGGTGCCTTTGGGGCCGGAGTGTTGAATGACTGGACACAGGCAGGGACACGGCCGCAGATTTAGATCGTGACCGGAATTTCCACAGGCGCGCTCATGGCGCCCTTTGCCTTCCTTGGGTCTGACTATGACGATCGACTGCGCAGCACCTATACACAGTCTTCGACCAGCGATATCGCGCGTTTCAACGTGCTAGGTGCAGTCTTTGAGCGGGGTTATGTGGCATCGACCCGCCCCCTTGCCGAAGCGATCAGGCGCGAACTGGATGCATCTGTGATCCGCGCCATCGCCGAGCAGTCACGTCAGGGGCGCAAACTGTTGATCGGCATGACGAATACCGACGCCGAGCGTCCGGTGCTTTGGGATATCGGGGCCATGACACAGGTTGATACGCCTGAGTCCCACGACATGATCCGCGAAGTAGTTCCTGCGTCCGCGTCGATACCTTTTGTGTTCGAACCGGTGCGCATCCTGGTCACGGGCGGCACTCAAATCCGGGGGGAATTCCACGTGGATGGGGGCTGACCCGCGAAATCTTTGTGTATCCGCCGCAATTCGACATGCGCAGCCCTTCGGAAACATGGGTTCAGTTCGGGCAGCAAGACCATTTGGCTGAACCACAATAATAGGCTCGAGGACAGTTACGCGCCTCAGAATACATAACTGCGCGATATGGCTGAGCGCACATTCGCGATTCTGATCCGCTCTCAGAGCATCGAAATATCAACTCGATCGCCTTTCTGGCCAAGCGGGACGGGCTGAATGCGCATCTCCAGTCCATCCCTGCAAGTTTTGATGCAAGCCGAGCGAAGCCTTAGATCAGGCTTATATGGTCGCCCTGTTCGAAGTTGTTTTTCAGCAGGCTTTGCAGCCGGATGGGTGGTTGACAAACATCCAGAAGCGCAACGCGCCTTAGCTCTTACTTCGTCAGGATCAGCTTGCCCGCGCGCGTGATTCTTAGCGTATAGACCTGTTCATCCAGAACGATCTGGGCAAGGCCTTTGTCGCCGGTCAGCGTGCGGGCATCATGCAGAGGCATTGGATTCAACAGGTGGCTCATTGGAGTTTGGGCATTCATGGGTTCAGCCTCGTTCATCAAGTCACAAATCTCTCCACGAACGGTGCAGCGCGTTTCCTGCGTGGTCCTGTGGATGCTCACTGGCTCGCCCGGGATCACGGGCTGGCTGATATGATAATAGATGACAAAAAAGGTCGGATAAGTCAACACCCAACGATCCGGTATAGAAAAACCCGGACGTCGCCGTCCGGGTTCGTTTTTTTGCGATGTCTTGGAAGGCTTAGCCGTTGGTGAACTCGGGGTAAGCTTCCATGCCCAGCTCTGCCATGTCCAGACCGTTGATCTCTTCTTCTTCCGAGACACGGATGCCGATGGTTACTTTCAGGATGAACCACACGATGGCCGACAGGACGATGGTTGCGCCGCCGATGACAACGATGCCGTAAAGCTGTGCACCGATGGTGGCGTCGCCGTTCGAGAGAACAACTGCCAGGGTGCCCCAGATGCCTGCGATCAGGTGAACCGGGATGGCGCCTACGACGTCGTCGATTTTGAGTTTGTCCAGGAACGGAACTGCGAAGACCACGATCACGCCACCGACCATACCGATGATGGTTGCGAGGCCAAGGGTGGGTGCCAGAGGTTCAGCCGTGATCGACACGAGGCCGGCCAGTGCGCCGTTCAGTACCATTGTGAGGTCAGGCTTTTTGAACATGATCTGGGTCAGGATCAGGGCTGCGATGGCGCCACCGGCTGCGGCTGCATTGGTGTTCGAGAAGATGCGCGATACGTCAGCAACGTCGCCTACCGAACCCATGGCCAGCTGCGAGCCGCCGTTAAAGCCGAACCAACCCAGCCACAGGATGAACGTTCCCAGCGTTGCGAGGGGCAGGTTCGAGCCCGGCATCGGGATCGTGCGCCCATCTTTATACTTGCCGATACGCGGTCCGAGGATGATAGCACCGGTCAGAGCAGCCCAGCCGCCTACCGAGTGTACGATGGTCGAGCCGGCAAAATCCGAGAAGCCTGCTTCGCCCACAAAGCCACCACCCCAGGTCCAGGATGCGGTCAGCGGATAGATGATCGAAGTCAGAATGACGGTGAAGATCAGGAAGGGCCACAGTTTGATCCGTTCAGCCACGGTGCCCGATACGATTGAGGCCGTTGCCGCACAGAACATCAGCTGGAAGAAGAAGTCCGAGCCGGTCGAGGCGTAGGAATAGTCGTCTGCTGCGTCGGCGGTCACGCCCACGGCTTCCAGAACGCCCGGTCCCCAAACACCCGACAGAACGCCTTCAACACTCCAGGTGCCGAGCGGGTACATAAGGTTATAGCCGATCAGGTAATAGAAGATGGCGGCCAGACCGAACAGTGCCATGTTCTTGGTCAGCTGCATGGTCACGTTCTTGGCACGCACGAGGCCCGCTTCGAGCATGGCAAAGCCAGCAGCCATGAAGAATACCAGGAAGCCGCCAATCAGGAACAGCAGCGAGTTCAGGATAAAGACGGTATCGGTCGACGGGTTGGTGCCCGGAACCGGCCTTTCTTCAGCGAGCCCCATCACCGGCAGCGCGGTCAGCGCAACGGGCAGGGCGATTTTTGCAAGTGTTTTCATTGTCTCTCTTCCTTCCGTGACGCTCTTAGATCGCGTCTGCGTCCGTTTCGCCGGTGCGCACGCGAACTGCTTGCTGCACATCCAGCACAAAGATTTTGCCGTCACCGATCTTGCCGGTTTGTGCGGTTTTGGTGATAGTTTCGACGACCTGGTCGGCCATGGTGGCCGGAACGACCAACTCGAGTTTGACCTTCGGCACGAAGTTCACGGCATATTCCGCGCCGCGATAGATTTCAGTGTGGCCCGACTGAGAGCCGAAGCCCTTGATCTCGGTGACCATCATGCCGCGCACGCCGATTCCGGTCAGCGCCTCGCGGACCTCCTCGAGCTTGAACGGTTTGATCGTTGCAATAATCAGTTTCACCGTATTCCCCTTTCCGTTTGCAGGCAGACACCTGCGTTGTGCACCTGCAGAAAACCTGCCCAGCGCGGGGAATCGAAGGTTTTTGCTGCAAAAATCACCGTTTCATCAGGTGCGTGTGATTAAAAAATGCACAAAATATGGTTGTTGACTAAAAAATAGGCAAAACAATTACGTTTATGTCGATTGGAACGGGTCAACATCCAACGCAATCCGGTTTAAACTGACTCAAAATCAAGGTGCCGAGCAGTACTGCATATGAGTGATTCAGGTCGAAAGACGCCACCTCTGGTGGCTGAAAACCGCTATGGCAAGGCGTCTGCGCCAAGGCGCAAGGCTGCCTCGAAACCCAAGGCGAAACCCAAGCCTACGGTGAAACGGACCTCAACCAAGAAAACAGCCCCAAAGCGAAAGCCGGCCCCCAAGAAACCCCCGCGCAACCCCGTTGTGGCCTTTTTCGTCGGGATCCTGCGGTGGATCTGGCGACTGGTCTGGGCGTTTACGTGGCGCTCGGCCATGGTGTTTGGCCTGCTTTTGACGGTCTCGGTTGGGTATGTCTATTCGACCTTACCAAATGTGGACGCGTTGCTGGATGGTCGCGCGCGAGGTTCGGTCACGATGCTGGACGCCAACGGTGATGCCTTCGCGTGGCGCGGAGACCAGTTCGGCGGCGTTGTCACGGCTGACAGTGTCTCTCCGGACCTTCGGAATGCCGTCGTCGCGACAGAGGATAAACGTTTCTATCGTCACTTCGGGGTCAGCCCACGCGGTATTGCCAGCGCAGTACGCATCAACCTGAGCGAGGGGCGTGGACCGCTCTCTGGGCACGGCGGGTCTACGATTACGCAGCAAACCGCGAAGCTTCTGTGTCTGGGTGTCGAGTATGATCCGAACGAATGGAAGAACGAGGCCGCCTATGTGCGTGACTGTCGCCAGGGATCGTTGTGGCGCAAGGTCAAGGAAGCGGTCTATTCGCTTGCGATGGAATTCAAGTACACCAAGGACGAAATCCTCTCGATCTATCTGAACCGTGCCTATATGGGCGGAGGGGCCTATGGCGCCGAGGCCGCGGCGCAGCGGTATTTTGGAAAACATGCCGCAGTTCTGAACCCGGCTGAGGGGGCGATGCTGGCGGGGCTTTTGACCGCACCATCCTCGTTGGCGCCCACGGCCAACCTACAAAGATCGCAGGATCGCGCGGCCACGGTTCTACGTCTGATGAATGAACAAGGCTATCTGACAAACGAGGAAACCGTCTATTGGCAACAAAACCCTGCACAGTTGTCTGAAGCGGCCGAAGCACAAAGCGGAGGGTATTTCGCAGATTGGGTCATGGCCTCTGGTCCTGAATTTTTCACCCGTAACACCACCGAAGACGTGGTGATCCGCACCACGCTTGATCCCCGCATCCAGGCCGCGTTGGAAGATGCGATGACCTTTGTGTTCGAAAACAAGGTGCGGGAAGGGTCCAAGGCGCAGGCGGCCATCGTTGTGATGTCTGCGGATGGAGCGGTTCGGGGCATGCTAGGGGGACGGGACACTACCGTGTCCGGTGCCTTCAACCGTGCAACACAGGCCAAGCGGCAAACCGGGTCGGCGTTCAAGCCCTTTGTCTACGGCACGGCACTTGAACTGGGCTACAGCTGGGATGATACGGTGGATGACGCACCATATTGTATGAACATCCCGGGATCAGGTGAATGGTGCCCTCGAAATTATACCAACAAGTATTACGGCACGGTCACTTTGACCGAGGCCTTGAAACGGTCGCTGAACGTGCCTGCGGTCAAGGTCTCAGAGGCGGTCGGGCGCGAAAATGTGCGCACGGTTGCCTCGGATTTCGGGATCGACAACGAACTGGCCCTGGGGCCTGCCTTGGCGCTCGGGGCTTCTGAGAGCACCCTCTTGGAAATGACCGGGGCCTATGCCGGTATCCTGAACGGTGGGTCTTCGGTGACACCTTATGGTCTCGTGGAATTGCGTCTGCAGGACGAAGACGAGCCTCTGATGGGGACGGGGGGCGGTATCGGGGAGCGTGTTATTTCTGAAGTCGCCGCCCGAGAACTTATCTATATGATGGAAAAGGTGGTCAGCGAAGGGACAGGCGCGCGCGCGCGCCTTGATGGTTGGCAGGTTGCTGGCAAGACCGGCACGACACAGGCCGCACGTGATGCCTGGTTTATCGGGTTCACTTCGGAATATGTCGCAGGTGTCTGGATGGGGTATGATGACAACACCCCATTGACCGGAGTCACGGGCAGCGGACTGCCGGCCGAGATCTGGCACGAGGCGATGACGCGGGTGCATGAGGGGCTTGATCCTGTCCCTCTGCCTGCTTTCGTGCCCAAGCCGAAGAAGCCGTCGCCAAAACCTACGAAGAAACGCGGCACTGGGCTGGATGATGCCATCAACGGGATTTTGCGGGATATCTTTGGCGGGAATTAAGTGTCGTCAGGATTGAAAACGCTAAAGGCCGGGCATTACCCGGCCTTTTTCAGATCCTGTGTCAGAAGATCAATGTCGCCTTTGCGCCGGTCCAGCATGGCGCCGATTTCTTCTTTTTCACTCAGGCGCAGGCTGATGCCTTCGATGATCATGTCGAAAAAGCGTGGCTTACCCGATTTGTCGGAAACGAGGAAATTGACCGCAAAAGGTGCCTCGCCGCGAAGCTTTGCAACGGTCTGTACCTCGTGGAAACTTTTGACCCGTCGTGCGCCCTGAACCTCGATCTGGCCGCCCACGAATTCTTCGAAGCGTTTGCCATACTTGCGGGCAATGTATCCTTGGAAAGCCTTGGTATAGGCCGACAGCTGGGCGCTGGTCGCGCGTCGGGCATCTGCTCCAAGGGCGGAGCGCGCGATTACGGGGACGTCTGCGTAGGTGACGAAGATACGTTCGAAATCACGGATCATGCCAGACAGCGAGTTTCCGGATGAAATGACTTTGTTGATGTCGGCAACAGCCCGGTCGACCAAATTTTTCGCCTGCGCATCGCTCAGGGCAAACGCGCTGGCTGGAAGCATTGCCGCAAAGACAGATGCCGAGGCTGTGGCCAGAAAGGTACGACGGTTCATGTCAGAAATCCTCGTAAGGGTCCGAATAGGGGTCTGAATACGGATCGAGATATGCATCCGGCCCCGACATTCCAAGCTCAAACCGGCGATTCTGCAAGTAAAGGCTTCGTGCTTGGGCATAGCTGTCGGCGCTGTCATACAGGATGGATTCGACCGTGGTGTCATAGTCGTACCGCGTTCCCATGGAATCCAGCACATAGGCCACGATACCGACATACTGTGTCGGATCCTGAAAGATCACCACAAACGGGTTCATGGCGACGTCGACAAAGAAGGCGACCGTGTCACGCGAAGTGGAGGGGCCAAGGAAGGGCATTTCGACATAGGGCCCTTCGGCCATGCCCCAGACATGCATGGTTTCGCCAAAATCGGTATCGCGCCGTTCAAGCCCGATATCCGCGGCGGGATCAAAGAAGCCCCCGATCCCGACGATGGTATTCACGGCAAAGCGGCCCGTGTTGTGCAGAGCATCCCCGGGCTTTGCCTGAAGCAAATCGTTGATCACGTCGTTCGGCAAGGCAAGATGCGACGAAAATCTGCCCACTGCGCTGCGGATTCCGGTGGTGGTTGCGGCGCCATAGCCTTCGGACAAGGGGTCGACCAGAAGTCTGTCCATGTCCTTGTTGAATTGGTGGGTCCCGCGATTCTCGGCTTCGAACGGGTCATAAAACCCTGTTGTCGGCGCATTGTCCGCGCAGGCCGCAAGAAATAGGGCCGCGCAAAGGGCTGCGAACCGGAAAAGCATATTGCACGGGCGGGTGTTACGCAAAATTGACAATGGAAATCCCGTATCAAACTTCGTATCAGTCCATTTAGACCAATCACCGGGCAACCCCAATGTCTCGCATTGAAATGGCGCGGCCTGTGGCAGTTTGGAGACATACCAATCGTGTCGCAACCGTGTAATGTATTTTGAAAAAACGTCTTCAGGTAGCAGGATGAGCAGATGAGCAACCCCATGACACAAGCTGGACAGGACGAATTGCGCGCCGTCCGCCGCGAGAGTCGCAGCCTATATTGGGCTGTTGGCATCTTCAGTTTCTTTGCGAACTTGCTGATGCTGACGGGCCCCCTCTACATGCTTCAGGTCTATGATCGGGTTTTGGGAAGTCGATCTGAGGAAACTCTGATTGCGCTGTCGCTGCTTGTGGCCTTTCTGTATGGCACGATGGGCATTCTGGATTTCGCACGCGGCCGGATCATGGCGCGGGTTGGTGCGCGATTTCAGACACGCCTCGACCGCCGGGTTTTTGATGCAGTTGTGCGCAAATCCGCGATCAAACCCGACGAGCGGTCACAGACGGGGTTGCAGGATTTGGAATCGGTGCAAAGGTTGATGTCCGCGCCTGTTTTGATGTCGGTGTTCGATATGCCTTGGACACCTTTCTTTCTGGCCGGGATTGCAATTTTCCATCCGTGGCTTGGTATTCTGGCGATTGCCGGTGGTACGATCCTGGTGGTTGTCACCTTGTTGAACCAGTTGACCACGCGCAAACCCGTGATGAAGGCTAACATGGCCGCACATCATTCTGAAATGATCAGCCAGCAAATCCGCACCGAGGCCGAAATGGTACAGGCCATGGGGATGCAGACGGCAGCGTTTGATCGCTGGCAGGTAGCACGCACCAAGGCGCTGGACGAAAACGTTGCTGCTGCCGATCTCGGGGGGGGGTTCACGGCCACGACCAAGACATTCCGCATGTTCCTTCAATCGGCCATGTTGGGGCTTGGCGCGTATCTCGTGTTGCTCAACGAACTGACCCCGGGCGCGATGATCGCCGGGTCGATCCTTTTGGGGCGCGCGTTGGCGCCGATCGAATTGGCCATCGGTCAATGGCCGATGGTGCAACGTGCGATGAAAGGCTGGGGCAACCTCGAGATTCTGCTGAGCGAGGTGCCGCCCTCCAAACCCAAGACGGCGCTGCCTGCACCCAAGGCAAACCTTGATGTGCAACAGCTGACGGTTGTGCCGCCCGGAGATTCCCAGGCTGCGTTGCGCATGATCACCTTCACGCTGCGTCCGGGCGAGGCGCTTGGCGTGATCGGCCAATCCGGTGCGGGGAAATCCACGCTGGCCCGCGCACTGACCGGAGTGTGGCGACCCGCAGGTGGCAAGGTGCGCTTGGACGGGGCTTCGCTTGAGCAATATGATCCTGATGTTCTGGGACAATATATCGGGTATCTTCCGCAACGCGTTCAGATGTTTGAGGGAACCATTGCCGAAAATATCGCGCGTTTGTCGAAACAACCCGATCCCGAAAAGGTGGTCGCGGCCGCCAAGAAGGCCGCTGCGCACGATATGATTGTGAAGCTGCCTGAAGGCTATGATACCCGCATTTCTGCAAATGGCGGGCGCTTGTCAGGCGGGCAGATCCAAAGGATCGGTCTTGCCCGCGCCCTGTATTCAGACCCTGTCATTCTGGTACTGGACGAACCCAATTCGAACCTCGACAACGAAGGCTCTCAGGCGTTGAACCAGGCTATCCGGGTGATGAAGTCGGAAGGGAAATCCGTGCTGATCATGGCCCACCGGCCTGCCGCAATTCAGGAGTGTGAACTGCTCTTGGTTCTGGACAACGGCATGAGCACCGCCTTCGGACCCAAGGAAGAAGTGATGCAGAAAATGGTGGCCAACCATCAGCAACTCAAGAAGGCTGGTAACAGCGGGGGAGGGGTTCAATGAGCGACGCCGAAAACGTAAAGGCGGAGTGGCCTGTTGGCAAACACATGCTCATTGGCCTGTTTGGTCTGGTGGTCTTGCTTGGTGGGTTTGGAACATGGGCGGTGATGACGGAAATCTCCGGGGCCATTATTGCAGGTGGCCGGATCGAAGTTGATCGCAACCGGCAGGTTGTCCAGCATCTTGATGGTGGCGTCGTCGAAGACATCCTTGTCGATGAAGGTGACACTGTGTCTGAAGGACAGGTTTTGATCCGGCTCGATCCGACCCTGATCGCATCCAACCTCGCGATCACCGAAAGCCAGCTTTACGAGTTGATGGCGCGTCGTGGACGCCTCGAGGCCGAGCGTGATGGCAATGACGAGCTTGTTTTCGAAGAAGAGCTGCTTGAGGTCGCTGCGCGTAATCCCGAGATCATGGATATCGTCGAGGGACAACGCCGCCTGTTTCATGCGCGCAATGAATCCCTGACGCGGGAAGTTGAACAGCTTGGCAAAAGGCGGGCTCAGATCGTCAACCAGATCGAGGGGATCGAGGCGCAGCAACAGTCTTTGACAGTGCAACTTGGACTGATCGTTGAAGAGTTGGAAGACCAGAGAACCCTTCTTGAAAAAGGTCTTGCGCAGTCGAGTCGCGTGCTCGCCCTGCAACGGGAAGAGGCCGAGTTGAGCGGCACAGTTGGTGAACTCACCGCGACCAAGGCGCAGGCCGAAGGGCGGATCACCGAGATTGACATTGAACTGCTCAAGCTGGACACGCGGCGGCGGGAAGAGGCCATTTCGCGCCTGCGCGACCTGCAATATCGTGAACTCGAACTGGCCGAACAGCGCCGCGCGTTGAAGGAACAGTTGTCGCGGCTGGATATCAGGGCCCCTGTGTCCGGCGTTGTGTACGGGCTTCAGGTTTTCACACCGAAGTCGGTGCTGCGTCCGGCTGATCCGGTTCTATTCATCGTTCCGCAGGATCGCCCGCTGGTGATCGCGGCACAGGTGGAACCCATCCATATCGAACAGGTATATGTCGGGCAGGAAGTGATTGTGCGCTTCTCGTCTATTGACCAGCGGAACACCCCGGACATGTTCGGCGTTGTCACACGCGTCTCGCCAGATGCGTTCGAAGATCAGGCGACGGGCCTGTCCTATTATCGGGCCGAAATCGAACTTTCCGAGGAAGAGCTGGCCAAGCTGCCCGAGAACGTGACGCTTATTCCGGGTATGCCCGCAGAGAGTTATTTGAGAACAGATGACCGCACCCCGATCACCTATCTTGTAAAACCTCTGACCGACTATTTCACCAAGGCTTTCCGCGAAAGCTGACCAAAGCTTCGGAATTGGGCTTTTCTTACGAGGCGGCGCGATCTAGCGTCGCCTCGAAACATTTTGTGGGAGTGGAATGATGAGCGCGATCGAAGCAAAACTTGCCGAGTTGGGTGTCACCCTGTCCGAGGCTCCGGCCCCGGCGGCGAACTATGTGCCCTATGTCGTGGTGGGCGATCTGGTGCATGTTTCGGGCCAGATCTCGATGGATGAAAAGGGGCTGATCACCGGCAAGGTCGGAGAAACGCTCGACACTGACGCAGGTACCGCAGCGGCCAAGACCTGTGCGATCAGCCTGTTGTCGCAGGTCAAGGCGGCCTGTGACGGCGATCTGGACCGGCTGGTACGGGTGGTCAAACTCGTCGGGTTCGTCAATTCGACTGCGGACTTTACCGATCAGCCCAAGGTCATCAACGGCGCCTCTGATTTCATGGTGGCGGCCCTTGGCGATGCCGGTCGCCATGCGCGCTCTGCGGTATCTGCGGCCTCGCTGCCCTTGGGCGTTGCCGTCGAAATCGAAGGAATCTTCCAGATCAAGTGACCATGTTGGATGCGGTTTTTCTGAACGTGCCTCTCGCGCATCGTGCCTTGCACGATTTGTCCGCGGGGCGCCCTGAAAACAGCCGCGCGGCGATCCGCGCGGCTGTCTCTGCAGGCTATGGAATCGAAATAGATCTGCAGCTGTCCGCCGACGGGCACGCCATGTGTTTCCACGACTATGATCTTGGAAGGCTCACAGGTGAAAAGGGACCGGTCCAACGCCGAAGCGCCGCCGAATTGGGTCAAATCCAGCTGACTGGTGGGGATGAAGGTATCCCGAGTTTTGCCGAGGTGCTGGACATCGTGGCGGGGCAAGTGCCGCTTCTGGTCGAAATCAAGGATCAGGACGGCTTGATGGGGCCAAATGTGGGGCTCCTTGAACAAGCGGCAGCGACAGATGCTCAGACCTATGAAGGGCCGCTGGCTTTCATGTCATTCAATCCCAACAGTGTTGCAGCACTTGCCGAGATCGCGCCGCAGTTTGCGCGTGGCCTTGTAACCGATGCATACAGCGCAGAAGACTGGCCTATTTTGCCGCCTCGGGTCCGCGATGCATTGCGGGACATCCCCGATTTTGAACGCGTCGGGGCCAGTTTCATCAGCCAACAAGCCAGCAGCCTCGGGTTGCCGCAGGTGGCGGACCTCAAGGCACGGGGTGTTCCGGTTCTTTGCTGGACGATCCGCTCAGCCGAGGCTGAGGCCAAGGCGCGCGAGATTGCGGATAATGTGACATTCGAGGGCTATCTTGCCGAGATACCCGCTTGAACCCGTTGTCCGCTGCGCCAAATATGGAAAGGCGGACAGGGGGTTGCATGGACGGCGCACCAATTGAAATTGAGATGCATGAACGGCTCGAGACCATCGGTCAGGCCGATTGGGATGCGTGCAGTTGCCCCGAGGCGGCTGAGGGCGGGCGCCCGAACGACCCGTTCACCACTTACCGGTTTCTGCATGCGATCGAGGAAAGCGGCTCTGTCGGGCCGGGCACGGGTTGGCAGCCCCGCTATCTGACCGCGCGTGCGGCGGGTCAGGTGATTGCCTGCGCCCCGCTTTATGCAAAGTCGCATTCGCAGGGCGAGTACGTGTTCGACTATAGCTGGGCCCATGCTTACGAAAATGCGGGTGGGCGCTATTATCCCAAACTGCAGGTTGCGGTACCTTTCACGCCGGTGACCGGCCATCGTCTTTTGACCCGTCCCGGTTTTGAAGAGATCGGGCGCGCGGCGCTGGTGCAGGGAATGGTGCAGGTTGGCGCGGACAATGATCTGTCGTCCTTGCACCTGACATTTTGTTCTGAACCGGATGTCGAAGCAGGCAAACAAATGGGATTGTTGCACCGGACCGGCCAGCAATTTCATTGGGTGAACACCGGATATGAGTCTTTCGACGCATTCCTCGCCTCCCTTTCTTCGCGCAAGCGCAAGAACATCCGCAAAGAGCGCGCTGTGGCACAACGTTTTGGTGGAGACATCCTTTGCCTTACTGGGGATGATATCCAACCCAACCACTGGGATGCGATGTGGCGCTTTTATCAGGACACCGGCGCGCGCAAATGGGGCACGCCCTACCTGACGCGCGCTTTCTTTGACCGCGCACATGAAACACTGCGCAATGATATCCTGTTAGTCTTCGCAATGCGGGACGGGCAGGCCGTAGCGGGGGCGATGAACCTGATTGGTCAAGAGGCGCTTTTTGGCCGGTATTGGGGCTGTGTCGAGGATCATCCCTTCCTGCATTTCGAACTGTGTTACTATCAGGCAATGGATTGGGCGATTGAACAGGGTCTGGCACGTATCGAAGCCGGTGCCCAGGGAGAGCACAAGCTTGCCAGGGGCTATCTTCCGGTAACCACGCATTCGCTGCATTGGCTGCGAGATCCGGGATTTGCCGATGCGGTCGCGAACTATCTCGAGGCCGAGCGTAACGCGGTCGCAGAAGAGATTGAGGTCATGACTGCTTGGGGCCCCTTCCGAAAAGACAAACGAGAGGATCACGAATGACCGAAAAACTGAGCGAGACAGCCCGAGATGCCATGTTGGCACCGCTGCTGGAAAGCGGCTGGGAGATGCTTGAAGATCGCGACGCTATTCGCAAGACCTTCCGCTTTGACAGCTTTATTTCCGCGATGGGGTGGATGACACGTGCCGCGTTTTGGGCCGAGAAGTGGGACCATCATCCCGAATGGTTCAACGTCTACAACCGTGTCGATGTTCTGCTGACCACGCATGATGTGGATGGTCTAAGCGCGCTTGACGTCAAATTGGCACGCAAGATGGATACGCTTTGACCGCACAAAGACGCAAAGAAGGGGCCGACTGGGCCCCTCTTGTTTTATGCTTCGCGTTTGCGGATCAAAGGTGACCAAGCAACGTTTCACCTGCAGTCAGGTCGCAAACGCCGCGCTCTTCTTCCTCTTGTATCCAGGTCACCACGCCGTCATCCACAATCGCGGCAAAGCGGCGGGTGCGGTTAATAAAGCCGACTGGCGCTGCAGAAAAATCCAGCCCCATGGCCAGTGTTAGTGCGCCATCAGGATCGGACAACATAGTGATCCCCGCTTTGTCCGCACCGGTATCCGCCTCCCAGGCTTGCATCACCCAAGGGTCGTTCACAGACATGCACACGATGTCATCGACACCCTTTGCGCGGATGGCGTCAGCGTTGCGCATAAAGCTGGGCACATGAGCGGCCGAGCAGGTGGAAGTAAACGCGCCGGGAACCCCGAACAACGCGACTTTGCGGCCCTTGAAAATTGAATCCAGCGCCACTGGTTCCGGCCCGGCTTCTCCGAGCTTCATCAAAGCGCCTTCGGGCAGCTTGTCCCCTGCAGAAATCGTCATCACATGTCCTTTGTTGGTTTGCGTTTTCCTAACGCGTGGATATAGGCTCGCGTGTGAAAAAGGAAACTCAAACCCATGGAGGGGGTATGACACACGTTGTTGTGATAGGAGCGGGTCAGGCGGGGTCATCCCTCGTGGCGAAACTGCGCAATGGCGGTTTTCAGGGCAAGGTCACCCTAATCGGAGAAGAACCCGTCGCACCCTACCAGCGCCCCCCTTTGTCGAAGAAATATCTATTGGGTGAAATGGACCTTGATCGCCTTTTGCTGCGCCCAGAGAGTTTTTATTCAGAAAACGGGATCGACCTGCATCTCAATGAAACCGTTCAATCCATTGATGTGGCCGGCCAGGCGGTCGTGGCGGGCGGACACCGCATCAATTATGATGAACTGGTTCTGACAACAGGGTCCGTGCCCCGGCGGTTGCCGGCGGCTATTGGCGGGCTGCTGGACAGCGTCTACGTCGTGCGGGATCTCAAAGATGTCGATTCGATGGCCCCTGAATTTGCCGAGGGCAAACGGGTTCTGATTGTAGGTGGCGGGTATATCGGTCTTGAGGCGGCGGCTGTTGCGGCCTCGCGCGGGTTGGATGTCACTTTGGTCGAGATGGCGGACCGTATTCTACAGCGCGTGGCGGCGCCTGAAACCTCCGACTACTTCCGCACTTTGCACAGCGGAAAGGGCGTCAGGATTTTGGAAGGCGTGGGACTAGACCATCTCACCGGGGACAAAAAAGTGAGCGGCGCCAAACTTACCGACGGCACAGAACTTGACGTGGATTTTGTGATCGTCGGTGTTGGCATCAGCCCCGCCACGGCGTTGGCGGAGGCGGCCGGTTTGGACATTGAGAACGGGATCAAGACCGACGCTCAGGGGCGGACCTCGGTGCCGCATATCTGGGCAGCAGGCGATTGCGCATCGTTCCCCTACAAAGGCGCGCGCATCCGACTGGAAAGCGTGCCGAACGCCATTGATCAGGCTGAAATCGTTGCTGAGAATATCATGGGGGCGGACAAGGACTATGTCGCCAAGCCCTGGTTCTGGTCGGATCAGTATGATGTCAAACTGCAAATCGCCGGCCTGAATACGGGATATGACCGTGTCGTGACCCGCGAAGGTGGCGGCGGCTCAGTATCGTTCTGGTACTATCAAGGGGATCAGCTTCTTGCGGTGGACGCCATGAATGCGCCGCGCGACTACATGATCGGAAAACGCCTGATCGAATCCGGCAAGTCGCCCGCGCCTGAGACGGTTGCGGATCCGGACACCGACATGAAAGCGCTGATGAAGTTGTGAGGATCATTGCCGGACAATTCCGCGGGACAGCCCTTGCCAGTGTCGGCAAAGGGGACGCTGGCGCGCATCTCAGACCCACAACAGACCGCGTGCGTGAAAGCCTGTTCAATGTTTTGATGGGCGGAAAATTCGGCGATCCCATCACGGGTGCACGGGTTTTGGACCTGTTCGCGGGAACGGGGGCGCTGGGGCTTGAAGCGCTGTCGCGTGGGGCCAGTCATGTGACCTTTGTCGATGACGGGCGCAAGGCGCAAAGTCTGATCCGCGACAACATTCGGATTACGAAAGCCAAATCTGAAACGGGCCTCTCGTCTCGGGATGCGACCCGATTGCCCCCCAATGACGGAGACGCATACGACCTGATCTTTCTTGACCCGCCCTACGGTAAGGCGTTGGGACAATCCGCGCTGGCCACTGCCCAAAAGGGCGGCTGGATATCGGAAACGGCCCTGATAGTCTGGGAAGAAAATGCGCCGCAACTACCCCCTCAAGGATTCGCGTTACTGGACCAGCGTAAATATGGCGACACTCATGTGACCTTTCTCCAACCGGCCTGAAAACGTAATCAACCCTATGTGATCCCCCACTTCTGTAAAAATGTGGTAGTGTAACTCAATCACAGCAGGCTCCCGTGTGGGTTGGTCCTGCAAATGCAAAGAGCCAACCCCCTCGGAGAAACCAACGACCTGCCGTGTC
Source organism: Shimia fortis (assembly GCF_040225985.1). Taxonomy (NCBI): domain Bacteria; kingdom Pseudomonadati; phylum Pseudomonadota; class Alphaproteobacteria; order Rhodobacterales; family Roseobacteraceae; genus Shimia; species Shimia fortis. The sequence continues at coordinate 162,714 of NZ_JBBPEU010000005.1, forward strand.
TTGCAAGGGAGGTTGAGATGGTTGAGACAATTGGAAACCCGCTGACATGGGGCGTGCGCGCGATCGCAAAAAGCGGTCAAAGTGTGGACGAGGCCATCACTCACCTTGGCAGCGATGTACGAGTCACCCCGCGTGTTCAAAGGATTGGCGCGCATAAGGTTGCGTCTGCCCTGCGTGCGGGATGGGTTGATACACAGAAATTCAGAAGTGATGTCTTCGTCTTGATGGCGATCTATCCTTTTGTGGGGATCGCGCTTTGTGTCGTGGCGTTCAACCTCGCCTTCCTGCCGGCCTTGTTTCCAATGACCGCAGGCTTTGCCTTGCTGGGGCCCGCGGCGGCGACTGTTCTTTATGTGCAGAACAAACTGGGTGAGAGCGGAGAGGAGCCTTCGATCCTGTCTGCCGTCAGTGCGCTCAGGTCAAAATCCATGGGGCCAGTTCTGTTTCTATCGATGTATCTGTTGGTGCTGTTTGTCTTCTGGATGGCAGCGGCGATGTGGGTCTATCGCATTACGCTCGGGCCCGAGTTGCCCGTCGGGGCAACGGCGTTCCTGCGCGATGTTTTGACAACACTTGAAGGCTGGACGATGATCTGGCTTGGGTGCGGGATCGGCGCGGTGTTCGCGACTCTTGTGCTGCTTACCTCTTTGGTAAGTTTCCCGATGCTAGTGGATCGGCCAGTGGGCTTGCCGGTGGCGGTTGCGACATCTCTTCGGGTCGCTGTGAAGAATCCTTTGCCCACGGCCCTCTGGGGTCTCACCGTGGCGGGGCTGTTGTTCTTGGGCAGTCTGCCGTTCTTTCTGGGTCTGGTGATCGTGTTGCCGGTGCTTGGACACGCGACATGGCACTTCTACCGGGCGGCTGTCCAATTCGAGTGACTCGACCCGGCACGCAAAATGAAAAGGGCCGCCTCAGTGGGCGGCCCTGTCAGTTCCAGCAGTATTTGCTTAATTCATCGGTGCAGAGCTGTCGCGCGTGATCTGAACTGCAGCGCGTGCATCTTCCACAAGTGTCGCGCCATCTAGGCCCTTCTTGGTCATCTCCGCAATCCAGTTCTGCGTGACGACGTCGCCCAGTTCCTGAATGCGGGCGGTTTCCGCCTCATTCAGTACAGCAATTTCATTGCCCGCTGCGGTCATGACATCTTTGCCAACCTTGTCACCCGTGTCATGGGCGCGTCCGGCCCAAGCCGATGCGAAGAAGCCCGAGTTCGCGTCTATGACCGCTTTCAGGTCATCTGGCAGGCTTTCATACTTGGATTTGTTCATCGCCCAGATGAAGTAAAGGTTGTAAAGCGACTTGTCCCCGGCAACATCGGTGTGGCTGTCGGTCAACTCGTCCAGCTTTAGCGACGGCGACATTTCCCAAGTGATGACACCGCCATCCACAACCCCTTTGGACAGGGCTTCGGGGAAGGCAGGCACGGGCATCCCGATCGGCGTTGCGCCGACCTCTTTCAACAAAAGGGTCGCAGGGCGCGAGGGGCCGCGCAGCTTGAGACCTTCAAAGTCCTCGACGGTCTGCACCGCAGGGCCTTTCTTATGCACAAGGCCGCGGCCATGCATATGCGCTGCGATGACGTGCACATCCTTGAAGTCGTCCATCAGGTGTTTTTGCGTAAAGACCCAAGCGGCTTTCGAGGCTTCCTCGGCCGATTTCGTGACCATGAAAGGCAGTTCCATGGCTTCGGCTTCGGGGAAACGTCCGGGCTGATAACCGGGGATCACCCAGCCGCCGTCAATGGCGCCGTCGCGGATAAGGTCATACTGGCTGGGGGCTTTGCCACCCAATTGCATGAACGGATAGATTTCGACTTTGATCCGGCCATTGCTGTCTTGCTCCACCTTCTCGGCCCAAGGGCCAATGAAATAGGTGGGATTGGCGGATTTTGGCGAAACGAAGTGCTGGAAGCGGAGTGTCACTTCCTGCGCGATAACGTTGGTTGCGGTGAGCCCCAGAAGGGCGGCGAGGGCTGCGGATTTGAGTGTTTTCATATCCCGAGCCTCCTCCTCGATTGGTGAACGTCAAGCGGCGCTGCTGCGCTGCGGCGTGTGATGGTTATAAGGAGTGCACCGTGGTCTTGCAAACGGTTCTCAATCACACGTGTTCCCCTTGTAAGTGTCTATCATGTTGAAATTATTTTCAGAAATTTGACTGCGTGGGAAAAATTCAGCGAAAGTCACGTTGACACAAAACGATGGAATCAACCGAAAAAAACCGGTTGATTCCCGTCTTCAGGCCATCTTGCTCTGAGGGTTAGCCGTAGGTCGGATGAAACTTTCCGGCAGGCGACAAAGTAAAGATATCAACCCCGTCCGCAGTGACGCCGACCGAGTGTTCAAACTGTGCTGAGAGCGACTTGTCCCGCGTCACCGCAGTCCAGTCATCCGCAAGCACCTTGGTTTCGGGGCGCCCCAGATTGACCATCGGTTCAATCGTGAAGAACATGCCTTCTTCCAGAACCGCACCGGTTCCGGCACGGCCATAGTGGAGCACATTCGGCGGCGCATGAAAAACCTGCCCAAGACCATGGCCGCAGAATTCGCGCACGACCGACATGCGGTGCCCTTCCACGTAAGTCTGGATGGCATGGCCGATGTCACCGAAAGTATTGCCGGGTTTCACAGCTTCGATCCCGATCATCAGGGCATCGTGCGTGACCTGTATCAGACGTTCGGCCTTGCGGTTCAGTTTTCCGGCCACGTACATCCGGCTGGTGTCGCCAAACCAACCATCCACGATCACGGTGACATCAATGTTCAGGATATCGCCATCCTTGAGCTTTTTGTCACCCGGAATGCCATGACAGACGACATGGTTTACCGAGATGCAGCTTGCGTGTTTGTAGCCTCGGTAGCCGATCGTAGCTGATTTAGCACCGGCGTCGTCGACTTTTTCCTCGATCAGTCGGTCAATTTCACCCGTGGTCTGACCCGGAAAGACATGTTCTGCGATCTCGTCAAGAATACGCGCTGCCAAAGCGCCAGCCTTGTGCATGCCTGCAAAGTCCGAGTCCTGATGAATCCTGATCCCGTCGCGCGTCTGGCGGCCTTTGCCGATCATGTGCCTGATGCTCCAAATCATTTGTTCACAAGGTATTTAAGTGTGTTTTGCCCGGGACGCCAGTGGTCACTTGAAGCACCCTAAGGCGGTCGCGGCAGTTTCTTGGGGGTATTGGAGCGCTGTTCATGAACGCTAGGCCAACTCCTTGGTCATGAAAATGGATGACGTATTCGCCTCATAGTCACCAAAAGGTCCGCAATCCACATAGCCATGCGCCTTGTAAAGGCTGTGCGCCTGCACAAGCTTATCGCCGGTTTCAAGTTTGACCATGCGCAGGCCCTGCGCCCGTGCGTCGGCTTCAACCTTTTGCATCAAGAGGTGAGCGATCCCTTTCCCGCGGGCGCGAGGGTCGACAAACATCGACTTGATTTCGCCATAGTCGGTCTTGTTGGCAAGCGCGACACATCCCAGCGCCTTGCCGTCCTCACGTGCCACATAAAAGTTGATCGAGGGCACGCAGAGTTCTTCAATGTCGAGAAAATGGTTTTCTTCCGGCGCGAACAACGACTGCATCAGCGCATGGCTTTGGCGCAAAAGCGCCGTGGCTTGCGGGTCTCGGGGATCGGCTGGAAGAACCTTGATCGCGGACATTTACCTGTCTCCTGTCTGGGAATGTGCATGTTTGACAGGCCACGGGGCTTGTGTCCAGTAGGGGCGCAAGGGACACTTGCGTCAAAAGACAAAGATTCTCAGGCAAGACCCCTAGGGTAGCATCTGGGCGATGACCACGCGAGCCGACGGGCTCTGTGCGAACGGGGTGTCCGCAATCAAGGTTCAATATCTTGTGGATAACTCCTGTGTTCGGGGTATATGCTGTGGTTTGTCGTTGACTCAGCCACAACCGCTTGGGCAGGCTTTCAGAACACCGAGAATCACGAGGGCATGATCCAGCTTTGCGCTTTTCGAAACTCCGACTGACCGGCTTCAAGAGCTTTGTAGACCCCACCGACCTGATTATCGCGGATGGGCTGACCGGCGTTGTGGGGCCGAATGGCTGTGGCAAATCCAACCTTCTCGAAGCTTTGCGCTGGGTGATGGGGGAAAACCGCCCGACCGCTATGCGCGGCGGCGGCATGGAAGACGTGATCTTTGCGGGGGCGGCCACCCGTCCGGCCCGCAACTTCGCTGAAGTTGCGCTGCAAATCGATAATTCCGAACGCCTTGCACCCGCAGGATTCAACGATGAGGACAACTTGGAAATCGTGCGTCGGATCACGCGGGATGTTGGCAGCGCTTACAAGGTCAACAGCAAGGATGTGCGTGCGCGGGACGTGCAGATGTTGTTTGCGGATGCGTCGACCGGCGCCCACTCGCCCGCGCTGGTTCGGCAGGGCCAGATTTCCGAGTTGATCAACGCCAAACCCAAGGCGCGTCGTCGTATCCTTGAAGAGGCGGCGGGCATTTCTGGTCTCTACCAGCGTCGGCACGAGGCAGAACTCAAGTTAAAAGGCGCGGAGACCAATCTTGCCCGTGTGGATGATGTGATCGAACAACTGGCGGGCCAACTGGCCCAGTTGGCGCGACAGGCCCGGCAGGCCGCACGTTATCGTGCCATCGGCGAGGAATTACGCCAGTCTGAGGGGATGCTTCTTTATCGTCGTTGGCGCGAGGCGGACGAAGCCCGTGCCAAGGCCGACGAGGATTTGCGCGAGCGCACGACTCAGGCCGCCAAGGCCGAGGCTTTGGCCCGTGAGGCGGCCAAGCGTCGCGCCCAGCAGGACGAAGCTTTGCCACCCCTGCGCGAGGAAGAGGCGATTGCGGCGGCGATTTTGCAGCGATTGCAAGTGCAACGGGATGCTCTGAACGACCAAGAGGCGCATGCGCGTCAAATCATCGAGACTTTGAAAAACCGGATTGCGCAACTGGGATTGGATATCGAACGGGAAACAGGCCTTAACCGGGATGCTGGCGAAACCATCGAGCGTCTGGAATGGGAAGCCGAGCAGATATCGAAGGCGGGCGAAGGTCACGAGGACCGCTTTGAAATGGCTGCCGAAGAGGCGCGCGAAGCCGCAAGCGTTCTGCAGGATCGTGAAAGTGACTTGTCACAACTGACTGAAGACGTGGCCCGCCTGGCCGCCCGGCATCAATCTGCACAGCGCCTGCTGGAGGACAGCCGCAAGACCCAAGCTAAGAGCGAGGCCGAGGCTTTGAAAGCGCGTGAGGCCGTACAGCTTTCACAGGAGGCACTGTCCCGTGCGGCAGAGGATGTAGAACTGGCTCAAACGGCCGAGGCCGAAGCGTTGGAGGCTGCACAGGCCTCGGAGGAGGCGTTGGCCCGTGCGGAAGAGGAACGGGCAGAAACACAGGCGCGCGAAGCGGATGCCAGGGCGGAACGGTCCGAGGCCGAAGGCGAATTAAATGCCTTGCGGGCCGAAACAACGGCGCTGGCTAAACTGGTGGAACGTGACACGGCCGAGGGTGGGCAAATACTGGACCGGCTTCAGGTGCAGCAGGGGTTTGAAAAGGCTTTGGGCGCGGCCTTGGCCGATGATCTGAGGGCGCCCGAAGTGGACGAGGATGGGCCGTCGGGTTGGCATGTCTTGCCGCCCTATGACACGGATCAGGCGTTGCCGGACGGGGTAACGTCACTGGTGGCGCATGTGTCTGTACCCGAGGTGCTTGAACGCCGGATGAGCCAGATCGGTCTCGTGGCAACGGAAGATGCGATGGCGCTGCAACCCTTGCTCAAGCCGGGGCAGCGCCTTGTTTCGCTGGAGGGGGATTTGTGGCGCTGGGACGGATACCGGGCCTGGGCCGAAGATGCCCCAAGCGCGGCGGCCCTGCGTTTGCAGCAATTAAACCGGCTGGAAGAGTTGAAACAGCAACTGGCGCGTGCCACCGCTCGGGCAGATGGTGCGGTTCAGGCGCATGAAACCCTCCAGATGCGCCTTCGCGAACTGTCAGAGATGGACAAGGCCGCACGGTTGGCCCGTCGCGATGCCGACCGCGCCGTGGCTGATGCGAACCGGGCGCTGAGCCGTGCCGAAGCGGATCGCAATCTGGCTGAGGGTAAGCTCGAGTCACTGGGGCTGGCTGTAACCCGGCACGAAGAAGAAGCGATGGCCGCGCGCGCGCAGCTTCTCGAAGCGGAACGCGGTCTGGCCGATCTGGGTGATCTGGATGCGGCCCGCGCCGAGGTCGAAGACGTAAAAATGACGGTCGAGGCCGCGCGGATCACAATGATGTCGCGCCGCTCAGCTCATGACGAAATCCGCCGCGAAGGCGAAGCACGCCTGAAGCGATCGCAGGAAATCACCAAGGAAATCAGTGGCTGGCGGCACCGTCTTGATACGGCGGAAAAGCGGATCAACGAACTGGCCGAACGCAAGGCTGCGTCCGAGGAAGAGCTTTACGAGGCTGGAACAGCCCCCGAAGAGATTGCCGCCAAGCGCGAAGAGCTGACCAATGCCATCGAGGATGCAGAAGACCGGCGCCGGGCTGCCTCGGACGTGCTGGCCGAGGCAGAAACCGCCGCGCGAGAGTCAGAGCACGCGGAACGCGAGGCCGAGCGTCTGGCCGGGGAAGCCCGCGAAGCCCGCGCCCGATCAGAGGCCCGTGCAGATGCGGCAAAGGAAACCGTGTCCTACGCGGCCGAGCGGATTTACGAGGAACAACAGGTTTCCCCTGCAAAACTGCTTGAGACGTTGGACGTCAATCCGGATGAAATGCCGGACAGCCACGCGATTGAGGCGGATGTGAACCGTCTCAAACGTCAGCGCGACAGCCTTGGCGCAGTCAATTTGCGAGCTGAAGAGGATGCCAAGGAAGTTCAGGAAGAACACGATACGTTAGTCACTGAAAAGACCGACCTTGAAGAGGCGATCCGCACTTTGCGGAACGGGATTGCGAGCCTGAACCGGGAAGGGCGCGAACGCCTGTTGACTGCGTTTGAGCAAGTCAACAACAACTTCTCATTGTTGTTCCGGCACCTTTTCGGCGGCGGCGAAGCCAATCTGGTTTTGGTCGAAAGCGATGATCCCCTTGAGGCCGGTCTCGAAATCATGTGCCAGCCGCCGGGCAAGAAACTGTCTACCCTTTCGCTGCTTTCGGGTGGAGAGCAGACCCTGACGGCGATGGCGCTCATCTTCGCGGTCTTCCTGGCCAACCCCGCCCCGATCTGTGTGCTGGACGAGGTCGACGCTCCGCTAGATGATGCAAACGTGACGCGGTTCTGTGATCTGCTTGATGAGATGTGCCGCCAAACCGACACGCGCTTCCTGATTATCACCCACCATGCCGTGACCATGGCGCGGATGGATCGCTTGTTCGGTGTGACAATGGCCGAGCAAGGCGTGTCGCAGCTTGTCTCTGTTGATCTGAAAGCCGCAGAAACCCTTGTAGCCTAAAGCTTCCAATATCTTGCACAATGACTTCACCCGAACGTGACACGCGTATTGTCAGCAGGTGTGTCAAGGTGGATTTCGGAGGCACGCGTCATGAAATCAATCTTTGTCCTACTGCTACTCGCCGGGCCCGTCTGGGCGGAAGACTGGAAAATGCGCGATGGAGATCGTCTGTTCTCGGCAGAAGAATTGCTTGCACGTCTGACTGCATCCTCGTTGGTTTTCTATGATGACGGCGAATCCGTTTACGGGAATGAAGGTGCCTATACTTACACCTATGGCGGTGGCGGGAGGTGGGAAGGCTGGTACGATATCCACGAAGGAAGCGTGGTGTGCGTGACCTTTGTAACGGGCGCCTCGCGTTGTGACCGGATCGTCGAAAACGCAGGCAGGCTGGTTTTGCTGACCGAAGCAGGAGAACGGTTTCCCGTTCGCCCCTAACGCTGGTCGGGATTAGGCGAGAAGATCGAAGCTCGCGCTGCCTGTCACCTGAACGGTAAGGGAATCGAGATCTGCGCCGTCGATCAATGCCCAAACGATATGTCCAGTCGGTCGGTGCGTGATGAAGGCCTCTTCGATGTCGCTTTGTCCTGCACCCGGTGTATTGGCAAAACTGACCAAGAAGTCGTTTTGCGTAGCGCCTGACTGTCCAAAGACCAAAACATCACCGTCCGCGTCAGAATAATCCTGCACCCAGTCCGAGCCATGATCGCGGATCCCAAGGTGATAGAACCGGTCCGCCCCGGTGCCGCCGTTCATGCGGTCGTAACCGAACCCGCCATTCAGGAAATCTTCTCCGTCGCCACCCGACAAGGCATCGGAAAGGGCCCCGCCCGACAATTCGTCATTTCCATTCTGGCCTCGCAGATCGTCCGACCCGAACCCACCCAACAGTGTGTCATTACCGTCCATGCCGAACAAAAGGTCATTTCCGTACGATCCGTCGGCGCGGTCATCTCCGGCACCCGCATAGATGATGTCGCGCAGGTCATCGGATGTGGCCCCACCGGCAATCTGATCGTCACCATCGCCACCATTCAGTGTGTCGCGCCCGTCACCGCCATAGATCGTGTCGTTGCCAGCCAGACCGGCAAGGCGGTCATCATTATTATCACCTTGAAGAAGGTCATCGTCGTCGGTGCCGTTCTGGTCGATAGCGGGGTTTGAGGCGAGCTGACGCAACTCATCAAAGGAGTATTCCACGATCTGGCTGCCCCAGAGATCAAGTTCTTCAAACTGGATCGTCTCGACATTCTCAATCGTGACCGCGGTCCAGCGGCCGCGGGCTATCGTAATGGCTCCGCCGTCTTCCAGCGTAAGCGTATAGTCGCTCAGTTCGCGCATGTCTCTAAACAGCAGCGTGTCATGACCTTCACCGCCATCATATCGAACGATATCCCCGTAGTAGATCATCGTGTCATCGCCAATGCCGGTCTCATAGTCGCCGCCATTGTGTGATGCGACAAAGACATCATCTTCAGTTGAGGCGCTACGGTTGGGAATGCTGGACAGAAGGATATCTTCGCCGGGTCCGAACCCGCTGTTTTCACTGGCAGCGCCCCCCGCCGTTACAACCCGGTTGAAGAAATTGGCTTGCGTGATCGTGGTGAGTTGGGGAAGTGGATCGCCGCCCAGTTCAAAATACCAGATCTTGTCCACGTTATAGTTTGTGATCCGGAAGACATAGCTGGTGTTGCCCTGCCAGCGTATCCAGCCGATGTTGAAATCGTTGAACACGCCCGGTGAACGGCCAAGTCGTCCGAGGTCGGTGACTTCGAAAGAGGCGATATCAGAAAGGCCAAGATAGATCAGCGGCAGGTTCTGCGGGATCGCATCCCCGATCGAGTAGGTCAGCGCGCTTTCCGTTCCATCGAAGAAAACGACTGTGGCTTCGGCCTGTTCTACGGCCGTAATCCGGTCGTTGTCTCCGAAAGACACCATAGTGCCGGCAAAGGTATAAGTGGTCATAAAGGGATACTCGTTATTCTTAGAATTGAAGGCGCAATTCAGAGTTTGTTTAGCAGCTCGGTGGTTGGCCACGCATCCGCCGGTAGTCCAAGACGCTTTTGTTCGGCCTGAACGGCGGCACGGGTATTTTTGCCGAGAATACCGTCGATTTTACCGACATTGTGCCCACGGTTTTGCAGTTTACGTTGCAGGGATTTCATTTGGTTGCCGCTGAGGCCGGGGTCCGGATTGCCTGCGATATAGGGCTTTGCCCCTTCCAGCCGCGTTGCGAAATAGGCCGCCGTTGTTACGTAGACAAAGCTCTGGTTCCATTCGAAGTAGACGCGAAAATTGGGATAGGCCAAAAAGGCCGGACCCTTGCGCCCCTGCGGCAGAATCAGCGATGCGGGCAGGTTGGCAAGCGATCCTTGCCGCGGTTTGATCCCAAGTCGCGCCCAGTCACGTGTGGATTTGATCGTCTCGAGACCCGACAGAGACCAGTCCATGTTTTGCGGGACCACCACCTCTTGCAGCCACGGCTGCCCGGCTTTCCAGCCGAGGTGTTGCAGCATCTTGCCACCCGAGGTCAGGGCATCTTGCGCCGAGGTCTTGAGGCGGACCTTTCCGTCGCCATCCGCATCGACGCCATTTTCGATGATGTCGGCGGGCAGCATTTGCACCATTCCGATCTCACCCGCCCAAGCCCCGGTGGTCTTGGTCGGGCTGAAATCGCCGCGCGAATACAGTTCAAGGGCAGCGAACACCTGAGGGCGGAACAGATGCGGACGCCGGCAATCATGCGCCAGCGTCACGAGCGAGTTCAGCGTGTTATAATCCCCCTGAAAGGCCCCATAGTCGGTTTCAAACGCCCAGAACGCCAGAAGAACCCCGCGCGATACGCCGTATTTCCGCTCGATCGCGTCAAAGGTGCTGGCATATTGCTGGGCCTTGCGACGGCCCATATCGATGCGGTTTTGGCTTATCAAACGCCGGGAAAAGTCGACAAATGGCATTTGGAACACACCCTGCGCGCGGTCCGCTTTCAGGGTTCTGGGATCCTGGCGTACACTGGCAAAGAAATTGTCGACCGTTTTCTTGGTATAACCTTGGGATATGGCTTCTTTCTTGAGGTCAGTTACAAACCCCGAAAAAGATCCGCCGCACGGGGTTTGGGCCAAAGCGGGTCCTGCCGACAGGACAAGCGCGGCAAGAAGAAGAGAAAATCGCATGAAAACCTCTGAAAAATGCATTTACGGCCATCCATACCATTTGGATAAGTTCCGGAAAATTAGAAAATCGACACGATAAAGCAAGTCAGGAAAAAGGCACCCCAGACGCGCCAAAGGACCCCGCAGGCCGCGTCGATGTCGTCAGGACCCAATTCTTTGCGGCCCAGCGGGTTTACAAACGGGAACTCGCGCATCTGACCATGATAGGCACGGGGCCCGGCAATCGCGACGCTCAAGGCCCGAGCCATGGCTGCCTCGGGCCAGCCTGCATTGGGTGAAAGATGCTTTTGTGCGTCCGTCCGAATCTCGCGCCACGCCGCCAGACCGTGGTGTGTGAGCGCAATCAACAGGGCGGTCAATCGGGCAGGAATCCAGTTTAATATATCGTCCAACCGAGCCGCCGCCCAGCCGAAGTCTTTGTAGCGCGGGGTGCGGTAGCCGATCATGCTGTCTGCCGTGTTGACGATCTTGTAAACCAAGATCCCCGGCAACCCTGCGACGAGGAACCAGAAAGCAGGGGCGATCACGCCATCCGAGAGGTTCTCGGCGGCAGACTCAATCGCCGAGCGCGAGACAGCCGACCTGTCCATGAGGCCAGTGTCGCGACTCACGATCATGGCCACCGCGCGTCGTCCATCCCCAAGTGAAACCCTTAGGGCATCTGCGACCGCCTTCACATGGTCGACCAGCGACCGTTGTGCCAAAAGTACGGAACAGATCAACACTTGCGGCAGTCCCCCGAACAAGGACAGCAGCCAACCCAGCCACAGCATCAACAAAACAAGCCCGGCGATGGCAGCGATCCCGGCGAGTTTCTGGAATTGACCTTTGTTCAGGCGTAAATCCGCCGCCCCTACAAGCCGCCCCATCAGAACCGCAGGATGCGGCGCGCGTTTCCAGAGCCAATCAGGCTCTCCGAAAACTGCGTCTAGCAGTAGGGCAAGGCAGAGAATTTCAACCGTACTCATAGTGCCGCCTCAAGCTGTGCCCATCGCGCGGCAGGGGGCAGGCCAAGGCGCAGGTAGCTGTCGGAATAAGGGAAGATGCGTGTCCAGATGTGGTACTGCGCAAGGCGTTCTTGCCATGCTTGCGCGTTGTCCACGTCATAAAGGCGAAACAGCGGGGTGCCACCTACGAGATTTGCACCTTTAGCCTGAACCAGCGCGTCGAGCCTTTGAGCGTCGCGTTCAAGGCGCGCGCGCGTCGCTTGGGCCCACGCCATGTCTTTCAGTGCGGTGGCGCCAATCCGCAAAGCCGGCCCCGAGACGGCCCAAGGCCCCGTGAGGTCGCGCAAACGTGCGATCAGGCCCGGATCTCCGATTGCAAACCCGAGGCGAAGTCCGGCGAGTCCCCAGAACTTGCCAAAGCTTTTCAGAACGATGCGCCCTTGCCTATTGCTTTGGCAGATAAGACTTCTTGAAGGGGACACGTCACAAAAACTCTCGTCGATGATAGTCAGGGGTGCGGTTAGGTCGCTCTTGTCCCAGTAGTCGCCCGTCGGATTGTTCGGATGCACAAGAACACGCGCTGCTGGTTGTGCCTCGCCGCGGTGCCATCCTTGCGCCAGAAAGGCGGCGGCATGTTCGTTATAGGTGGGTTCCGGAATATCCACCGCGCCAACTGGTGCTAATGCGGGAATGCAGGCAATCAGGGCAGACGCCCCCGGTGCAGCCAGAATGTCGGCGTCTTCCGGAACGTTCCAGAATTGCCGTGCCGCGTCGGTCAAGGCATCCTGTGCAGCTTGGTCCGGCAACGCCGCCCAGTCCTGCATCGGCAGGTCTTGGATCGGATAGGGATCGGGATTGATGCCGGTCGACAGGTCGATCCAGTCCGTGCGCGTCCCGCCCCATCGGGCCATGGCCGCATCCAGCCCGCCACCGTGATCTCGGGGTGTCATTTTTCCGGCCGGGGTCATCGGGATCTCCGTTTGGTTGCGCGCGATAAGAAGCGGAAATCCGCCGGTTTGACAAGCCAGCTTGGCGCACCTCAAATCATTAACTGCGAATTAACCAATTCTTAGGACCTTACAAACAATAAGCGTGAATTGTGTGTAAAATTGTAACGAGTGCGGAGACCGAGAGGGGTGGTCATGCGTGTTTTGATTGTAGAGAGCGACCCGGACCTGGGTCGTATCTGGCAACGACATATGGAAAGACTGGGGGCCAGTGTGATCCTGGCCCTGGATCAACGCAGCGCAATACACGCGCTACGCATGAACGAGTTCGAGATCATCGTGCTGGATCTTGTGTTGGCGGAAGGTGCGGCGCTGGCGATTGCCGATTTTGCAAGCTATCGCCGCCCGAAGGCGCGGGTTATTTTCGTAACCAACACCTCTTTTTTTTCGGACGGATCCATCTTCAGCTATAGCGCAAACGCATGTGCCTTCGTTCAATCGAACACGCCGCCGCAGGATTTGGCGGCGATGGTCGAACACTATGCGGATGCACCCTGAGGGAAGGGCGCGCGCCGTCACCTTTGTTCACCGGTCATGCGGCTCCCAATAATCCAGAACCGGATTGATCGGGATGATGCGATGCGGATTAATGCTGTCGTGGCTGTAATGATAGTGCCGCACGATGTGGTCAAAATTGACAGTCTCGGCAATGCCCGGCATTTGGTACAACGCCCGCAGATAGGCCCAGATGTTGGGATAGTCCACGATCCGTTTGCGGTTGCATTTGAAATGCAGGTGATAGACCGGGTCGAACCGGATCAGCGTGGTGAACAAGCGCCAGTCCGCCTCGGTCAAACGCTCGCCAAGCAAAAACCGGTGCGTGCCCAACAGGTCTTCAAGCCAGTCCAGTGTGTCAAACAAGGGCTCCACGGCCGCGTCATATGCTGCCTGAGAGGTTGCAAACCCGCATTTATAGACTCCGTTGTTCAGAGTATCATAGATGCGGTCGTTGATGTCGGAGATCGGTTCTCGAAGGTCTTCGGGCCAGTAATCGTTTTCGTTTTTCGTAATCCCGTCAAAGGCCGAATTGAACATGCGGATGATCTCGGCGCTTTCATTGGAGACGATTGTGCCTTGGTGTTTGTCCCATAGGATAGGAACGGTCACGCGACCAGAATAGCTGGGGTCGGCGCGGGTATAGATTTGGTGGGCATACTCGCTCTGAAACAGATCGTCGCCGTTTGCACCATACGCATCCGTCTGGAAAGTCCAACCCTCAGACAGCATGTCCGGATGCACCGCCGACACAGAAACGTGGTCAGCAAGGCCCTTGAGTTGCCGAAAGATCAGCGTGCGGTGTGCCCACGGGCAGGCGTAAGAGACATACAGGTGATAGCGCCCGGTTTCGGCCTTGAAACCAGATTTCCCGGAAGGGCCCGCCGCGCCATCCACTGTAATCCAGTTGCGGAACTGAGACTCGGAGCGCACGAATTTTCCACCATTCGATCCCGTATCGTACCATTGATCTTTCCACTGACCTTCGACCAGCAAACCCATGCCTTGCTCCTTTTGTAAAACTCAATGGGCAACCTAGTGCGGTCGGTGTGAGGACAAAACGCAACAGGGCGCAAATCACTTGCGCGCAAATGCACAATGACGCGGCTGTCATGAAAACGTGGCTTGACCAGAATCGGGGGCCTTGGGCACGATAAAACCAACAAGGGAGACGACCGATGACAACTTTTCTGCCCAAAGATGTTCAGGCGGGGCTGGATGAGGCCCGTAAGAAGAGCCTCAAAAAGAGCAGCCGCCTGCGGGTCGAGGCGGACGGTCAGTCCTTCCGCGTTCTCAAGTTTCGGGGTGACGGTTTTTCGCTGGACATCGAAGATGCGCCGCATTTGCGCGGGCTGGTCGACCTTTATGATGGGGGGCGACATCTCTCACAATGCCTGATCGTGGCATCCGAAGCCGAGGGCGACCTGATGCATTACGAATTCAAGCGTGCGACTGCAGCTGCGGACAATGCTCCGGTTGATTTTTTCCGCGGTGAGAACGCGCCGGTTGCCCTGATCACGCGTGATGCGTGATCGCCGAATACAGAAATTCCCTGATCGCAAAACAGCTTAGAGACCGAATCGCTTTCCACACCGCTGGGTGAGCGCGACGGCAAAAATCGGGAAATCGGGCGTGGCAGGTGGTAGGACTCGCTCGCCTTTCTTGGCTTAGGGCTTATTGCAAATCCGAAAACGCTTCGCTCAGGCGCTCACAGGCCTGTTGTACAAGGCTGCGCGGGGTGGCGATGTTGAACCGCAGATAGGTTTCGCCGCCCTTGCCAAAGGTCACACCGTGGTTCGGCGCGACGCGCGCGGTCTTTTGGACGCGTTCGATAAATTCGTCCGGTGCCATGCCCGTATCGGCAAAATCGACCCAGCTGAGATAGGTTGCTTCCAATGGCATGGAACGCAGGCCCGGAATGGCGTTCACCGCGGAGTCGAAAAGTTTGCGGTTGCCATCCAGATACTGCACCAGATCATCCACCCAGGCCGCCCCTTCCGGGGAGTAGGCCGCTTCTGCCATGAACAAACCGAACGAGTTGGGCGACAATCCCAAAGCGGCCATTCGGGCAGCAAAGAGTGCGCGCAGCTTGTCGTCGGGAATGATGACATTGCCCGAATGAGACCCAGCAATGTTAAAGGTCTTGGTGGTCGCGGTCATCATCACAAGGCGGTCGGTGATGCTGTCGTCTACCAGTGTCATCGGGATATGCGTATTGCCGGGATAGACCAGATCATGGTGAATTTCATCTGACACCAAAACAAGGTCATGGCGCTTGGCAAAATCGGCCACACCTTGCAGTTCCTCACGGGTCCACACACGGCCGCCCGGGTTATGAGGCGAACACAGGATGACCATCTTTTCGGTGCCGGTCATCATCGCATCATAGGCGTCGAAATCCATTTCATAGAGCCCGTCATTGTTGACGAGTTCGAATTCCACCACCTTGCGACCTGCCGCCGATATCACACGGGCGAAGGCGTGATACACCGGCGTGAACAGGACCACGCCGTCGCCGGGGGCGGTATAGGCATCCACGCACATGGCCGTGCCATTCACGAGGCCATGGGTTGTGAAGATATGCGACGGGTCGACCTTCCAACCGTGGCGGGTTTCCATCCACCAGCATATGGCCGCCCGATACGCGGTTTCGTCGCCGTAATAGCCATAGATGCCGTGGTCGATCATGCGGGCCAGTGCATTGGTGATGCATTGCGGTGGGCGGAAATCCATATCCGCCACCCACATCGCAAGGCCATCCTTGGCAGGAACTCCATAGAGTTTTTCCATCATGTCCCACTTCACGGAATGGGTGCCATATCTGTTGATGACCTCGTCAAAGCTCATATCGGGTATCCTCTCGCCATAGGTTTGCCCGACGCTAGCGGATTGAACGGCGGGCGCAAGAGCCGTTGCAACCATGGGCGCCTTGGCCTAGATGAAACCCATGATCAAGCCAATCCTCATTCACCCCGACCCCCGCCTGAAAAAGGTATGCGCCCCTGTCGACGATCTGTCGGACGGTCTGCGCGATTTGGCCAAGGATATGCTGGCCACCATGTACGATGCCCCGGGGATCGGTCTTGCCGCGCCTCAGATCGGCGTTCTGGAGCGGTTGATCGTGATGGATTGTGTCAAAGATGGCGACCCCGAGCCCACAGTCATGTTCAACCCCGAGATACTGTCTTCGTCGGATGATCTAAACACCTATGAAGAGGGCTGCCTGTCGATCCCCGAACAATTCGCGGATGTCACACGCCCTGCCGAGGTGCGGGTCGGCTGGATCGACGAACAGGGCAATCCCCGCGAAAAGGATTTCGACGGGCTCTGGGCGACCTGCGTGCAGCATGAGATCGATCATCTGAACGGCAAGCTTTTCATTGACTACCTCGGGCCTATGAAGCGGCAGATGATGACGCGCAAATCGCAGAAACTGAAACGAGAACGCGCCCGCGTTTGACGCGATGGGAAAGGGCCCCTATGACCGTTCGTAAGTGCATTCCCTGGCCTGATAAGCGCTTGCGCGCATCGGCTGAACCTGTGTCCGAAATCACCGACGAGATCCATCAGATCTGGAACGACCTGATCGATACGATGGAGGCCATGCCAGGGGTGGGCATGGGGGCAAACCAGATCGGGGTGTTAAAGCGGCTTGCCGTCGTGGATGCCAGTGAAGAGCGTGGACAGGTCGTGCGCATGGCAAACCCCGAAATCCTGCACGCTTCGGTGCAGCTACGCGAACATGACGAGGCCAGCCCGAACTTGCCGGGGGTCTGGGCGACCATCAAACGTCCGCGTGCGGTGACCGTGCGCTATATGGATGAACACGGCTCAACCGTGGAGAAAGACTTTGTCGGGTTGTGGGCCACAAGCGTCCAGCACCAGATCGACCATCTGAACGGCAAGATGTATTTTGACCATCTCAGCAAAACCAAGCGCGACATGCTGATCAAGAAGGCGAGAAAGCAACGATGAAAATCGTATTCATGGGCACCCCTGAATTTTCCGTGCCGGTGCTGGATGCGCTGGTTGACGCGGGTCACGACATCGTTGCCGTCTATTGTCAGCCGCCACGTCCGGCAGGGCGCGGCAAGAAAGAACGCCCGACGCCGGTTCATGCGCGAGCCCTCGAACTGGGGCTTGAGGTTCGGCATCCGGTTTCGCTCAAATCGCAGCAAGAGCAGGACGCGATCCGTCAGCTGGAGGCCGATGTGGGTGTGGTCGTGGCCTATGGTTTGATCTTGCCGCAGGCGGTTCTTGATGCGCCAAAGCAGGGTTGTCTCAACATCCACGCGAGCCTTCTGCCGCGCTGGCGCGGGGCGGCGCCTATTCATCGCGCCATCATGGCAGGCGATCAGGAAACCGGCGTGTGCATCATGCAGATGGAGGCCGGACTCGACACGGGGCCTGTTCTTTTGCGCCGCGAGATCGCGATTGGCCCCGAAGAGACAACTGCACAGTTGCATGACCGCTTGTCTGAACTTGGCGCGGCGGCGATTGTCGAGGCCTTGTCGAAACTGGTTGATCTGACGCCAACCCCACAGCCCGAACGGGGCGTGACCTATGCCCACAAAATCGACAAATCCGAGAGCAAGGTCGATTGGTCCGTCCCTTCGCAAGAGGTGGACCGTTTGATCCGTGGCCTTTCGCCGTTTCCCGGGGCCTGGTGTGATATGAACGGACAACGGGTCAAACTGCTGGCTTCAAAGCTGGCCGAAGGGCATGGCCCTGCGGGCGCTGTGCTGGATGATTCACTGACCGTGGCCTGTGGGAAGGGGGCGGTAAAACTGCTGCGCTTGCAACGGGCGGGCAAGGGCGCACAGGATGCCGAGGTTTTTCAACGCGGTTTCCCGATCCCCGAGGGCACGCAACTCTGACCGGAGACTTCCATGTTTTTCACCTTCTTCGGAACTGTCATCATTGCGGGCATCATCGGGTATGCGTCTGAACGCAGTAAGTTCACCCATAACGGAATTATCCCCTCAATCATCATCTGTGTCGGTGGGGCCTTCCTGTTTTTCTTAGTGGGGCGCATGTTCGGGATCAGTTTCGGCAGTGCCGGGCTGGATGCCATCATCTCGTCCATCGGGGCCCTTTTAATCGTACCAACCCATTTCCGGCGTTAGGTGTTTGGGGCCAAAGCCCTAAAACTGTTTACGATTTGTCTAAAACACGATAGGCTATTCTCATAACAAGCGGCCGCGCTGAATGAGCCGCACCATATGAGGCAAAGAGAGAAAGTGGCTTATTCTGGCTTGAGGGGTGCGTCCGACGCACCCAAGGTTACCGTTGTTACCACGATGAAAGACGAAGGTGCTTATATCCCTGACTGGGTTGCGCATTACAAGACGCTGGGGGCAACCGACATTGTCGTTTTTACCAATGATGTGAACGACCAGACGGACCACATCCTGCGGCGGCTGACCGCGATGGGCGAAGTGCACCACCGCTTTAACCGCGTCATGCGGCGCGGCCCTCACAAAAGCGCCCTGATGTGGGCCGAATATGAACCGGCCGTGCGCGATGCCGACTGGTTGCTGGTGGTGGATGTGGACGAGTATCTCCAGATCAAAACCGGTGACGGCACATTTCAGGCGCTGATCGAGGCCAACGCCACGGCTGACGCGATTTCCTTTCCGTGGCGGATCTTCGGAAATGCCGGAATTCAGGGCATCGCGCGTGATCCAGTGCCAAAACTGTTCACACGGGCGCAGCCTGCAGTCGGCGCACCGGGCGAACACCGTTTCTTTAAGACGTTGCATCGCAATGACCGTACAAAATTTGCGCGCATGGGGGTCCACCGCCCGTTCCTTGCCGAAGATCATCCCCCGATCAACTGGGTTCTGCCCGACGGTACGCCGATCTTGCAAGACGACATGCCCGGCGCCTTGTTCGTACGTGACCATTACGGGTACGAGGCTGCGCAGTTGAACCATTATGCGCTGCGTTCGGTCGATGCCTTCCTCAACAAGAAAGCGCGCGGTCGTGCCAATCACCAGAACGGTACGATCGAGCTGGGCTATTGGCAGAAATTCAACAAGAACCACGAGGAAGATACTTCACTCGCCGAGAATTTCTTTGCAGCCGACGCCTATCGCGAGCGCATGTTCGCAGACGATCCGTTATTGCGGCGCGGGTTTGAAAAATCCGTGGTCTGGGCGCGCAGGTCTGCCCGCGCGGCAAGGCGGGATCCGGAAATCCAGAAATTCCTTGCGACCCTGACCGAGGATACAGGACAGGAACAAGCCAACACCAAAGTGGCCTGAACAGGCTAGGGTTTGAAGGGGGCCATGCCCGCGCGGGCCAGTTCGTCCGCGCGTTCGTTTTCCGGGTGTCCAGCGTGGCCCTTGACCCATTCCCATGTCACATCATGGCGGGCTTGGGCCGCGTCAAGCCGTTGCCATAGCTCGACATTCTTGACGGGCTTCTTGCTTGCGGTTTTCCAGCCGTTCCGCTTCCAGCCAAAAATCCAGCCGGTGACGCCATTTTTGACATAGGCGCTGTCTGTGACGACGGTGATCTTGCTGGGCTTTGCCAGGGTTTCCAACGCCATGATGGCCGCCATCAACTCCATCTTGTTATTGGTTGTCTCTGCCGCGCCACCTGAAAGCTCGCGTTCCTTGAGGATGTCGTCCCCGTTCATGGCGCGCATCAAAACCCCCCAGCCACCGGGACCGGGATTTCCAGAGCACGCACCGTCGGTATAAGCAAATAGATCAGGCATGGGACGCCACTGTTATCCAATCACTCACACTGCCTTCAAGCCCCTTTCCACGCCCCCGATTGATTTTAAGGATTGTGAAACCCGCACCTTGCAGCAAGCCCAGCAGTTCGTCTTCTTGATAATAGGTGTAGAAACGGCCTAGACGGTCGCGGGCGCATCCTGTGCCGCACTTCAAACCGATGTGAAAAGTACCGTTGTCCCTGAGCGCGCGGAAGATGGCGGCCAGATGGCGCGGCATGTCTGCACGCGGGGCGTGTAGCAAGCTGAAGTTAGCCCAAATGCCGTCATACAGATTTTCTTCGGTCAGGTCGTCAAAGCTGCCTTGTCGGGCGATAACGCCGGGTCGTGATGTCGCCCGCCGGACCATCTCGGGCGAGGGGTCCATCGCATGGGCGGTTAACCCATGACGGGCCATTTCCTCGGCGCTGTGTCCCGGACCACATCCCAGATCAAGAACGGCGCCTTTGGGCGGGACACGGGCGATGAAGGCGACCAATTGTTTGTCCCGCGCTTCGCTTTGGGTCATGGCCGCGTAATCTGCGGCGTGGGCGTTGTAGACTTCTATGGTTTCGCGATCGGTCATGCCCGCTCCAGCGCGAGTCGCCCGGCGAGGGCTACGAAGATCGCGGCAAAGCCACGGTTTAGCCAGCGCATGACGGCGGCACTTCCCAAAAGTAGATCCCGCGCCTTTGCGGCGAACACCCCGTAGAGCACGAACACCAAAAATGTGAGTAACATGAACACCGCACCGAGCAGCGCCATTTCCAGCGAAGCCGTGGCAGGGTTGCCCGATAGGAAGGGCGGCAACAGTGCCAGGAAAAACACCGAGAGTTTTGGGTTCAGGATGTTGATCAACGCTCCGCGTCGGGCAATGGCAATCCCATTCTGTTTCCTGTGGTCCGCGGTCACAGACAGCGCACCACCAGAGCGCAGAGCCTGCCACGCGAGGTAAAGAAGATAGGCGACACCTGCGAATTTTACGACGTTAAACAAAAGTGCAGAAGTATGCAGCACCGCAGCCAGCCCCAGTGTTGCAGCCGCCAGATGCGGGACGATGCCGAACGTGCCTCCGACCGCAGCCCAGATCGCCGCCTGTCGGCCTTGGCCCAACCCCATGGCAAGCGTGTAAATGACACCGGTGCCCGGCGCGATGACCACGACAAGGGCGGTCAAAAGAAACTGTGTGGAAATCATGAAAAATCCTTTGATGAACAGGTTAGAAAAATACTGTCACGGCGAGACAAATCTCGACCACGCAGGTCAGCAAAAGGCGCAGGCGCATCCACCATGATGGCGTCAGGCGCCATTGAGAAAAGGTATAGTCCAGCAACAGTAGGCCGGCAAAACCGAACATGAGGTTTGTTGCGGCGCCCACAGGTCCGCCACCAGTCATGAAAAACGCCCAGAGGGCAGGCAAGGTCGAAAGTGCATATCCGATTGCCGCGCGCGATCCTTCAATGCGTGTCGCAAAGCCCCACAAGACGCCAGACATGAAGGATAGGATCACCGACCCATAGAACAGTTGAACATAAGGGCCGACGAACCGGGGCCCCAAGGTGGCTGCGCCCCAATCCTGCAAACCGGGGGCCAGAACCGTAAACGCCCCCCAGATAAACGGGATCAGGCCAGCAAGGCCCAGAAGAAGCGGCGCGCGGGGAATCGAGGTCATGCGTGCATGTCCCGCAACACGCGCGGTACCTTGAAGTTGACCCGCTCGACGGCGGTTTCGACGATCTCGACCGTCACGTCATACTTTTTGCGGCAAGCATCAATGACCTCGTTGACCAGGACCTCGGGCGCCGAGGCGCCGGCAGTAATCCCAAGGTGTCGGATGCCTTCCAGAGCGCGCCAGTCAATTTCTTCTGCGCGTTGGACAAGCTGCGAATAGGCACAGCCGTTTTTGGCGCCGACCTCGACAAGGCGTCGCGAGTTCGAAGAGTTGGGCGCGCCGACGACAAGGATGGCGTCCACTTTTGGGGCAATGGCCTTCACGGCCTCTTGCCGGTTTGTGGTCGCATAACAGATGTCTTCCTTGTGCGGTCCCACGATTTGTGGAAACCGTGCCTGGAGGGCCGCGACAATCCCGATCGTGTCATCCACCGAGAGGGTTGTCTGTGTCACAAAGGCGAGCTTTTCCGGGTCGCGTACCTTAATTGTGGCCACGTCTTCTTCTGTCTCGACCAGCAGGACTTCTCCGTCGGGCAATTGGCCCATCGTGCCAATGGTTTCGGGGTGTCCCGCATGGCCGATCATGATAATTTGCAAGCCATGTTCGAAATGGCGTTCAGCCTCGATATGCACCTTGGACACAAGTGGGCAGGTGGCGTCGACATAGACCATCTCCCGGCGCTGCGCTTCGGCGGGCACTGATTTTGCCACCCCATGTGCCGAGAAAATCACTGGTCTGTCATCGGGGCAATCGTCAAGCTCTTCCACGAAGACGGCGCCTTTCTCGCGCAGCCCGTCAACCACGAACTTGTTATGCACGATCTCGTGGCGGACATAGACCGGTGCCCCCCATTTTTCGAGAGCCATTTCAACGATCTTGATGGCGCGGTCGACCCCCGCGCAGAATCCACGCGGTGCGGCAAGATGGATGGTCAGGGGCGGATTTGGCATGTGCGATCCCTTTTCGTACTTGATCCAGAGGTAAGGCCTTGGGCGCGGCGCGTCCACCCCGAGGCGCGCGCGAAAATGTGATTGGCGTTTCCGTGGCTGGAAGGTTTTAGGCCCATGCTGCAAAGCGAAAGGGAACCCATGACTGCACGATTGAAAACGATAACTGCCGCGATGGCGCTCGTCGCCTGTTGCGGCACCTTAGCAATGGCCGAGGAAGGAGGGGGCTTTTTTCCATATTCAGACCCTAGCGCCGTGGCGCGGGGGCAGGTGACCTATCAGGAAAACTGCGCTAGCTGCCACGGAGAAAACCTCGAAGGAGAGCCTGATTGGCGTACACCCGACGAGGACGGTTTAATGAAGGCGCCCCCGCATGATCAAACCGGGCACACCTGGCACCACCCCGACATGCAACTGTTTCTGATTACGAAATACGGAACGGCGGCTTTGGTCGGGAACGGCTATGAAAGCCGGATGCCCGGGTTCGAAGGCGTGTTGACGGATGCCGAGATTGTCGAGGTGCTCGCCTATATCAAAAGCACATGGCCAAACAGAATCAAAGACCTGCATAACGACCGGAACGGATAAACAAAAAAACCGGGGCGAATGACCCCGGTTTTTCCTCACTTAGCGCTGTATTCGACTTCGCGGTCCGTCGGGGCCGGGTCACGCGGCGGACGGCCGATCACATCGCGCAATCCGTCAAGTTCAATGAAGTTGTCGGCCTGACGGCGTAATTCATCGGAAATCATCGGCGGTTGGCTGCGGATGGTGGACACGACAGAGACACGCACGCCCTGACGCTGCAGACTCTCAACGAGCGGCCGGAAGTCCCCATCTCCCGAAAACAGCACGATGTGATCCACGTGCGGCGCAAGCTCCATGGCGTTGACCGCGAGTTCGATATCCATGTTCCCCTTGACCTTACGGCGGCCTTGAGAGTCCGTGTACTCTTTGGCCGGCTTGGTCACCATGGTAAAGCCGTTGTAGTGAAGCCAGTCCACCAGCGGTCTGATCGGAGAATATTCGTCATTCTCGAGCAGTGCGGTGTAGTAAAACGCGCGCAGCAGTTTGCCACGGCGCATAAACTCTTGGCGCAACAGTTTGTAATCGATATCAAACCCGAGCGACTTGGCCGCTGCGTATAGATTCGAACCGTCGATGAACAGCGCAAGCCGTTCGTCCTTGTAAAACATTTTATTCCTCTCTGATTTGATGCGCCCGATAAAGTCCCGTGAGTGTAAAATGGTGGGCACACCGCATCCCTAAAGTTAGTGAAAAACTCCACACCTGCAAGCAAATCTGCGCCAAATTGCCGCCACCGTGAACGAAAGGGCTTAAAAAGTGAATAATATCTGGTTGTTGGCCCTTGGGGGGAATCTGCCGTCCGCGATTGGCGGTCCAGAAGTGACGCTAAAGAGCGCCTGCGCGTCGTTACGTCAGTTCAATCTTAAGCTGTGCAAAGTGAGTCGTTTTTATGAAACACCTTGCTTCCCTCCGGGCGCCGGGCCGGACTATATCAATGCGGCGGCGATGGTCGAAACACCGCTGGATGCGCATGATATGCTGGCGGTTCTGCATGAAGTCGAAGCCGAGTTTGGGCGGGAACGGGATCAGCGCTGGGGCATGAGAACCCTCGACATTGACTTGATCGGGGGGCAGGACTTGGTGTTGCCTGATCCGGAAACGCACCGAAAGTGGACGTCGCTGCCGCCACAGGAACAGGTGCGCGCCACCCCGGACCAGTTGATTTTGCCGCATCCGCGATTGCAGGATCGGGCCTTTGTGTTGGTCCCGCTCAATGACATTGCGCCCGACTGGGTACATCCGGCGACCGGGCGCTCGGTTTCCGAGATGTTGGCAGCCTTGCCCGAAAGCGACAGAAAAGCCGTCATTCCCCTGTGATTCAGTGCTTGTATTCACCGGGAAATCCTCATAGATACACGGTTTCTGAATCGCTGCAGACAAATTGGAGTAGTCCATGGCCCGCGTGACCGTTGAAGATTGCGTCGACAAAGTACCGAACCGCTTTGAGCTGGTGATGCTCGCCGCGCACCGCGCACGTGAGATCTCTGCCGGCGCACCGATCACGGTTGACCGCGACAACGACAAGAACCCTGTTGTCAGCCTGCGCGAAATTGCCGACGAAACCCAGACTGCCGACGAACTGCGCGAGCGTCTGATCGAAAGCAACCAGACCCAGATCGAAGTCGACGAGCCAGAAGAAGATCGTATGGCTCTGTTGATGGGCGCAGAAAACGACGCCCCTGCCGAAGACGATATGTCCGAGGAAATGTTGCTTCGCCAGCTTATGGAAGCCCAGGGTCAAGGCTAAGCTGGGTGGGCTCGCGTTGATGATCTCTGCTGACGAACTCGTCGATCACGTTCGCGCCTACAACCCGAAAACAAATGAAAAACTCATTCGTGAGGCCTATGATTTCGGCCTTGCGATGCATGAAGGGCAGTATCGTCACTCGGGCGAGCCCTATTTCACCCACCCCATCGAAGTCGCCTATATCCTCGCGGAGCAGCAACTGGACGATGCCACCGTCGTCACGGCGCTTCTTCACGACACAATTGAAGACACCAAAGCATCGTACTCCGAGGTGTCAAAGCGATTCGGAGACGAGGTGGCGATGCTGGTCGATGGCGTGACCAAGCTGACCAACCTGCAACTGTCGTCTACAGAAACCAAGCAGGCTGAAAACTTCCGCAAACTGTTCATGGCCATGTCCAAGGACCTCAGAGTCATCCTGGTCAAGTTGGCCGACCGTTTGCACAATATGCGCACCATCAAGGCGATGCGGCCTGAAAAACAGGTGATCAAGGCGCGCGAGACTATGGATATCTATGCTCCGCTGGCCGGGCGTATGGGTATGCAATGGATGCGCGAAGAACTTGAGGATCTTGCCTTCAAGGTTTTGAATCCCGAAGGTCGCGCCAGCATCATGCGCCGCTTCATCACGTTGCAGAAGGAAACGGGCGACGTGATTGAGCGGATCACCAAGGATATGCGCACGGAACTAACCAAGGCGGGCATCAAGGCCAAGGTCGTGGGCCGCGCCAAGAAACCCTATTCAATCTGGCGCAAGATGCAGGCCAAGGATCAGGGCTTTAGTCGCTTGTCCGACATTTATGGGTTCCGCATCATCACCGAGAGCGAGACCGATTGCTATGCCGTGCTCGGCGCGATCCACCAACGCTGGCGCGCAGTTCCTGGTCGTTTCAAGGACTATATCAGCCAGCCGAAGTCAAACGGCTATCGATCGATTCACACCACGGTGTCTGGTCGCAACGGGCGCAGGGTCGAGGTGCAAATCCGCACCCAGCAGATGCATGATGTGGCGGAGTCCGGCGTGGCGGCGCATTGGTCCTACAAAGACGGGGTGCGCGGTGAAAACCCGTTTGCCGTCGATCCGGTCAGCTGGGTCAGTTCGCTGACCGAACAGTTTGACGACGAAGACCACGATTCGTTTCTCGAGGCTGTCAAACTCGAGATGTACGCCGACAAGGTGTTCTGCTTCACGCCCAAGGGCGAGGTGGTCAAGCTTCCGCGCGGGGCGACTCCGCTGGATTTTGCCTATGCCATTCACACGCGGATCGGCAACGCCTGCGTTGGGGCCAAGATCGACCATATGCGCGTGCCGCTCTGGACCCGGATCAAGAACGGCCAGTCGGTCGAGATCATCACCGCGGCAGGGCAAATCCCGCAGGCGACGTGGTTGGATATCGCCACGACGGGCAAAGCGAAAACCGCCATTCGGCGTGCCCTGCGCGAGGTCGATCGCGAAAGGTTCATGAAACTTGGTCGTGAACTTGCCCGTGCTGCGTTCGAGCATGTCGGCAAGACCGTCACTGATCGCATTCTGGATACGGCAGCCAAACAACTGCGCATTGATGATCGCGACGAACTTCTGGCGCGTCTTGGCAGCGCAGAGATCGTGGCGGATGCAGTGGTCAAGGCCGTGTATCCCGAACTGGTCAAGGACGAACGCGAAGCCGTCGCTTCGGATCGGGCTGTGATTGGTCTTTCGGACGGGCAGAGTTTCCATCGTGCTCAATGCTGTCAGCCTTTGCCCGGTGAGCGTATCGTCGGCATCACCTATCGCGGCGAAGGCGTGGTGGTACACGCCATCGACTGTGAATCACTCAGCAATTACGAAGAACAACCCGAGCGTTGGCTTGATCTGCATTGGCATTCCGGCCAGCATCAGGCGATTTATGACGTCACTTTGGAAATGACGATCGGAAATGACGCTGGGGTACTGGGACGTATTTGCACATTGATTGGCGAGCACAAGGCCAATATCTCGGATCTTGAGTTCATGGATAGGAAGCCCGATTTCTTCCGGTTGCACATCCACGTAGAGCTGCGGGACGCTGAACATCTGCATTCGTTGATGCTGGCGCTCGAAGCGGAAAGTGACGTGGCCGAGATTGCAAGACACCGGGATCCTGCCAAAGCACGCAAGCCGGCCTAGCGCCCCATCGAGGAACCGCCCTGTGGTATTCAAACGCCGGGACAGACGAAGCGTTTTGAAGGTCATCTCGGATGGAGTCTATCCAAAGGGCGGTTGGACGCGGGCTTTCCACTATGTCAAACACCGGCTGCGGCGCCTGCCCGGCACGCCCGAATTCATCGCGCGGGGTATTTGGGCTGGTGTGTTCACGACCTTCACCCCTTTTTACGGGTTGCATTTCGTGGTTGCGGCCCTGATCGCAAGGGTCATAAACGGCAATCTTCTGGCGGCCTTGCTGGCAACCTTTTTCGGCAACCCACTGACCTATCTGCCCATCGGGGTTGTTTCGTTGAAAACGGGCCACTTCCTGTTGGGGACAGAATTCCAGGAAGGCGAAAAACAGTCCTTGGCCAGCAAGTTTGCCAATGCCGGCGCTGATCTCTGGCACAACTTTGTCGCCATGTTCACCGATCACGAGATGGACTGGACGGGGCTGTCGATCTTTTTTGATGAAGTGTTTTTTCCCTATATGGTCGGCGGCATCATTCCCGGTATCATCACGGGCACAATTGCCTATTACCTGAGCGTGCCCGTGATCCGTGCCTACCAGAAACGGCGGGCCGCTAAGTTCCGCAGGAAAGTCGCCGCCGCGCAGGCCAAGGCACAGCAAGCCAGCGCCAAACACAAGGCCATGCCGCCAAAGAACTAAGATTCCGGTTTTCTCCACACGCGAGGCGCACTAGGTTCGCGGCAAGGACTTTCTAGGAGCGGAAAAGCAATGCTGCGACTTGGTGTGAATATCGATCATGTGGCTACGGTTCGGAACGCGCGGGGCGGGGCCTATCCCGATCCGGTGCGCGCCGCTAAGCTGGCGGAAGAGGCCGGAGCAGACGGGATCACGGCGCATTTGCGCGAAGACCGGCGTCATATTCAGGATGATGACATCGATGGCCTGATGAAGGCGCTGACGGTCCCGCTTAATTTCGAGATGGCCGCCACGGACGAGATGCAAGCGATTGCTCTGCGCCACAAGCCTCACGCCGTGTGCATCGTGCCAGAAAAGCGCGAAGAACGGACCACCGAAGGCGGTCTGGAGGTCTCACGCGAGGAAAACAGACTGGCCCATTTCATTGCGCCATTGCGCGAGGCCGGGTGCCGGGTGTCCATTTTTATCGCAGCAGATCAGGCCCAGATTGAGGCCGCCAACCGCATCGGGGCCGAGGTGATCGAATTACACACCGGTGCCTATTGCGACTTTCACGCCGAGGGCCGGTTTGATGAACGCGACGCGGAACTGGCGCGCCTGCGTGAGATGGCGACCTTCGCCCATTCGCTTGGCCTTGAGGTGCACGCGGGTCACGGCCTGTCCTATGACACGGTTCAACCGATTGCGGCGATGCCCGAAGTCATGGAATTGAACATCGGACACTTCCTGATCGGCGAAGCGATCTTTGCCGGTCTCGACCCCGCTATCCGCGAAATGCGCCGCCTGATGGATGCTGCCAGAGGCAGTCAGTGAAACGCGTGTTCGAGGCACTCCAATTCAAGGAACGGGGTTGCCAAAAAGGGGGCTTTTTATGATCCTCGGCATTGGCACCGACCTCGCGAATATCGACCGCGTTGCCCGCACGCTTGACCGATTCGGGGACCGGTTTCGCAACCGTGTCTTCACCGATATTGAACAGGCCAAAGCGGCACGGCGCCGGGATGAGGCGGGCACCTATGCCAAACGCTGGGCTGCGAAAGAGGCCTGTTCCAAGGCGTTGGGCACCGGATTGGCGATGGGCATCGCATGGAAAGACATGTCCGTTTCCAACATGCGTACCGGTCAGCCCGTGATGCATGTGACAGGCTGGGCCGCTGAACGTCTCAAGGAAATGACCCCCGTAGGCCATGAGGCGATCATCCATGTCACGCTGACGGATGACCACCCCTGGGCACAGGCCTTTGTCGTAATCGAGGCGCGTCCGATTGGTCGGGTTGACTCCTGACCTGCCGCGCCGCATGTAACGCTGAAATTCCTATCGGAGAGAACAAATGGCAGCCGAGGCAAAGAAATCGGGCGGGTTCATGGAAACGGTCAAGACCATCTTCTGGGCTCTTGTCATCGCCGGTGTGTTCCGGTCCCTGTTTTTCCAGCCCTTCTGGATCCCGTCCGGTTCGATGAAGGATACCCTGTTGATCGGGGATTTCGTCTTTGTAAACAAAATGTCTTATGGCTATTCCTATGCCTCTTGCCCCTCTATCCGCATTCCGGCCATTGGCGTGAATATCGACGCCAAGAACATCTGCGGTGTCTTTGACGGGGACAACACCCGGCTTTTCGGCTCGGAACCTGAACGGGGGGATGTCGTAGTCTTCCGCCATCCCTTGACTGGCTTTGACTACATCAAGCGTCTCGTGGGCCTGCCCGGTGAAACCATTCAGGTTAAGGCGGGCGTGCTGCATATCAATGGCGAACCGGTCAAGCTGGAAGATGGTGGCGTGTTCGAAGAAGTTGCGGGACCGCAGGGGCCGCAGGGCCTGCGCCCGCGCTGTGAAAACGGCCCGGTGGGCGACGGGGGCGTGTGCCTCAAATCGCGCCAGTATGAAACCTTGCCGGGTGGACGCACACATTCAATTCTGAATATCGCGAACCAGCCGACAGACAACACAGGCGTCTATACGGTGCCGGAAGGGCACTATTTCTTTATGGGCGACAACCGTGATAATTCGACCGACAGCCGCACCCCTCGCGTCGCGCGTGGGGTCGGGTTCGTGCCCTATGAGAATCTGATCGGCCGCGCAGACCGCGTGATGTTCTCGTCCGCAGGGCGATCCATGTTCTTTTTCTGGACTTGGCGCAGCGACAGGTTCTTCAAGGCGGTCGAATGAAGTTATCTGCCGATCTGAAAGCACTTCAGAAACGCATCGGGCACGAGTTTTCAAGGCCTGAACTCTTGGTGCGGGCTGTGACACATTCCTCCATGTCCTCGCCGACCCGTGACGACAACCAGAGACTGGAATTTCTGGGTGACCGCGTTCTGGGGCTGGTCATGGCCGAGGCGCTTTTGTCGCAAGATCGCGCTGCGACCGAGGGCCAGCTGGCCCCACGATTCAATGCTTTGGTGCGCAAAGAAGCCTGTGCCGATGTGGCCCGCGAAATTGCCTTAGGGGACGCAATGAAGCTTGGCAGGTCCGAAATGATGTCGGGTGGCCGCCGCAAACAGGCCCTGCTTGGCGACGCGATGGAGGCCCTCATCGCTGCCGTCTATCTGGATGCGGGGTTCGAGACCGCAAAACAGATGGTCGTCCGCCTATGGGGGGATCGCGTGACCAAGGTCGAGGCCGACGCCCGCGATCCCAAAACCTCGCTTCAGGAATGGGCGCAGGCCCGCGGGCTGAAGCCACCAACCTACGAAACGGTGGCACGGACGGGTCCCGATCATGCCCCCGTTTTCCGGATTTCCGTTACGCTTGAAACCGGGCAAAGCACCGAGGCGGCGGACAATTCCAAACGCAAAGCCGAGCAGGCCGCGGCCAAGGCACTGCTTGCCCAGCTTCAGAGCTGACTGGCATGTCCGACAATTTACGCGGCAGCCTTGCCATGGTGCTGTCCATGGCGGCCTTTGCGGTTGAGGACGCCTTACTCAAATTCGCGATGCAAACCGTCCCGACCAGCTTTGTCCTGCTGATCTTTGGCGCGGTTGGCCTAAATCTGTTCGCGGCCCTGTCCAGGCGCGCGCAAGAGCCGGTCTTTCATCCGGCCATCCTGTCACCTGCGATGATCATACGGTCCGGTTGTGAATTGGCAGGGCGGTTGTTTTTCTTCCTCGCACTGGCCTTTTCGCCGCTGTCCAGCACCACAGCGATCCTTCAATCCGCGCCACTTGTCGTGACTTTGGGCGCTGTTCTGTTCTTAGGTGCCCATGTAGGTCCGCGACGGTGGGTCGCGATGGCGGTCGGCTTTGTTGGGGTCCTTCTAATCGTCCGTCCGGCCCCCGCCAGTTTCGAAATCGCATCCATCTTTGCCGTGCTCGCAACACTGGGGTTTTCTGGCCGTGACCTTGCCACGAGCATCAGCCCCAAAACCATGTCCAGCAACCAGTTGGGGACGCTGGGATTTGCGGTTCTGATCCTTGCGGGGATCATCCTGTTTCCGTTCCAAGGCCTGCCCGAAAGCCCGATCAACCCTGTGCATGTTTTGGTTGTTGCGGGCACAACGCTGGTGGGTGTGTTGGCCTATACGACCCTGACCGTGGCCATGCGCACCGGTGATATCGCGGTGGTGACGCCATTTCGGTATTCACGCATGTTGTTCGCGCTGGTGTTCGCGATCTTCTGGTTTGGCGAACGCCCCGATCCCCTGATGATCGTTGGCACCACCCTGATCGTGGCAAGCGGGCTGTACACATTGATGCGCAGCGGGGGCAAAATCCCATCTGGCCCCAGGCCCTGAAACCCTGTAAACCCAAGGCTTGCAATGTCTGAGGAATGCCCATGACCACCCGCGCCGGATTCGTCGCCCTGATAGGAGAGCCCAATGCAGGGAAATCCACCCTGACCAACCGCATGGTAGGGGCCAAGGTGTCGATCGTCACTCACAAGGTTCAAACCACCCGTGCGCGCATTCGAGGTGTTGCGCTGGAAGGGGACAGCCAGATCGTGTTTGTGGACACGCCCGGCCTGTTCCGGCCGCGCCGTCGTCTGGACCGCGCCATGGTGGCCGCCGCTTGGGGCGGGGCCGCCGATGCTGATGTGATTGTGCTAATGGTCGAGGCGCATCGCGGCGTGACCGAAGGCGTCGAGCGCATTCTCGAAGGGCTTTCGGAACTGCCCAAGGGGCGCACCATCGCGCTGGCCATCAACAAGATCGACAAGGTCGAGTCCGAAAGGCTCTTGGGCCTAGCCAAAGACTTGAACGATCGTTTCGAATTTGCCGAAACCTTCATGATTTCCGCAGAAAAGGGGCATGGCGCGGATCACCTGAAAACATGGCTGGCTGAACAGCTTCCCGAAGGGCCGTGGCTTTATCCCGAGGACCAGATCGCAGACCTGCCGATGCGGATGATCGCGGCCGAGATCACGCGCGAAAAGCTGACCCTGCGTTTGCATCAGGAACTGCCCTACCAATTGACCGTCGAGACCGAAAACTGGGAAGAGCGCAAAGACGGGTCGGCCAAGATTGACCAGTTGATTTACGTTATGCGCGACGGTCACAAGGGCATCGTGCTTGGCAACCGCGGCGAAACGA
Organism: Shimia fortis; assembly: GCF_040225985.1. Lineage (NCBI taxonomy): Bacteria > Pseudomonadati > Pseudomonadota > Alphaproteobacteria > Rhodobacterales > Roseobacteraceae > Shimia > Shimia fortis. The sequence goes on from NZ_JBBPEU010000005.1 coordinate 194,781, forward strand.
TCAAGGCTGTCTCGAAAGCCGCGCGAGAGGAACTGGAAGAGTTTCTGGGCCGTCGCGTCCACCTGTTCCTTCAGGTCAAGGTACGCCCGAACTGGCTTGAGGAAAAGGAACGCTATTCCGAGATGGGGCTCGATTTCCGTGACGGGAACAAATGACACGACTGACCGCGAAATTCTGGGTGCAGGCCTATATGGCGCGTTTGGAGTTTGCGGGCATTCCTGCATATGTCGTGGCCCATGGAGATGACACGGCGGGGGCCGTTCTCGTTAAACTGGCAACGCTGGACGGGCAGGCACAGGCGTTTCAGAGATCATTCGACCTTATGACAGGTGACCGCAAGTGGATGGTGCTGGCTGAAGGTGAAGAACCTACGGTGGATGCGGCGCTGCGCCGTCAGCGGGATTTTGATCCGGACCTCTGGGTCGTGGAAGTCGAGGACCGGCAGGGGCGTCACCTGTTAGACGAACCGGGACTGGTGGACTAGGCGATGGAATGGCGGGATCAGGGCATCGTTCTGGGAAGCCGAAAGCACGGAGAAACCTCTGTTATTGTTGAGGTTTTCACACCGGACCATGGCCGTCACGCCGGTGTGGTGCGTGGCGGGACCAGTCGTAAGATGACCCCGATTCTACAACCCGGGGCACAGGTCGATCTGACCTGGCGTGCGCGGCTTGAGGACCATATCGGTAGCTTTCTGGTCGAGCCGCTGCGCAGCCGTGCGGCGGTGCTTTCCGACCGGCTGGCACTGGCGGGCATGAACGCGGTGACGTCCCTGTTGTTGTTCTGCCTGCCCGAGCGGGAACCCCATTTCACCCTTTATGTGCGCACAGAGCAATTGCTTGATTTGCTTGGTCAAAATGACATCTGGGCCCTGGCTTACCTGCACTGGGAACTGCAATTGCTAGAGGATTTGGGGTTCGGTCTGGATCTCTTGCAATGCGCCGTGACCGGTGCGACCGAGGGGCTGGTTTACGTCTCGCCCAAGTCCGGACGCGCGGTGTCACGCGCGGGCGCGGGTGATTGGGCCGATCGCCTTTTGCCCCTGCCGCCCTGCCTTGTCGGCCAAGGAGAGGCTACGGATGCAGAGATCCTTCAAGCACTTGAAGTCACCGGGTATTTTCTTGAACAAAAGGTCGCAAACACGCTTGGGAACAGGACCTTGCCTACTGCCAGAGGGCGGTTCATGGACGCATTGGCGCGACAGGCGTTCAGGACGTAACGTGCGGTTTTTGGTCAGGCGTAGAGGGCCAGAACGAGATCGACCAAAGTGCCGAGCGCCTCTTCGTTGGTCTGCCCGTCACGTTCGGAAAGTTCGACCATGCCAAGGTTCGCAGCATATATGATGCGCGACAATTCCGGATTGGAAAGGCCAACGTCAGATAGGGCTTTGTCCAACGATTTCATACGCTTGGCGTCAACGCGGGCCACGGTTTCTGCTGCTTTTTCGCTACCATGGGCCCAGGCGCGGATGGCGGGTTCAACGTTGCTGTCGCTTTCCCCGTTCTGGGCTAAGCTACGCAGGCGCTGCACGGCGTTTACGGTCTCGGCGGGTGAATGGAACCCGTTGAGGCTTTGTTCTTCCCAGCGGGCAAGCAAAGCGTCGTGAAAGGCCGGTACGTCTTTGAAATGCCAGTAAAAACTGCCCTTGGTTGTCTTGAGGTTTCGCGCCAGAGCCTCGGCCTTGAGGGCAGAAGGGCCTTGCGCAAGAAGCGCTTCAAAGCCGGCCTGAATCCAGCTGTCGGGAGAAAGACGAGTCGCAGACATGACTCTGGCGTACGCCCGCGGCCGATTCTATGCAAGCGCCGCGATGCCGCAGCGCAGCATTTTTTGTGAAAAGAGATGGAGTGACCAATTTGTACAACATTTTTCGGGGAGCTGCCCGATTTGTACAAAAGTATGAAGGTATCGAGATACCGTAGGTGCGTCAGGTGGGGGTCATCGTTCCCAAGGCAAGCATCAGCATGGCAACCGCGCCAATCCATGCAGCGACGACTCGCACCACGATTCCGAGCCATGCTGCCTGCGCACGCTTGCGGATGTAATACAGTATGCCGAACAGGTAGAGCAGCCCGAGACTAGCGCCGACGATAGACCCCGACGTCGTAAACAGGCGGTCCCGGGTGGGGCCGTCATCGGGGATTGAGGCCGATCCAATCAACAACCCTGCACCCCCCACTAGGACGAGCGCCGCAGGCAGCAGGCGCCCCGGCAGAAGGGCTGTGAAAGAACAGATCAGAACGGTCGCACCAAACAGGGTTGGATCAAGAGTGCTGTCGGCGGATCCGAAGATAACCCCCAGCAGGGAACATGCGAGAAATCCCGCCAGAAGCCAGCGCACACTGTCCTCGGCATAGCCCGCAACCAGAAGCCCCGTGCCTAGCATCACGAGGGCCTGTGCGGGGGTCGAGAACGGGTGGAGTAACCCGACATAGAAACCCTTGATGCCCGGAATTGGAGCATGGGCATAGGCCGGCCCCGCCATCATGACCAGACCGATAACGGCGAGCAGGCGGGCTTGGGGCAGAGTCATGCCATGCCGGTCAGGAAAGCGATGCCTGCCAGCGAGATCAGCGCACCTGCGCCGCGTACGGCCATGCGCCCCGCGGGCCACCGCACGAGAAGGCCAAAGGCGATGCCGATGAGATGCAGAAGCCCCGTCGAAATGACAAACCCGACCGCATAGGCAAAGGCGTTTACCGTGGCGGGCAATTCGGTGCCGTGGGCGTAGCCGTGGAAAATCGCAAATGCCGCTACGATCACACCGGCGATCCAGAGCGGTGGCCGCAGCGCAAGCACGATCATGAACCCGAGCACGACCGCAGACAGCGCGATGCCGGTTTCAACCGCCGGCACGGGCAGACCGATGATCCCCGCAACGGCCCCCAAGGCCATCACAAGCGGGAACACCACGGGCAGGATCCAGATTGCAGGCGACCCGAGAAATGCCCCCCAAAGGCCGACCGCCACCATGGCCGCTACGTGATCCCAGCCGAGGATCGGGTGGGTGAACCCCGCCACAAAGCCGCCGCCATAACCGTCACCGCTGTGGGCCAATGCAGGAAAGGCGATCATCACAAGGCAGACGGCGCCTAGCAAAGCATGGGTTGGGGGGCGGGTCATCTTCAGTTCCTTTTTGGGCGAATGATTCTTGCGAACCTTCTGATTGGAACATGGATGCCCTTGTCATAAAAGAATGATTTCGTCAGGCGTTCAGCGCTTGCTGGTTCTAAAAGACAAAACCCCGGCCCGCATTGCGGACCGGGGTTTAGAGTTCGTGTATTGAAAGCGACTTAGCCGAGCAGACGGCGGGCAATCACCTGCGCCTGGATTTCCGCGGCACCCTCAAAGATATTCAGGATGCGGGCGTCGCACAGAACGCGGCTGATCTGGTATTCCAGCGCAAAGCCGTTGCCGCCGTGAATTTGCAGTGCGTTGTCGGCTGCTGCCCATGCCACACGGGCGCCCAGCAGCTTGGCCATGCCTGCCTCAAGGTCGCAGCGTTGGTCGTGGTCTTTTTCCCATGCCGAGAAATAGGTCAGCTGACGCGCGACCATGATCTCGACCGCCATCATTGCCAGCTTGCCGGCGACGCGGGGGAAGTTGATCAGCGATTTGCCGAACTGCTTGCGGTCCTCGGCGTATTGCATGCCGATTTCCAGCGCGTTTTGCGCCACGCCGACGGCGCGGGCGGCGGTCTGGATGCGGGCCGCTTCGAAGGTTTTCATCAGTTGCTTGAAGCCTTGGCCTTCGACGCCCCCCAGAAGGTTTTCGCCCTTGACCTTGAACCCGTCAAAGCCAAGCTCGAATTCCTTCATGCCGCGATAGCCCAGAACCTCGATTTCGCCGCCGGTCATGCCTTCGGTCGGGAACGGGTTTTCGTCGTCGCCGGGGGTTTTCTCGGCCAGGAACATCGACAGACCGCGGTGGTCGGTCGAATCCGGATCAGTGCGCGCCAGCAGGGTCATCACATGAGTGCGGGCCGCGTGGGTGATCCATGTCTTGTTGCCGGTGATCTCATAATCGCCATCGGCGTTTTTCACGGCACGTGTGCGCAAGCTGCCAAGGTCAGAGCCGGTGTTCGGTTCGGTGAATACGGCGGTCGGCAGGATTTCGGCCGAAGCCAGTTTCGGCAGCCAGTGTTGTTTCTGTTCCTCGGTGCCGCCGGCCTCGACCAGTTCAGCCGCGATTTCCGAGCGGGTGCCGAGCGAACCAACACCGATATAGCCGCGCGACAGTTCTTCGGAGACCACCACCATCGACGCCTTAGACAGGCCAAGCCCGCCATATTCCTCGGGGATTGTCAGGCCAAAGACGCCCATTTCGGCCAGTTCCTCGATGATTTCCATCGGGATATAGTCGTCCTTGAGGTGCCATTCATGGGCGTTGGGGACCACGCGTTCATCCGCGTAGCGGCGGAACTGTTCGCGGATCATCTCGAGCTCTTCATCCAGGCCCGACGCGCCAAAGGTGGCGTGGCCGTGGTTGTCCTGCATCAGTTCGACAAGGCGCATACGGGCCGCCTGCGTATTGCCCGATGTGCAGAGCATGTCGATTTCCGGCGCGTTCAGACCGGCTAGCGCATCGGCGCCAAGGCCAAGGTCGCCAATACGGACGATTTCGCCCTGGCTCATCGGGATGCCGCCCTTGATCTGGTTCAGGTATTCCCCGAAAGCGATCTGGTGGATGAGTTGTTCCATCTCGCCGAACTTGCCGTCGGCCTGCAGGCGTTCGGCCCAGGCCTGCATTTGGGTCAGGGATTGTTCGTAGGTAGCCAGCCAGGCAAGGCCATGTGCGGCGGCCTGGTTGTCTTCGAGCAGCGCGCCCGAGACGCGGCCTTCGGCAGACACGGTTTCACGCACGGTGCTGGTCGCGTTTTCAAGCAGGGCTTTGACCGGGGCAACAGCCGCGCCGGTCAGCGTCAGAAGGTCGGGAAGAAGAGTGGCGTTCGTCATCGTCAGGTCCTGTCCGTCATGGGCCATGAATCATATCCTTTGCTTTGCTGCAGTGTGACATAATTCGTTTGCAGGTGCAGCGCAACAATAATACTTGTTGCTTAACGTAATTGTTCGTTTGTTGCGCATGGACTTTTTGCAGGGGCGGACTAAAAGCCCTAAGAGTAGGCCATGAATAGCCTTTTCACTCTTGTGACCCCGGATTTGTTTGGCGCAGCCCTGTTGATCGCAGGTCTTGCCGGAATCATCAAGGGCATGGTGGGTTTCGCCATGCCGATGGTGATGATCTCGGGGCTGAGCACCTTCCTGCCGCCCGATCTGGCGCTGGCAGGTCTGATCGTGCCGACCCTCGTGACAAACGGGATGCAGGCGTTGCGACAGGGGGTGGGGGCGGCCCTGATTTCGGTGCGCAAGTTCCGCGTATTCCTGCTGGCCGGTGTGGTCAGCCTTTTGATCTCGGCCCAGTTCGTGCGGATCATCCCGCCCGAAACCATGCTCTTGTTGATCGGGGGGCCGGTGGCACTGTTTGCGGTGATCCAACTGATGGGCGTGCGGGTGTCCCTGCCGGAACGGTCGGCCCGGATCGAGGCAGGTGTGGGCGGCTTTGCCGGGTTGATTGGCGGTTTCTCGGGGGTCTGGGGGCCGCCGACGGTTTTGTACCTGACCGCGCTGAACACTGAAAAAACCGAGCAGATGCGTGTACAGGGCGTGATCTATGGGCTTGGGGCTGTGGCTCTGTTCTTTGCTCATATCGGGTCCGGGGTGGTGCGCGCCGAAACCCTGCCGTTTTCGCTGGCGATGGTGCCGCCTGCCGTGTTGGGTATGTGGCTGGGGGGTAAGGTGCAGGACCGGATCGACCAGACCATGTTCAAAAAGGCCACGCTGGTTGTTCTGACGCTGGCCGCGCTAAACCTTGTCCGCCGTGCCCTTGTGGGCTGAGGCTTTTCGTCAGAGGCCCCTGCACGCGCTTGACCCTATGCGCGCGGGCGGGCTTGATGGGGGCGAGGCAAACCGAGGATGACATGACACGCGACGGCTATGCAAAGATGACAGGCATCAGCACGGCCATTCTGGCCACGGTGGCGGTCGGGTGGGTGCTTAACACCGCGCACGCAATCCTTGTGCCGATTGTATGGGGGGCTTTGCTGGCCTTCCTTATGGACGGCATTTCGCGCGAGATGGAGCGGTTGCCCGTCTACACGCGTATCGTGCCGCCGTGGATGCGCATGACGATGACGGCGATTGTCCTGTTCCTGTTCCTGTTCCTTGGCGTGGGGTTCTTTGCCCGCAACATGGAGCCCGTTGTGCGCGCCATTCCGACCTATGTCGATTCCCTGTCGGTGATCGTGTCAGAACAGGCGGGGCGTTTCGACTATGAGGTGGAACTGACCTGGCAATCCATTGACAAGTTGCTGGATGACAACATCGACCTTCAGGTCGCGCTGCGCTATGCGCTGAATTCCCTGTCTTATTCGGCGGGTTATGTCGCGCTGGTTTGTCTGTACGCAATCCTGTTCCTGTTCGAACGCAACGCCATAAAGACGAAAATTTCGGCGATTGTACCCGATGACGAAGCGCGGGCGCAGGTCTGGCAAACCATCGACATGCTGATTTCGCAAATCGGCACCTATTTCACCATGAAAACCCTTATCAACGTGGTGTTGGGGGTTATCTGCTATTTGATCTTCCTTGTCTTCGGGGTTGAGTTTGCCGCGTTCTTTGCCGTGCTGACGGCGATCTTCAATTACATTCCCTATGTTGGGTCATGGATCGCCATGGCCTTGCCGATGCTGTTTGCAGTGGGGCAGTTCGGCCTGTCCTCGGAATTATTGTTGCTGTTTGCCAGCCTGAGCGCAGCCCAGTTCGGGATCGGCTATTTCTGGGAACCACGCCTGATGGGGCGCAGCATGAATATCAGTCCGGTTGTGGTCATGGTTTCGCTCGCGGCGTGGACCGCGATCTGGGGCGGGGCGGGGGCGATCCTGTCGGTGATCCTGACTTCGGCCGTCGTCACGATCATGGCCCTGTTTCCCGGATCACGGCCGCTGGCCATCCTGTTGACGAATGACGGCAACCTGCCCGAACCTTATCCGGCCTCAAAGGTGGAAGAGACCGGTTAATCCGGATCCGGGTCGTACCATGCCATGAGCGCGCCTGGCTCGGGTGGGACATAGGTTGCGATGCCGCCCGAGAAATCCTCGAAGTTCTGGCGGTTCATGCCGTTCACCCCGGCAATGACATGGGCGCCCTCGGCCAAAGCATGTGCGACGAGGTCGCGAAAGCCGCGTCCGTCTGATTCCTGTTTGCCGAATTTGTTCAGGATGAAGATATCAAAGGGATCCTGCATGGATTTGCCGACCTCGACCACGGCCTGTTCAAGGGCCTCGGGGTTGAGGCGGCAGCCCTTCGACTCCTTTCCGAGGAATTGGGAGATGCGAATTCGGTCCCCGTCCGGCAGGATTTGTACGTCCATGTCGCAGCGATGCGAGGGTTCGCAGTCGGAGTTGATCTGGACAATGCCGCGCGTGCGCACACCTTTTGCAGCAAGCTCGGCCGCGAAATCGGCCAGAAGGCGGTCAAGTTCGCCTTTGCCTTCGGTCATGGTGTAGGCGATTTTCATGGGTCAAATGCTCCGCACATCAACTTTTGGACGGGGGCAGCCCCCCGGGGTCGGTTTGTGGCAGAAGCCGCCCGAGCAGTGCAACCAGAAAGGCAGTGCTGACTCCGAGGGTCAGAACGCCGCTGACCCCGGCCATGGTGCCGAAAATCCGTGTGCCCGGCCCCAGAACATAGTCGCCGTAGCCCACGGTGGAATAGGTGACGAGCGCGAAGTAAAGCGCACTGTTGAGATCGTCAATGACCCCCATCAGTAGGAACGCATTCGACCAGATCCAGACCTGGATCGTGTGTGACAGCGTGATCCACAGGAAGGCGGCGCCGACAATCACGATCAGGCGCTTGAGCGGGCCGTGAAGCGACATGCGCCCGGCCATGCGTCCGGCAATCCCGGTCAGCACTGCAATCGCCACTACGTGGATCACGGCGCAGAGGGCAAGGAAAAGCGAGCCCCAGAGAATCTGCATGGTGAGTGTCACGGGAGTATCCTTTTGCGGCCGGATGCGGAGCCGAGTATTCTCTGTCTGGTCTGTATTGGCAACCAAGCAGGGGCATTTTTTGAAAAGGCGGGCAGGGGCGTTGCCCCTCTTGCGCCGGACGCGGTCCGGCGCAATTCACCCCAAGGTATTTGTCCCAAGAAAAAGCCGGGACGTGGTCAGGTCTTGATCGTGCCGTTTTCGACCCAGCGGTCAAACACCTCAAGCACTTTGGCACTGAAACCGGGGTCGTTGATGTGGCAGTCCAGCGCGATGTAGTCCACGTTTTCCGGCAGCGTCTTTTCAAGTTCGTCCGTGAAGGCGGCAAGCCCGGCGGCATCGTGCAGATCGGCGCCCGGGCGGTCCCATTCATTGCAGCCGCCTTTTGGCATGAGGAACGTGGTTGGGCCCTTGGCCGTGGCCAGTTTTTCGGCATGTACCCGGGCGACCTCGCGCCTTTCGTCGCTGTTTAGTACTACGGATTTCAAAAGCCGGTTGTGATCATGCGCAGGCTTGTCGGCCATGCGGCCCGGCAGTGGTTTCCAGCCGACAAAATCCACGAGGTCATAGCAGGCGGGGGCCACGATCTGTGGCGTTGCGCTCTGGCCGGCATTGGTCAGACGGTCTGCGCCAGCCGACAGCCCGCCCATCAGGTGATTGCCGACCTCTTGCGTGGCAAAGTCCATAACGCAGGCAAAGGCCCCTTCCGCGGCAAGGGATTCAAAGGCGCGCCCGCCCATACCGGTGGCGTGGAACACCGCGACCTCGAAACCGCGCTCCTCAAGCGCGGGTTTCAGCGTGACCATGTAGTGCAGGATGGTCTTGCCAAACGAGGTCATCCCGATCAGTGGCTTGTCTCGGGCAGGCGGCTCGACCGCGCGGGCGGCGCCGAGGACAGCGCCGGCGGCCTGCGACAGAGATGATTTGCAGACCGAATTCAGACCGTAAAGCCCACCGGCCCAGAGAATCATCTGGATGTCTGCCGCCAGACGCTCGGGTGGGAGAAGATGCGAGAATGAGACCGTGGAGACCACATATTTCGGCACGCCAAGGGGCAGCGCCTGACAGATGTCGAGCGCTACGTCTGTCCCCATGGTGCCGCCGAGGACGACCACGCCGTGGATCTTGCCTTCGCGGTAGAGGCGCAGGGCCAGGGCCGCTCCGCCGCGGGCCATCACCTGCATTGCGGTGTTTTCGTCACCGCTGTTGATGGCTTCGTCGATCGAGGATCCTCCTTCCCCTGCCACGTCGTGTTTGGAATAATCGGTGGGGTCGGAGGGGTCGCCAAGCACCGAGATGTCCATCGACAAGGCATGGCCGCCCTGACCCCGGATGCAGTCGCAGAGGTAGGTCAGTTCATCGTCTTTGGTGTCATAGGTACCGACAACGAGGATGGTCTTGTCCTGGCTCATGGGGGTGTTCCTTCCAGATAGGTCTTGGCCAGGCGTGTGGCCCTGGCGATCATACGTTTCGAGCGGATTTCGCCGCCGGGTTCGTGCAGGCGCGGAATGATCCAGCCGACGTAGGTCAGGGCGCGCAGGAGAAGCGCGAGATCAAGTTCCTGAGTGGGGATCGTGCGGCGGAGTCTGTAGCCGTCCATGACTGCGGCGCGCAGAGCGTTGAAATCCGGGCGTTCTAGATAGCGCAACAGGAACGTGGCCAATTCAAAAGCGCGATACCCGATGGCGCAGTCGTCAAAGTCAAGGATGCCAAGGCCGCCCTCGTGCAGAACGATGTTTTCGGTCAGGAGGTCGGCATGGATCAACCCGATGTCGGTGAGGGTTGTGCTGTCTTTATGAGCCTGCCTGCGGGCCTTTTGCAGCAGGTCTTTCTGGTCAGGCGTGAGGTCGGGATGGTCCCAGAAACGCCCCCAAAGAGGATTGGAACCAAGGATGGCATCGGCGGTCCAGTCAGGACGGGTGAAGGCTGAGGGGCGGTGCCAGCGGTCGGTGAGGTCATGCAACCTAGCCATTTCCGCGCCCACCAGATGAGCGATATCACAGGGATTGCCTTGGGTGATCTCGGTGCCCGCGCCGATGGGTGGGCCGTCGAGCCATGACAGAAGGCTGATATGGGCCTCATCTATTTGTAACAGTGTTGCACCATTGCGGGCGGGGATCGGAACGGGAACGTGCAGCCCTTGATCCGCCAGATAGGTCATCCAGTCGAGTTCGGAGGCCAGCTCTGCCGTTGTGCGATAGCCAGGACGATGCAGACGCAGGGCGTAGCGCGTGTTGTCCTGTTGCACCGCGTAGACATGATTTTCGCGCTGGGCGAGCAGGTGGGTCTGCGCGCCGTCCAGTCCCCAGAGGGGCAGGGCCTGTTGCACCGTGGGATCGGTCATGGTTCCAATGGTGTCTCGGTCAGGGCCTCGTCCAGCCGTTCCAGCATCAAGTCCGCATGTTCATGGCTGAAAGGCAGGGGCGGGCGGATTTTGAGGGCGTTATAGTGAATGCCGAGGAAGTTCAGGAGCACACCCTTTTGGCGCATGGCGTTGGCGATCTTCTTGGTGAAGGCTGTAGCGGGTGTTTTGGTTTCGCGGTTCAGAACCAGTTCGGCCCCGAAAAACAGACCCGATCCGCGCACGTCACCGATACAGCTGTGGGTTTCAGACAGCTTTTGCAGACCCTCGCGCGCATAGACGCCTACGGCACGGGCGTTTTCCATCAGGCCTTCATCCTGAACAACGCGCAAGGTGGCCAGTGCCGCAGCAGCCGAGACGGGGTTGCCGCCGAAGGTGTTGAAATAGCGAAAGCTCTTACGGAAGGCGGACATGATGTCCATGCTGGTTACGACGCCGCCCACGGGGTGACCATTGGCCATGGGTTTGCCCATGGTGACCACATCCGGCACGAAGCCCGCCTTTTGATGCCCCCAGAAGTCGGTGCCGAGGCGACCAAATCCGGGCTGGACCTCGTCTGCAATGATGATGCCGCCCGCCTTGCGAACGGCGTCAATGGCGGGTTGAAGAAACCCCTTCTCCAGCGTCGGGAAGCCTTCATTCGCGAAATAGGGGCAGATGATGAGGGCGGAAAGAGCGTGCCCGCGCTCTTTCAATTCGGCGATGGCGCGCTCGACCTCGGCGGCGAAGGCCAGCGCATGGGCCTGTCCGCTTTCTCCCCCCAAGGGGCGATAGCTGTCGGGGGCGGGGACAAAGGCCACATTATCCCAGCGATCGGGTGGCGGGTTGGTGCAGGACAGCTGCGACACCGCCATCGTGTTCCCGTGATAGGTGTGGTCAGTGGCGATGATGCCAGTGTTTCCGGTGATGCCCCGCGCCATGCGCAAGGCGATATCGTTCGCCTCGGAGCCCGTACAGGTCATGATCGCGGTATTAAGCGGGGCGGCAAAGGTCTCGGTCAGCGCCTCGACATAGTTCAGGATACCCTCGTGCAGATAGCGCGTGTGGGTGTTGAGCGTGCTGGCCTGCCTGCAAATCGCCTCGACCACCTTCGGGTGGCAATGGCCGACATGCGGGACGTTGTTGTAGCAATCAAGATACTGCCGCCCATCTGCATCCCAGACCCAGACACCTTCGCCCCGCACCATATGCACGGGCTCCTCATAGAAGGTGCTGACATTGGGGCCAAGCAGCTGGGCGCGGCGGTCGATCAGTGTCTGAGACAATGCAGTCATAGCTTGATCCATGCGGTTTTCAGATCGACGTATTTTTCGAGCGCGTGCAGGGATTTGTCGTGGCCGTTGCCGGATTGCTTGACGCCGCCAAGGGGAACAGTGTTGTCCGGTCCGCCATAGGTGTTCACATGAATGACGCCTGACCTGATGCCGCGCACCATCTTGTGGGCGCGGGACAGATTCGAGGTCCAGACACCCCCGGCGAGGCCGTAGACAGAGTTGTTCGCCAGCGCGATGGCTTCGTCGTCGGAGTTGAAGGTCAGAACACCAAGGACAGGACCAAAGACCTCTTCCTGCGCAAGACGGTCGTCGGGTTTCACATCGGTGACGATGGTGGGTTCCATGTAGAAGCCGCCGGTATCCTGAAGAATACGGTTGCCCCCAAGGTAGATGGTGTTGCCCTGTTCGCGGGCCGAGTCGACGAAGCCGAGGTTGCCCTGCAGCTGGGTGAGGGAGTTCACCGCGCCGACATCAGTTCCGAGGTCCAGCGGGTCGCCGACCTTGAGGGCGGCGGCGTATTTGGCGACCTGCGCGACGAAATCGTCATGGATGCTGTCTTCGACCAAGAGGCGCGACCCCGAGACACAGACCTGCCCCGAATTGCGGAAGATGCCCATGGCCGAAACCTTGGCGGCCTCGTCCAGATCAGGCGCGTCGGCAAAAACGAGGTTGGGGGATTTGCCGCCGAGTTCGAGATAGCAGCGTTTCATGTTTGAACGTGCCGAATACTCCAGCAGTCTCCGGCCCACGCCGCCAGACCCGGTAAAGACCAGAACGTCCACATCCATGGAGAGTGCAATGGCCTCTCCCACGACCGAGCCTTGGCCGGTGACCACGTTGAGCACGCCATCGGGTAAGCCCGCTTCGGAGGCAAGTTCGGCCAGTTTCAGCAGGGATAGCGAGGCGGTTTCGGCAGGTTTCAGCACCACGGAATTGCCCATCGCCAGCGCAGGCGCGAGTTTCCACGACCCGATCATCAGCGGAAAGTTCCACGGTACAATCGCGCCCACGACGCCGACCGGTTCCTTGTGGATCAGGCCCATGAACCCCGGATCGGTCGGGGCGATCTCGCCATAGACCTTGTCCAGGGCCTCGGCGTAATAGCGGAAGGTGCCCGCCGCCGAGCCGCTCTCGGCCTTTAGCGCCATGTTCAGTTCGGTGCCGTTGTCGCGCACACCAAGAACCGCGAGCTCCAGCGCGTGTTTCTCGATCAGGTCGGCCAGCTTGTGTAGCACCTTTTTACGGCCAGCGGGGGCCATGCGGCTCCAGCGGCCATCTTCGAACGCGACCCGGGCTGACGCGATGGCGCGATCCGCATCTGCAGGCGTCGCGCGTGCGATGGTGGTCAGCGTTTGTCCGTCGATCGGGGATTGTACTTCAAGTGTTTCTCCCGAACCTTGCGTCCACGCTCCCTCAATAAATAGTCCTTGCGGCGCGACAGGTGCATGCCGAAGTTCGTTGATGCGTGTTTGGTCGACCATTGGGCCTCCTTGAGTTTCTTGCGTTCCAGCCAGACGTGGCGGAAATGGATGAACAGAACGCCCAGGATCATCAGGAACAGGATCATGGCGATCGGGCGGTCGATAAAGTCAAACGGGGTTTTCACGCGGGCCATACCGGCGCGCAGTTTCACCTCCATGATGCCGCCGAGCACCATGCCGAGGATGATCGGCACCGCAGGCAGCGAGAGGCGTTTCAGGACAAAGCCGAAAATGCCGAAACAGGCGGCGATTATGCAGTCAGTGACCGAGTTGCGCAGCGAATAGACGCCCACGAAGCTAAGCACGAGGATACACACCCCGAGGAACCGGTTGGGGATTTTCACAACCTTGATCAGGTGCCCTGTGGCGAACAGAAGGAACACCAGCACCAGCACATTGAGAAGCAGCAGCGCCAGATAAAGCGCGACGACAAAATCCATCTGGTTCTGGAACAGCTGCGGACCGGGCACCACGTTATGCACGTAAAACACCGACAGCATCATCGCGGTCAGCGCCTCGCCCGGGATACCAAGTGCGAGGAGCGGCACCATAGCGGCGGCGGGCACGGCGTTGTTGGCGGTTTCGGCGGCGATAAGGCCCTCGGACGATCCATGTCCAAAATCCTGCGGGCGTTTCGAGGTGCGCTGGGCATAGGTGTAGCTGAGGAACTGGGCTGTGAATTCTCCGACGCCGGGGATCATGCCCATGAGCACGCCAAAGGTGCCGGAGACCCCCGCCACGCGCGGATGGCGGGCCAGTTCACGCAAGCCCTGAAACAGGCCGCCGCGCAGCTTGGTCATGCGGATTTTCTCGTCATCTCCCTGCAACAGGAAAAACGCTTGTGACAGGGCGAAGAGGCCGAGCACTACCACGATCAAGTCGACGCCACCTGACAGAAAGGACTGGTCAAAGGTATAGCGTTTGGAGAACTTCACCGGCTCAAGGCCGACAGTGTTCAGAAAAATGCCGAAGCAGGCCAGCGCCGCGGCAATCAGCGCCTGACCGCGATGGGCGACCACGACGAGGATCAAGCCGAGAAGGGCCGCGAGAAAGATCTCGCGGCTGCCGAACATAGGGGCGATCTTGGCCAGAACAGGGGCAAACAGGATCAGGCAGATCACCGAGAAGATGCCGCCGAAAAAGGACGAGGAATAGGCAAGCGACAGGGCGCGCCGCGCCTCGCCCCGCGAGGTCATTGGAAAGCCATCATAGGTGGTAAGAGCGTTCACCGCCGTGCCGGGCGTGTTGATCAGGATCGCCGGGATCGAGCCGCCATACATGGATGATCCGTAGATGCCCAGAAGGACGGTCAGGCCAACAATCGGGTCCATCGAAAAGGTTGCGGGCAGCAGGATGGCGATGGCGACGGCAGGGCCAACACCCGGAATGGCGCCGATCAGCACTCCGCCAATGGATCCGGCCAGCAGAGCGATGATGACATCCCAGCGGGCCAGAATGTCGATCGAGGAAAGGATCAGGTCCATGACGCGCCTTTAGAAGTTCAGAATAAAGAAGCTGCGTAGGAATCCGGGCAGGTATTCATAGACCATGGCCCCGGGGATTTTTACATCCAGCAGCGATTTGAAGAGGATCACGACGCAGGCTCCGAAACCGGCGGAAATCCACAGCATGTGTTTTTCGCGATAGCCCATCCGCCATGACATCAGCGGCATGAACACCAGCGTGACCGGCAGGTAGCCGAGGATCGGCACCAGAAGGACATAAGCGAGAAACCAGAGCACCCATTCGATTGCAAAGAACCAGGTTTTCCACTCGGTGAAATCCGCGGTCACGAATTTGCGCCGGGGCAGCTTCCACAGATGCAGACCGCCGAACAGAACCATGCCGCCCACGGCCACGGCGGGCCAGAAACGGGGTTGGGCAAAGAACTTGGTGCGTTTGGCCCATTTGGTTTCTTCCGGCAATTGCGACAGTAGCAGCAGCGCCGCCACCAGAAAGACTATGGCGAACAGCAACTGGCCGCGCAGGGGGCCTTTGAAGGCGCTGAGTTTGGGGTCACTCATGTGTCCGACCTCTGGATACAAAACGGGCCAGAGGTTCGTGTATCTCTGGCCCGGTCTTCATAGGTTTACTCAAGCAGTTTGCCGATATGAGCCACGGTCGCCTTGTCCTTGGCGATGATATCTGCCGAGGCGGCCGCATCGGCCCAATAGACCTGCGCGCCGGTTTCTTTTGCAATCGCCTGAGCGCGGTCGCTCATCACGGTTTTCGCGGCGACAGCTGCGATTTTCTCGCGGACGTCGGCGGGCGTGTCCTTGTGTACGAACAGGCCATTCCAAAGCGCGATGTCGAGCGAGCCATCCAGCTCGCCAATCGCCGGTGCATCGGGCACCAGCGGAATACGCTCGCCCGTGATCGAGGTGAGCACCTTCACCTGATCAAGGCAGGGCAGGATCAATTGCAGCGTGGTGTTGATAACGTCCGCATCACCCGAGGCCAGCGTGTTGCAATCCAGTGCGTCAAAGGCCGCATCCGAGCCCCACTCGAATCCGGCATTCACGGCATACGCCATGGTCACTTGGGTCGGGGTAAGAACCTGTCCGAAATGGCCAAGGGCCACTTCGTTCGATTTGGCATATTCGGCCAGTTCCGCCATCGTGGAATAGGGCGCGTCGCCCGAGGTGGCGATGACGAAGGGATAGGTCAGGAAGATGCCGACCGGTTCAAATACCTCGTCGGCCAGTTCGTCGATGCCGATTTCGTGGCCAATGACCGGAACGGCAGGCACGAACGATCCGATTGTATAGCCGTCAGCCGGGGCCGTTGCGACTTCGATGGCACCGGGGAAGGGGCCGCCACCGCCGCCGGGTTTGTTCACGACTGCTGCCGAGACGCCATAGGCCTCTTGAAAGTCTTCCGCGATCATGCGGGTCAGCACATCTTCGAGGTCACCCGGAGGCCAGGGCACGACAAAGCTGACAGGTTTTTCGGGATATTCCGCCAGAGCGGCGCCACCGATCGTGGCCATGGAAAGGGCAAGCGCAGTGCCCATGAGCGTTTTGGTGTTCATCGTAGTCTCCCTGATTGATCCGAAATTCGCAAACGGTTCATTATTTAAACCAAAGGTTCGAAAATAGATTGACAGGTTAAGGATATTTCTGTCAACAGTTTTAGTAACGCAGCGGAAATTCCTTTTCCGAAATGATGAATAATTCGACAGGGAGCTTTGTGTCCGATAATGGGAACCGTATCTAAGGCATTGTCATTGCTTGGATATTTTTCGCGCCAATCGCCTGAGATTGGATTAAGCGAAATGACTCGTCTGTCGGGTATGAACAAGGCCACGGTCTATCGATTGTTGAGCGAATTGGCGGATCAGGGATTCGTAGAACAGACAGGAAGCGGTCGGGAGTATCGGCTTGGTCCTGTGTTTCCGCGCCTTGCGGCCTTGCGCGAGGCGTCGGTGCCCACACGTGAAGTGGCGCAAAAGATTCTGACCGCGCTGAGCGAGCAGACCGGCGAAACCGCCCACATGTCGATCCGCCAGGGGGATCTGCTGACAGTTGTCAGCTATAGCTACAGCCCCCTGCACGGAACGCGCGTCACGATGGAAGACGCGGAACAGATCGCGTTTCATTCGACGAGTTCAGGGAACGCAGTCCTGGCCTACAGCCCGCCCGCATTTGTGGACGCGATCCTGCAAGGTCCGCTTGAGAAAAAGACCGACCAGACGGAAACCGACCCCGATATCATACGCCAACGCCTGCGCGAGGCACGGCGCGATGGGATCGCCGAGTCGGTCAGCGGCCACGAAAAAGACGTCCATTCCCACGCCTGCCCGATCTTTGACGCGCAGCAAGACTGTTATGGTGCCGTAGCCGTCGCCGCACCGGTCGCCAGAATGACACCGGACCTGCGCCGGACTATCCGCCGCGAGGTGTTGCGCTCGTCCCTGCAAATGACCCGCTTGTTGGGCGGTTTTGTCCCCGATGACTTCAAATCCAAGGCTTCCGAAATTCTTGGCGAGCCTGCCTGATCCTCTTGTCCGAAAGGTCTGAACGATGAAAGACAGTAATTTCCTTAAAGAAAAAAACGCAAAGTCGCTGTGGCACCCCATGGCGCATCCCGCCGATTGCCTGAACAACCCGCCGACCATTGTGACGGGTGCGCAAGGGGTCAAGATCACGGATGTAGATGGTCATGAGGTTGTCGATGGTGTCGGTGGTCTATGGAACGTGAACCTCGGGTTCTCGTGCAAGCCGATCAAAGAGGCGATTGCGCGCCAGCTAGACGTGCTGCCCTATTACTCGACCTTCCGGGGGACGACGAATGACGCGATCATCGAGCTTTCTGAAATTCTGCGCGACTTCTATGCGCCCGACGGTCTGAGCCGTGCATTCTATACCTCGGGCGGGTCGGATTCAGTGGAAACGGCGCTGCGTCTGGCGCGCCAGTATCACAAGGTGCGCGGAGAAGAGGGGCGGACCAAGTTCCTGAGCCTCAAGAAAGGGTACCACGGAACCCATATGGGCGGCGCATCGGTCAACGGGAATGCCAATTTCCGGACCCAGTACGAACCTCTGCTTCCGGGGTGCTATCACATTCCCGCGCCCTATACCTATCGTAACCCGTTCAACGAAACCGATCCGGCGAAGCTGTCGGCGCTGTGTCTACAGGCGCTGGAGGACGAGATCGCGTTTCAGGGGGCGGGAACCATTGCCGCGCTGATCATGGAGCCGATCCTCGGGGCCGGTGGGGTGATCGTACCGCATGAAAGTTTTATGCCGGGCGTGCGTGAGATCTGTACCAAACATGGCATCCTGCTAATCGCGGACGAGGTCATCACCGCCTTTGGCCGTACCGGCAGTTGGACCGGATCGCGCCATTGGGGGGTGCAACCTGATCTGATGTCGACCGCTAAGGCGATCACCAACGGGTACTTCCCCTTTGGCGCGGTAATGATTGCAGAACACGTCGCGCAAGTGTTTGAACAGGACACCACCGGCAAGGCCGCGATCGGGCATGGCTATACCTATTCCGGGCATCCCGTAGGTGCTGCGGCGGCCATCGCCTGTGTAGAAGAAACCCTGCGTCTGAACGTCAAAGACAACGCTGCTGCCCGAGGGACGGAACTGTTCGCCGGGTTGCAGGCGTTAGGCGCGAAATATGAACAGGTTGGTGACGTGCGGGGGGGGCATGGCCTGATGTGCGCCATGGAACTGGTTGCAGGTCAGGACAGCAAAGCCGCGATTGACAAAGCCACCATCGGCAAGCTGCAAGAGGTCGCCTATCAGGAAGGGGCAATGGTGCGGGTGTCGGGCAACAATGTTATCATGTCCCCGCCGCTTGTGCTGACCTCGGGGGATGTGCAAACCATCCTGTCCGCGCTTGAGGCCGGTTTCGATGCGATCAACGCATAAAGGAAAGGGGGCCGCTCGGCCCCCTTTTTTCTGCTGTCGCTGATCGAATCTGCGTCACGGTTGCGGAACGATCAGCACCAACCCGTCCAAACCATCGTTGGCTTCGATCTGGCAGCTAAGGCGGCTTTGGTCGGTGCGTTCGGCTTCTGCGACGTCCAGCATGGCATCCTCAAAGTCATCCGCACTGCCAGTTTTGTCGAGCCAAGCGGGATCGACATAGACGTGGCAGGTGGCGCAGCTCAGGCATCCGCCACATTCCCCGATCACGCCTGGGATATTGTTGTCCACTGCGGCCTGCATCATGTTGGTGCCATTGGCGATGTCAGCGGTGATTTCTGAGCCGTCAGGCAGTTTCCAGGTGGCTTGCATGTGTGCTTCCTTGTTTTGTGCAGGGTGTATCAGACGAAATAGACATAGAAGTCACGCAGGGCGTCGCCCTCAAGGTCGCGGGTTTTCTTGACTTCTTTCTCTTTCATGAAAGCATGGTTGTCGACGAGCATCCGGCCCACCGCGTCCGCCAGCACAGTATCTTTCTTGAGGTCGGCCACTGCGCCCTTGAGGTCCAGCGCGCAGCTTTCCTTGGCGTCGTTCTTTTCAAAACCGTCGCCGGTCTCGATCGGTTGCAGCGGATAATTGTTTTCCACTCCGAGTAAGGACGCCTGCAAGACCGCTGCGACCGCCGTATAGGGATTGGCGGTGCCATCTGCCATGCGGTGTTCCAGCCGGGATTTGGGCCCGCCCTCGGAACTGATCCGGGTGGTTACATTACGGTGATCGCCGCCCCAGTTTTTCCAGAATCCTGACAATGAGCCGGGTTGCAGTCGTTGGTAGCTGTTGGTGGTTGGCGCAATCAAACCGGCCAGCGCCTTGTGGTGGTGCAACAGGCCCGCGAGGCACTGTTTGGACAGGTCGTTCAGCGTTTCAGGCAGGTTGCGTTCGCCTGACGACAGGGCGTTGCCGCCCGAGACATCACTGAACGAGAAGTTGATGTGCATCCCTGACCCGCCGGCCTCGGCAATGGGTTTGGGCATGAACGACAGGACGATCCCGTGTTCCAGCGCGATTTCCTTGGCCATCAGGCGGAACAGGACGATGTCATCGACCGCCTGTACCGCATTGTCGAAGGTCAGGGTGTATTCGAACTGGGGTGCGTCGAATTCCGCCGTGATCATGTCGAGCCGGAACCCCAACTCATCGGCCTTTTCCCAGATTGCATCATTGAACCGCATGGGGTCGGTCATAGGGCCGGTGCCGTAGACCACTGCGCCCGGCGTGTCGTAAGGGCGCAGGTTTCCGTCCTGATCGGCCTGCAGGGCAAAGGCCTCGAGCTCGATCCCGACTTTGGGCGTCAGGCCCTTGGCCTCCCACGCGGCGACTGCGCGCTTCAGTGCCCCACGCGGGCAGAGGGGAAGCGGATTGCCTTCGTCGTCATAGAGATCCCCCAGCACGATCTTGGTGTGCGGATCCCAGCTATCGCGGATGTCGTCGTGCTTCCAGCGCAGCTCCATATCGGGCAGGCCGTCCATCATCATGGCGCCAGGGGCTGGGAGGAGATCTTTGTCGTAATGCACGCCGAAAGTCGATCGGCAAAAGCGGGTTTCGGAGTCGGCCAGTTTTGACGCGGGCAGGTATTTGCCCCGCATGATCGACAGATGGTCACAGAATACGGCGCGCAGACGGTCTCTCATTCTCGCCTCCCTTAGTTCAGTTTCACGCGGACGGGCAATTCCTTGATCCCGCCGACAAAGTTCGAGCGCAGGAATTTGTGCGCGCCATTAGCTTCTATGGATTTGAGCCGTTTGCATAGCTCCTGGAACAGGACACGCACCTCAAGCCGGGCGAGCCACATGCCGAGGCAGACATGCGGGCCGGATTGGCCAAAGGACATGTGCTTGTTCGGGGAGCGCAGAAGGTTGACGCGGAACGGGTCATCAAACACAGCGTCGTCGCGGTTGGCAGAAGACCACCAGAACAGCACCTTGTCACCCTCTTTCATCTTTTTGCCATGGGCTTCGAAGTCCTGCGTCAGGGTGCGTCGGAAATAGAGCGCGGGGGTGGCCCACCGGATGATCTCGTCCGGGGCCAGCTCCCATAGGTTGTCGCCGCCTTGCTGCATTTGTCCCAGAAGTTCGGGCTGGTGACACATCGCCTGAATGCCGGCTGCGATGGAATAGCGCGTGGTGTCGTTGCCCGCCGCCACGAGCAGGCAGAAGAAGTTGCGGAATTCTTCTTCTGAAATCACGTTGCCGTCCTTGTCGGGTTGCAGGATCAGGTGCAGAACGCCCTCGGTATCTCCTGTGGCATTTTTATGCGCCATCAGATCCTTGGCATATTGATAGAGTTCCGCTCCGGCCGGTGAGTTGAACGGCATCATGCGGAATTCGTCGGTGGTCATCTTGTCGAGAACGTGATCCGTGAAATCGGGGTCGGTGTTGGCGATCAGCGCGTCGCCCTTTTCTACCAGCCATGGCAGGTCTTTTTCCGGCGTGCCGATAATCCGGCCCAGCATGAGCATCGGCAATTGGCGCGCGATAGCCTTGGTCGCGTCGAACTCTTCTTGGGCAAGGGCCTCGTCCAGGATCTGGTTGGACAGGTCGCGCAGGTCTTGTTCGAAATTCGCCACCACCGGTTTTGAAAAGGCCTTGGCAACCTTGATCCGCGTTTTCATATGCTCGGGGGGATCGGTTTCCTGAAACGTGCGGCGCGCAAGGTATTCTTCGTAGGTCTGGTCCTCCATGCGGATGCCGCGCGCCGAGGAGAACACTGCGAAGTTTCGGTTCATCTCGGTGATGTCCTGATGCCGGGTGATCGACCAGAACCCTTCGCCATCGGCATAATCGGTCCAGCTGACCGGATCTTCGTCGCGCAGTCGCTTGAAGGTGTTATGTGGCGCGCCCTGAGAAAAGGTGTCGTGGCTGGTCAGATCGGCGTGGCCGTCATCGGTGGGTGTCCAGACAGTCATACAAGCTGCCTCCCTTGCTGCTTGTTTACTTGCTTTGTTATGTATATATATGGAAGTCATAAATATGCAAAATGAAAAATGCGCGGAGATCGAAATGCGACTGGCGATCCTGATGACCAACACGGATGTGAGCGATTTCGCGCAGGCGCGCCCGAAGGATGGTGAGAAATTCACAACCCTCGTACAAGAGCAGCGCCCGGATTGGGAATGCGAGGTGTTTTCGGTCAAGGATGGGAAATTTCCCAAGGATATTCAGATATTTGATGGGGTGATGATTACCGGCAGCCCGGCGTCGGTGCATGATACTGATCCTTGGGTTGGGCAACTGTTTGACCTGATCCGCGAGATGGATGCGAAAGAGGTGCCTGTTTTTGGGGCATGTTTCGGCCATCAGGCGATTGCCCTCGCTTTGGGTGGGAAGGTTGGGCGCAATCCCGAGGGTTGGGTGCATGGGTTTGCCATGACCGATTCGGTTGGGGAGTTGCCGTTTTCGGAGCGACCGGCGCAAGTGGGGCTTTATGCGAGCCATATTGAGCAGGTGGTGGATGTCCCCGAGGGTGCAGAGATCGTGGCCTCGGGGCCGGGGTGCAAGGTGGGTGGTTACCTGAAGGGGCGGCACATTTTTACGACGCAGTATCACCCCGAGATGACAGACGGTTTTATTGCCGATCTGGTCGAGTTCACGGCAGACTACGTCGGTGAAGCGGTGACAGAGGCGGCCCGGAAATCATTGGCGAACAAAGCTGATCGCGACGTCTTTGCGCGGCAGATCGTTGGTTTCTTTGAATGGGCGACCCGGCAGTAAATTCTTTAAAGAGTTTACCGGGACAAACCTATCTGGAAAGTTGCTCAGTTCAGCTCAGCACGGCCAGCAAATCCATCGCCGTGACCTGATCGAATTGCACGTGGCGGACCATGCGCTTTTCGGCAGCCTCGGCATCGCGGCTGGTAATCAGCGTGGCGATTTCGCGGTGCTCCTTTGCGGAATCTGCAATGGCCCCTACATACTGATATCGCGCGCGGTAATACGCCATCAGCTTGCGGGCATTTGTCTTGATCATTTCCAGCAAGAACGGGTTTCCGGCGGCAATCGCGATAATCTCGTGAAAGCGCATGTTGAGCTGATAATAGGCGTCTGGATCGCTGTCGCCCTTGTCCGACGCGTGTTTTTCGCAGGCCCGCACGATGTCTTCCAAACGTTTCGCGTGATCGGCGGACAGGCGGCGGGCGGCGAGGCCGGCGGCCTGGCCTTCCAGCTTGGCATGGACTTCTAGGATGGCAAGAAACTCTTCCAGCGTGGGCTTGAAGACCACGGCGCCTTTGCGCGGCTGACGGGTGATGAGGCCCGCGGTTTCGAGTTGGATCATGGCTTCGCGTAGGGGGGTGCGCGAGACCCTCAATCGGGTGGCCAGTGCGGTTTCGTCGATCCCATCGCCGGGGTTCAGAACGCCAGATTCGATATCGCCCAGAATGGCGTTGATGATAGTGTCGGTCTGTCCTGCCATGGCGCCTTTATCGGCCTTGTGGCGGGGTCTTGTCCAGCCTCACAGCAGCGCCTTTGTTTCGCGGCAAAGCTGGCGAGTTGCTTTGGCATAGATCACCATGTCGATGCCGACCGCGACGAAGGTAGCCCCAAGGGCGAGATAGGTCTTTGCACCTTCCAGCGTCTGGGTGAGGATGCCTGCCGCCTTGCCCGAGACAACGATCCTGCGGATGGCATCTTCAATGGCCTCTTGCACCTCGGGGGCGCCTGCGTTGCCGGGATAGCCCATGTCGGCGGACAGGTCGGCCGGACCGATAAAGACACCGTGCACGCCGTCAACGGCTAGGATTTCGTCAAGGTTTTCCAGAGCGGTTCGGCTTTCGGCCTGAACGAGCAGACAGACTTCGTCATTTGCCGTGGCGACATAGTCCGCGATCTCTCCAAACCGCGAAGCGCGCGCACCCGACGCCCCCATGCCGCGCACGCCAAGCGGCGGATACAGCATGGCAGCGGCCATCTCGCGGGCCTGTTCGGCCGTGTCGACCATCGGCACCAGGACCGTTTGGGCCCCCGCGTCCAGCACCTGTTTGACCATCCATGTCTCGCCAATCGGTATACGGACCACAGGATGGCTGCCCGACCCATTCAGCGCGGTCATGGCGTCCTTGAGGCTGCGGATGTCATTTGGGGCGTGTTCCCCATCCAGTACCAGCCAGTCAAATCCGGCCGTGCCGATCATCTCGGTCAGAGAGGGTTCAGCGGTGACGACCCAAAGGCCGATCTGTGGTGTGCCTTGGGCAAGGGCGGCTTTGAACGTATTTTTGGGGGCGGGCATTCTGGCTCCTTCATGCGAAATGGCAATCGACCGAGCCAAACGACCCGAAATCGGCGTGGATATGCGTGCCCGGCGGGCATTCGACAGGGCGAATGAAAGACCCCGAGAGGATAACTTGTCCAGCCTCGATCTGTTGTCCATAGGTCTGAATCCGGCGTGCCAGCCAGACCACGCTTTCCACCGGGTCGTTCAGAACCCCCGCGCCAAGGCCGGTTTCTTCGACCTCGCCATTCCGGCTGGTGATCGCGCCGACCCAGCGCAGGTCATGGGCGTCAATGCAATGTGTCTCCGACCCCAGAACAATCCCGGCATTGGCGGCGTTGTCGCTGATGGTGTCATAGACATTGCGCGTCTGTCCGGTTTCGGGATCGGCCCGCAGGATACGCGTGTCTAGGATTTCAAGGCTGGGGGCCACATAATCAGTGGCTGCGATGACCTCTTCGCGCGTGACAGTTTTGCCGGACAGGGGGGCCTTCATGACAAAGGCAATTTCGGCCTCAATCCTGGGCTGGATGAACCGGCCCGCTGGCACGTAGCCCCCGTTTTCAAACACCATGTCGTCAAACAGCACGCCGCTGTCGGGAATGTCGATGTTCAGCGCATATTGCATGGCCTTCGAGGTCAGGCCGATCTTCCAGCCAATAACCCTGCGCCCATCGGCCTGTTTCTGCGCGGCCAGCGCCGATTGGATGGCGTAGGCATCGTCCATGTCCATATCGGGGTGTTGCCGGGACAAGAGCCCGATTTGTTGACCGGATTTCTCGGCTCGCAACAAGGCGGCGGCGGCCTTGGCGTGTTGGTCGGGGGTCATTTTTCGTCCTCCACGCCGTTTCGCAATGTGCCAATGCCTTCGACCTTGATCTCGACCACGTCGCCGGGCTTAAGGTAGCGCGGGGGATCAAATCGCGCTCCTGCGCCGGTGGGGGTGCCTGTCACGATGATATCGCCGGGCTGCAGGGTCATGAAGGTCGAGATATAGGCGATTTCCTCGCGGATCGGGAACATCATACGGTTCAGCGTATCGTCCTGCCGCACCTCACCATTCACCCGCGTAATGATCCGTGCATCGTCCAGTTGTGCGGCGTCAGTGAACGGAACCAGCCATGGGCCAATGGCACCGGACTTGTCCCAGTTCTTGCCTTGGGTGACGTTGAACTTGGCATGGCGCACCCAGTCACGAATTGTACCTTCGTTACACAGGGTGAGCGCACAAATGTGGTTGTAGGCATTTTCCGCTTTGATCCGGCGTCCGGCTTTGCCGATCACAATCGCAACTTCGCCCTCGTAATCCAGCGTGTGATTTTCGGGCGGCCGCACCAGATTGCGGCCATGCCCCGTGAAGCCGCTGGCAAAGCGTGGAAACAGAGACATGTATTTTGGCTGGGCACTGCCGTCCTTGTATTCGGCATTACGGTCGGGGAAGTTTACCCCGACGCAGAGGATCCGGCACGCATCCGGCATGACCATTTCATAGTCAAACTCTGTGTGCGTCACGGCGCGCCCATCGGCGGCTGAAAGCAGCGCCTCCATACCCCCGGCGGCGATCGCCTCGTACAGGCTTTTCCACTTGGGAAACTCGGGCGACAGGGCCACAAAGCCACCGTCCACAATGGCGCCGTATAGCACCTTTCCATCGGCGTTCACGGTTGCAAGTTTCATGCGCCCCCCTAGTTCATCTTGCCAGAAATACTCACACCACCAACCTTACGGTGCAATGATCGGCTGCGCCTTGAGCGCCGCCTCTTTGGGTTCCGCCCCTTCAAACACGGACCCGTGTTCAAACCAGGACCGTGGCGCAGGGGCACCCCAGAGCGTCTGGCGCTGCGGGTCTTTCAGATCCCACTTGATCGGTTCCAGATCCGGATCAACCGTTTGGTAGTCCGAACAGTAGATCTCGATCCTGTGTCCGTCCGGGTCCAGAACATAGAGGAAGAAAGCGTTGGAAATGCCGTGGCGCCCCGGTCCACGTTCGATATTGCCGACCCAGCCCGTGGTGGACATCAGGTCGAGCAAATCTATGATGTTGAGCGGTGTTGGCACCCAGAATGCGGTGTGGTGCAGGCGTGGCCCGAGCCCATTGGTGAAAGCCACGTCATGCACACCGCCCTTTCGGTGCATCCAGGCTGCCCAGACTTTGCCGGTTTCTGCATCCTCGGTGTATTCGGTCGTGCGGAATCCCATTTCGTTGTAGAAGGCAACGCTGGCGTCCACATCGGCCGAGAACATGTTGAAATGGTCAATGCGCAGGGGTTTCACGCCGTTGTACAGCTTGTATTGCTGGTGGATCGGCGCGAGGCGGTCCATTTTGACATAGAATTCCAGCGGAATGCCCCATGGGTCGCGGGTCCGAAGGGTGCGGCCCATATGAGAACGTTCAACCCAATCTACGGGCAAACCTTTAGCGGCAAACCAGTCGGCGGCCTTTTCGAGGTCGGGTTCGTCGTAGAGTTTGAACCCCAGAACGCCCACGTCCGACGTGTCGGCCTGTACCAGAACGATGCAGTGGTGGCCGCGTTCTTCCATGGCGCGCAGGTAGATGCGTTCATTGTCTTCGTAGGTGACCTGCAATCCCAGCATGTCGACGTAAAACGCACGGGATTTGGCAAGGTCTTTGACGCGGTATTCCACGTGGCTCAGACGGACGATATTGAAGTCGGGATAAAGGTTCGGAGTGGGAACAGGCATGGGGGCCTCCTGAGAAGCTTATTGGACAGGGAAGATCACGTTGCTCTGGCCAGTGCCGGATGACGGGAAGTATTCTGTGACAACCTCGCATTTGGCGTCATAGGTGTCCCACCCCAGCGCACCATAGAGCATGGCCGTGTCATGCATCGACCCTTCGCCGCAGCAGAAGTTGGCATAGTCGCCCAGCATCTTCAGGAAGGTGGCATGATCGCCGTTCTTCCACATCTCGAGCACGTGCAGGTCTATCTGCCGGTTGAACTCCGAACTGATCGTGAAAGTGCCGTTGTTAGGTGCGTACTCCTTGTTCGACCAGATCTTGTGCGAGAGCGAGCCCGAGGCGACCAGCAGCACCTTGCTGTCACTGGCCTCGACCGCTTCACGGATGGCTTCGCCGATCACGCGGCTTTCATCGTGGTCGTGCACAGTGCACCACGCGGCAATCGAGATGACTTTCATCTCGTGTTCCCGGCTCATAAAGCGCATCGGCACAAGCGAGCCATATTCCAGCTCCAGACTGTCGAGGTGATGGGCCAGCGTGTACACGCCCTTGTCCGAGGAAATTTTGGCAATGGCGTCGCCGAGGGCGGGGTTGCCTTCATAGGCATAGGGCATGTCCCGAATGAACTGCGGAAACTCGTTCGAGGTGAACAACCCTTCAAAACGGTCATTTGCGTTGATGTGGAACCCCGCGTTGATCACCCAATGTGTGTCACAGATGATGACCGTGTCCGCCCCAAGCGCCTTGGCGCGGCGGGCAATTTCATAGTGACCGTCGATGGCGGCTTGCCGCTTGCCTTTCACCGGTCCGTCTTGTTCGGACATGAGCATGGTGGGCACGTGGGTGCATTTGGCCGCGAGTACGATTTCTCCCATGGGGTCTCCTCCCTCTGGATGAGTCAGGCGCCAAGGCGCATGATTTTGTGTTGGCCGGTGGCAAAGCCGATATGTTTTTGTTCCATGTAAAACTCGAAGGACCAGTCGCCGCCATCGCGTCCTATGCCCGAGGCCTTGACCCCACCAAAAGGCGTGGGCAGGTGGCGGACGTTTTCCGAGTTCACCCAGATCATGCCGGCCTCTAGCCGCTCGGTGAAACGCAGGGCGCGGGTCAGATCGTTTGTCCAGAGATATCCGGTCAGACCATAGTCGGTGTCGTTGGCCATCTGCAGGGCTTCATCTTCGTGCGAGAACGGGATGGAGGTCAGGACCGGTCCGAAGATTTCTTCCTGCGCGATACGCATGTCATTGGTCGCGTTCGTGAATAGGGTGGGGCGCACGAAATACCCCTCATCCCCGATTTTCTCGCCCCCAGCGGCAACGGTTGCGCCATCGGTCTTGGCAATTTCGAAGTATGAAGTGACCTTGTTGAAATGCTCTTCCGTGACAAGCGGGCCAATTTCGGTGGCCGGGTCAAGCGGGTGGCCCACTTTGATGTTGTTGACCCGTTCAATCAGCTTGGCCTCGAATTCTTCTTTGATCGTATCGTGAATCAGCAGTCGCGAAGACGAGGTGCAGCGTTCGCCATTGATAGAATAGATCATGAAGATCACGGCATCCAATGCCCGGTCCAGATCGGCATCGTCAAAGACGATCACGGGGTTTTTGCCGCCCAGTTCGAGGTGGTTCCGTTTGTGCGTGTCAGCCCCCTGTTTCACGATCAGGCTGCCGGTCCGGCTTTCTCCGACAAAGGCGATGGCTTTGAGTTTCGGATGTTCGCACAGCGCCTTGCCCGCGTCTTCGCCGAACCCGTTGACGGTATTGAGAACACCGGGGGGCAGGCCGGCCTCTTCCGCGATTTCGACCAACAACCGGGCGGTCAAAGGAGAAGCCTCGGCCGGTTTGTGCACCACGGTGCAGCCGGCTGCGAGGGCGGGTGCGATTTTCCACGTGGACAGCATGAACGGCGTATTCCAAGGGGTGATCACGCCCACCGGGCCGATCGGGACACGGGTCGTGACATTCATCAACGTTGGGGATTTCAGATGCTGGCCGTCGCGTGCCTGCACCACCTGATCCGCGAAATAGCGAAAGTTTTCGGCGCCGCGCAGGGCTGCCTTGGACATAAAGCGCAGGGTCTGGCCGGTGTCCCAACATTCGCAAAGGGCGATTTCTTCGGCGCGGGCTTCGATAGCTTCGGCCACGTTGATCAGGATTTTTTTGCGCTCGAGCGCGGGCATGTCGCGCCAGGCCGGAAAGGCATCAGAGGCGGCTTGTGCGGCGGCATCAACATCGGCAGCGGTGCCATGGGCGACGTTGCAAATCACGGATTTGTCGACAGGCGACGTTGTCTGGAACGCGCCACCCGATCCGGCAGCGTCTACGCCGTTGATCCGGTTCGGGATTCCTGAGTCCCTGAAGCGGTCGAGATAGCCGTTTAGTTTTTCGATATTCTGTGCAAGCGCGCTCATGTCAGCTCTCCAGGTGGTCTCGGATGGTGCCGATTTTCGGGGATAGGGCGGGGTCGATGTCGCGCATCTCAAGAGAAAGCGCGATGGAATGGGTTTGCATCGCCGCGGAAAGATAGGATTGCGCCGCTTCGAAGATAAGGCGGGTGGCGTCCCGTTTCACATCGTCAGGACGCCCGCCGCGAAGTCGGACCGAGATGTCTATGAACCCGTGTTTGGGGTTCCCGTCGGCAATCGCATAGTGATCGACACGCACCGCGCGCACGCGGATGCCGGCCATGGGGAAAGTGTCGATACCGGCGGCCACATTGCGGATGTGTTCGCACAGGCCGCCCATATCCACCACCTTTTCAAGGTTGCCGGAGTAGTCGATCTGAAAATGTGGCATGTGCCTCTCTCCCTTATAGTTGTCATGTTAAGTAAAGTTTGTGAGTCGAGTCAATACGCTTGTTTCAGGGTGCGGGAAAAGAAAAAGGCGGCCCGAAGACCGCCTTTTGTTTCAATATGTTACCGGAACTAGCCCAGCAACTCCGCCTCGTGACGCTTGAGCGTCAAGCGTGCGGCGCTGTAGTTTTCCAGGCCTTTCTGAGACCGCAGTTCGGGGAAGATTTCGTAAATTTCCTGTTGCTGCTCAAGGCCGATGCCACCCATCGAATACTCGCCCGGCTGGAAGCTCTCGCTCCATGCGCCGTTGGCCAACACGACCTCGTGATTGTCACAGAGGAAGTGGACATACTCGACACCACCGGTTTCGACCTGATGCACCCCGTTGAAGTGGGTCAGGTGTTTGGCCGCCGCAAGAACTTCGCGTTCCTCGAACATCAGCTGGGGCTGCGCGCCGACCAGCAACATGCGGTGGTTTGGTGACACCATCATATCCCGTTCAGGCAGGTCCGGCCCAAGCGCGCCGGCACGGATCATAACCGGACGCAGGTTCGGACGGTCAATCAGGCTGCGGCCCGACAAACGTTTTTTGCCGATCCAGCGAATGGTTTGCAGACCGTTGTCCCGGGTGACGACCTTGTCGCCCACTTTCAAATCCTGCACCGGAACTTCGCCCGCAGGGGTCAGGATCGCAGTGCCCGGCGTGAAGCAGATCACGTTTTCGATTTCCGAGAACGCCATGGTGCCGATCTCGGTGCCACCTGCATCGAAGTAGGTAACGATACCGCTTTCGCTGCGACCGGTGGCCGGATCAAAGGTCGGGTCTGCCGGGTTGTAGGTGATGGTAAAGCTGCCACCGGGCACACCGGTTCCGCGCAGATCAAGCGTATCGTTGTCAACGCCGCCTTCCCCACCGAAGACCAGCGAGCCGGGTCCACCTCCGAGGAAGGTGTCTTCGTCGTCGCCACCTGCCGCGAGGTTGCCGCCTACCGTATCAAAGCCGAGGTTGATGGTGTCGTTGCCGGCACCACCAGCCAACAGGTCATTTCCGGGGCCGCCGTCGAGCGAGTCGTCGCCTGCACCGCCGTAAAGGCCGTCGTTACCTTCGCCACCTTCTAGTGTGTCGTTTCCGTCGCCACCTTCGAGGATGTCATCACCCTCGCCGCCGATGATCGAGTCATCGCCAGCATCGCCCGACAACTGGTCAAAGCCCGCACCGCCAGAAACGGTGTCGTCTCCGTCATCGCCGCGCATGATGTCATCGCCATCATTGCCGAAGAGTTCGTCGGCGCCGTCGCCGCCCAGCACCTCGTCATCGCCGAGGCCGGCATCAACGGTATCGTCGCCGCCATAGGCAACAATAGTATCGTCGTTCGTCGTGGCTCCAGGCACGCCACTCGCCAGCGCATCGACGGTTTCACCACCGGCGTCGCTGTATCCAGGGACAATCAGATCTGGCCCATCGGTGCCATCCACTTGGCCCGGTGTGCTGGTGGTATAGTCGGGCGGGTATCCGGTATCGCCAGAGGTTGCCGTGACCGTCGTGCTCGTGCTGCTGGCTGCGGAAGGAGCGGCTGCGAGGAAGTCCTCCGGGTTTGGCAAATCCTCGACGTAAATGACATTTTCGATATTCTCGAAAGTGGCCGTCCCAATCGGCGCGAGTGTCGTCAGATCATAGTAAGTGATCGTGCCGGCCTCGGGATCGAGCGGGTCGTATTCGATCAGTGCGTTGCCGCTGATGACGAGCGTGTCGAAATCATCGCCAAGTTCACCGCCGTCGATGTGATCGCCTACACCGACCTCGACGAATACGTCGCGGTCTGCACCGCCAGACAGTTCGTCGGCGCCTTCGCCACCATCAATAACATCTGCGCCGGTGCCGCCATAGACGGTATCTGCGCCAGCCCCGCCAACGATGAGGTCCGCTGCGCCATCGGCGGTGTTGCCATCGTTTGCAACACCGTCCCCGTAGACAAGGTCGCCATCGGCGCCGCCGACAATCAGGTCGCTGTCGGAGCCACCGATCAGCGTGTCCTCGCCCGCACCACCAAAGACGAGGTCGACGCCTTCATCGCCGGTGACATAGTCGTCACCTTCTCCGCCCGCGACGATGTCGCTGCCTTCGCCGCCGGTGACAGAGTCGTCGCCTTCGCCGCCAAGAACAAGGTCAGTGTCTTCGTTGCCCTGCACCAAGTCGTCGCCCTGGCCGCCTGAGATTATGTCAATCCCAGCGCCCCCTGAAACAACGTCGTCATCAATGCCGGCATCAATCACGTCTTCGCCGTCGCCACCTTCAATGGTGTCGTCATCGTCTTGGCCGAAGATGGTGTCGTCGCCAGCGCCGCCGATCAGAAGGTCGCGGCCATTGTCGGTCACTGGGTCGGGATCGCCGACCGAACCATCGTCAGGGATGTTCAGCGTGTCGGGGAAGCCGTCGCCAAGGCCACCATAGATCAGATCGTTGCCTTCGCCCCCGTCGACCGTGTCAGACCCTTCACCGCCAATGATCGTGTCGTCACCTTCGCCACCGGCCACAATATCGGCATCCAGACCGGCGTTGATGTCATCGTTGCCGGTCCCGCCGTCGATCGTATCGCTGTCATCACCGGTGAAAATCACATCATTGCCGGCGCCGCCCTCGACATAATCGCGGTCGTTGTCCGGATCATCATCAACTTCGATCTCGGGCAGACCCATGTAAGAGGGGAAGCCAAGATCGGGGGCGCCAGCAAACTCACCAGAGGAGGAGTCGATCGTGTCGTCGCCATCGTTGCCATAGATCACATCCTGGCCATCGCCGCCGGTGATATCATCATCGCCGCCGATAATCGGGTCGCCTTCGGTCAGTGTGGCGTAGGTCAGATCATCAATCGCACCGGACCCGGGCAGATCAACGATCATCTTGGAAACACGATACACTTCGTCAAATTCATAAACCAGTTGACCGTTGTCATCGGTCGGATCAATCGCGACTTCGCCAATCAATTCGCCGGCATCATCGAAGAAGCGCACGGTTGCCCCTTCCTCTATATCGAGGAAGGTCAGGCTTTCGATGGAAACGGGTTCGTCGAAACGGAAGCCGATCGAGCCACCATCGGCGTTGTCGTCAGGATCCGAACTGTCGCCGTCCTCGGACATGATCAGCACGCCACCAAGGTTGTCGGTGGCCAGATCATCGTCATCGCCCGTCGGGTTTGACGTATCGAAGATCATTGTAGGGGTGTTGCCGTCGAACGAGAATATTTGAACACCAGGGTACTGGTCTTCGACCAGCGTACCTGCCGCAAGGTCGTTGAAGTCAATTACGTGTCTTTCCACAACGGTGTCGCAATTCCCGTCACCGATGATCGTGTCATTGCCTTCCAGCGCATCAATCGTGTCAGAGCCAGAGCCGCCGACGACAATATCGTCGCCGCTGGTGACGGAGTCGCCGTCAGCGTCCGTGTAGGTGGCGTCAATCAGATCGTCGTTTTCAGTACCGTCTACGACGCCGGGTCCTTTAGGATCAGACATGTCAACCTCTTCCCATTTCTCACTCTTTGCTCGACTACGATCCACCCGCTGCGTGGAAATCCAGCGGCTGAACATGCCTTCTGGGTTCCGGCACACGCAATACGCCGGTCGCATCTTGCAAGATGCTCATAAGTTATCGGTTGGCCGCCCCTAGCCACATAACGCCCCCCAGTCGGACGTGGTTTAAATATGGGGCAAGCGGGTCGTTAACGAAACCCAAACATTCGATTTTTGGTAAAAATATACCGAAAACGGTTCGGCATCTCCTGTGTTTTAGGCGGAATCCTTGTGTCGGGACTGTGGCGATTGTTTCATGAATATGGCCGAATTGTGGCAAGGATTGGGCATCGTTGGGCCGCGAATCGTGGGTAATTTGCTCGAATCGGCGGGATTTTTCGCCTTTTGGAAACCATGCTTTGGGTAGGTGTTTCCTGTTTGGAACCAATTTCACCACATTCACGCCATCGCGCAGCGTGTCCGTTTTGGCACAGGCACTCTAGCCTGTAAGCCCATGAGACGGGAACAATCGCGCAACACTTGGCGCATTGTTTCTTAATACGAAACGAATAGCGAATCGCCATGTGGATAAGAGCGCCCCTTGAGGCGAATCTGAGCACGTTATTTTCGAAGCACTTCTTTCGGGGGCGGTTGGTTCCTTAGGGCAGTTGCCGGAGGAGAAACAGCAACTCTTGCTGGCCGGGATTGGCCTCAAGCGCCCGAGACAGTGTATCCTTGGCGTTTTCCGTGCGGTTCATCGCGGCTTCGATACGCGCGATCATGACCCAAGCCTGAACCATCTGCGGGTCCATCTCGACGGCCTCTTTGAACGAAGCAAGCGCGCCTTCGAAGTTGCGTGTGCGCAATCCGATACCTGCCATCACCAACTGTGTTTCAGGGAAGTCGAATTTCGTGACTAGGCTGTTTTGCCATTCGCCATTCGCGGCTTGCAAGCTTTTGGACTGCCTGTCCGGAAGATGTGCGATCGGTGCCGCGAGAAGCTCTCGTGCGGCGGCAATGCGCACCGAGCGCACAGGATCTTCGGTCATGGGCAGCACCCGCGACACCATGTCGACAGGTCCGGCGCCCCGTTGCAGGGCGATGGCATTGGCCCGCACGAAGGCATCTGGGTCTTTCAACAACCCGGCCGTGCGATCGGCAACCTGTTTGGATTCAAACGGCAGCAGCAGGTCAAGCGCAGTAGCCCGCACAATGCCCGGAAGCGCATTATAAGTTGCGAGGTCGATCAGATCCCTCACCTGTGTGGCATCGCCCTGCCGCGCGGCGTGAAATGTCTGTGAAAAATGCGGCCCGCGATAGGTGGATTGCGGGAACCAAGCCTTCACTTGTCGCGCCGCCCAGTTCGGGCTGCGATCAGAATGGCAGTCATTACAGGCATTCGGTGACCCGGTTTCGATGCTCAGGTCAGGGCGCGGCACGCGGAACGAATGGTCGCGACGGCCATCGACCCCCATGTAGACCCGTTCGATCATATGACAGCTCTTGCACTGCGCGCCTTCGGTGTCGGGTTCGTGGAAGTGGTGTTCAACTGTGTCGTACTCTTCAAGGGGCAGGCTGGGAAAGCGGTCATTGCCGCCTTCGTTGTGGCATTGCGTGCAGACGGCATTGTCGTCGGCGATCCGGTTACCAGAGTGCACGTCATGGCAATCGGAACAGACCACGCCTTTCTGGTACATCTTGGATTGCAAGAAGGATCCGTAAACATACACCTCGTCCAGGATTTGTCCGTCAGGATGATACAACCCTTCTCGCAGAGGCAGCAGGCGATAGGCATCGTGAAAGGGCGTTCCCGGCACGGGTGTCCCGCCCAGAAGAGGTTCGCGTCGGGAATGACAACTGGCGCATTGCTGGATCTGGGTTTCACCGTCCCCGGAGGCATAATCCACCAACAACCCGTTAGTCCCTAGCCCGGCCTGGTTTCTGACCGGTTTGTTATCGGCCCAGTCAACATGGGCCGAGCCAGGGCCGTGACAGGCCTCACAGCCCACGCCGATTTCCGAAAAGGTGCTGTTGTAGCGTCGTGCCTCGGCGTCGAAATTTCGCTGATAGTCCGTAGCATGACATTCCGCACAGCGGCTGTTCCAGGTCTTGTAAGAGCCCGTCCAGTGCAGGCCATCCGCCGCCGTCAGGTTGAGGTTTGGGTAAAGATGAAACCATTCCTTTTCATGAACATCCCAAGTCACATCGAAGCTTTGCAACCGCCCCGGTTCCGTTTCAAGCGCATATTGCTGCAAAGGCGTGATCCCGATGACGGCTTCGACGGGAAACTTAGTAATTTTCCCGTCCGGTCCGTCAGTCTCGATAAAGTAGGTGTCCCCTTCCTGTGTGAAGCGCGACGTGATGCCATCCAGCGTAAACTCGGTGTTGGCAAAGTCGGCCACGATCGTCTCAGGCGAAGGGGGCGTCCAAGCCAGATCGTGGTGAGAGCCTTTCCAAGCCTCGGTCTCGCCTATATGGCAATCTGCACAGGCCTCGCTGCCGACATAGGTCGGGTCTGCCTCAACGGAAAATGCGACCACCGCTAACAAGAGTGCAAGTGAGGTACGAACAAGCGTTTGCGCAATCATGGGATATCCGGCTGCCAATGGTTGTGCTACGTTAGCTGTTCCTGAGTGTTTGCCAACCCAAACCGTTATGCCGCCAGATCAACTTTGCGCAGATTAGGCCGCGGTCGATCTGAAGTGTTGCGGCGTCAACCCGTTCCAGCGTTTGAAGGCACGTGAAAAATGTGCCGGATCACTATAGCCGGACTGCAACGCGATCTCGGTGATGGTCAGGTCTGTTTCCAGCAAAAGGCTGTTGGCCTTCTTCTGACGCACCCGATCGAGAAGCTGGCGGTAGGTCATGCCTTCGCGCTCGAGAGCGCGTTGTAACGTGCGCCTGCTACAGCCAATGGTTTCGGCCATCCCGTCGATATCGGTTAGCCCGTCCAGCAAGCGCATACTTGCCACGCCTTCAAAGCAGACGAGGCCAGCGTGTTTTTCTTTCGCGTCTGCCTCGGCAAAGACGTCGGATGAGGTCAACGGACGGACCGCCGTTTTCTCATGCCGTCTGTCTAGCAGGGCGTTGGGGATGGCCAGAGAGATACCCGGCCCCGATGGTAGGCAAAGGCATCCCAAGCTGCTTTGCAGTGCCTCGTTTCTCTGGGAATAGAACATTTGAACCCATTCGGGCATCCAGTCGTCGCCGAGGTAAATGCGCGCGATCTTGAGCATGACGGGCAGGATATGGTCTGCATGGGCGCGGCCATGAGTCCTTTGCATGATTGCGTGCGAGTAGACCCAAACGGACACCGGCCCCTGTGTTACAAGGTGCATTTCGCCCATGTTCTGGTGTACGCTGCGAGTTCGCCCAAGGCGCAGGATCGCCTCACGTAATGTCGGCGCCTGGGTCGCGTATTGCGTCCACATGCCAAAATCACCGGGATCCATCGCCTGACCCACGCGCAGACCGAACAGGGGGTCCCCCAATTCACGGCTTGCCACGGAAAACAGCTCCACCATTTGAGCCATAGGAATTTGCTGGTCGCGATGTTCGATCAGCGCCATCGGCAATCCGGCGTTCTGAAATACCCGACCCAGCGGATTGTTACCGCCCAGCTGTTCGACAAGCTTGGGCAGGGGGCCCATGCCCCGGGCATTCGTCATTGGTAAAACTGTTTTTGACACAGGACAATCTTCATCAATATGGCACAAAATGGCAAGCGCGAGACCAGTTACTCGCGCATATTGATGACACATGCGCGAGATTGGTGCAGATTGATTTTGTGAACAACCACACCACCACTTACGACTTAAATCCAAGCTACAACAGAGAGGAGAATACGATTTGACCTATTTCTACAATAGGGCAGGGCTCAGGCTTGGCGCGTTGACCAGTGCGCTGATCGCGGGCGTCATGATGTCGCTTCCGGCCTTTGCCGATACAGAGAAACCCAACATCCTCGTGATCTGGGGCGATGATGTGGGGCAGTCTAACATTTCCGCCTATACACGCGGTTTGATGGGATATCAGACACCAAATATCGACCGCATTGCCGAGGAAGGTATGATGTTCACCGATTACTACGGCGAACAATCCTGCACGGCGGGCCGCTCATCCTTTATCACGGGTCAGTCCGTGTTCCGCACCGGCCTGTCCAAAGTGGGTCTGCCCGGTGCCAAGGAAGGGATGCAGGTCGAAGATCCGACCATCGCGGGCCTGCTCAAGGCGCAAGGCTATGCCACTGGTCAGTTCGGCAAGAACCACCTTGGCGACCGGGATGAACACCTGCCGACGAACCACGGTTTTGACGAGTTCTTCGGCAACCTCTATCACCTCAACGCCGAGGAAGAGCCCGAGAACATCGACTATCCCAATGACGCGGTTCTGCCTGATGGCTCGACCTTCCGCGAACGGTTTGGACCGCGTGGTGTGATCAAGTCGTCGGCCGACGGTGCGATTGAAGATACCGGCCCACTGACCAAGAAGCGCATGGAAACCGTGGATGACGAAACCGTCGCTGCGGCCATCGACTTTATCCGCCGAAATGAGGAACAGGGCAAACCTTGGTTTGTCTGGTGGTCGGGCACACGGATGCATTTCCGCACCCATGTTGCCGAAGACAAATGGGCTAAGGCCAATGAAATCGTCGGCAAGCAGGTGGATGAATACACCGCGGGCATGATCGAACATGACATGCATATCGGTGAGTTCCTTGCCCTGCTCGACGAGCTCGGCATCGCCGATGACACCATCGTGTTTTACTCGACTGACAACGGCCCGCATATGAACACCTGGCCGGATGCGGGGATGACTCCGTTCTGGGGCGAAAAGAACACCCAGTGGGAAGGCGCATGGCGCGTTCCGGCGATGGTGCGCTGGCCCGGCAAGATTGCCGCGGACACCGTGTCCAACGAGATCGTGCACCACATGGACTGGCTGCCGACCTTCCTTGCCGCTGCTGGCAATGACACCGTCAAGACAGACCTTCTGGACGGGATCACCGTGGCCGAAGTGGGCGGCGGGCGTGACTACCGCGTGCATCTGGATGGCTACAACATCCTGCCGATGCTGACCGGGGAAACCGACAAGAGCGAACGCCGCGAAATCTTCTATTTCACGGATGATGGCGACCTTGCGGCGCTGCGGTTTGGCGATTGGAAGCTGACCTTCCTTGAGCAAAAGGAATGGGCAACGCTGCGCGCATGGATGGAGCCACTGACTCCGCTGCGCGTGCCGATCATCGCCAACCTGCGGCGTGATCCCTATGAGCGCGGATACCGGACATCCAACACCTATTACGACTGGATGATTGACCGGGTCTACATGCTGGTTCCGGCGCAGGCCTATGTTGCGCAGTTCCTTGAGACCTTCAAAGAATACCCGCCGCGCCAGAAAGCGGCGAGCTTCAGTCTCGATCAGGTCATGGAGAAGCTGACCGCACCTCCGGGCGCGCCGTAAGCTTCGCTTGAAGTTGAATTGACAGAACTAGGAAGGCGGGCGAGACTGATCTTGCCCGCCTTATCTCTCACCATAGTAATTTTTGGATTAGTTGTCATGAAACCGCTGTTCTTCGCTCTTGCCCTTGTCGGGGCGCCGGTATTTGCCGATCCGTTGCCGTCATGGAATGACACCGATGCGAAATCCCGTATTATCTCCTTTGTCGAAACGGTGACAAACCCCGAAAGCGCCGACTATGTGACACCTGCCGCGCGGGTCGCCACTTTTGATAATGATGGTACGCTCTGGGCCGAACAACCTGTCTATTTCCAACTGATTTATGCGGTGGATCAGGTTGCCAAGATGGGCGCGGCGGATCCGTCGATCCTGATATCCGATGCGTTGAAAGCGGCGGCAGCCAAAGACTACAAGGCATTGCTTGAAACCGGTGAGGCCGGGTTGATCGAGGTCTTGCGTGCCTCGCATGCCGACATGTCGCTGGACCAGTTTCAGGCAGAGGTCGCGGCGTGGCTTGACGACGCCCGTCATCCGACGACAGGCATGCGCTATGACGACATGATCTATCAACCCATGCTGGAATTGCTGCGCTATCTGCGGGATGAAGGGTTTGCCACCTATATCGTCTCGGGCGGCGGGATCGATTTTATCCGTGTCTTTGCAGAAGAGGCCTATGGCATTCCGCCCGAACAAGTGATCGGATCGTCGATCGTGTCCAGCTATGAGGTGGTGGATGGCGTGCCGCAGATCATCAAGGGTGCCGACCTGTTCTTTGTTGACGATAAGGCAGGCAAGCCGGTCGGGATCATGCACCATATTGGGCGACGTCCGATCCTTGCGGGCGGCAACTCGGATGGGGATTTCGAGATGCTTGAATTCACCACGGCAGGTGAGGGCGCGCGGCTTGGTCTGCTGGTCCACCATACGGATGCCGAGCGTGAATTCGCTTATGACCGCGAAGGACATATCGGTGTTCTCAATCGCGGACAAGACGAAGGCCCCGAGCGCGGTTGGATTATCGTGGACATGGCGCAGGACTGGCGGACGGTCTTTGCGTCAAACGCGCGCTAAATGGCAAACGAGCGGGAGAACGATATGAACGCTCATGAACAGATCACCACGTTGATGGCGCGAATGGGCGACTCCATCATCGGACAGAACCATGTGGTCGAGCGTCTGGTTATCGGGCTGTTGGCGAATGGCAACCTGTTGCTTGAAGGGTTGCCCGGTCTCGCCAAAACACGGGCGGTTAAAGCGATGTCGAAGAACCTTGAGGCCGATTTCAGCCGGATCCAGTTCACGCCCGATCTGCTGCCCTCGGATGTGACGGGCACCGAGGTGTATCATCAAGCCGGCGGAACGGCGGAATTCCGGTTCGAGCCGGGTCCGATCTTTGCCAACATCGTGTTGGCGGATGAAATCAACCGCGCGCCCGCCAAAGTGCAGGCCGCCCTACTTGAGGCGATGGAAGAACGTCAGGTGACGGTGGCGGGGACGACGCACAGGATGCCTCCGCTCTTCATCGTCATGGCGACGCAGAACCCAATTGAACAGGAAGGCACATATCCCTTGCCGGAGGCGCAGATGGACCGGTTCCTGATGAAGGTCGTCATTGAGTATCCGCCTGTCGAGGACGAAGTCGAAGTGATCCGCCTTGTTCGTGTTGAAGAGCGAGCCGCGAGTGCCGCAACAAACGGGGGTGCCGAGAAACCGCCCGTGATCCCGCAAAAAGCAGTGTTCGAGGCGCGTGCAGAAATCGGGCAGCTTCACGTGGCCGATGCGATAGACCGCTATATCGCGGACATCGTTCAGGCCACACGGACGCCCGAAGCCCTTGATGACGATCTGGCGCGCTGGATCGAGATTGGCGCGTCACCTCGCGCATCGCTCGGGCTCGATAAGGCAAGCCGTGCTCATGCGTGGCTGAATGCGCGCGATTATGTCGATCCGGAGGACGTGCGCGCCGTCGCAACGGATGTGCTGCGGCACCGGATTGCGCTCAGCTATGAAGCTCAGGGCGATGGCGTGTCGTCTGCACAGGTGGTCGACAAGATCCTTGCGCTTGTCGCCTTACCCTGAGTCGCGCCGTGGCGAAGCGGTCTCATA
The DNA here is from genome assembly GCF_040225985.1 of Shimia fortis. Lineage (NCBI taxonomy): Bacteria > Pseudomonadati > Pseudomonadota > Alphaproteobacteria > Rhodobacterales > Roseobacteraceae > Shimia > Shimia fortis. Next base: position 235,150 of record NZ_JBBPEU010000005.1, read on the forward strand.
ACCAGACGGCTGATCCCCGGATCAGGGTGGATTTGGTGCATTTGCGACAGTTTGAACGTCATGCCCGAGCGATCAGTTTTTTGCCGAAACAGCCCGCACGTTCGGCGCTGAACGGACGGCACGCGTCGCGTCTGCGCGGGCGGGGCTTGAATTTTGAAGAGCTGCGGAACTACCAGCACGGCGACGATATTCGCACGATTGACTGGAAGGTGACGGCGCGTACAGGCGAACCCTATGTGCGCGTCTATACCGAGGAACGCGACCGGCCAGCCCTATTGCTGGTAGACCAGCGGATGAGCATGTTTTTCGGCACCGTCCACAATATGAAATCCGTCACCGCCGCCGAGGCTGCCGCCCTTGCCGCGTGGCGTTTGCGGATGCAGGGGGATCGGGTCGGCGGGATCGTGTTTGGCGACACGCATGTCGCCGAATTGCCGCCTCGGTCCGGTGGTTTGGCCTTGAACAGATTTCTTTCGGTCCTTGCGGATGCAAATGCTTTGCTCGAACCGGGCCTTGAGGTGGCTAAACCTCATTCGCTTAACCAACAGCTTGAAACGACGGTTCGTATCGCCAAGACCGGCATGATGATCCTGATCTTCAGTGATTTTCATGGAGTTGATGACGCCAGCGAAAAGATGATCCGGCGCCTTGCCTTGCACAATGACGTTCTGGTGTTTCCCATCACGGATCCGACTGGGCGGGATCTGCCTGACCATTTCCGGCTGGTGGCGTCCGACGGGCGTTTGCAGGTCGATCTGGACACGGCACAAGACGAAGTGCGGATGCGGCTTGAAGATCTGTTTGACCGGCGGATCGGGCGCGTGCTGGATTGGAGCCGCAAATACGGCGTGCCGGTGCTACCACTGACATCGGCCGAGGAAACTCTGCCGCAAATGCTCAGCCTCTTTGGCGCAAGGGGGCGTGGATGACAGAAGAGGACTTTGCCGGAAAATCCCTTGTGGACCTGCTGGACATGCTTGAGCCGGTCCCCGAGCCAGCTGCGATTTCGATGTGGCCTCAGACCCAAGGATGGCTGTTTCTGCTGCTCGCGGTCCTTGCCATTGTGCTGTGGGGGTGGTTGCGCTTGCGGGAACGACATAGGGCCAATGCCTATCGGCGCGCGGCTCTGGCGGCGCTTGCAGACGCAGGCGACAACCCGGTCGAAGTGGCAGCCATCCTGCGGCGTACGGCCCTTGCAGCCTATTCCCGAACCGAGGTTGCAGGGCTTTCCGGAGAGGCGTGGTTGGTGTTCCTTGCGCAGACGTCCAAGGCAACGGGATTTGATGGCGAAGCCGGCCAGCGCATGTTGGCTGCCCCGTATCTAAAAGACTCCTCCCCCGATGCGCCGGGGATCAACGCGCTGGCCTGTCTCTGGGTCAAGACCCATCGGGTCGAGGGGGCACCTTGATGCTGTCTCTGGCGTTTCCATATGCCCTGCTGCTTTTGCCTCTGCCCTACCTGATCTGGCGGTTTGCGCCCCCGTACCGCACGACGAGTGCTGCAATCCGTATTCCGTTCTTTCGCGAAATCACCGAAGCCACGGGTCTGACCCCGCGTGAAGGCGCCGTTGTTCTGCGGCGGCGCAAGGTGCAATCATGGGTGGCCATCCTGTGTTGGGGGCTTGTGGTGCTGGGATTGGCGCGTCCTGAACTGCTGGGGCAGCAAATCACGCAGGAACGGGCGGCGCGGGATATGATGCTGGCAGTCGATATCTCCGGATCGATGGATGCGCGCGATATGCGCACCGAGGATGGCGCCCCGCTGCAACGCCTGCGGATGGTCAAGGATGTTGTAAGCGACTTCATCGAGAGGCGTGACGGAGATCGCATCGGTTTGATCGTATTCGGCACCAAGGCCTATGTGCAGACGCCGTTTACGGAAGACCTGCAGAGTGCCACCGAAATGCTTGAGGAGATGCAGGTCGGGATGGCCGGACCGGATACCGCCATAGGGGATGCGATAGGACTGGCAATCCGCACCTTCGAGAGAAGTGATGTGGAACAGCGGTTGCTGATACTTTTGTCCGACGGGGCCGATACCTCCAGCATGATGAGCCCGGTGAACGCAGCCGAGATCGCGGCACAGTCCGGCGTGTCCATCTACACGATTGGCGTGGGCGATCCTTCGGCCTCGGGGGATGATCGGGTCGATCTGAAAGCGCTTGAAGATGTGGCGCGGCGCGCGCGCGGGGCCTTTTACTATGCGGAAGACAGCGATGGTCTCGAACAGATTTATGCCGAGATTGAACGCCTGAATCCGCGTGTGACTGAAGTCGTCACGTTTCAGCCAAGACAACCGTTGGGATGGTTGATGTTTGGAGGTGCATTGCTGTTGGCGCTTTTGACCTCGGTTTGGATGCAGATCGGAATCCGAAAGGCGGCGGCATGATCGAGCGGACGTTCGAAATTCTTGCGGTCTTTCATTTCCTGCGTCCGATCTGGTTATTGGCGGTCCCCGTGATTGCCGTACTCTGGTGGCAGGTGCGCAAACCGCGTGGTGGGGCGGGCGACGCCACCAACAAAATCGCGCCACACCTCGCCGACGCGTTGACAGTGGGTCGGGTGTCGGCGGCGCGGCTGCAACCTTTTGACGGGGTGGCGCTGACGATGATCCTGTTGTCGCTTGCCGCTGCCGGTCCAAGCTGGAGCCGCGTAGAGAACCCGTTTCTTGCCCAGACGGCCGCCCTTGCCGTTGCGCTTGAAGTCAGCAGTTCGATGGCGTCCCCGGACGTGCCGCCCAACAGGTTGGATCGCGCGAAATTCAAAATTAGAGACCTTGTTGAACGCAGGTCCGGCGCGCGGACAGCATTGATCGCCTATGCAGGAACGGCGCATCGCGTTGCCCCGCTGACCGAAGATCCCAACATTCTGCGGGCAATGCTGGACGGGCTGTCGCCCGAGGTGATGCCGTCGGATGGCAACAATGCAACTGCGGCGGTGCAACTGGCGCAGTCCGAACTGGCGAAATCGGAAACGCCCGGAACCGTGCTGTTGGTTCTGGATGGACTAGATAACGCCGACCTTTCTGCGGTGCAGGTAAATGATGGACAGGCCCCTGTTCTGGTGCTGCTGGTTGCGCCCGAGAACACGCCGCTCGGCGCTCTTGAACAGATGGATGGCAAGCAAATTATCCGGGTGACCGGCGACGAAACCGATCTGGATCGCATTGAGCGGGCCGCCGAGTCGGCCTATCGCAACGCACTTCTTGGCGATGACCGTCTGGACTGGGAAGATCGGGGCTGGGTGTTTGCCTGGCCAGCGCTGTTAATCCTGTTGTTGTGGTTCCGCAAAGGCTGGACAATGCGCTGGGCGTTTCCAGCCTTGATTGCTATGCATTTGATGGCGCCGACCTCGGCCCGCGCGGATGTGGTGGATTGGTTCCTGACGCCCGACCAGCAGGGAATGGTGGCCTTCCGCAACAAGGACTATACCCGTGCGGCCGACCTCTTTCTTGATCCGATGTGGCGGGCATATGCCCTGTTCAAATCGGGCCAATACCCCGAGGCCGCCGATGTCTATTCCCGCATGGATACTGCCGAGGCCGCCTTTGGTGAGGCCATGGCCCGTACCCGCAACCGCGAATATCGTCCGGCCATTGCCGCCTATGAAAAAGCGCTTGAAATAAAGCCGGATTTTCCGGCGGCAGAATACAATCTGGAAGTTACCAGATACATTCTCGATTATATCGAATCCGCAAGAGAGGCTTCGGACACGGGTGAAGACCGCGGCATCGGTGCGGATGATGTTGTCTTCGACAATGAGGCCGAGCGCGGGGCGGATACGCAAACGGATTTCTCGCAAGAGGACCAACCTGCCTTCCAAAGCACCGAACAATGGATGCGCGCAGTCGATACCGATATGAGGGACTTCCTGCGGTCGCGGTTTCTGCTTGAAACCACAGGAGGGGCAGAATGATACGGCATTTAGTGCTCCTTTTATGCCTTTGGCCACTGTGTGTGTCGGCGCAGGACCAGACGCCACCAATCGTGACGGTCGAGGCATCACCCGAAACCGTGTCCGTGGGCCAGCCGGTGATCGTTCGGGTGACCGTGCTTGTCCCGACGTGGTTGTTGTCGCCGCCCGTGTTTCCGTCGTTCGAGGTGCCGAACGTGATTGCGCGCCTGCCAGCCCGTGCGTCAGGGCCGACCAGCCAGCGCGTGAATTCGGAAACCTGGTCCGGGGTTACACGCGCCTATCGCATGTACCCGATGGTCGCCGGAGATTTCAGCCTGCCTGCACAAGAGATCGAAGTGTCCTATGCCGATCCTGACGGATCTCAACCCGTGACGAAAACTGTCGCCTTGCCGCCTGTCAGGTTTACATCCGAAGTGCCTGCCGGGGCCGAAGGTCTGGACCCTCTGATCGTGGCGGAAAACCTGACGATGGAGCAGTCTTTCGAGGGCCCCGAGGATAAGCTTTCGCAAGGTGATGCCGTTGTGCGCACGATCACTGCAAAAATCACAGGCAGCTCTCCTCTTTTCATCCCGCCCTTGATGCCCGCGGTCGAGAGTGACGCCGTTCAGGTCTATCCCAAAGATGGCCGCGTGACAGAGTCCGAATCCCGTGGCAAACTGTCGGGAACGAGGACGGACAGCGCCACCTATGTGGCGCAATATGGCGGCCAACTCGTGTTGCCCGAGGTCAACCAGCAATGGTTTAACGTGGACACGGGCAAAGTTGAAATCGCCACCGCCAAGGGGCGCACCTATCAGGTCGACGCCCCCGCACGCCCGCGTGAGCCCCTCCTGTCGCGCCAGCAGTGGATCGCACTCATCGGTGTGGTGCTTTTGGCTTGCGTCGTGCTGTTCGTCATCCGGCGATATGTTTGGGGCAGCCTTGTGGCGTGGCGTCAGCGTCGCAGGCAACGTTTTTTGGAAAGTGAACGCTATGCCGCGCGGCTTGTCGGGCAGGCGATGGGAAGCCGCGATCTTTCGTCCACGCGAAACGCATTGGCGGTCTGGTCCATGCAGCTTGCGCCGACGGGCGGTGTGGAAGATCAGGAACTCGAAGCCAGCCTGTTGGCGCTGGGCGCAAGCCGGTATTCGCAAACAGGCGTGGCCAAGCCTGACTGGCGCCGTTTGGGTGAGGCTTTTGCCGCGGCACGCAAGACAAGGAAAAAGGCACAGGAGGCTTCCTTTGCAGACAGCGTGTTGCCTCCTATGAATCCTTTCTGAATACGCACACAAGGATACGTTATGGACAAGGCCCTGCGCCCCGGAGAGGCTGTACTCTCTTTTGACCCGGCAGACCAAGAGGATGCCGAACTGGCCTTTGTTGGCCGTATCAGATCCCCGTGGAGCCGTGGGGACTGTCCCAGCAATATCCGCAAGGCACGCGAGATGGGGTGCAAAGTATGGATCGAGCTTGATGTCCGGTATGTGCAGGGCTTGGAGGGGCTGGAGGTCGGCCAGAAGATCATCCTGATCTATTGGATGCACGACACGCGCCGTGATGTCATTTTGCAAAGCCCCCGTCATATCAATGGAACGCGCGGGGTATTTTCGTTGCGTTCGCCGTTGCGCCCCAATCCGCTTGCCATGTCGACTGTCGCGATCATGTCTTTGGACAGGCATAAGGGACATATCGGGATTGATGCGATTGATTGTTTCGATGGGACGCCATTGGTTGATATCAAACCTTGGGTGCCGACCATCGATCTGCCGCCAGAGTCGTGAATGGTTCCAAGTGCCATAGGACTCCGATACATCAGCGAACATTTCGCGAAAGGCCGTCTTGCTGATGTTTGAAGACGTTGGAGTTTAAGCTCGGCTGATACGTCGAAACGGAGCCCGGCATCTATGCGTATTTGGGGTGCGTTTTTGTCTTTCGGCGGAACCGAGCAGGCCTCATCTGCAAGAAAATATAAGAATTAAGTCATAGCTTGATTTTGCCTGTGGGAATCGTCACGGTTGATCCGTAGGCGCAAAAAATCGCGCGAATTTGTTATTTCAAGCTTTAAAAAAGGGCGGATTCCCATGCCGGTCACCCACAGTACCATTACTGACAACAGTCTTTTGGCCTTTGGCACAGCAAACGGAGAACGACTGCCAAATGGCAGCTACAGAGAAAATCACAACTTCGATATTTCCGCGGTCTTTGAAAACGGCCTCACCCTGAACGGGGAAACCTTCACCTGGATCGAAATTGGCAACGATGGGGTTATCAGGTTTGGTAACGCAGACGGGATAAGCAACTATCAGTTCGCAGCGGCTTATGGTTATAGCGAAACGCGCAACAATCCATCTGGAGAGGCAGACTACGGCATTTATATTGATTACGACACGCAGCGCGATTCTGTTGTGATCACCTACAATTCGGTCGGATCGCGATACAACTATTCGTCGAACCCTTGGGCCAACACCTATCAGATCGAAATCATCGACAGGGGCAATGATGATACCGAGATCGTTGTCCGCTACGAGGATATGCAATGGCACACGTCCAATAGCTGGCCCACGATCAGCAGCTACTGGGGACTAAATGTTCAGGGGTATTCCTGGTCGTATCGCTTTGGATTGCCCATCAATCGGGAGAGAGACGCCTCGATGTGGGACGATGTCGTGGGCAACACCGGGGTCAACGGTGTTTGGCAGTTCCGTTTTGAAGACGGGGTGCCCGTGGGCGCGGACGTGGCGGTAGGGGCCGTGAACCTGCGGGGGACTGCTGGCGATGATCTGCTGAACGGGTATCTGGCCAACGATGGTTTGCAGGGATACACCGGCAACGATACGCTCAACGGCTATAGTGGCAATGATGTCCTGATCGGTGGAGCGGGCCATGACGTGATTGATGGCGGCAACGGTCACGATACCATAAACGCTGGGGATGGCGACGATAGCGTCCTGGGCGGCAGCGGCAATGACCGGATTGGTGCGGGCGATGGTGACAACACGGTGGTCGGTGGCTTTGGCAACGATGTGATCCACAGCGGGACCGGCGCCGACCGGCTCATGGGTGGAGAAGCGGGTGACTACATCGGCGCCGGGGCTGGTGACGATGCGATCAATGCCGGCGGCGGAAACGATACTGTCAACGCAGGCGATGGCAACGATACTGTTGTTGCCGCAAACGGTCAGGACACGGTGTATGGTGGCGCCGGTGACGACCTACTGCTGGGGAACTATGGCAGGGATTTCCTGAGTGGCGACACAGGCAACGATCACCTGAATGGTGGCGAAGGTGGTGGCACCCTGCTTGGCGGTGTTGGAAATGACACCCTTGAGGCCCATGAAGGCAGCGACCTTCAGATGGCGGGCGGCATCGGAGATGACTACCTTCAAGTCAACCGATCCGCTGACAATTACTTGAACGACGTCCATTCCAATTGGCTGAACTACGAATCCTCTTATTACGGCAACCGCGCCGAGGGGTTCGGCGCTGTCATGAATGGTGATGCCGGGAACGACACGCTGATGGGCGGACGTTTCAGCGACACAATCGGTGGTCAGGACGGCGATGACAGCATTCATGGCGGCGGCGGAAACGACAGTATCGGCGCAGGCGACGGCAACGATACGGTGATTGCCGGCGATGATTCCCACACGCGCAGGGACAACGACTGGGTCTATGGTGGCGCCGGGGATGACTCCCTCTTTGGGGGCGGTGGCGATGACACGCTCTTTGGTGGCGCGGGAAGTGACACTCTGGTTGGCAGTCACGGGCGGGACGTTCTTCTTGGCGGAGACGGGGATGACTTTATCTTCGGCGGCAATGGTTATGACGTGGTCACGGGCGGCGATGGCGCGGACCGTTTCTTTGCCTCGACCGAAGGCGGCGATGTCACCGTCATCACGGATTATGACGCAACCGAAGGGGATTGGCTTGTCCTCGACGGGCGGTTCTTCGATTCAGAAGATCTGCGCCTGTTCGGAGAGCGCATGTATGATCTGAACGGCAACCTCTCGGAATACCGCGATCTGACACTCGTACGTGTTGATGACGATGGCGCCATTGCACAAACGCTGTTTACCTTTGGCAACGCGTCACAGATTGAACGACTGATCATTCGCCTGCCTGAAGACACGGCAGGGGAAACCCTCACGCTGGACCTGTTCTAGAGCTTTCTGCCAGACCTGACCCCACCTGCGAAACGGGTGGGGTCTGATGTCAAAACAACGACATTGTCATGCCCGGCATCTCATTGGCGGGGCGCCTCACATGTCTGAGGAAGAAGAAGGGCAGACATGCAATGTGAAATGCTCTTAGAGGGCGGCAGTGTGTAAAATTGTCGTGGATTTATGGTGCTGCTGGGGAGGATTGAACTCCCGACCTCACCCTTACCAAGGGTGCGCTCTACCACTGAGCTACAGCAGCGTTACCGTGGCGCGGGATTTAGACGTAAAGTTCACAGGGCGCAACCCCATCTGGACGGTTTTTTTTCACTCATGTAATGAGGGGGCATGGAACGTAACGCACCCCCGAAGAATTCGAAGACATCAGGTCAGACGCGCGAGGACCGGTTGAAGGCCGCGCTGAAGGCAAATATGGGCCGTCGCAAAGCCCAGGCGCGCGCGCGCGCCACCTCTGAGAGCAGCCGGGACAGCGAAAATAATAAAGGCTAGAGCAGATGGATTCGATTATCGTACGCGGAAATGGCACGTTGAACGGCCAAATTCCGATCGCAGGCGCCAAGAACGCCTGTTTGACCCTTATGCCCGCGACATTGTTGAGCGAAGAACCGCTGACGTTGACCAATGCGCCACGGTTGTCCGACATCCGCACGATGACCGAGCTTTTGTCGTCACTGGGCGCCGAAGTGAGCAGCTTGCAGGATGGCAAGGTTCTGGCGATGTCGAGCCATGATCTCGACAACCACGTGGCAGAATATGACATCGTTCGCAAAATGCGCGCCTCGAACCTTGTTCTTGGGCCGATGCTGGCGCGGCTGGGGCAGGCGGTTGTGTCTCTGCCTGGGGGATGTGCTATCGGGACACGTCCGATGGACCTTCACGAGAAAGGCCTGATGGCGCTGGGGGCCGAGATCGAACTCAAGGAAGGCTATCTTCACGCTAAGGTTCCGGGGGGTCTTAAGGGTGCAGTTATTGACCTGGATTTTCCGTCAGTGGGTGCCACCGAAAACATCATGATGGCGGCCACTCTGGCCAAAGGCACGACGGTGTTGAACAATGCCGCGCGCGAGCCGGAAATCGTGGATCTGGCAACCTGCTTGCGAAGCATGGGTGCGCAGATCGATGGTGACGGCACCAGTCGAATCGAGATTCAGGGTGTGGATCGCCTGCATGGTGCCACACATCCTGTTGTGACCGACCGGATCGAGCTTGGGACTTATATGCTGGCCCCCGCCATTTGCGGCGGTGAGGTCGAGTGCTTGGGCGGCAAGATAAACCTGCTGGGCGCCTTCTGCGAAAAACTGGATGCCGCGGGCATTCATGTCGAAGAAACCGAAAAGGGCATCAAGGTGGCCCGTCGTAACGGCCGGGTAAAGGCCGTGGATGTGGTTACCGAGCCTTTCCCGGGGTTCCCGACCGATCTGCAAGCGCAGATGATGGCGCTGATGTGCACGGCCGAAGGCACCTCTGTTCTGGAAGAGAAAATCTTTGAAAACCGCTTTATGCACGCTCCCGAGCTAATGCGCATGGGAGCCGAGATCGAAGTGCACGGCGGGACAGCAACGGTGCATGGCGTAGAGCGTCTGAAAGGTGCACCAGTGATGGCTACGGATCTGCGGGCCTCAGTATCTTTGATCTTGGCTGCCATGGCCGCCGAGGGGGAAACCATCGTGAACCGCGTGTACCATCTGGACCGTGGCTATGAACGGGTCGAGGAAAAGCTGGGCAACCTTGGGGCCCATATCGAACGAGTAAAAGCCTCATGAGCATGGATGCACGTTTCGAAGATGGCGGCGAAACACCGCTGAACCTTGGTGCGCTGGACAGCGACGACCTGCAGGTTCTGTCGGCGCTGGTTCAGGATGCGGTGTTTCCCGTAACCGAAATGAAATGGCTGGCGACGGAACGGCGTTTCGCGCTGTTGCTCAACCGGTTTCGTTGGGAGGACGTGCAAGCCGCCGAAAAACGCGGTCGCGCAGTCGAGCGTGTCCAGTCGCTTTTGGTTGTCGACAATGTGGAACGTGTCGCCTCGCAAGGGGTGGATCGCAGCGACAAGGACATGATTCTGTCAGTCCTTTCGGTGGATTTTGATGGCGAGACAGACAGCGCAGGGCAGGTCACGTTGACCCTGGCGGGTGATGGCGCGATCCGTCTGTCGGTCGAGGCTCTTGAAGTCACTCTGAAGGATGTCACTCGCCCTTATATCGCACCGTCGAAACACATCCCGACCCACGATTGATCTTCCCGCGCATGCGAAAGGCTTGAGACCCGTTCAGGCGGCGGGTATTGAGCGTCAAAAGGAGAATGCCATGCCCCAGTTTCTCGACGCGCGTGCCGCAGATTTCGAAGACCGGTTTGTCGCCCTGTTGGCGGCCAAACGCGAAGACAGCCCCGACGTGGACGCGGTTGTGGCTGAAATCATCGCGGACGTCCGCGCACGTGGGGATGCGGCAGTTCTGGATCTGACCTCGAAATTTGATCGGCTGGACCTGACGGCGGACAAGCTGGCCTTTTCCGAAAGTGAAATTGACGCGTTTTGTGCCGAAGTGTCCGAGGAGGATCGCGCTGCTCTGGAACTGGCGGCAGAACGGATCCGTGCCTACCACGCACGCCAGATGCCCGAAGATGCGAGCTGGACCGATGATACCGGCGCAACGCTGGGCTGGCGCTGGACGCCCGTATCGGCAGCGGGGCTTTATGTGCCCGGCGGTTTGGCCTCTTATCCGTCTTCGGTCCTGATGAATGCGATTCCGGCCAAGGTCGCGGGCGTGGAGCGTCTGGCCATCGTGGTGCCAACCCCGGACGGTGTGGCCAACCCGCTGGTCTTGCTGGCCGCGCGGCTGGCCGGTGTGGATGAGGTCTATCGCATCGGCGGGGCACAGGCCGTGGCCGCACTTGCCTATGGCACGGAAACGATCGCTCCGGTGGACAAGATCACTGGCCCCGGGAATGCCTTCGTGGCTGCCGCTAAGCGCCGGGTCTTTGGTAAGGTCGGCATCGACATGATCGCGGGGCCTTCGGAAATTCTGGTGATTGCGGACAAGGACAACAATCCGGACTGGATCGCGCTGGATCTTCTTTCGCAGGCTGAACATGACGAAAGTGCGCAATCGATCTTGATCACCGACGATGCAGCGTTTGGGAAGGCGGTCGCTGAGGCCGTTGATAAGCGACTGGAAACGCTGGAGCGCCGCGCCATCGCCGGTGCAAGCTGGCGTGATTTCGGGGCGGTCATATCCGTGCCCGATATGAAGGCTGCTACGGATTTGTCGAACCGGATTGCGCCCGAGCACCTTGAATTGTGTGTCGCAGATCCGGATGCCCTTGCCGAGGACATCACACACGCTGGCGCGATCTTCCTGGGGCAATATACACCCGAAGCCATTGGCGATTATGTCGGCGGTCCGAACCACGTTCTGCCGACGGCGCGCTCGGCCCGGTTCTCATCCGGGCTTAGTGTTATGGACTTTCTCAAGCGTACCACCCTGTCGAAAATGACGCTGGACTCCCTACGCGCCATTGGCCCGGCAGCCGAAACACTTGCCATCAGCGAGAGCCTTGAAGCCCATGGTTTGTCGGTGCGGGCGCGACTGAATGCCCTCAATGACTAAATTGCTGCGTTGCAGCATTGCCCAGAGCCCCGTTTTCGGGTAGGTCTTCTTGCCAATACAGAGCGAGTAAACCCATGTCACATATCAGCCGAATCGAGATTGACGATCGCAACCTGCCGCCCCCGACCCCGGAGATCGAGCAGGAACGCAAGGTGGCGATGTTCGATCTTCTGGAATCGAACAGTTTCGATATTCCCAAACGTGATGACCGCATCGTCCCGCCCGGCCCTTATTCGGTTGATCTCTCGATCCGTGACAAACGTCTGGTTTTTGACATCGCGACCGAGTCCGGTGACAAGGCTGCAGAGTTCCATCTTTCGCTGTCGCCGTTCCGACAGGTGGTCAAGGATTACTGGGCCATCTGCGAAAGCTACTACGACGCGGTCAAGAACATGCCGCCCAGCCAGATTGAAACCGTCGATATGGCCCGTCGTGGCATCCATGACGAAGGTGCGCGCATTCTGTCCGAACGTCTGGAAGGCAAGGCGCAAATTGATCACGACACGGCGCGTCGCCTGTTCACGTTGATCTGCGTGCTGCATTTCGGAGGTTAGGCACGACTTGGGGGAGGAGCTGCCACAGTCTGTTCTTTTCTGCTGCGATCACAACGCGGTGCGATCGCCTATGGCAGAAGGCATCATGAAGAAATTCTATGGTGTGGATGTCTATGTGCAATCTGCCGGCATCAAGAATGACCTCGAGATCGATGGTTTTGCCATTTCGGTCTGTCAGGAACTGGGCGTGGAGTTGTCGCGTCACAGATCCCGCAGTTTCGAAGAAATGGAAAAGTGGGGCGACCCGATTTCCTCGTTCGACCTTGTTGTAGCGCTGACGCCTGCGAGCCGCCGTGAGGTGCAGGATTTGACACGTTACAGCCACTGCGACCTTGAATACTGGCCGATTTCGGACCCTTGCGGATTGGGGGAAACCCGCTTGGCGCGTCTTGAGGCGTATCGCAATTCAAGAAATGAGATCGTAGACCGTTTGACCCAGCGGTGGGGCCCTGCCTGCGAAAGCTAATGCGTTTGCAGGCATGATGAGGTCGCAAATTGCCCTTTGTTCCGCCTGCCGCCTTGTTAGCGTGCAGGCATTCAGACCAAACGGGGAATGCCATGAGCACTGACACCATCCGCCGTTACTATGCGGCGTTCAACGCTGGCGATATCGACGGCATGATCGACTGCCTTTCCGACGACTTTGTGCATGATGTGAACGAAGGCAGTCGGCGTGATGGCAAGGAAGCCTTTGCCGAGTTTTGCGCCCATATGTCCGGATGTTACCAAGAAGAACTAACGGATATAGTGGTATTCGGGGACGAAAGCGGTACGCGCGGGGCTGCGGAATTCATCGTGAACGGAACCTACCTCAAGACCGATGGCGACCTGCCCCCGGCAACTGGTCAAACCTACCGCCTTCCCGGTGGCGGCTTCTTTTCGCTGAAAGACGGGAAAATCACGCGAGTCACGACCTATTACAACCTCAATGACTGGATCGCGCAGGTGTCATGATCGAAACACGGGTTCTGACAGGCGCGGCGCTTGATGGAGCGCTGGACGATGTGGCGCGGTTGCGGATCGAGGTTTTTCGCGCCTTTCCCTATCTTTACGACGGAGACTTTGCCTACGAACGTAACTATTTGAGCACCTACCGCGAAAGCCCGTGCGCTGTGCTCGTGGGAGCCTTTGATGGGCCACGATTGGTGGGCGCGGCGACCGGAACCCCCCTTGCCGATCATGCAGAGGACTTCGCTGCCGCGTTTGCGGGACGCGCGATCGACATGGAGAAGGTCTTCTACTGTGCAGAGTCCGTGTTGCTGCCGGAGTATCGCGGCAGAGGCATCGGTCATGCTTTTTTCGATCATCGCGAGGCCCATGCCCGATCACATGGATTCGCGCACGCGACGTTTTGCGCGGTGATCCGCCCCAACGATCATCCAAGGCGGCCCAAGGATTACACAGCTTTAGATGATTTCTGGAGCAGGCGTGGGTATCACCCCCTGGAAGGCGTTATTGCGGCGTTTTCCTGGAAAGACCTCGGGGACGATGCCGAAACCCGCAAACCGTTGCAGTTCTGGTGGCGTGATCTTTGAAATAGTTTCCGAATGACTTGAAAGCGACACCTCGGGGTGGCGGTTGCATGGGACACCGTCCACGCTGCACGCGTGACAGCGGCTATTTTGGGGCGTATTGATTCTGGAAAAGAAACAAGGACACTGCCATGAAGATCGCTACTGCCGCCTATTCTCTGGATTTTCTCGACAGTTGGGCTGGCTATGAAGACAAAGTTTTCAAATGGGTGGACGAGGCCGCAAGCCACGGCGCCGCGGTTTTGGTGTTTCCCGAATACGCAGCGATGGAGCTTGCGACACTTGAGGGCAGGGCGGCTGCCATGGATCTGCAGGCATCGTCTCGTGCGGTCTCGGATCGCATGGCGGATGCGAACGCCTTGCACGCCCATCTTGCGACCGAGTTCGGTGTCTATATTCTTGGCGGCTCGGCTCCGGTTTTCGACGATCGGTTTGGTCTGGTGAACCGCGCGCATTTCTTCGCGCCCTCTGGCGAAAGCGACCATCAGGACAAGCAAATCATGACCCGCTACGAACGCAACCCCTGGCAGGTTGGCGGCGGCGGTCCGCTCAAGGTTTTTGAAACGTCCTTCGGCAAAGTCGGGGTGTTGATCTGTTATGACAGCGAATTCCCTCTGTTGGGGCGGGCGCTGTCAGAATGCGAGTTGCTCCTTGTGCCGTCTTGTACCGAAGCCCTGAGTGGATATTGGCGTGTGCGTATCGGGGCTATGGCGCGGGCGCTTGAGGGGCAGTGTGTGACCGCGATGTCCTCGCTTGTTGGTGCGGCGGATTGGTCCGAGGCCGTCGACGTAAATACCGGTGCGGGGGGAGTGTTCGGGCCGCCAGACACAGGCTTTCCGCAAACCGGTGTGCTTGCCGAAGGAGTTTTGAACCAACCCGGCTGGACCTATGCGGATGTGGACCTCGATGCGGTCCGGCAAGTGCGTGCCGATGGTCAGGTCCTGAACCGAACACACTGGTCCGAGCAAACGCCGCGTGACAGCGAGGTCACATATATTTCTTTGGCGTAAGAATCGGCCTTGAAAATCAGGACGTATGCGCCCATTTAAGGGCAGCCCGCGAAAATGGCGGGTGCAATGCGAAGGAGAAAACATGGCCAAGGAAGAATTGCTCGAATTTCCCGGTGTCGTTAAGGAACTCCTGCCCAATGCGACATTCCTGGTCGAGCTTGAAAATGGCCATACGATCATCGCACATACGGCAGGCAAAATGCGCAAGAACCGCATCCGTGTTCTGGCAGGGGACCGTGTCCAAGTCGAGATGACCCCCTATGATCTGTCCAAAGGCCGGATCAATTATCGCTTCAAATAAGCGCGTTAAACGCTTGCGGCGTGGCACTTGATGGGACCGACGGTATGAAACTGATCCTCGGATCCGGCAGCCCGCGCCGCAAGGAACTGCTTGCCCAGATTGGTGTTGTTGCGGATGTAATCTCTCCGCCGGACATCAACGAAGACCCTCACGACAACGAATTGCCGCGCCCCTATTGCGCACGTATTGCGCGGGAAAAGGCCGCTGCGGTGGACGCCGCCGCTGAGGATATCGTGCTGTGCGCGGATACGACCGTTGCCTTAGGTCGTCGAATCATGGGCAAACCCGTCGACGCGCGCGAGGCAGCTGCCTTTCTCACCGCACTCGGGGGGCGACGTCATCAGGTGATCACCGCCGTGGCCGTCCGTAAGGGTGACCTCCTTTGGGAAAAAACCGTTGTCAGTGCGGTCAAGATGAAACGCCTGTCCGAAGACGAGCTGCGCATGTACCTTGCCTCGAATGACTGGCAGGGCAAAGCGGGCGGATATGCCATCCAGGGCCCTGCGGGTGCCTTCGTGCCGTGGATCAGCGGATCGTTCACGGGCATTGTGGGGCTGCCCCTCGCAGAGACGGCAAGCCTCCTGCTGGCTGCAGGCTACCCTCTTTACAAGGACACACCATGAAGGGCTCTCAAATCATACTCGACCACCTTGGCGGACGCGAAGCAGCTGCCCTGATGGTGGATGGAAAGCTGGAAGATTTCTTGATTGCCGGCGAAGCGCCGCGTCCCGGCACGATTTACAGGGCCATAGCTGATCGTCCCGTGAAGGGGCAGGGTGGCATGTTCCTGAAAACGCCGGACGGCCCGGTCTTCCTGCGGCAAGTCAAGGGGTTGGCACCTGGTCAGCCCCTGCTGGTTCAGGTGACTGGCTATGCCGAGGACGGCAAGGCAATCCCGGTCACGCAGAAAGTGCTGTTCAAAAGCCGCTATGCCATTGTTACTCCGGACGCGCCTGGACGGAATATCAGCCGATCGATCAAGGACGATGACATCCGCGATATGCTGCTTGGGCTTGTCCACGAGGTTCTGGATGACGATGAAGATATGGGCCTGATCCTGCGGTCGTCCTGCGCGACGGGTGAAGCGGGCGAGATCGCCGAAGACATCGACACCATGGTGTCGCTGGCGCGACAGGTGATCTCTGATGGGGAAGGGCCTGCGGAACTTCTGGTTGAGGGCGATGCCCCCCATGAAGAAGCCTGGCGGGAATGGACCGATCAAGCCGAGGTGGTGACGCAGGAGGGCTGCTTTGAAAGCCATGGCGTCTTGGATGCTCTGGAAGAGTTGAAGACTGTTCATGTCCCTCTGGATGGCGGGGGCTCCATGTTCATCGAACCGACCCGTGCATTGGTTGCGGTAGATGTGAACACGGGCGCGGATACTTCTCCTGCGGCGGGGCTGAAGGCCAATATGGCGACGGCACGCGCCTTACCCCGGCAGCTCCGCTTGCGCGGTCTGGGCGGTCAGATCACGCTGGATCTGGCTCCGATGCCCAAAAAAGACCGACGGGTCTTCGAAAGCGCTCTCCGCGCTGCGTTTCGCGCCGACCACATTGACACCACCCTGGTGGGTTGGACACCGTTAGGGCACTACGAGCTTCAGCGCAAACGCGCACGACTGCCTCTGAAGATTTTGCTGTCATGACTTGCCCGATTTGTAAGAAACCGACGGTCGAATCCTACCGTCCGTTCTGTTCAAAACGCTGCGCAGACGTGGATTTGGGGCGCTGGCTGGGGGGCGAATACGCTGTACCTTCGCAGGATCCCGAAGAGCAAATCGATGCGCTGGAAGAGATCGCCAAACAAAACGACACGCTGCACTGATTTTTTGAAGAATCCCTCTGGACACCCCCGCTGCCCTCGCTTAGAACGCCGCAACCCGAACGTTGAACGTTCACCCGTGCCCGGGTAGCTCAGGGGTAGAGCAGTGGATTGAAAATCCTCGTGTCGGTGGTTCGATTCCGCCCCCGGGCACCATTTAACACTCTGAAATAAATAAACTTTATTGAGGGGTTAAGTTAGCCGCTTTGTGTATGTTAGCGTCGCCGTACCACCTCTGTACCATTTAGTACCACTTTAACCCCTGTTTCAGGCGACTTAATTTTGAGGTTATCTGGACACCGCGCCCCGTTCTAGTGCGATGTGGCAAATCACGCTCGATTAAGAAACACGCCTTCGGACACGAGCCATCGTGATCCTCCCCCACTGAAGTGGTCCGCCCCTATAGTTGGGAAACGGAGGATCAAACATGGGAATCAAACGACACAAGCCGGAAGAGATTGTC
>NZ_JBBPEU010000006.1:0-205542 GCF_040225985.1 Shimia fortis
ACCTCGAGACCGTGAACACCTACGAAGGCACCCACGACGTGCACGCCCTCATCCTGGGCCGCGCACAGACCGGGCTGCAGGCGTTCGTGTAAACCCTCGTGCGGCGCCTGATCTGGCCGGGCGCTGCGCCTTGGGGAAAGCCACACTCCCCCGGCTTTCCCCACCTTTCCTTTCCCTAAATTTCGATGAGCACGTGATGAAACAGAATCTCATTGCCGGCCAATGGCTGGACGGCGTTGATGCCGTGGAAAACCGTAACCCCGCCGATGTTTCAGAGGTGATCGGAACCTATGCCCGCGCCAGCGCCGCGCAGGTGGCCGAGGCCGCAACTGCCGCCCGTGCGGCCCTGCCCGGCTGGGCCAAGGCGTCGCCGCAGCTGCGTGCGGATATGTTGGAAACCGTTGCTCGACAGCTCTTGGCACGCAAAGACGAAATCGGCACCTTGCTCGCGCGGGAAGAGGGCAAAACGCTGGCCGAGGCCATCGGCGAAACCGCGCGCGCGGCGCAGATTTTCCGGTTTTTCGCAGGCGAGGCGATCCGTGTTGCAGGGGATGCGATTGCCTCGGTGCGGCCCGACGTGGATGTGGATGTGGTGCGCGAACCGGTCGGGGTGGTCGGGCTGATCACACCGTGGAACTTCCCCATTGCCATCCCCGCATGGAAGATCGCGCCGGCGCTGGCTTATGGCAACACGGTCCTGTTCAAACCGGCCGACCTTACGCCAGCTTCCGCGCATGTTCTTGCAGAAATCATTCACGAGGCCGGATGCCCTGCGGGGGTGTTCAACCTGGTGATGGGACGTGGGTCTGTCGTAGGCGACGCGATTGCCACCCATCCCGAGGTGGACGCCATTTCCTTTACCGGCTCGGTGCCTGTGGGTCGTGACCTTGCCGTGACGGCGGCACAGGGCATGAAGAAGGTCCAGCTAGAGATGGGCGGGAAGAATCCGATGGTGGTCCTGGACGACGCCGATCTCGATATCGCCGTGCCCGCTGTGTTGAACGGGGCGTTTTTCTCGACCGGGCAACGTTGTACCGCCTCGAGCCGGATCATTGTCGATGCGGGTATCCATGATGTCTTTGTGGATCGGTTGATCACCGAGGCGCAGGCACTCAACATTGGCGATCCGCTGGATCCTGCCGTGCAGATCGGGCCGGTTGTGTCGGACAAGCAGCTTTCCAACAACCTGCGCTATGTCGCACTGGCCGAGTCGGAAGGGGCCGAGGTGATTGGCGGTGAACGTGTAACTGGCGACACAGACGGCTATTTTCAGGCACCTGCTGTCTTTCTGAACGCGACCAACGATATGCGGTCCAGCCGCGAAGAGATTTTCGGCCCCTGCGCGTCGATCATCAAGGTTACGGGATTTGACGAGGCGCTGGCCGTGGCCAACGATACCGAATTTGGGCTGTCGTCGGGCATCTGCACGTCATCACTGAAATATGCCCGGGCCTTCAAACAGCAAAGTCAGGCCGGCATGGTAATGGTGAATCTGCCCACGGCGGGTGTGGATTATCACGTGCCCTTTGGCGGTCGAAAGGGATCGTCCCACGGATCGCGCGAACAGGGGCGCTATGCGGCCGAATTCTATACCGCGGTGAAAACCGCCTATAGCTTTGCGGGCTGAGACAATGGCGTTTCGCAGCGTGGGCGTGATCGGCGCCGGTCAGATGGGCAACGGCATCGCCCATGTCTTTGCCACGGCGGGCTATCAGGTTTTACTGACCGATATTTCCGATGATGCGCTGGCCGACGCGGTCCAGCGCATCACAAAGAACACTGCGCGGCAGGTGGCCAAGGGGCACCTGTCCGAGATGGCGCGCGCAGACGCATTGGGGCGCATCCGCACCACGCTGGATCTGGGCGAGGTGGGCGGCACCGACCTGGTGATTGAGGCCGCCACCGAACGCGAGCAGGTCAAGGACCAGATCTTCTCCGATCTGGCCGGATCATTGGAACCTCACACGGTCCTGACTTCGAATACCTCGTCGATTTCGATCACGCGACTGGCGGCCAAGACCGACCGTCCCGAGCGGTTCATGGGGTTTCATTTCATGAACCCCGTGCCGCTGATGAACCTTGTCGAACTGATCCGCGGCATCGCCACATCCGAGGACACCTATCAGGCCCTTTTGGCCACCGTGCAACGGCTGGGCAAGACCCCGGCCTCGGCCGAGGATTACCCGGCCTTTATCGTGAACCGCATCCTGATCCCGATGATCAACGAAGCGGCTTATACGCTCTATGAAGGCGTCGGCAACGTGGCCTCGATCGACGCGGCGATGAAACTGGGTGCGAACCACCCGATGGGGCCTTTGGAGTTGGGCGATTTTATCGGGCTGGATACCTGTCTTGCCATCATGCACGTGCTGCATGACGGGCTGGCCGATACCAAGTACCGGCCCTGTCCGCTGTTGGTGAAATATGTCGAGGCCGGATGGCTGGGTCGAAAGTCTGGTCGCGGCTTCTATGACTATCGGGGCGAGACCCCGGTGCCGACCCGCTAATTTATCGGAGTATCGCCATGACTCACGACACCCCTGTGCAATCCGTTCCGCATGAGCCGAGTTTTCGGGAATCCGTAGACCTGATGTTCAACCGCGCGGCGGCGGTCATGGACCTGTCGCCCGGTCTCGAGGAAAAGATCCGCGTCTGCAATGCCACCTACACCGTACGCTTCGGCGTGCGGTTGCGGGGCAAGATCCAGACTTTCGTCGGCTATCGCTCGGTCCATTCCGAACATATGGAACCGGTCAAGGGCGGTATCCGCTATGCGCCGTCGGTCAATCAGGACGAGGTCGAGGCGCTGGCCGCGCTGATGACCTATAAATGCGCGCTGGTCGAGGCCCCGTTCGGCGGCTCGAAAGGCGGGCTCTGTATTGATCCGCGTGACTGGGACGAACACGAACTTGAGAAAATCACCCGCCGGTTTGCCTATGAACTGGCCAAGCGCGATTTGATCCATCCCTCGCAGAACGTGCCCGCGCCGGACATGGGTACCGGTGAACGTGAAATGGCATGGATCGCTGACCAATACGCGCGCATGAACACCACCGACATCAATGCACAGGCCTGTGTGACCGGTAAACCCGTGGACAGCGGTGGCATCGAGGGTCGGGTCGAGGCCACGGGCCGCGGCGTGCAATATGCCGTGCGCGAGTTTTTCCGGCACCGCGAGGACGTCGCCCGTTGCGGTTTGTCCGGTGGGCTGGAAGGCAAGCGCGTGATCGTGCAGGGGTTGGGCAACGTGGGCTACCACGCTGCCATGTTCCTGTCGCAAGAGGATGGCGCCCGCGTCGTGGGCGTCATAGAACGGGACGGCGCGCTGTTGTGCGAGACCGGTTTAGACGTCGAGGCGGTGGCGCAGTGGATCACACATCACGGCGGCGTGTGCGGTTTCCCACATGCAGAGTTCATCGCCAACGGGGCCGCGTTGCTTGAGGCAGATTGCGATATTTTGATCCCCGCCGCGGTCGAGGGCGTGATCCATCTTGGCAATGCCGCGCGGATCAAGGCGCCCCTGATCGTCGAGGCCGCAAATGGCCCGATCACCGTTGGGGCGGACCGCATCCTGACGGAACGCGGCACCGTCATTATCCCCGATCTCTATGCCAATGCGGGCGGTGTGACCGTGTCCTATTTCGAATGGGTCAAGAATTTGGGCCATATCCGGTTTGGACGGATGCAGCGCCGCCAGGAAGAGGCCCGCCACCAGTTGATCGTCGATCAGCTTGAAAGCCTGTCCGAGGCTTTGGGCAAGCAATGGTCGCCCAGTCCTGATTTCAAACAGAAATACCTGCGCGGCGCGGATGAATTGGAGTTGGTACGCTCGGGGCTGGATGACACCATGCGCACGGCCTATGGCGCGATGCGCGAGGTCTGGCATGGCAACGGGCAGGTGCAGGATTTACGCACGGCGGGTTTTGTTTGTTCCGTGTCAAGGATCGCGGACAGCTATCGCTCCAAGGGGCTGTGAGCCCCTTTTGGTCTACCCGCTGATCTCGGCCTTGAAGGCGGACGGGGTCAGCCCAAACTTGTTCTTGAACAGCCGTGAAAACTGCGCCTGATCCGAAAAACCGAACCTGTACGAGACCTCGGCGATCGGCAGGCCGGGCGCCGAGGCCAGCCTGTCGCGCGCGGCAATCAGACGTTGGTCGCGGATTTGCTGGCTGACCGTGCCGTTCACGTCCTTGAACAGGTCATGCAGATAGCGTTTCGATATCCCGCAATTGTCGGCAATCAGGTCGGGCGACAGGTCCGGATTCTTGAGGTTCGCGCGGATGAATTTCTCGACCCGCGCGATATGGGCGGACCGCACCGCCGACAGGTTGCTGGTCGAGGCATCCACGGTTTCATCCAGCGCAAGCCCCAGAAGTTCCAGCAATTGCCGGCCGATGGTTTCGCTGGCCGCGTTTCCGAACGAGCCGAAATTTGACTGGGCCTGGTCGACCAGCGTCGCGAACAGGCCCGCCGTGCCTGATGTGGCGTTGAACACCTGCGCGCAGAACCGGTCTGGCTGGCGGACCCGTTCCTCAAGCGCCTTGCGCCCCACCTTCAGGACAAACAGGTCATTGGGGTTTTCATACATGAACCGGTAAGGTTCGTCGCCTCGTTCGATGATGAACCCGCCCGGATCACAGCGCACATCCCGGCCCAGTTGCCGGAACTCGACCGAAGATGCGCGAGGCAGGGTGATCAGGTACTCTTCTTCGCGCGCTTCCTTGATATGTGCGGGCCGACGTTCGTAATTTACCGGATCCGAGGTTAGCCGCGACATGCGCACATGACCAAAGGCCTGGCGGCTTAACTGACCGTTAAAGTGGATCGGATCCCGGAACTGCAGTTCCAGAGGAAAGTAAGACTCTCCAATCACCGCGTTCCATTTGCTGGAGCGGTGTTGCGGCTCTGTCGTGGCCGTCGAGAATGTGAACTCGGCGGTCATATGCGGTCCTCCTATCGGAAAACCTTACCCGGAAAGATCAATAAAACAAAAGAAATCTGCCCCTTTGCGCGGATCGGCAAATGGTTTTGCGCTGGGTGACAAATTGTTTTGCGCGGGGGGGCAAACGCTTCTGCACCCAGCGTCAAGACCGTTCATCAAACCTTCGCCAAGCTGTCTGAACGAGATCGACGTGCAAACGCGGCGCGCCGGATCGGGAGGAGATTACGCCCGTCAGGCCCCTGTCTTGCACCCATGCAAAGGACCAGAACGAATGACCAAGAGACAAGTCGACCCAATCACACTTTCGGTGGTGCGCGGTGTATTGGAAACCACGCAGCGCGAAATGACCCTCGCGCTGGAAAAGACCGCGCGCAGTTCGGTGTTCAACCTTGCACATGACTATTCCACGGCGCTGTTCAATCACACTCCCGAGATGATCCTGCAGGGTCAGGACATTCCGATCCACCTTGGCTCGCTCATTCCGGCGATGAAATCCGTGGCCGGGTTCTTTGAGGGAGATATCCACGAGGGCGACCTGATCCTGCACAATGATCCGGCCTATGGCGGCAGCCACATCATCGACACCTGCATGTATTATCCGGTCTTCTACGAAGGCGAGCTGGTGTTCTGGACGGTCTGCAAGGGCCACCTGACCGACATCGGTGGCCCGGTGCCTGCGGGCTATAACCCCGAGGCCAAGGAAATTTTCGCCGAAGGCCTGCGCATTCCACCGATCAAGCTGTGGGACAAGGGCGTGCCGCGGCATGACATCATGAACATGCTGCTGACCAACATGCGGGCACGTCGTGATCAGGAAGGCGACTTCAACGCCCTGATCGGTGCCTGCCAGGTGGGCGCGCGCAACCTGACTGCGCTGATGGACAAATATGGCAAGACCGTTGTGCAGGACTGCATCGCCGAACTGCTGGACATGGCCAATGCGCATATGAACGGCCTGATCGCGCAGGTGCCCGATGGCACGTATTCTGGCACGGCTGTTCTGGAAGATGCAGGCCACGGGTTTGGCGATTTCGACATCACAGCCACCGTCACCATCAAGGGCGACAGCTGTCACATCGAAATCGAAAGCCCGCCGCAGGTGCCCTATTTCATCAATTCTTACGAGGGCAACAGCTATTCCGGTGTCTATCTCGGGCTAATGATGTTCGCGCAATTGCCGCCGCCCTATAACGAGGGGCTCTATCGCAATGTGACGGTGGACATGGGCAAAAAGGGCACGCTCTGTAACGCGCAGTCGCCCGCGCCGCATATGAACTGTACCACCACGCCGATGGAGACACTGACCGATGCGGTGCGTCTGGCCTTTGAACAGGCCGCGCCTGACAAGGTCTCGGCCAGTTGGGGCCATGCCAACGGCTGCAACATTGCCGGTTGGGACAGCCGCCATGACGAGGAATACGTCACCATGGTGCTGGCTTCGATCATTTCGGGGGCAGGGGCCACGGCCAGCCAGGATGGCTGGCACGCCTGCGGGCCCGAGTGCTGTTTCGGAGCACTGACCTCGGGCGATATCGAGATGCTAGAACACAGCTATCCGATCATCATCCACGAATATGGGCTGATGGAAGACAGCGGCGGCGCGGGCAAGTTCCGTGGCGGGTCGGGCACCCGCTGGGCGGTAGAGCCGCTGGATACCGACATGACCCTTGTCACCTTTGGCGAAGGCCGTCGCATTCCGGCCATGGGCGCCGCCGGGGCGAAATCCGAAATGGTGCACAAAAAGGTGGGTCGCCTTGAAATCACCCGCGATGGCGAAACCCAGATCATCACCGACAACGTGATCGAAACCATCAAACCCGGCGAGATCGCGGCCAACCTCAACCCCGGTGGCGGTGGCTTTGGCAACCCGTTCGAACGCGACCCTCTCAAGGTGGTCGAGGACGTGCGCAACGGGCTCGTTTCCATCGAAGGCGCGCGGCTGGATTACGGCGTGATCATTGATGACGCAGACACGCTCTCCATCGACGAAGACGCCACGGCCAAGGCCCGTGCTGCGGCCTGAAGCCCCTGACAGAAAAGGAAAAACATCATGCGAACCCAATATCGTCTGGGCATTGACGCCGGCGGCACATTCACCGATTTCATTCTTGCCGACAAAAAGGGCGGCACCCGCATCTTCAAGGTGCTGTCCACACCAACCGAACCCACCAAGGCCATCAAGAACGGCCTTGCGCTGATCACTGAGGAAACCGGTCTCACCGCAGAAGAGATCGTCTCGAACTCGGACCTGTGCATCAACGGCACCACGGTGGGGCTGAACGCGCTGATTACCCATACCGGCGCCAAAACCGGCCTGATCGCCACCAAGGGCCACGAGGATTCCATCGAGATCCGCCTTGGTCACAAGGAAGACGGCTATCGCTATGATCCGGACTATCCTCCCGCAACCATGCTGGTACCGCGTCACCTGCGCAAAGGGGTTAGCGAGCGGGTGATCTCGGACGGGTCGATCAAGACCCCGATCAACGAGGAAGACGTGCGCGACGCCTGCCGCTATTTCATCGCAGAAGGAGTTGAGTCGGTCGCAATCAGCTTTGTCTGGTCAGTGCTTCACCCAGAGCATGAAAACCGTGCCGCCGAGATCGTGCGGGAAATGATGCCCGATGTGCGTCTGACCGTGGGGTCGCAGTTGTATCCACAGGTGCGCGAATACACCCGCACCTCGACCGCCATCGTGAATGCCTATCTCGCGCCGATCCTGCAGCGTTATGTCGAGGCGATCGACGCCTATTTCCGCGAACTCGGCAGCCAGCATCCGGTGCGCTATTTCCAGTCCAACGGCGGGCTTGCACTGGGCAAGGTGGTCAGTGACCAATCGGTCTATGCCATTAACTCCGGCCCGGCTTCGGCCCCACAGGCAGCGCTGGATGTGGCTGCACCCTGGGGTGACAAGAACATCATCACCTGTGACATGGGCGGCACCTCGTTTGACATCACCCTGACCAAGGACGGGCAGGCCAACGTCAACAAGAACATCGACTTTCTGCGATATCGCATTGGCATTCCGATGATCCAGGTGGAAACGCTGGGCGCGGGCGGTGGCTCGATCGGGTGGATCGACTCGATGGGCCTGATGCAGATGGGGCCGCAATCGGCAGGGTCCGAACCCGGCCCCGCCTGTTACGGGCAAGGGGGGGAAAACCCGACCACGACCGATGCCAACCTTGTTCTGGGGTATCTCAATTCCGACGGTCTTGTCGGAGGGCGTTTGCCGCTGGACGTGGACAAGGCGCGCGGCGCGATCAAGGCGAACCTTGCTGACCCCTTGGGTATTTCCGTCGAAAAAGCCGCCTATGGCATGTTCACCATCGTCAACAACAATATGGTCAACGCCATCCGCCGCGTCTCGGTTGAACGGGGCTATGATCCGCGGGACTTTGTGCTGATGGGCGCAGGCGGGGCTACGGGCGCGCATATCACCGCGCTGGCCCGCGAGATGGGCATCTCGAAGGTGCTGATTTCCAAGCTGGCCTCGGGCTTGTGCGCCTATGGACAGATCATTTCGGACGTCAAATACAACTACATGGCGCCCGCTCCGATCCGTCTGGAAGGGGCCGAGGCGGCCAAGAAGCTGGACGATTTGTTCAACACGCTTGAGGCGCGCGGCAAGGTCGATCTGGCGGGTGATGGGTTTGCCGAAGACCGGATTTCGATCCGTCGCTCGCTGGATATGCGCTATGTCGGGCAGGTGCATGAATGCACGGTGGAAATCGATCCGTTCGAAGTCACCGAGGCCACGATCGAAGACATCAAGGCAGCGTTCCACGCCCGCCACAAAGAGCTCTATACCTATGACGAACCGCACAATGCGGTCGAGATCGTCAACGTCGAAAGCACGATTGCCGGCCACGTCGACAAGCCCGAGCGCATGACCATAGCAGAAGGCAAGGGCGCGCATGAAACCCTGAAAGGCACGCGCGAAATGGTCTTCAACGCCGACGGCATCGCCCAGGACACGCCGGTCTATGACGGCTCGGCGATGGGGGCAGGGGACACGTTGCACGGCCCGGCCGTGATCGAAGAAGTCACCACCACCATCGTGGTCGAGCCCGGCTGGACCGTGACCCTGCACGAAAGTGGTGTCTATGTGCTGACCGCGGATGCAGCACAGGGCCAGCGTCAGGTCGACCAGCTCAAAGAACTGGCCGAGGTCTGAACGATGGGACGGCGGACAGGAACGGGGTCCTCCCTGGCGGCATCTGGGGTGACGGTGGCTTTCGGCGGGTTCAAGGCCCTCACCGATGTCACGATGACGATCACTCCGGGTGCCGTGCATGGGCTGATCGGGCCGAACGGGGCGGGCAAAACTACCATGGTCAACACCCTGACCGGGTTTCAGGCCCCGACCCACGGGACGGTCATGCTTGGGGGGCGGGATGTTGGCAGCCTGCCGCCACATGATCTGCGTCGGGCTGGTGTGGCCCGCACCTTCCAGGCGGGTCGGCTTTTCCCCGGACTGGATGTACTGGACAACCTCGCCGTCACCGGCGTGGGACTGGGGCACTCCCGTTCTGCCTCCGAGGCCGAGGCGCTGCGGCTGCTCGACTGGATGGGCGTGTCCCATCTGGCCGAGCAGCCCGCAGCAGGGTTGCCCTACACGGATGAACGGCGCGTGGGGATTGCCCGCTCGTTGATGTTTTCACCGGATTTCCTGCTACTAGACGAACCGGCAGCAGGCATGTCCGAAGCCGAGGCCGCCGATCTGGCCGCCCTGATCGGACGCGTTGCCGCCGAACTGGGCGCGGGCGTTTTGTTGATCGAACACAATGTCGGGTTGGTCCTGTCGGTGTCCCACCATGTCTACGTGCTGGATGCGGGGCAGGTCATCGAAGAGGGCGATGTCGATGTGATCCTGAGCAGCCAGGCCGTGCGCGATGCCTATCTCGGCGCAGACCAGGAGGCTGCGTGATGTCCAAGCTTGGCGTTTTTGATCTGTCCGTGCGCTATGGCAAGGTGCCTGCGCTGACGGATGTGACATTGCACCTCGAAGAAGGTGAGCGGGTGTTCATCTCGGGGCCGAACGGGGCCGGAAAATCCTCGCTCCTTGGCGCGATCAGCGGCGCGGTACCGACCAGCCATGGACGGATCGAGATGGACGGTGATCTTCTGACCGGTCGCCCGCCCGAGGCCATCGCCCGTCTGGGCCTTTCCATGGTGCCCGAGGGGCGCGAGATTTTCGGCGCGCTGACGGTCGAGGAAAACCTGCGCGTCGGCACCGGCCTGCGCCGCGACCGCGACGCTGTGGAAGGCGACATTGCAGAAATTTTCGACGCCTTTCCCATTCTGCGGGAACGCCGTCAGGCCAGCGCGGGCGCGCTTTCGGGGGGGCAGCAACAAATGCTCGCCATCGGGCGCGCCCTCATGACCAATCCGAAACTGATGATGGTGGATGAACCATCGCTGGGGCTGGCCCCCAAGATCGTGGATCAGGTCTATGACACGCTGGTGCAGCTTCAGGAAGATCGCGGGCTGACCCTTTTAATCGTCGAGCAAAGCTCGATGCGGGCCGCGCGGGTTGGCGGGCGCATGATCCTGCTCAGGGGGGGTGCCATCGTGGGCGAGGGCGACGCGGCCTCTTTCGCCGAGCGTGACCTGCTCAGCGAAGCCTATTTCGGACAATCCGGTACCCGACCCTCAAAGGAGGCAGCACAATGACATCGCTGGCCCAACTCTTTTTCGATGCCGCGTCGCTTGGGGGTATCTACGCGATGGCCGCCCTTGGTATCGCGCTGATCTTCGGGGTGATGAACCTCGTGAACTTTGCCCATGGCGAATATATCGCCTTCTGCGTTTTTGCCCTGATTGTACCCTCGACCGAAGCCGTCGCGGTGATGTTTCTTGGCAAGGCGCCGGCGCTGCTGTTGATCCCGGTCCTTCTGGGGTTGGGCGCTGCGGTGGCCGTGGCCAGCGAATATGTGGTGTTCCGGCATATGCGCAAGGCCACGCCGGTTGCGATGATGATCTCGTCCTTCGCGCTGGGTTTCGTGATCCAGAACGCCCTTCTGGCGGTGTATGGCGGACGCCCCAAGGCGATCAGCCTCTGGCCCGACCTGAACACGCCGGTCGGCGTCATGGGGGCTGAGGTGCCCCTGCTGCAACTGATCGTGATTCTTGCCACCCTTGTCGTGGTCTGCGCGCTGGCGCTCTTGTTGAAACGCACGCGGCTGGGGCTGGAAATGCGCGCAGCGGCCGAGAACTTTACCATGGCGCGCCTGCTGGGCGTGCGCGCGAACGTGGTCATCACCGGAGCGTTCGCGCTGTCGGGCGCGCTTGCCGCCGCTGTTGCGCTGATCATGGCGACACAGACCGGCGTGGCCGATGTGCGCATGGGCGGGCAGATCATGCTCGTGGCCTTTATCGCCACCGTGATCGGCGGGCTTGGGTCGCTGCCCGGTGCAGTCGCGGCCGGGTTCCTGATCGGGGCTGCTTCGGTCCTGTTGCAGGCCTTTCTGCCGCTCGAAATCCGTCCCTTCCGGGATGCCTTTCTCTACACGCTGGTGATCGCCTGTCTGCTGCTGCGGCCGCAGGGCTTGTTCGTGTCCAGCTCTGCCAAGCCGAGGATCTGAACCATGATGGGTAAACACGCGCAAAACCGTCTTTTGTCCTATTCCACCCCCGTGGTCCTGATCGCGATCCTTCTGGTGTTCGTCGCCTGCGTGACCCTGACCGGAGACAAGGCACTGGGCCGCATGGCTGCTGAAACCCTGATCCGCGTCGTTCTGGTTGTGGGCTTGTGGATCTTTGTCGGCAATTCGGGCGTCGTCAGTTTTGGCCATGCCGGATACATGGCGATCGGGGCCTATTGCTCGGCCTGGCTGACTCTCAAACCCCAGATGAAGGCGCTGTTCCTGCCCGACCTTCCGCCCTGGTTGGCGCAGGCGGAATGGCCGGTTTTTCCCGCCGCCATTGCCTCGGGGCTGTTGGCGGCGCTGGTCGCGCTGATTTCCGGCGCCGCGATCCTGCGCCTGTCAGGGATTGCAGCCTCGATTGCCACATTCGCCTTTCTGGCCATCGTCAACACTGTCTATTCCAACTGGGAAGGTGTGACCGGCGCGACCTCGTCCGTGGTCGGGTTGACCCGTTATGTCGATCAATGGGTGGCGCTGGGCTGGGCCGCCGCCGCGATTGTCGCGGCCAACCTCTATGCCAATTCTGCCAGCGGGCTGGCCTTGCGGGCCACCCGCGAAGACGAGGTCGCGGCCAGCGCCTCGGGCATCAACATGTACCGACACCGCCTGTTGTCGCTGGTGATCAGTGGCTTTTTCACCGGCGTGGCGGGCGCCCTTCTTGGGCACTCCATCGGCGTGCTGAACCCCGACAGTTTCTATCTCGGAATCACCTTCATTTCGCTGGCCATGCTGGTTATCGGCGGAATCGGCAGCCTGTCCGGCGCGGTCGCCGGTGTGCTGAGCCTGTCCCTTCTGATTGAAATGCTGGTGCGTCTGGAACAGGGCGTCACGATCGGTGCCGCCGAGCTCGCGCTGCCTGGTGGTGCGCAGGAAATCCTGATCGGCGTGGTGATGATCCTTGTCCTGATCTTGCGTCCAGCCGGTCTGCTGGCAGGTCGCGAACTGCGCCTGCCACGCCTTGGCCGTGCCCTTCATCCAAAACAAAACCCCACCAACTGAGGAGACTTTCCATGAAACAGACACTGATCGGGTCCGCGCTGGCGCTTGCCCTTGCGACGCCCGCCCTCGCCGAGGACATCACCGTTGGCTTTGCCATCGCCAAGTCCGGCTGGATGGAGGCTTATGACACCCCCGCTGCCACCGCCGCCAAAATCCGCATTGACGAGATCAACGCCAATGGCGGCCTATTGGGCAAACAGATCAAGTGGATCGAGGCCGACACCAAGACCGACCGTGCGCAATCCGCCAAGGCAGGGTTGCAGGTGCTGGACCAAGGTGCCGACATGATGGTGGTCAGCTGTGACTATGACTTTGGGGCGCCTGCGGCGCTGGCTGCCGAGGCAGAAGGCAAGAACTCGTTCTTTCTCTGTGCCGAGGACGTGAAGGCCGGGATTCAGGGCGTTGGTCCCAACAGTTTCTCGGGTTCGGTTCTGGCCGCGGTGCAGGGTGCAACCATGGCGGAATGGTCGATGGCGGAACGCAATGCCAAGACCGGCTATGTGCTGCTGGACACCACCATCGAATACAACAAGGGCATCTGCACCGGCTTTGACTGGATGTTCCCCAAGGCAGGCGGTGAAATTGTCGGACGGGATACGTTCAAGAACAACGACGCCTCGATTGCCAGTCAGATCAGCCGGATCAAGGCTCTGCCGCAAGAACCCGACGTGATCATGCTGTGTTCATACATCCCCGGTGCCGCCGCCGCCGTGCGTCAAATCCGGGCTGCGGGGATCAACGCACTGATCCTGAACGGGTCCGCGGTGGACGGCTCTTACTGGCTGGATGCGGTGCCGGATCTGTCGGGCTTTGTGCTGCCGGTGCAGGGGTCGATCTATGGCGATGACCCGCGCCCCGAAGTCGAGGCGTTTAACGCTGCCTTCGAGAAGGCCAGCGGCGCCCGTCCGGCCAGCTCTTACGCCTATCCGGGCTATATCCTGATCGACCTCTGGGCCAAGGCCGTGGAACGCGCGGGCAGCACCGAGGGTGCAGCTGTGACCGCCGAACTGGAAAAGATGCAGGACGAGGCGACGATCTTTGGCCCGCGCAGCTTTAGTGACACGCTGCACCACCAGAACAGCGCCAAGATGCAGATCATCGAGATTTCGGGGGCCAAACCCGGCGTTGTCGGGGACTGGACCATCAGCGCGCCGGTGCCGCTGGATGTTCTGCTGAAGTAAGCGAAGAGACTGGCGCTTCACGCACCCGCCCGCGACGATGTCCGGGCGGGTGATATTATTTCAGGCGTTGGACACCGCCGCTTAGTCGCGCATGGTGACGACCACCTTGCCGGTAGATTTGCGGCTGCGCAGCAACTCCATTGCGTCGTTGGTCTGTTCCAGCGGCAAGGTGTGGCTCACATGCGGCTTGATCCGGCCTTCTGCGTACCATCCGAACAACGTGGCAAGGCTGTCGGTGAGGACGTTCGGTTTGAAGGCCATGTAGCCCCCCCAATAAAGCCCCATCACGGTCAGGTTTTTCACCAGCAGGTGATTGGCCGGAATTTGAGGAACATCGCCGCTGGCAAAGCCTATCGGCAACAGGCGCGCCTCGGGGTTGCTGGCGCGGAAGGCCGCCTTGAACTGTTCACCGCCCACCGGGTCATAGACCACATCGGCCCCGCCCAAGGCTTTGACCTCTGCGCGAATGTCGGCGTCGGTCGCATCAATCAGATGATCCGCGCCGAATTTCCCGGCCACGGCCAGTTTGTCTTTGCCACGTGCGCAGGCAATGACATTGGCGCCCATGAGCTTGCCGATTTCCACGGCGGTCAGGCCCACGCCACCTGCCGCGCCCAACACCAGAAGGTTTTCGCCCGGTTGAAGGCGTGCGCGGTAATCCAGCGCGACATGGCTGGTGCCATAAGCCACCATAAAGGCGGCGGCATCCACAAAGGACATCGCATCCGGCAGCGGCACGCACATGCGCGCATCGTAGCAGCCATATTCCGCAAGCCCGCCTTTGCCCGCAAAGACGGCGACGCGCGTGCCGATGGCGGGACCCTTGGTGTCGGGGCCAAGCGCATCTACCTCGCCCGCGACCTCCATGCCGCCGACAAAGGGCAGGGGCGGGGTTTCCTGATAGGTGCCCTTCTGCATCAGCAGATCCGCAAAGTTCAGACCGCAGGCGCGGATCCGCACGCGAATCTCTCCAGGGCCCGGTTCGGGCATGGGCAGGTCGGTGACTTGGGGCAGCTCGTCGTGCGAGGTGATCTGGTATGCGCGCATGGGGTGTCTCCTGATGGTCTGGATGTCTTTGTAACCTTTCCCGAAGGCTTGTCAAAAATCGGTGCAAAAACAAGGTGGAACCCCGTTTCCGTTGCGTCCGAAATTCACCTAGAGATTGTATGGTTTAAAGATGTCGTTGCCATTTGCTTGTATCAAAATTCTTGATTCGGTGGGCGAAGCTGCTACAGTGAGGCCCGTGCCGCCGAAATGACGGCGTTCTAAACTAAAGAGCACCTGCTGGCTTCCAAGCGAACTGGCCCTTTGCGGGTGTGGCTTGCAAAATGAATCGTGAGGAGTCTTTCGAT
Source organism: Shimia fortis (assembly GCF_040225985.1). Classification (NCBI taxonomy): domain Bacteria; kingdom Pseudomonadati; phylum Pseudomonadota; class Alphaproteobacteria; order Rhodobacterales; family Roseobacteraceae; genus Shimia; species Shimia fortis. The sequence goes on from NZ_JBBPEU010000006.1 coordinate 15,125, forward strand.
GGCCCATCCAGTAGACGTGCATGTCGGGAAACGCATCCGTCAGCGCCGTTGGCTTACCGGTATGACGCAGCAACAGCTGGCCCAGCATGTCGGCATCAAGTTCCAGCAGATCCAGAAATACGAAACCGGCGCCAATCGCGTCAGCGCATCCCGCCTGTGGGATATCGCCGAGGCGCTGGACGTGCCGGTCAGCTTTTTCTTCGAAGGTATCGAGGAAGCCGAAGCCGCCGAGGCCTCCGAGTCGACCTCGAAAGTGCCCGCAGACCTGATGGGCGACAAAGAGGCGCTTGATCTGGTGCGTTCCTACTATTCGATCCCTGAAAACCAACGCCGCCGGCTGTTCGAGCTGGCCCGGGTTTTAAGTGACGTCGCTTGAGTTCGCAGGCCCTCTGGTCTAGCGGTGGCGAAAGCCCCCTTGCCAGAGGACGACTCAAGTGACCAGGACCGAACAAGACAGTATTATCGAAGCGGCGTTTGCGATGGCAGACGCCGCCCGTTCTGCGATACTTCCGCATTTCCGCCTGCAGGGCCTGGCCGCTGACAACAAGTTGGAAGACGGCTTTGATCCGGTGACCGAAGGCGATCGCGCGGCCGAACGGGCGATGCGCGATGTTCTGGCCCGTCTGCGTCCGCAAGATGCCATTCTGGGTGAAGAATACGGCGCGTCCAAGGGCACGTCGGGGCTGACCTGGGTGTTGGACCCGATCGATGGCACACGTGGCTTCATCAGCGGCACCCCGACCTGGGGGGTTCTGATCGCCCTGTCGGATGAGACCGGTCCCGTGTTTGGCGTGATCGATCAACCCTATATCCGCGAACGCTTTGTCGGCGGCTTTGGGCAGGCGCATGTCGACGGCCCTTCCGGGCGCATGGATCTGCGGTGTCGCGAGGCGGGCGCGCTGGCGGATGCGATCCTGCTCAGCACCTTTCCCGAAATCGGAAGCCCGACCGAACGCGCCGCCTTCGAGGCCGTGTCGCAGGGCGTGCGCCTGACACGTTATGGCATGGACTGTTATGGCTATGCTCTGGTCTCGACGGGGCAGGTGGATCTCGTGATCGAGGCAGGGCTTAATGCCTATGATATTCAGGCGCCCATTGCCGTGATCGAGGCTGCGGGTGGGATCGTGACCGACTGGCAGGGCCGTCCGGCCCATGACGGCGGGCGGGTTCTTGCCGCTGCCAACCCCGAAGTCCATGCCGAGGCGCTGGCCATTCTCAGCCAATATTGACCACAGCCCGCGAACGCGCCAAACTGAACGCGCTTCGAGTCCTTTGCCCGTATTCTGTCGGAGCCTGTCACACTTCAGCCACCGAAACGGGCCAGATGAAGTGTGAAAGGACTCATGATGACCGAGATTCTCATCCGCAATGCCAGCCATGTTCTGACTATGGACGACGCCCGCAGTGAGCACAGCGGGGTCGATATTCGCATCAAGCACGGCGTGATCACTGAAATCGGCACCGGGCTGGACAGCACCGGCGACACCCTTTTGGCCGAGGGCTGCGTGGTGACGCCCGGCCTCGTAAACACGCACCACCACCTTTACCAGACCCTGACCCGTGCCGTACCGGGCGGGCAGGATGCATTGTTGTTCGGCTGGTTGCAGACACTCTATCCGATCTGGAGCCGGTTCGGCCCCGAAGAGATGTATGTCTCTGCGCAGGTGGGGCTGGCGGAATTGATGCTGTCGGGCTGCACGCTCACCTCGGACCACCTTTACCTGTTCCCCAACGGGGCACGATTGGACGACACGATCCATGCGGCACGCGATATCGGGATGCGGTTTCACCCCACACGCGGCGCGATGAGCATCGGCGAAAGCGATGGTGGTCTGCCCCCTGACAGCCTTGTCGAGCGCGAGGCGGACATCCTCGAAGACTCGATCCGCGTGATCGACGGCTTCCACGATCCCGCCGAAGGGTCGATGTGCCGGGTCGGTGTCGCCCCATGTTCGCCCTTCTCGGTCACGCGCAACCTGATGCGCGACGCGGCGCTTCTGGCGCGGGATAAGGGCGTCATGCTGCACACGCACCTTGCGGAAAATGACGAGGACATCGCCTATAGCCTTGAGAAATTCGGCTGCCGCCCTGGGCAATATGCCGAGGATCTGGGCTGGACCGGTGAAGATGTATGGCACGCCCACTGCGTGAAGCTGGACGGTCAGGAAATCGACCTGTTCGCGCGCACCAGAACCGGAGTGGCCCATTGCCCCTGTTCCAACTGCCGCCTTGGCAGTGGCATCGCGCCGGTGCGGGCGATGCGCGATGCAGGCGTGCCTGTCGGGCTGGGTGTGGACGGTTCGGCCAGCAATGACGCCGGCAACATCGTGCTTGAGGCGCGGCAGGCGATGCTGTTGCAGCGGGTTGCCCGCGGGGCCGACGCGATGAGCGCCCGTGAGGCGCTGGAAATTGCCACCCGGGGCGGAGCAGAGGTTCTGGGTCGGCAGGATTGCGGCCAGATCGCCGTGGGCAAACGGGCCGATATCGCGATCTGGGACGTGTCCGGCATCGAAAGCGCCGGCAGCTGGGATCCGGCGGCCTTGTTGCTGGCGGGGCCGACACGAGTGCGCGACCTTTTGATTGAAGGGCGCGCTGTGGTGCGCGACAGCCACGTGACCACGATTGACCTGCCCAAGGTGATCGCGCGGCAAAACACACTGGCGCGGGCTTTGGCGTGGCTCTGAAAAGACGAAAGGCGCTGGGTTTCCCCGGCGCCTTTTCGGTTCTTTCTGGAGCGGGCGATGAGATTCGAACTCACGACCCTAACCTTGGCAAGGTTATGCTCTACCCCTGAGCTACGCCCGCTTACAGAAAGCTATGTCTTCAATGGAGCGGGCGATGAGATTCGAACTCACGACCCTAACCTTGGCAAGGTTATGCTCTACCCCTGAGCTACGCCCGCGTCATTGAGTGAGGCGTGAGATATAAAGACTCGCGCAGCGCCGCAAGAGGAAAATCGACCCCAGCGCAAAAAAATGTCATTCAGGCGACGGGATTCCAATCCGATCCCGTATTACCGCCATGAGGACAGTACCGATGACCCTGACCACACGCCGCGCCGCCCTATTGGGCCTATGTGCCTTGCCGACCCTTGCCCTTGCGCATGGCGAACATGGCCGGGCCAGCATCCGCGCGTCGGCCAAGATCACACGCAACCGCAATAACAAGCTGCGCCTGAAGATCAGCATCTTGAACCTGAGCAGCAAGGCCATGGTGTTTGACTCCATGCAAGTGGACGGGGCCGAGATTGAAACCAAGCCCGGAAGCGCCCCGTTGCCGGGGTTTGGGGCGCTGGACGTGACCTGTGACCTGCACTTTGCGCAGGGCACACCAGAGCGGTTCACGCTGACGCTCGACTTTGGTCAGGACGGTCAGGAACATCTGCAGATTGTCCCGTGACAGGGAAAGCAACATGTCGGAGAGGATCATGAAGATATCGGACAACCTGCGCCTTGCTGCGTTGATCGCCGCCATTCTTCTGGGGGTGGGCGCGCAGCGCTGGATCGGCGCACTGGATGACGGGCAAAGCCTTGCGGACACCAGAGATCTGCACGCATGTTCGGAACAGGCGCCCGCCTGCCTCTGAGACGTCAGTCGCCGTTTTCGAGAGCCGTAAGTCCTTGGCGCAGGGCCGTGCGCATTTCGACTTTTTCCATGTGAAGGCGCAGGCGCTGGTTATAGCCGCCGGGCGTGTTCAGCGCCTGTACCAGCGCGGCGGCGGGCGTGGCCGCAAGGCTGGATGACACAAGATGGCGCAGGAATGCCTCGCCCTGCGCCGGATCCGACACACGCGCGCCCAGCCAGTCACCGGCATCTTCCAACATGCGCGCGATGGGCGACAACACTGCCTGCGCACAAAGATAGGCGTCCATTTCGTCCGGCGTGGGCAGCGCAAAGATATGGTTGCGAGCCCCGAACAATGTGTCGATCAGCCCCGTGTCCCCGTGCATCATGATGGCCGACCCGCCCTCGGCGATCGACGGAAACGGCATCATGATCGCCACCGCCTGCGCCGGCGCGACCAGTGCGTCCGCCTCGGCCAGCGAGGCCCCGGCCATGAGGGTGATGACCTGCTGATCGGCGCGGAACACGAGGGCCCCGAGGATGTCCGGCGCTTGTTCGGCCATGAGGCCCAGAAAGATCACGTCGCTTTGGTCGATAACGGTCTGGTTGTCGGCTACAGTCACATTGTCATACGCACAGGCCAGCGCCGCGGCATTGGTGCGGCTGCGTTCGGAAACGGTGATTTTGTGCCCATCCCCAACGAGTCCCCTAACAACTGCGGTGGCGATTGTGCCGGTGCCCAGAATTCCGATGCGCATGGTGTTTCCTTTCGATGACCGCCCCATCCGCCGCCTAGGCCTTGGGGTGCGTCCGGTTGTAAACATCCATCAGGCGGGTGGTATCCACGGCGGTGTAGGCTTGGGTCGTGGACAGCGACGCATGCCCCAGAAGCTCCTGAATCGCGCGCAGGTCGCCGCCTGCCTCAAGCAGATGGGTGGCAAAGCTGTGGCGCAGGGCGTGGGGCGTCGCGGTCGCGGGCAGGCCCAGTTGCATCCGCGTGCGCGCCATCACCCCTGACACGATGCGGGGCGACAGACGTCCGCCGCGTACCCCGCGAAACAGCGGCGCATCGTCCTCTTTCGGGTGTGGACACAGGTCAAGATAGGCGGCAACTGCCTCGCGCGCGGGGCCGATCACCGGCACCACCCGTTCCTTGCCGCCTTTGCCGAGAATACGCAGGGCAGGGGGCAGCGGCGCGTCCCGTCCGTTCAGGCCCAACGCCTCGGAAATCCGCAAGCCACAGCCATAAAGCAAGGTGACTACCGCGGTATCTCGCGCGCCAACCCAAGGCATTTGCGATTGCAACTCGACCGTATCGATGACGGCGCGGGCCGCGTCCTGATCCAGCGGGCGGGGCAGTTTTTTCTGGAATTTCGGCGCGCGGGTGGACAGCACCGCGGTGGGATCGAACTCTTCCCGCTCGGCCAGCCAGCGATAAAAGCTTTTGACCGCCGAAAGTTTGCGCGCCAGCGAGCGCGCGCCAACCCCGTGGCCGCGCGCATGGGCCATCCATGCACGCATGTCGGATACGGTAATCTCGGTCAACGGGCGCATGCCCTGCGTTTCACCCTTGTGCAAAGTGATGAAGCTCAGGAATTCGGTCAGATCGCCCTGATAGGCCACCAGCGTGTTCTGCGAGGCGCCCGACAGGGCGGATTGGCTGGCCAGCCAGCCCGACAGCGCATCGGCAGCCGCCGGAGAGATCACGACAGCCAGCGCCGCATGGCCCGTTCGAACACGCCTGCGAAAAACGCCAGAAGATCGGTGCCCTGCTGCGGGGTGAATTGATGCGGGTCTTCCGCCCCCATCACCAGCATACCGGGCAGGCGGCCTTCTCCGAAATCCAGTTTCAGACAGGCTTCGGAGCGGATCCAGTCGGCCTCCTCGCCATAGATCAGCGTCGATCCAGAATGCAGCTGGCGCAGGGTGACCTGTCGCAGCGGCACGTTTCGCCCGCCGGCCAGATAGTCGTCGATGAAACCGGGTTCTGCCACTGACAGCACATCGCCCAGTTTCTGGATGGCGGGATCGTCCTCGGATTGGACGGATTCAAGCACGAGGCGCACCGCATCCACCCGTAGGATTTCGGCCACTTCGCCGCCAAGGTCATGCAGGAAGGGTTCGAATTCCACCGGGTCCAGCATCCGCAGAATCGCCCGATGCACCTGGTTGGTGCCCGCGAGGTTTTCATAAGCGGCTGCGATCACGCTGCGGTGGGTGTCTTCCAGCCGGTCCAGCCGCGCCTCGAGACGTTCCATGGCAATGCCGCGCAGATCGACGATATTGCCACCCATGGATTTTTCGTTCGCGGCAATCAGGGCGCGCATTAGGTCCTGATCGTCCAGAATCATGTCTGGTTGAGAGATAATCTTCTCGCGCACCGAATCGTCGATTTTGGCGTTGCTGCTCATGTCTGTCTCGTTCTTGTTTGCGCCAATGGTATCAGAGCCGCGCGCGGAATGCCTCTTCTTTTTTGCGGCAATTTTCCGGACTGCGGGGCATGGGCATCGTCACGCCGACGAAAAAAGGCGCAGATCATTCCCGCGCCTTTCCTGTCTTTCAAAAAGGTGACCTCGCTCAGAGGATCTTGATCCCGGCCGCCTTGATGTCGGCAAGGAACGCATCCAGACCCTTGTCGGTCAGAGGGTGGTTCACCATCGACTTGATCACGCCCGGAGGCGCGGTCATCACGTCGGCCCCGCACAGGGCGCTTTGGGTGACGTGGTTCACAGTACGGATCGAGGCCGCCAAAATCTGGGTTTCAAAGCCGTAATTGTCATAGATTGTTCGGATGTCGGCAATCAGGTCCATGCCATCAAAGTTGATGTCATCCAGACGCCCGATAAATGGCGAGATGAAGGTCGCACCCGCCTTGGCCGCCAGCAGCGCCTGGTTGGCTGAGAAGCACAGAGTCACGTTGACCATGTGGCCGTCATCGCTCAGCGCCTTACATGCCTTGAGCCCGTCCCACGTCAGCGGGACTTTGACGGCGATGTTTTCGGCGATCTCTACCAGCTTGCGCCCTTCGGCGATCATCTCGTCGGCATCGGTCGCGGTCACTTCGGCCGACACGGGGCCGTCGACCAGATCGCAGATTTCCTTGGTGACTTCGATGATGTCACGGCCGGATTTCTTGATCAGCGAAGGGTTTGTGGTCACACCGTCCACCATGCCAAGATCGTTCAGTTCGGCGATGGCGTCGATTTCAGCGGTATCAACGAAGAATTTCATGGGCGCGGGTCCTTTGATGGGTTGGCCTTTCCTTGGCTTGCCTTTAGCGCAAGTTTTGAGATGCTGGAACCCCCAAGCGCCGGCGCGTGGCAGGGTTTGGCCGAGGGCAGGGCCGGGAGCAGAGACAGACGTGGACGAACAGGACTTCTTTGATCAGGGTGCATTGGTCGCGGTGCAGACAACGCAGCCGCTGGACCGGATGCTTGACTACAAGGCGCCCGAGGGAGGTTGTTTCCGCGGTGCTTTTGTCGAGGTGCCGCTGGGCCCGCGCAAGGTGCTTGGCGTGGTCTGGGGCGCGGGGCGCGGCGATTTCGACTATGCCAAGGTGCGCCCGGTCAACCGCGCGCTGGACGTGGTCCCGATGCGCGACGAGATGCGCGCGTTCCTCGAGCGCGCGGCCGAATATACCCTGACGCCCCTGCACGCCATGCTACGCCTCGCGACCCGCGCGCCGGGCCTGTCTGACCCGCCCTCGATGCGCAAGATCTATCGTCTTGGAAAAGGAGAGCCGGATCGGCAGACCGACGCCCGCCGCCGCGTGCTTGAAACCCTTCACGAGTATGGCGGTCTGGCCTTTACCCTCAAGGAACTGAGCGAGATGGCCGGGGTCACGGGCTCGGTGGTGAAGGGGCTTGTGAAACAGGGCGTGGTTCGCGAAGAGGATACGCCGCGCGACGTGCCTTTCCTGCGGCTGGACCCTGATCGGGGCGGCAAGGACCTGACCGGAGATCAGGCCGCCACGGCCGACACCCTACGCGCCGGCATCCGGTCGGGCAACTATGGCACCACCTTGCTACGCGGCGTGACCGGATCGGGCAAGACCGAGGTCTATCTCGAGGCCGTGGCCGAATGTCTGCGCATGGGACGACAGGCCCTTGTACTGTTGCCCGAGATTGCCCTCACGGCCGAATTCCTGACCCGGGTCGAGGCCCGTTTCGGCGCCAAACCGGCAGAGTGGCATTCCGGCGTGACTATGACAGAACGCCGCCGTATCTGGAAAATGGTCGGACAGGGTTGCGCGCAGGTGGTGATCGGGGCGCGGTCGGCCCTGTTCCTGCCCTTCCAGAACCTTGGCCTGATCGTGGTCGATGAAGAACATGACACGTCATACAAACAGGACGATGGCGTGCTCTATAACGCGCGCGACATGGCCGTGCTGAGGGCCAGCATCTGTGGCGCGCGGGTAGTGCTGGCCTCGGCGACCCCTTCGCTGGAAAGCTGGGTCAATGCGGAGGCAGGGAAATACGAAAAACTGGAGCTGACCTCGCGGTTCGGTCCCGCCGTCCTGCCCGAGATGAAAGCCATCGACATGCGGGCCGAAGACCTGCCCGGCAGCCGCTGGATTTCGCCCTCGCTGAAACAAGCCGTCAACCGACGGCTTGAACAGGGCGAGCAGTCATTGTTGTTCATCAACCGGCGCGGCTATGCGCCGGTCACGATCTGCCGCGCCTGCGGTCACCAGATCGGCTGTGACCAATGCGATGCCCGTATGGTGGAGCACCGGTTCCTGAAACGGCTGGTTTGTCATCAGTGCGGCGAAACCAAACCCATGCCCGAGGCCTGCCCTTCCTGCCATGTCGAGGGCAAGCTGGCCCCGGTCGGCCCCGGGGTCGAGCGTTTGGCCGAAGAGGCGCAGTCCCTCTGGCCCGAGGCGCGGCTGGCGGTGCTGTCCTCGGACCTGTTCGGCTCGGCCCGCGCCCTGAAGGAAGGGATCAACACCATCGCCGAAGGCGGCGCGGATATCATTATCGGCACGCAGCTTGTGGCCAAGGGCCACAACTTTCCGCTGCTGACGCTGGTCGGCGTGATCGATGCGGACCTGGGGCTGCAAGGGTCCGACCTGCGCGCGGCCGAGCGCACCTTTCAACTGATGCGGCAGGTGGCCGGACGCGCCGGGCGGTCCGAGAAAAAAGGCGAGGCGCTGTTGCAGACCTTCCAGCCCGAGCATCCGGTGATCCGTGCTATCCTTTCTGGGGACGAGGTGGGCTTCTGGCGCGCCGAGGCCGAAGAACGCCGCCATGCCGGGGTGCCGCCGTTTGGCAGGATGGCCGGCATTATCCTGTCGGCGCCGGATGTACAGCAGGTGTTTGATTTGGGCAATGCGCTGGCAAGGAATGATGGCCCGATGCGCGCCATCGGCGCACAGGTGTTTGGCCCCGCGCCCGCCCCGATTGCGCGGGTGCGCGGGCGCCACAGGGTGCGGTTGCTGGTCAAGGCGGACAAAGGCGCGCCGATCCAGGCAGCGCTGGCGCAATGGGTCGGGCAGTTTCGCCTCAAGAACGACATCCGCCTGTCCGTCGATATCGACCCGCAGAGTTTCTACTAGCGGTGTCTCGGGGGCTTTGCCCCCAAACCCCCAAGGTATTTGACCCAAGAAAAAGCCGGAATGATCTTTTTCTTGGGAAAATACCTCGGAGCGCGAGGCAGAGCCTCGCCGCCGGCACCGCGTTACGCGGTGGCGGCTCGTGCGCCGCGCTGGTCGACAAGGATATCGGTCGCCATGGCACCGATCCACATGCAGAACAGGGCGCACCATGCCGTGCCCGCAAAGATCGAGCCGCCGGTCACGCCCGCGCCGATGGCGCAACCGCCCGCCAGCATCGCGCCAAAGCCCATCAGGACAGCACCGGTCATGGCACGGCGCATGTTGCTTTCGCCTTCGAAACCCTGGAACTTGAACTCGCCCGACAGGATTGCGGCCACGAAAGACCCGATCACCACGCCGGGCACCAGGCCGATATCGAACTCCAGCACCGCGTTGCGGTCGAGGAAGAACATCAGTGTATGGGCCGAGGGCCCCGAGAAGGTGGCGCTTTCAATCTGGACCGGCTCAAAGGCGACTTGTGCCAGCCCGTAGGTCAGCACCCAGCCTACTGCGACGGCAAAGCCCACGCCCGAGGCAAAGATCAGGCGCGACGCGCCGATCCGGTTCTTGCGCGCGATCACCAGCGCCAGCACCGCCATCACCGCGCCAAAAGCCAGCCCGGTGAACTCGGGCAGACCGAAGGCGGCAATCAGGTCGACATTGCGCCCGCCATCCGTGACCCAGAGCATCGCAATCTTGTCGCGCCAGCCTGACAGCACACCTGACAGGCTCATCTGGGCGACCACCGCAAAGATCAGCCCCGACACCACCGAGCGCAGGTTGCCGTTCGCGGCCAGCACCAGAAGGCGGCCGGAACAGCCACGCGCCAGCACCATGCCGACCCCGAACAAAAGCCCTCCGATGATCGCGCCCGACCACGAGCCCGGCACGGCCATCATGCGCGCGTCAGCCGAATGCATCAGCCCCATCGCCTGCGCCCCCTGCACCCAGACAATCGCGGTCGAGATGGTCAGCAGCCAGACCGCCACTTTGTCGCCCAGCTCGCCGCGCGCAAATTCCACGGTTGCGGCCCGCAGGCAGAATTTCGACCGTTGTGCGGCGACCCCGAAGATGATCCCCGTTATCAATCCCAGAACCGCCGCGGTGGGCGCTTCGCCTATGCGTTCGACGAGGGCGAGAATATCCATGGTGATCCCTTCAATAATATGAATGGGTGGATATATGCCCGCGATGTCGCGTTTGACCTTGATTCAGATCAGGGAAGGTCGCGAATCTGCTCGCCTTCGGGGGGTAAAAGGCGTAGATGGAACGCATGTTAAGTAAAATTTCTCTGGATGACGCGCAGCACCTGCCGCTGTGGCGCCGGCCCGTGTCGTTGCTTTTCGTGACGGCCTTTGCGATGCCGATTGCCTTTTACGCTTGGTATGCGTTGTTGAATAACTTCGTGATCGAGGCGGCAGATTTCGACGGGCGCGACATCGGCCTGTTGCATGCGGTGCGCGAAATTCCAGGCTTTCTGGCCATCGGGGTGATCGCGATCATCATCTTCGTGCGCGAACAGGTGCTGGGTATGGTGTCGCTGGTCCTGCTGGGGGTGGCGACGGCCTTTACGGCATGGTACCCGTCGCTGGGCGGGCTATTGATGCTGACCTTCCTCAGTTCGGTCGGATTCCACTATTACGAGACGGTTAATCAGTCACTGCAGCTTCAATGGCTGTCGAAAGAGCGCGCACCACAGGTGCTGGGTTGGCTTCTGGCGGTGGGCTCAGGCAGCACGCTGATCGTCTTTGTCCTGATCGTGCTGATGTGGGACACGCTGAACCTGACTTACAATACCGTGTTCATGGCGGCGGGGTTCACCACGGCAGCGATCGCGCTGTTCTGCCTGTTTGCCTATCCCCAGTTCGAGGCGCGCACGCCGCAGGTCAAGAAGATGATCCTGCGCAAACGCTATTGGCTGTATTACGCTTTGCAGTTCATGTCAGGCGCGCGGCGGCAGATCTTTATGATCTTTGCAGGCTTCATGATGGTCGAGAAATTCGGCTTTGAAGTGCACGAGCTGACGGGGCTTTACCTGATTAACCTGATTGTCAACATGGTGGTGGCCCCGCTTCTGGGCAAGGCGGTCGCGCGGTTCGGGGAACGCGCCACGCTGATCTTTGAATATGCCGGTCTGGTGATCGTGTTCCTGGCCTATGGCGGAGTCTACTGGTTTGGCTGGGGTGTTCTTGTGGCGGCGGTGCTCTATGTCATTGACCACATCCTGTTTGGTCTGGCGCTTGCTTTGAAAACCTATTTCCAGAAAATCGCCGATCCCGAAGATATCGCCCCCACGGCGGCGGTGGCCTTTACGATCAACCATATCGCGGCGGTGGCCCTGCCGGTCCCCTTGGGGTTGCTCTGGGTCGTGTCGCCCGGTGCCGTGTTCGTCTTGGCCGCGGGGATGGCGCTGGTGTCGCTGAGCCTGTCCCTGCTGGTGCCGCGTCACCCTGAAAAAGGCAACGAGACGCGGCTGAACCGCTATTTCCACGTGCCGGCGGAATAAGGCATGGCGGCACGGGGGCGGTTTCTGGACGGATCGACCATGGGGCATGTGGTGCGCATGACCCTGACCGGGGCCACGGGCATCACCTTTGTCTTTCTTGTGGATCTTGCCAACCTGTTCTGGCTGTCGCAGGTGGGCGACCCCAAGATCGTTGCGGCCATCGGCTATGCTTTCGCGGTCCAGTTCTTTTCGGTCAGTACCGGTATCGGACTGATGATTGCCGCGACCGTGCTGGTTTCGAAGCGTATCGGCATGGGACAGCGCGAACGCGCGCGGCGCGAGGCGACCAGTTCGATGATCATCACCGTCGCCTTTCAGGCGGTGGTGGCAGCCCTGATCGTGGCCTTTCGTTACCCGCTTTTGGAACTTGTCGGGGCCGAGGGCGAAACCGCGTCTCTGGCCGCGCGCTATCTGGCGTGGACGGTGCCGTCGCTGACGGTGATGGCTGTGGGCCTTGTCGGATCGGCGGTGTTGCGGGCCGAGGGCGATGGCAAACGCGCCATGTTCGTGACCCTGACCTCGGGCACGATTTCCATGGCGGTTGACCCGTTCCTGATCCTCTATCTGGGCTGGGGCCTCGATGGGGCGGCGCTGGCCCTGATCATCTCGCGCTTTGTGCTGGCGGGCATGGCGCTGCGGTTTGCCATCGGGACGCATAACCTGTTGGCCGTTCCGCGCCTGCGCACCTTCAAGCGTGTTTTGCGCCCCTATTTCGCGATTGCCCTGCCGGCGATCCTGACCCAGATATCGACCCCGTTCGGGAACTACCTGTTGACCGGTGTGATCGCCACCTTCGGAGATGACGCCGTGGCTGCTTGGGCGGTGGTCAACCGGCTGACCGTGGTGGCCTTTGGCGGTATTTTCTCGCTCTCTGGGGCGATTGGCGGGATTTACGGCCAGAACTATGGCGCCCGGCAATATGACCGCCTCATGACCACCTTCCGAGACTCGCTGATCTTCTGCGCGGGCTACACCATAATCGTCTGGGTACTGTTGTCGTTGACCGCCAATCATGTGATCGCGATCTTCGCCCTGAGCGGGGATGGCGCCGAGGTTTACCGCGCCTTTGCTTATGTGGGGTCAGCGGCCTTCGTTCTGGTCGGGGCGCTGTTCGTGTCGAACGCGACCTTCAACAGCCTTGGCAAACCCGTGCGGTCCACCATTGCCAACTGGACACGCGACGGGGTGCTGATGCTGCCTGCGGCGTGGGTTGGCGCGGCTTGGCTGGCGGCACCCGGCGTGGTCTATGCGCAAGCCGTGGCCGGTGGCGTGGTCGGTGTGCTGACGGCACTTTGGAGCTGGCATTTCCTGCGTGGTTTCCAAAGCGAGCCTTGACCTGCGGGCCGCATGGCCCTAGGCCGCTTGCAACCTGAGAGGAACATGCACGATGCCCACTTTTACCGCCCTGACGACCCTGACCGGAAAAGAAAACGCCGAAAAACTTGGCGAGGCGATGGAGCGTCTGAGCCCTGAACCCACCGGCGTGGGCGTGTTCGAGATCGAGGACGGGTCGGGCCTGTGGGAAATCGGCGGCTATTTCATCGAAACGCCGGACGAGGCGGGGCTGGCTGTGCTGGCCGCGGCCTTTGGCGCGAAACCTTTCGTGGTGTCGGAGCTGCCGGAAACCGATTGGGTGGCCAAGGTCAAACGCGAATTGGCCCCGGTCGAGGCAGGGCGCTTTTTTGTTTATGGCAGCCATGACGCCGACAAGGTGCCAGCCGACAGCGAACCCCTTCTGATCGAGGCGGCGATGGCCTTTGGCACCGGGCATCACGGCACGACGCTGGGCTGTCTCAAGGCGCTGGACCGTCTGGCCAACGAAGGGATCGTCGGGCAGAACGTGGCCGATATCGGTTGTGGCACGGCGGTGCTGGCGATGGGCGCGGCGCGGATCTGGCCGAACCCTGTTCTGGCCAGCGACATTGACGAGGTCGCGGTCGAGGTGGCCGAGGCCAACGTCGCCGCCAACGACCTGACCGGCCGCGTGATCTGTGTCGAGGCGGCGGGTTTCGACCACCCCGACCTCAAGGCCAAGGCGCCCTATGATCTGGTGTTCGCGAATATCCTCAAGGCCCCGCTGGTGGATCTGGCCCCCGACATGGGTGCCAATATCGTCGCGTCCGGTCATGCGATCCTGTCCGGCATCCTGAATGAACAGGCGGACGAGGTGGTCACCGCCTATGACGCCGCCGGTTTCGACGTGCACACGCGCGAGGAAATCGGGGAATGGACGACCCTCACCCTGACCCGACGCTAGGGAATCACGCCGCGCGCCCCGCCCGATTCGAGAGGCAGAGTCGCAAGCGCGACAGATACGTTTTTCCAGTTCAGAAACAATGACGGCGCCCCTCCGGGCGCTGTTTCCGTTTCAGCAGGGCAAATCTGACAAACCTGCCTCATTTGTCTTGAATTTGCCCCATTTTCAGCATCTTGCCACAGTTTTGCCACAATCTAAGTGGAATTTGGCCTTGTTTGGTGGGGGCCAAACGAATTGAGTGCTGCCATGACTGACTCGTATGACGAATTTCAGGCCCGTGTTGCCCGCATCTACAAGAATGAGGGCAAGAAGCGCGGCTTTCTCAGAAAGCGGTATTCCCAGACACTGACGCGCGACGGGGATTTTGTGATCCGTGGCGCGGCCCGCCGCCGCAGTTTTCCCTGGACCGGGCTGTTGCTGGTCGCCGTTGCCTTCTTTGGTACCAAGGGCGCCGTGATGGCCAAGCTTGGCCCCGATTTCTATTCCCAACAGGTGTCCCGACTGACGCCTGCCAGCCTCCTTGAAGAGGCCGGCGCCTGGACCATGCGTCCCGACCCGATCTCGCGCTGGGTGGCGCTGCAAATCAAATCACTTGGCTGATCCCTCCAAGTCAGCACGGAAACGGCTCCGGTCTCTCTCCCGGAGCCGTTTTCATTTTCCGGCACAAGACATGCACGCGCACGAAAAAAAACCGCAGCCCGGTCAGGCTGCGGTTTCTTGATCCATAAAAGATCTGAAAACGGGTGAAACGGGTTCTAAGACCCGATCAGCGGATGTTTTCGATGTCGTGGCGCGAGAGGCCGATATCGTCCAGTTCGCGGTCGCTCAGACCGGCGAGGGCGGCACGGGTCACACGCGAGTCATTCCATGCAATTACGGTTGCCACAACGTTTGCGAAGCCCTGACCAATACGGCCAGCAAAGCCAGCAGTTTCAAACTGCGCGCGGGTGGTGTCAAAAGCGGCCATATCAATCTTCCTTCTGTTTTGGTTGATGGTCGTCGTTTTCGATGAGCGGCATTTAGGAGCGGCTTGCATACAAAACAAGCAGAAAAAAACGCATAGGTGATATGCCGTTTCTGCATGGGTCAGAACAGGCGTTTTATCCATAAAAACTTAGCCCAAACCGCCCTCAAGACGTGTCGTGAAAAGGGGTGTGAAGTGTCGCTTTTTGACCGGGAGATGCAATTGCGACATGGCGCTGTCGCATTCATGCCATGCGCGCAAAGCCCTTGGTGTTTGTTCTGGTTTTGTGCTAGTGGTTCAAAAAAGCAACAGAATGACAACGGGCAGGCGGATTTATGCGGGTTTTGGGAATCGATCCCGGTTTGCGGAACATGGGATGGGGCATCATTGATGCCGAGGGCAGCCGACTCAGCCACGTGGCCAACGGGATTTGTCACTCGGTCGGCTCGGAGTTGGCAGCGCGGCTCTTGTCCCTGCACGAACAGCTGACCGATGTGGTCGCGCGGTTTCAGCCGGATCATGCCGCGATCGAGAATACCTTTGTCAACAAGGACGGGGTTGGCACGCTGAAACTCGGGCAGGCGCGGGGCGTGGCGCTTCTGGTGCCCGCACAGTTCGGGCTGGTGATCGGGGAATACGCGCCCAACAAGGTCAAGAAAACCGTTGTGGGCGTGGGTCACGCCGAAAAGCACCAGGTCGAACATATGGTCAAGCTGCAATTGCCCGGCGTGGCGATCAACGGAGCGGATGCTGCCGACGCTCTGGCCATCGCGATCTGCCACGCGCATTATGCCCGCGCGGGCGCCGGGATCGAGGGCGCGCTCAAGAGGGCACGGGCATGATCGGAAAACTGACAGGACGGATTGAATACCGCACGCTGGATCACGTGCTGATCGACGTGCGCGGCGTGGGTTATATCGTGCATGTCTCGGAGCGGACGCTGGCCGCGCTGCCTTCGAATGGCGAGGTGGTCGCGCTTTATACCGATATGCTGGTCCGCGAAGACCTGATGCAGCTTTACGGTTTTACGTCGCTGCTGGAAAAGGAATGGCATCGCCTTCTGATGTCGGTGCAGGGCATCGGGGCCAAGGCGTCATTGGCCATTCTCGGGGCGCTGGGGGCCGAAGGCGTCGGGCGCGCCATCTCGCTGGGCGACATCAACGCGATCAAGGCCGCAAAGGGCGTGGGGCCCAAGACCGCGCAACGGGTGGTGCTGGATCTCAAGGACAAGGCGCCGGCGGTGATGGCGCTGGGCGGGACGCTCACAGAGGCGACGGGCGAGGCCCCGCCCGAGGTGATCGAAACCGAGGTCGCAGCGCCTTCGGCCAAGCGCGCCGCCAAAAGCCGTGCGTCTGCATCTGCTTCGGCGCAGGCCGAAGCCCTGTCCGCTCTGGGCAACCTCGGCTACGCACCGGGAGAGGCTGCTGCTGCCGTGGCCGAAGCTGCCACCGAACTGCCCGAGGCCGATACCGCGACACTGATCCGCGCGGCCCTGAAACTTCTGGCGCCAAAAGGATAGGGCTAAGTGATGAGCGACCCTGATCCAACCTTGCGCCCCGAGGCCCAGCCCGAAGATGTCGACCGCGCCTTGCGCCCGCAGGCGCTTGAGGAATTTGTTGGGCAGGCCGAGGCCCGCGCCAACCTGCGGGTGTTCATTGAATCCGCGCGGCGGCGGGGCGAGGCGATGGACCACACCCTGTTTCACGGCCCGCCGGGGTTGGGCAAGACGACGCTTGCCCAGATCATGGCGCGCGAGCTGGGCGTGAATTTCCGGATGACATCGGGGCCGGTATTGGCCAAGGCGGGCGATCTGGCCGCGATCCTGACCAATCTCGAAGCGCGCGATGTGCTGTTCATCGACGAAATCCACCGCCTGAACCCTGCCGTGGAAGAGGTGCTCTATCCCGCGATGGAGGATTTCGAACTGGACCTCGTGATCGGCGAAGGCCCGGCGGCGCGCACGGTGCGGATCGAATTGCAGCCCTTCACTCTGGTTGGTGCGACCACACGGTTGGGTCTGCTGACCACGCCTCTGCGCGACCGGTTCGGTATTCCGACGCGGTTGCAGTTTTATACCGAGGACGAGTTGAACATCATCGTGACCCGCAACGCCCGTAAGCTGGGCGTGCCCGCCGATGACGCGGGTGCGCGTGAGATTGCGCGACGGTCGCGGGGCACACCGCGCATCGCCGGGCGGCTGTTGCGCCGCGTGGTGGATTTCGCGCTGGTCGAGGGCGACGGGCATATCACCCACGCCCTTGCCGACGGGGCGCTGACGCGGCTGGGGGTGGATCATCTCGGGCTGGACGGGGCGGACCGGCGCTATCTGCGGTTCATCGCCGAGAACTATGCCGGCGGTCCGGTCGGGATCGACACGATCAGCGCCGCCCTAAGCGAAAGCCGCGACGCTTTGGAAGAGGTGATTGAACCGTTCCTGCTGCAGCAGGGGTTGATCCAGCGTACGCCGCGCGGGCGGATGCTGGCCCAGAAGGCATGGACCCATCTGGGGATGCAGGCTCCGCGCCGTCCCGATCAGGCGGGGCTGTTCGAATAGGGGCGCTGCCCCTCTTGACCCCTGCGGGGCCAATTCACCCCGGAGTATTTTTCGAAAGGTGAAGCAGGGGGCGGCGAGAGGCCCGGTCGGGGGTGGACCTTGGCGCCGCTTTGGACAACAAGAGGCGTAAAGAACCGGAGCCTGAGTCATGACCCCACAAGACGTTGAAACCCTGTTCACCCGCCATGATGGCAGCTATGGCTTTGCCCGCTGGGGCCGTCCAATCGCCCCGATCGTCTTTGGTGTGCAGGACGAAACCCTGTCGGTCGTGAAGGGCGCGATCGAGGCCGTGGCGACGCTGGCCGGGGCGCAGATGGCTGAAACGGATCCGGAACTTGGCGCGAACCTGATGGTGTTCTTTTTCCGCGAGTGGGAAGAATTGCTCGAGGTGCCGGACCTTGGGCGGCTTATTCCTGATCTCGAGCCGCTGGTGGCGCGCCTGTCGGCAGCGGATGCCACGCAATACCGCGCTTTCCGGTTTGACGACGACAACGCTATTCAGGCGGCGTTCGTGTTCCTGCGCATGAACGAAGCCATGTCGCAGATCCCGGCCGAGAGTCTTGCGCTGGCGCAGGCGGTGCAGGTGATCCTGATGTGGGGCGACCGCGCTTTTGCCGAAAAGTCCCCGCTTGCGGTTCTGCCCGAGAGTGGCGCAACTGTCCTGCGCCCCGAGATCGCGGCGGTGATCGCGGCGGGGTATGACCGCATGATGCCACCCAGCGCGGATGACCCGAGCCATGCACTGCGCCTGTTTGCGCGGTTGCGTCTGGACGATCCAAAGGGCTGATGCGGGCCTTTGTGGCGATCGACCTGCCTGCGGACATCCGCGCAGCACTGGCGGCAGTGCAGGCCGATCTGCGGGTGGGGCGGCTTGTGCCGGAAGAGAACCTTCACCTGACACTGGCCTTTCTGGAGGACCAGCCCGAGGCGGTCTTGCGGGCGTTGCACGGTCGGTTGTACACTTTGCAGCCCGATCCTGTCATCTTGAGGTTGCAGGGCCTTGAGTTGTTCGGGGGTAAAGCGCCTCGCGTTCTGTATCTGCGTGCTGACGGCGGCGAAGCCTTGCGCGCGTTGCGCCGGAAGGTGCGGCAGGCCGCAGGTGAGGTGGGGATCGATTTGCCCCGCGAGAGGTTCCGCCCCCATGTCACGCTGGCCCGGTTCCGCCGCGATATGCGCCCCGAGCAGATCGCGCAATTGGGCCGGTTTCTGGAACGGCAGGGGGACGCAGCGCTGCCGCCCTTTGGCATCCAGAGCTTCAGCTTGTTTGCCTCGCGCCTTTTGCCCGAGGGGGCCGTGCACGAGGCACTGGCCGCATATCCGGTGCCGACCGCCTGAATCCAAGGCTTGCACCTGACGTCCCTTCGCGCCAATCTGCGCCTCGACTGTTTCCCGAAAGGTGCCCTATGACCCACAAACTGAGCGTTCGCGTCTATTACGAAGACACCGATATGGCGGGGATTGTCTATTACGCAAATTACCTGCGCTATATCGAACGCGGCCGCAGCGAATGGGTGCGCGACAACGGCATGGACCAGAACGCCATGAAGGCCGAGGGCGTGGTATTCGCCGTGCGCCGGATCGAGGCGGATTACCTGATGCCGGCCAAGCTGGATGACGAGTTGGTGGTCGAGACCGACGTGACCAGCGTCACCGCGGCGCGCATGGTGATGGAGCAGCATGTCAAACGTGGCGAGGAATTGCTGTTTCATGCCATCGTCACAGTGGTCTGTATTGGAGAAAACGGTCAACCGACCCGTTTGCCGGCGAAAGTTCGCCAGATGGTGCATTAAAGACGGCGAAATCCCACGGATGACGCCTATTTGATGGCTTTCCCCGTAGAACTCCTGTAGCTTTGGCGCATAACAAGGCCGCACAAGCAGGCCAAAAAGCAGAGCAGGCACATGGAAGCAGCAGTCGATTTCTCGATGTGGGCGCTTTTCGCGCGCGCCACCCTTACCGTAAAACTCGTGATGTTGATGCTGGTGGCAGCGTCCTTCTGGGCATGGTCCGTGATCATCCAGAAGATCATCACCTATCGCGCCGCCCGGGCCGAGGCCGCCCGGTTTGACCGCGCCTTCTGGTCGGGCGAGCCGCTGGACCAGCTGTTTGACGAGATCGGCAGCACACCTGACGGGCGGTCGGAGCGGATTTTTGCGGCAGGCATGATGGAATGGCGACGCTCGCACCGGCAGGATGGCGGGTTGATTGCCAATGCCACCAGCCGGATCGACCGGTCGATGGATGTGGCCATCGCCAAAGAGGCCGAGGCCCTGCAAAAGGGGCTGCCGGTGCTGGCGACGGTGGGCTCGACCGCGCCCTTTGTCGGGTTGTTCGGCACGGTCTGGGGCATCATGAACGCCTTTATCGAGATTGCCGAACAACAGAACACAAACCTTGCCGTGGTGGCCCCCGGCATCGCCGAGGCCCTTCTGGCGACGGGGCTTGGCCTCTTGGCGGCCATCCCGGCGGTGGTGTTTTATAACAAGCTGAGCGCCGACAGCGACCGGATCATTGCCGGGTACGAGGCCTTTGCCGATGAATTCGCCACGATCCTCAGTCGCCAGTTGGACAGCTGAGCGATGGGTGCCGGTGTCATGAAAAAGCAGGGGGGCGGGTCGCGCAGACGCCGCCGCACCACGCATAGCCAACCCATGTCCGAGATCAACGTCACGCCCTTCGTGGACGTGATGCTGGTGTTGTTGATCATCTTCATGGTGGCCGCGCCGTTGTTGACGGTGGGCGTGCCGGTCGAACTGCCGAAAACGGCGGCCAACCCGTTGCCCGGCGAACAGCAGGAAGAACCCCTGACCGTGACGATCGCAGCGGACGGGCGGGTGATGATCCAGTCCACCGAAACCCCTGCCGATCAATTGGTCGCGAAATTGCGCGCCGTTGCGGCCGAGCGGGACTCGCAACGTGTGTACCTGCGCGCCGACGGGGCGCTGCCCTATGAAACCGTGGTCCAGATCATGGGCGCGCTGAATGCGGGCGGGTTCACGGATATCGGGCTGGTGACGGATATCGGCGGGCCGGAACTGGGCGCCGATCAGGACGGCTGAGGCTCAGGTGCATATCGGGCATTATATCTCAGGAGCAGCCCATCTCGGGCTGATCAGCTGGGCGCTGTTTGGCGGCGCCTTTCAGTCGGACCCGCCGCCTATGGAGGTGACGGGGGTGTCCATGGTGAGCGTTGAAGAATTCAATGCCATCCTGAATACCGAGCGCGCACCTTTCCCCGAAACCGATGTGGACACGCCGGTGGCCCCCGACGTCAGCGAAGATGGCCCCGCAATGGCGTCCGAGGCGGACACGCCCGTTCCCACCGAGCGCCCGCAGGAAACCGCGACCACGGACCCTGATGCGACACCGGACCTGAGCGATCTGGCCGCGCCACAGCCTGCCGAAGTGACAGATGATGCGCCCACGCTGACCCCGCCCGCTGAGGAAATGGCGGTGCTGATCCCGCGCGACGTGGTGCGCCCCACCGCGCGCCCGGCCCCCCGTGTCGCCCCCGAACCGGTGGCCGAACCGGCGCCGGACACGGTCATCGACGATGTGGTGCGTGAAGCAACTACCCCTGATGACAGCGCAGGCCAAGCTGTGGAAGAGCCGCAAGAGGCTACCGCACCCGAAGCGGCCACAACCGAGATCGTGACCGAGGCCAAGGAGCAGCCCGCGCTGGCGCCCAAGGCGTCGATGCGTCCGGTGCTGCGCCCGCCGTCACGCCCGACCCCGACATCTTCTGGCGCAAATGTCGCCGCCGGGGCCGATGCTGCCGTCGCCGCCGCGCTGGCCGAGGCGGAAACCGCCGCTGCGCCTTCGGGTCCGCCCATGACGCAGGGCGAAAAAGACAGTATGCGGATCGCGGTTCAGAATTGCTGGGTTGTTGATGTGGGCGGGCAGTCCTCGAACGTGACGGTGACAGTTGGTTTCTCGCTGACCCGCGAGGGCAAGGTAGACGGGCCGGTGCGCCTGTTGTCGTCCGAGGGCGGCGACGAGGCGTCGGTCAACACCGCTTTCCAGTCGGCGCGCCGTGCCATCCTGCGTTGCCAGAGAGGCGGCTATAAATTGCCGATCGAAAAATATGACCATTGGCGCGATATTGAAATAACGTTTAACCCGGAGAAAATGAGGCTGAAATGATGCGACTTCTTGCAACGCTCCTTGCCGGTTTGATGCTGTTGGCCCAGATGGCCGTGGCGCAGAACGGCCCGCTCCGGCTCGAGATTACGGACGGGGTGATTGAACCGTTGCCCTATGCGGTGCCCGATTTCGTCGCCGAGAACGGCAGCGCCGGTCAATACGCCTCGGACATCTCTCGGCTGATTGCGGCTGATCTCTCGGGTACAGGGCTTTTCCGTGAAATCCCCGCCAAGGCGCATATCAGCCAGGTCACGAATTTTGCCTCGCCGGTGCAATATGCAGACTGGAAGGCGATCAACGCGCAGGCGCTGATCACCGGCGCGGTCAGCGTGTCGGGCAATAACCTCGAGGTCAAATTCCGCGTCTATGACGTGTTCGCCGGGCAGGAACTGGGCAGCGGGCTGCGCTTCAAGGGCACCACGGATGGCTGGCGCCGGATGGCCCACAAGGTTGCCGACGAGGTCTATAGCCGGATCACCGGCGAAGGCGGCTATTTCGACAGCCGCGTGGTGTTCGTTTCGGAAATGGGCCCCAAGAACGACCGCAAAAAGCGCCTTGCCATCATGGATTACGACGGCGCGAACGTTCATTTCCTGACCGACAGCAGCGCCATCGTGCTGGCCCCGCGTTTTTCGCCCAAGGGTGATCAGGTGCTTTACACCAGCTATGAAACCGGGTTCCCGCAGGTCTTTGTGCTGGATGTCGGCAGCGTCCAGCGCCGCGCCCTGCAGAACCAGCAAGGCACGATGAGCTTTGCCCCGCGCTTTTCGCCCGATGGCCGCAACGTGGTGATGTCGATCACACAGAACGGCAATACCGATATCTACACCATGCCCATCAGCGGCGGCACCCCCCGGCGTCTGACCAATTCACCCGCCATCGAAACCGCCCCGAGCTTCAGTCCCGACGGGTCGCAGATCGTGTTCGAAAGCGACCGCTCGGGCACCCAGCAGCTTTACGTGATGCCCGCCAACGGCGGCGAGGCCAAGCGTATCAGCTTTGGGCAGGGTCGCTATGGCACGCCGGTCTGGTCGCCGCGCGGCGACCTGATCGCGTTCACCAAACAGAACAAGGGTCGGTTTCATATCGGCGTGATGCGTACCGATGGCAGCGAGGAACGCCTGCTGACCGCCTCGTTCCTTGATGAAGGCCCGACATGGGCCCCGAACGGGCGTGTCATCATGTTCACCCGGGAAACGCAGGGGGCCAGCGGGGGCGCCTCGCTGTATTCGGTGGATGTCTCGGGGCGCAACCTCAAGAAAGTGATGAGTGGCGCGTCCGACCCGGCGTGGTCGCCCCTGCAAAAATAAGCGTTGCGTTCCCTTGAAGGGAAGGCTGTGGTAAACCCATCTGAAACGACAGAACCTATACCAAGAGGCAATTGGAATGAGCGGTTGGACAAAAGCAGTTTTGCTGGTGGCGGGCATGACCCTTGCCGCCTGTAGCAACAATGACGGCCTTTTCGGCAATGACAGTGCAAGCGGAGCCGGTTCCGGCGCAGGCGCAATTGAACCGGGCAGCGTGAACGACCCAACCTCGGTTGCTTATTTCCAGCAAAACGTCGGGGATCGGGTGCTGTTCCTTGTCGATCAGTCCACCCTGACCGAAGAGGCCCGCATGACCCTGCTGGCGCAGGCGAACTGGATGCTGGAAAACACCGATTATGTCGCCGTGATCCAAGGGCACGCCGACGAACAGGGCACCCGTGAATACAACCTTGCGCTGGGTGCCCGCCGCGCCAGCGCGGTCAAGGAATTCCTCGTGTCGCGCGGCATCGCCTCGAACCGATTGAACACGGTCAGCTATGGCAAGGAACGCCCGCTGGAAATCTGCTCGGCTGAGTCCTGCTATGCCCAGAACCGCCGCGCGGTGACGGTGCTGACCGCCGGTCTGGGCAGCTGATAGGATGATGCCGATGCGTCTGACGCTTTCGATCCTGACCCTGTCCATGGCCTTGACGTTGCCCGTAGCATCGTGGGCGCAAACCAAGGAGGAAACGCTGGCCGATGTGCGTCAGCAGCTGTCCGTGCTTTACGTGGAGATGCAGCGCCTCAAACGCGAACTTTCGACCACCGGTTCGCCCACGGGGGTCGAAACCAGCGGCACCACACTGCAACGGCTGGATGCGATCGAGGCCGAGTTGCAGCGCCTCACCGGGCGCACCGAGCAGCTTGAGAACCGGGTACATCGCGTGGTCGAGGACGGCACCAACCGGATAGGCGATCTGGAGTTCCGCCTTGTGGAACTGGAAGGCGGCGATGTCAGCCAGTTGGGCGAAACCACCACGCTGGGCGGTGATGTGGCAGAACCCGATACCAGCGTGCCCAGCCTCGCCCCTGAAGAAACCGCCACCGAACTCGCGGTGGGCGAAGGCCCCGATTTCGAACGTGCCGCCAAGGCGCTGGCTGAGGGTGATTTTCGCAGTGCCGCCGACCAGTTCGATGCGTTCCTGACCACCTATCCCGGCAGCCCGCTGGAACCCGAGGCGCATCTGCGCCGGGGCGAGGCGCTGGACGGGCTGGGTGAAACCACCCGCGCCGCGCGCGCCTATCTCGACAGCTACTCCGGCGCCCCGCAAAGCCGCGTTGCGGACGAGGCGCTGTTCCGTCTTGGTAAATCTCTGGGCGGGCTGGGCCAGACCAACGAGGCCTGCGTCACGCTGAGCGAGGTCGCCGTGCGCCATCCCGGATCGCCCTGGGTTGCTGAGGCAGAGGGCGAAATGCAAAAGCTCTCCTGCAATTGAGTCAGCCTCTTTCCGACCCCACCACCGCCCTTTCGGAGTTTCTGACCCCGCTGGACGTGCAGGTCGTGGGGGTCGCAGTGTCGGGCGGCAGCGATTCCCTGGCCCTCTTGCACCTTGTCCACGAGTGGGCGACCTCTTGTTCCGTGCAGGTGGTGGCCGCGACGGTCGATCATGGATTGCGCCCCGAGGCCGCGGAAGAGGCTGCAAAGGTGGCCGCGATCTGTGCCGGGCTTTCCATTGACCACAGCACCCTGCATTGGCGCGATCATCCGGGTGGGGGCAACCTGCAGGACGCCGCTCGCGCTGCGCGCTATCGCCTGCTGGCCGATTGGGCGGGCGAGCAGGGGGTGGATGTGATGTTGCTTGGGCATACGCAGGATGATCTGGCGGAAACCTTTGTCATGCGTCTGGGGCGGCGTGCGGGGGTCGATGGCCTTGCCGCGATGGCTCCGCTCTTCAAGCGCAACGGCCAGACCTTTGCCCGCCCGCTTCTGCCGGTGTCCCGCGCTGCCTTGCGCGCGCTGCTGACCACGCGGGGCGTGGCATGGGTTGAAGACCCGTCCAACGATGATCTGTCCTATGACCGTGTCCGCATCCGCAAGGCGCTCGGGGTGTTGGCCGGGGCAGGGATCACGCCCGCGGATCTGGCCGAGGTCAGTCACAACATGTCACGTGTCCGCGATGCGCTGGATGCTCAGGTGCGGGCGCTGGCCGATGCAACGGTCACGCTGGATCGGGGCGATGTTCTGATATCGTTGCCCCCCCTGCAAACGGCCCCGGCCGAGATTACCCGACGTCTTTTCGTCACGGCGCTGCAATGGGTGTCGGGCGCGCCTTACAGCGCGCGGCGCGCACCGGTGCACGCCATGCTTCAAGGGCTTTTCCAAGGGCAGGGCGGCACCTTGCAGGGCTGTCTGGTCACGGTCGCGAAGGGACAATGCCGCGTGACGCGGGAATTCGCGGCGGTGCGTGACCTTCGGGTCAAGGGGCCTGTTTGGGACAATCGTTGGCGGCTCAATGGCCCGTGGCAGGATGGCGATGCGCTGCGCGCTTTGGGCGAGGACGGGATCGCGGCCCTGCCGGGCTGGCGCGAGTCGGGCCAGCCGCGCGCCAGCCTGCTGGCCAGCCCCTCGGTTTGGCGGGGGGACACACTGGTCGCTGCCCCTCTGGCGCACTATAATGCCTCGTGGGATGCCGAGTTGTTGCCGGAACGCGCTGTTTTCCTGCCCGAGCGGGCCCCAATGGGCATTATCGCATTGAACATGCCGAACTGATGTCTATTTATCAGGAACATCCGTCGTGTTAGGGACGGCGGAGCACGACGATTGGGAGATTTTGCCTTGGGCAACGCACGCAATATCGCATTCTGGGTGGTTCTGTTTCTGCTGATCCTCGCCCTGTTCAACCTCTTCAGCGGTGGAAACAATACGCTTCAAAGCCGGGAAATCGGGTATTCCGATTTTGTAGCGGCTGTTGATGGCGGCAATGTCGCAAGCGTGACCCTTGATGGTGAACGCGTGATGTACCGCACCAATGACGGGGGTGAATTCGTTGCGATCAAGCCCGAGGATGCGCAGGTGACCGACCTGCTGATCGAGGCCAACATCCCGGTCAAGGCGGAAAGCCAGCAACAATCTGGCTTCCAGTCGTTCATCCTGTCGCTTCTGCCCTTCCTGCTGTTGATCGGTGTCTGGATCTACTTCATGAACCGGATGCAGGGCGGTGGCAAAGGCGGTGCCATGGGCTTTGGCAAATCCAAGGCCAAGATGCTGACCGAGAAGCATGGCCGCGTGACCTTTGACGACGTGGCGGGCATCGACGAAGCCAAGGAAGAGCTGGAAGAGATCGTGGAATTCCTGCGCAACCCGCAGAAATTCTCGCGCCTTGGCGGCAAGATCCCAAAGGGTGCGCTGCTGGTGGGCCCTCCGGGCACCGGCAAAACCCTGCTGGCGCGTGCGATTGCAGGCGAGGCGGGCGTGCCCTTCTTCACTATTTCGGGTTCGGACTTCGTGGAAATGTTCGTCGGTGTCGGTGCATCCCGCGTTCGTGACATGTTCGAACAGGCCAAGAAAAACGCGCCCTGTATCGTTTTCATTGACGAAATCGACGCCGTGGGCCGCCATCGTGGCGCCGGTTATGGCGGCGGGAACGACGAACGCGAACAGACGCTCAACCAGCTTCTGGTCGAGATGGACGGCTTTGAGGCAAATGAAGGCGTGATCATTCTGGCCGCGACCAACCGGAAAGACGTTCTGGACCCGGCACTGTTGCGTCCGGGCCGGTTTGACCGCAACGTGACCGTCGGCAACCCCGACATCAAGGGCCGCGAGAAAATTCTGGGCGTCCATGCCCGCAAGACCCCGCTCGGCCCCGATGTCGACCTGCGCATCATCGCACGCGGCACGCCCGGTTTCTCTGGTGCGGACCTCGCCAACCTCGTGAACGAGGCAGCGCTGATGGCCGCCCGTGTGGGCCGCCGCTTTGTCACCATGGAAGATTTCGAGAACGCGAAAGACAAGGTGATGATGGGCGCCGAGCGCCGCAGCATGGTCTTGACGCAGGATCAGAAAGAGAAGACAGCCTATCACGAGGCAGGCCACGCCGTTGTCGGTCTTGAGCTGCCGCTGTGTGACCCGGTCTACAAGGCAACGATCATTCCGCGCGGTGGTGCGCTGGGTATGGTGGTTTCGCTGCCCGAGATGGATCGTCTGAACTATCACCGGGATGAGTGTGAGCAAAAACTGGCCATGACGATGGCCGGAAAAGCCGCCGAGGTGATCAAATATGGCGAAGACCACGTGTCGAACGGTCCCGCCGGAGACATCATGCAGGCCAGCCAGCTGGCGCGCGCCATGGTGATGCGCTGGGGCATGTCGGACAAGGTTGGCAATATCGACTATGCCGAGGCGCATGAAGGCTATCAGGGCAATACCGGTGGCTTCTCGGTGTCGGCGCATACCAAGGAGCTGATCGAGGAAGAGGTGAAACGCCTGATCGAACAGGGCTATCAACGCGCCCTGCAGATCCTGACCGATAAAAACGACGCGTGGGAACGTTTGGCGCAGGGCCTTCTGGAATATGAAACCCTGACCGGCGACGAGATCAAACGCGTGATGAACGGCGAACCGCCGCATTCGGGAGACGATCAATCGGACGACACCGATGCGGGCAACGCGCCCAGCATCACGGCGATCCCGAAAACCAAGCCGCGCAAGAAGCCCGAAGGGGATGGCGGCATGGAGCCCGAACCCACCGCTTAACGTAAACAAGGCCGGACCCAGTGTCCGGCCTTTCTCTTTCCGGTGGGGGATGGGTCTGTCTCGTCCCCTTATGATCAAGAGCAAGAAGATGAACGACTGGAACCCGCAAAGCTATGGACGTTTTGCAGATGTGCGTCTGCAACCGGCGCTGGATCTGTTGGGGGCGGTGCAGGGTCTGCCCGACGGGGGCGTTGTGGACCTTGGCTGTGGCAGTGGGGCAGTGGCCCCCGCCTTGCGGCACCGCTGGCCCGCGCGACCGATGGTCGGGGTGGATGACTCGGCGGCGATGCTGGCGCGGGCACAGGCGGCAGGAACATATGACAGAATAGAGCAGGCCGATATCGCGCATTGGCAGGCAGAGGTGCCGCCCGCGTTGATTTACTCGAATGCCGCGCTGCAATGGGTGCCGGAGCACCTCCGGTTGATCCCCGCGCTGGTTGGCCAACTGGCGCCGGAGGGCACGCTGGCGGTGCAGATGCCCATGCAACACGCCGCGCCCTCGCATCTTGCTTGGGCCGAGGCCGAAAGGGCGGTTTATGGCACGGCCCGCACGCAGACCGCCCTGCACGTGCTGCTGCCCGAGGGGTATTTCGATTTGTTGTCGCCACTGGGTACTCTGCGCCTCTGGCAGACAGAATATCTGCAACACCTGCCTGCCGCCGACGGGGCGCATCCTGTACGGCTGTTCACCGAAAGTACCTTTGGCAAACCCTTTCTGGATGCTGCCAAACCGGACGAAAAGGCGCAGTTGATCGCCGCCTATGAACGGGCTATGGCCAAGGCATATCCGGTGAGGGCGGATGGCACTGTTCTGTTCCCGTTCCGCCGGTTGTTTTTCACCTTGCGCCTTGACCAAGGCTGACACAGGAGATCCCCATGCCCGCGCTGAAACCCACCGAATTTTATGCAGAGGTCCTGTGGCTGGGCCGTGTGGCCGACAGTGTTGAAGACCTGCGCGCGCAAGAACTGTCCGAGATGGCACTTGGCTTTGAAGGGCTGGCGGGGGAATGTCACGCGGGGCTGACACGCCCCTCGTGCAGCCGTGTCTTGTCGCAGCACCCGCGCGGCACTGAAATTGCCAATACGCGGCAAATCTCGATCCTGTCGGAAGAGGAATTGCTGCAAATCGCCGATAGCATCGGCGTGGCCGAATTCGATCCGGCCTGGGTCGGAGCCTCGGTCATCCTGCGCGGCATTCCCGATTTCAGCCATGTGCCCCCGTCCTCCCGGTTGCAGGGCGACAGTGGCGTGACCCTGGTGGTAGACATGGAAAACCGCCCCTGTGTCCTGCCCGGTCGGGTGATCGAAAAAGAGATGCCCGGCCATGGCAAGGCTTTCAAGGCCGCCGCCGAGGGCAAGCGCGGGGTGACGGCCTGGGTGGAACGCCCGGGCACCCTGAAAGTGGGGGATATTCTGCGCCTGCACATCCCCGACCAACCGGTCTGGCAGCGACTCGACGAGGCCCGCGCGACCTGAGGTGCGCCGGTGTCGATCAGGCGCATTTCGTTTCCAAAATGAAACCGACCGCATTTCTTCGACGCAAGAAGCGTCGGAAATGTCGGAAATGCAACCTGAATCAGGGTCCGGTGTCGTTATGCAAAAAGGCAGAGAAACGATCACAAACCTGTCTGACTGGGACTGCCATGAGCTACAAATCCGACATCGAAATCGCCCGTGAAGCGAACAAGAAACCGATTTTCGAAATCGGCGCCAAACTGGGAATCAGCAGCGATGACCTGTTGCCCTATGGCCACGACAAGGCCAAGGTGAGCCAGCAATTCATCAACTCGGTGCAGGAGCGCGAGAACGGCAAGCTGATCCTCGTGACCGCGATCAACCCGACCCCTGCGGGTGAAGGCAAGACCACCACCACCGTGGGCTTGGGGGACGGCCTGAACCGTATTGGCAAGAACGCCATGATCTGTATCCGCGAGGCCTCGCTGGGTCCGAACTTTGGCATGAAGGGCGGCGCAGCCGGGGGCGGCTATGCCCAGATCGTGCCGATGGAGGAAATGAACCTTCACTTTACCGGCGACTTCCACGCGATCACCTCGGCACATTCCTTGCTGTCGGCGATGATCGACAACCACATCTACTGGGGTAACGAACAGGAAATCGACATCCGACGCGTCCAGTGGAAACGCGTCGTCGACATGAACGACCGCGCCCTGCGTCAGGTCAACGTGTCGCTTGGTGGCGTGGCCAACGGTTTCCCGCGCGAAGGTGGCTTTGACATCACCGTGGCCTCCGAAGTAATGGCGATCCTGTGTCTGGCGAAGGACCTGAAGGACCTTGAAGAGCGCCTGGGCGACATGATCGTGGCCTATCGCCGTGACCGCTCGCCTGTGTTCTGCCGCGACATCAAGGCCGAGGGCGCGATGACCGTGCTGCTCAAGGACGCGATGCAGCCGAACCTCGTGCAGACGCTGGAAAACAACCCCGCCTTCGTACATGGCGGCCCGTTTGCCAACATCGCGCATGGCTGTAACTCGGTGATCGCCACCCAGACCGCGCTCAAGGTGGCGGATTACGTGGTGACCGAGGCCGGTTTCGGGGCCGATCTGGGCGCCGAGAAGTTCATGAACATCAAGTGCCGCAAAGCCGGTCTGGCGCCCGATTGTGTGGTTCTGGTTGCCACCGTGCGCGCGATGAAAATGAACGGCGGTGTCGCCAAGGACGATCTCGGGGCCGAGAACGTCGACGCGGTCAAGGAAGGCTGTGCCAATCTCGGGCGTCACATTGGCAACCTGAAATCCTTTGGCGTGCCGGTGGTCGTGGCGATCAACCATTTTGTCAACGACACCGACGCAGAAGTGCAGGCGGTCAAGGATTACGTGACCAGCCAAGGCTCCGAAGCGATTGTCTCGCGTCACTGGGAACTGGGCTCTGAAGGCTCGGCAGAGCTGGCGCAACGCGTGGCCGAAATCGCCGACAGCGGCGCCAGCCAGTTTGCCCCGCTTTACAACGATGAACTGCCGCTGTTCGAAAAGATCGAGCGCATCGCCAAGGGCATCTACCGCGCCGACGAGGTGCTGGCCGACAAGAAGATCCGTGACCAGCTGCGTCTTTGGGAAGAGCAGGGTTACGGCAATCTGCCGGTCTGCATGGCCAAAACCCAGTATTCCTTCTCGACCGATCCGAACCTGCGCGGTGCGCCCACTGGCCATTCGGTGCCGGTGCGCGAAGTGCGCCTGTCGGCCGGGGCCGGGTTTATCGTGGTCGTTTGCGGTGAAATCATGACCATGCCGGGCCTGCCGCGCAAACCGGCGGCGGAAAACATCCGCCTGAACGCCGAAGGCCAGATCGAAGGCTTGTTCTAAGGCGCAAAATACGCTTTCTGCGGCCCAAGACACTTTGGGCCGCAGGAGACCCCGATATGACACCCCTGACCCCACCACAGGACTGTGACACGATGCAGGCGCTGCGCGCCGAGATCGACGCGCTGGATGACACGCTGGTAAGGCTGCTGGCCAAACGCGCCACTTATATCGACCGTGCCATCGAGTTGAAAAAGGGCAATGGCTGGCCGGCCCGCATTCCGGCCCGGGTCGAGGACGTGGTGCAGAAGGTGTGCCAGAGTGCAGAGGCCGAGGGGTTGGACCCCGCGCTGGTCGAACGGCTCTGGCGGGATTTGATAGACTGGTCAATCGCGCGCGAAGCGCGGGTGATTGCCGAAGAGTAAAAGACCGGGCCCGACGCGCAGGCGACGGCCCTGAAACCGTGAGAGAGGAAAGACGATGACCGCAGCGATCATTGACGGCAAGGCTTTTGCCGCCACCGTGCGCGAAAAAGTGGCAGGCCACGTGGCGCGCCTGAAAGAGGAAAACGGCATCACCCCAGGTCTTGCGGTGGTTCTGGTCGGAGAAGACCCCGCCAGCCAGGTCTATGTGCGCTCGAAGGGGAAACAGACCGTCGAGGTTGGCATGAATTCCTATGAGCACAAGATGGACGCCGACACCTCCGAGGCAGACCTGCTCGCGGTGATCGAAAAGCTGAACAATGATCCGGCGGTGCATGGTATCCTCGTGCAACTGCCGTTGCCGGGGCATCTGAACGAAGACCTTATTATCAACTCGATCGCGCCGGAAAAGGACGTCGACGGCTTCCACATCTCGAATGTGGGACTACTGGGCACCGGGCAAAAGTCGATGGTGCCCTGCACGCCGCTGGGCTGTCTGATGATGCTGCGCGATTATCACGGGTCGCTGTCGGGCATGAACGCGGTGGTGATCGGGCGGTCGAATATCGTGGGCAAGCCGATGGCGCAGCTTCTGCTGGGCGACAGCTGTACCGTGACCATCGCGCATAGTCGCACCAAGGATCTGCCCGAGGTCGTGCGCGGCGCGGATATCGTTGTGGCTGCCGTCGGTCGGCCGGAAATGGTGCCGGGCGACTGGATCCGCGAAGGGGCCACCGTGATCGACGTGGGCATCAACCGGATCGAGCGCGACGGCAAGACCAGGCTGGTGGGCGATGTGGATTTCGAAAGCGCGTCGAAAGTGGCCGGGGCGATCACGCCGGTGCCGGGCGGCGTCGGACCGATGACCATTGCCTGCCTTCTGGCCAATACCGTGACCGCCTGCTGCCGCGCCAACGGTCTGGCCGAGCCGGAAGGGCTTACTGCGTAAGCCCTGCCTGCGGCGCGAGTATTTTTGGAAAGGTGAAGACGGGGCGGCGCGCAGGGGCCGCCCTTTTTGTTATTTGGGCAGGACCGGCACCATGGTGCCGGTCATCAGCGCGATATGGGTTTCCTTGTCGCCGGTGATGGCAAAGACGTCTGACTGGACAATCACAAGCCGTTTGCCCGGTTTGATCACGCGCCCGCGCGCCTTGATCTGGTCGCCCGCGCAGGGGGCCAGAAGGTGGATCTTCATCTCGCTGGTCAGCACCTCGGCCTCGGGCGGCATCACGGTCAGGGCCGCGTATCCGGCGGCGCTGTCGCCAAGGCCGAATGTCAGGGCGGCGTGCCCGAACCCGTGTTGCTGTTTGCAACTGTCGGGCAAGGGGCTGGTCAGGTCCACCGCGCCGCGCCCAATTGACGCGATTGCGGCCTGCATCGTGGCCATCATCGCCTGTCGCGCAAAACTGTTTTTGATTTTTTCAACGATTTCAGGTGATAAACCCATATTGATTCCCCCTTACTCGAGCCGGCGCCTCTGCCAGTCTCAGCTTTGGGGTGTGTTCCCGGCGGGTCAAGAGAGCCGCCACGTCATACGTGTTGAGAGATTGTAAGGCTGGTCGTGATTATCAGGCTGGAGAGATTCTATTCCACTTATGCCACCATGGTGTCGTGGCAGATCCTGACTTTGGGCGCCGTCGCCGCCCTTATCGCGGCGGTGGCCGGACCTTTCGGGACGTTCTCGGCGATGCCACTGGGCGGACGGTTCCTTTATTGGGGAGCAATCGTGCTGAGTTCTGTGGTGCTGGGCTATACCGGCTATGCTCTGGTGCGGCTGGTGGTGGATCCCGACAACAAACTGCGTACGATTCTCTGGGGCAGCCTCGCGGGCACCGTTCTGGTCACCGGAGCGGTCTGGACCTGCAACACTATCGCCGCGGCCTCCAGCGATCTTGAGCCGCCAACATTCTGGGTGTTGCTGAGCTATGTCGCCCTGATCAACGCGTCGGTTGGGGTGTTGCGGCTTTTGCTGATGCACCATACGCAAACGCTTGCCCCGGCCTCGGAAGACCAGTCCGATATGACCCTGACCGAGGTGCCCCGTCTTGCCCGTCGCCTGCCGCCCGAGGTGCAGGGCGACATCCTGCACATGTCAGTCAAGGACCACTTCGTCGAGGTCAACACCAACAACGGGTCGGCCAGCATCCGCATGCGGTTCCGTGATGCACTCGATGAACTGGACGGGGTGCATGGATATCGTGTGCACCGGTCGCACTGGGTGGCGCATCGTGCCGTGCAGGGCATCGAAAAGGATCAGGCCCGTGTATTTCTGCGCTTGCCTGAAGGGAAACGCGTACCGGTCAGCCGGAACTATCACACGACGTTGGAAGAGGCGGGCTGGCTCTGAGTGCGGATGCCTAGCGCGGCATGTCGACGATACGCGGAGTCTGCCCGGTGACGATGGCGCGCGCCTCGGCGCGCATCAGGTCGGTCAGCGCCACATCCGTGCTGTGCAGGCCGCCGGTATAGGTGCCATAGGCGGGCATGATGATGCGGTCACTGTCAAACAGGAAGGCCGGGCGCGTCAGGGTGCGAAGGCGCGTCTGCACCCGCACCTTTGGGTGGTAATGCCCCGAGATTTCGCCGCTCTGGCCGGGTTGCGCGATATGGCGAAAGGTCAGCGGTGGCAGGGGCAGGGTCGCCAGATGGCTGCCGCCAAGGTCAATCGGGCCGGGGTCATGGTTGCCCTCAATCCAGACCCAGCGCCGCCCCGCTTGCAAACGCGCGATCCACAGGCGTTCGGCTTCGGGCAGGGCCTCGGCGGCCTCGCGGTCGTCAAAACTGTCGCCAAGGCAGATCACCGTGCTGGCGCCGGTCAGTTGCAGGTCATGTTCCAGCCGGATCAACGTGTCGCGGGTTTCATACGGGGGCAGGGGCGGGCCGCCGCGCCGCGCCAAGCGTTCGGACTTGCCAAGATGCAGGTCCGAGACGCACAGGATTTCGCGCGCTTGCCACCACAGTGCCCCGGACCCGAGGGCCCGCAACTGCGCGCCTGCCAATGTGATTTCTACCCCGCTCATGGCCACATTGGTGGCGCAATTCCGCCAGGGGGGCAAGTCAAATTGGTTGTGCTCTTGGGCGGCTAGGGCTGGACCCCGGCCTCTTGCATGACGCGCGCGCTTTCTTCGGCCAGAAGGCGTTCCTCGGCCATGCCGTCGACGCGCACCTTGCCCACCTCAAGAAACAGCGGCGCGGCCAGCGGCGTCACGTGATCGGTGCGCACAAGGTCGATGCGCCCGTCGATCCGGTGCAGCATCTCTTCGATCCGCGCAAAATCCACCAGCCCGCGCATCGCCTCTTGCCGCGTAATCTGCATCAGCAGGTGGTCGGGGTCGTATTTCAGCAGCGTGTCATAGAGAATGTCTGAGGAAAACGTCGCCTGCCGTCCGGATTTGCGCCCCCGGATCGTGTTGCGGTCGATCAGGCCCGCGATGGTGGCCGCCGCCCGGAACGTCCGCTTCATCAGCGCATTGCCCGCCAGCCATCCGTCCAGCCCGTCGCGCAGCGCCTCGGGCTCAAACAGCCGGGCCGGGTCTGTCACCGCGTCCAGCCCCCAGATCAGCGTGGCGTAATCCGTCGCCACGAACCCCATCGGCGCCAGCCCGGTCTCTTCCATCCGCTTGGTCAGCAACAGGCCCAGCGTCTGCTGCGCGTTGCGCCCGGCAAACCCGTAAACACACAGGTTTTCACGCCCGTCGCGGGGGAAACTCTCGACCAGAAGACGCTCGGCACGCGGCATCCTCGAACGGGTGCGCTGCAGATCCAGCCAGTCGCGCGTGTGCCCCGGCAAATCGGGCCAGTCGGGCTGTTGCAACAGGGTCAGGATACGCTGCGAAAGCTGGGTCGAGGTGGCGAATTTGGTGCCGTTGAAGGTGGCGACCTTGGGTTTCTTCGCGGCGTGGCGCGAAACCTCGACCGTCATCTCTCGCAGGCCTTCATAGCGCACGATCTGCCCACCGATCAGGAAGGTGTCGCCGGGACTGAGTGTCGCGGCAAAACCCTCTTCGATTTCGCCAAGCGGCTTGCCGCCGCGCGCCCGTTTGAGCCGTACCTTGAGCGTATCGGTGTCCTGGATCGTGCCGGCATTCATACGGATTTGCGGGGCCGCGCGCGGATCGCGCAGCTGCCACAGGCCGTCGGGGCGCTGCATCAGCCGTTGCCAGCGGTCATAGGCGCGCAGCGCATAGCCCCCTGTGGCACAAAAATCGAGACAAGCGTCAAACGCTGCGCGGGTCAGCTTGGCATAGGTTCCGACGGTCACGACCTCGGCGAACAGGATGTCGGCGTCGAACGGCCCCGCTGCCGCCCGCAGCAGGATATGCTGGCACAAGACGTCGCGCGGCCCCTCACCGCGGGGCGCGCCGTCCAGATCATGCGCTTGCACCGCCTGAAGCGCGGCGACGCATTCGATCACCTCGAACCTGTTGGCAGGCACCAGAACCGCCTTGGACGGGGCGTTGTAGCGATGGTTGGCACGGCCGATCCGCTGAACAAGGCGCTTGACGTTCTTCGGCGCGCCGACCTGCACCACCAGATCGACATCGCCCCAGTCGATTCCAAGGTCCAGCGACCCGGTGCAGACAATAGCGCGCAACTCGCCCCGCACCATCGCCGCCTCGACACGTTCGCGCTGTTGCCGGTCAAGCGATCCGTGGTGGATGCCAATCGGTAGCGCGTCCTCGTTGGCCAGCCACAGGTTGTGAAAGAAAATCTCGGCCTGAGCGCGGGTGTTGTGAAAAATCAGCGTGGTCTTGTGCGCCTTGATCAGCTCCATAACCGCCGGAATGGCATAGGCCGCGCCGCCTCCTGACCACGGCGGTGGGGCCTCGGTGCGCAACATGGAAATGTCCGGCGCGGGGCCGGGATCGGCGGTCAGGATTTCGCAAGGGTCCGGATGGCGGGCCAGCAACCCGGCAATGGCGGCGGGGTCGTCCACGGTTGCCGACAGACCGACGCGCCGCAGGTCGGGGCACAGGGTTTGCAGCCGCGACAGGGCCAGCATTAACTGATCGCCCCGTTTGCTTTCGGCAAGGGCGTGGATTTCGTCTACGATCACGCGTTTCAGCCCACGGAACATGCGCGGCGCGTCCTCGTAGGATGTCAGCAGGGCAAGGCTTTCGGGCGTGGTCAGCAGGATATGCGGCGGGTCGGCGCGCTGGGCCTTCTTGCGCGTGTTCGGGGTGTCGCCGGTGCGGTCCTCTATCCGGATGGACAGGCCCATCTCGTCGACCGGCGTGCGCAGGTTGCGCTTGATATCCGCCGCCAATGCCTTGAGCGGCGAGACATAGAGCGTATGCAGCCCCTCATGCCCGCCTTCGGCCAGATCGACCAGCGAGGGCAGGAACCCAGCCATTGTCTTGCCGCCACCGGTGGGCGCAATCAGCAGGGTGCAGGGGGCATCTGCCCGCGCCAGCATATCAATCTGATGCGGATGCGCTTGCCAGCCCTTGCTGGCAAACCAGTCATGGAAACGTGGGGGCAGCCCCGTCTGAGGCAAGGCTCAGCCGTCGTCGGAACCGCAGAACAGGCGGTACAACATGCCGATGACTTCGGCGGTGCTTTCGTCAGCGAGGCTGTAGAAGATGGTCTTGCCGTCGCGACGGGTCGAGACCAGCTGTTCTTCACGCAACCGTGCCAGCATCTGACTGACTGCGGCCTGCCGGATCTCCAGAAGGCTTTCCAACTCGCCCACCGATTTTTCGCCCGAACCCAGATGGCACAGGATCATCAACCGGCCTTCATGGGCCAATGTCTTGAGATAGGCGGCGGCACTTGCCGCGCTGCGGGCCATTTCCGTCGGCGGAGCCGGGGGTTTTTGCATGTTCACGCGCGTCATCCTCAGGTCTTTTGTCTTTTATAGCATGGCTTTTCGGAAAGTGCGAGTAGGTCTGAAACAAGGCAGAATAATCCTGCCGGCCGGTAAGTGGTCTCGCCGCTTTTGGGCGCTTGGTTTGTTAAATATTCCATTTGAACAATGGCCGTGCGGACTATCTAATAAAGCGTGTCCTTGCCTTAATGAAAGTCGAGATCGTGAAAAACATGTACTTCAAATCCGCAATTTCAGTGCTTGCCCTGTCTGCCGCGCCGCTTATGGCGCAAGAAACTGTGACCCCCGAGAGCTATATTCGCGCCGAGGTGGATATGTCGTTTTCGCAGTTCCAGTTCAACGCGGGCAGTGATGTGAACCGGTTCTACTATATCCGCAAACCCACGCCGCTGGATGCGCAGGCGGTGGTGCGCATGAACCGCGACACGCTTTATGCCGGCGCGGTGGTCGATACCGAGGGTGGGGCCACGATCACCATCCCCGAATTTCCCGATGACCGTTATTTCTCGATCCTCGTGATCGACAATGACCACTACGCGCCGGTCGTGTTCTATGAACCGGGCACCTATGAGATTCCGGGCGACACCAAATATGTCTCGCTCATCATGCGCATCCAGATCATGGATCCGTCCGACCCCGCCGACGTGGCGCTGGTGAACGAGATGCAGAACAAGTTCGAGATCAGCGCCAGCAGCCATGATCTGTTCCCTGAACCGCAGTGGGATCTGGACAGCATGCTGGCCCTGCGTGCGGGCTACGAGGTCGAGTTCCAGAAGTTTGACCAGTATGAACCCGACTGGATGGGGCCGCGCGGTGAGGTCAACGAAGACACGCGCCATCTGGCCGTGGCCGGGGCATGGGGCCTCTTCCCCGAGAAGGACGCGGTTTATATCAACTATACGGGCCCGTCCTCGGCCGATGCCTGCTACACCGCCACCTATGACGTGCCGCCCAATGATGCCTTCTGGTCGATTACAGTCTACGGCAATGACGGTTTCATGAAGAGCGACACCAACATCATCAATGACCGCAACGTGGCCCTGAACGACGATGGCACCTTCACCGTGCATTACGGCCCCGAGGCCAAATGCGGCGCGCAGCCCAACCGCGTGGACATCACCGAGGGCTGGAATTTCCTGATGCGTGTCTATCGCCCCGGCGCGGCGGTTCTGGAACGCACCTACAAACTGCCCGATGTCACCGAAGTCACGCAGTAACTGCAAATTGGCGGCGGGTCACTCCGTCGCCGGCGCGCCGCCCTGAAAATTGTTGCCATGAGTGTAATCGCAGGGGGCGTCCTGCATTTGCAGGTGCAGGTCGCGGCCAGAGTAGGGATGCGCACGGGCCAGCGCCTCGTCCACCTCAATGCCCAGACCCGGCGCCTCGGGCGGGACGACATAGCCGCCGTGCACACGTATGCCGCCCTTGATCAGCTGATCGTGAAACGGGGTTTCGATGGTTTCGATCATCAACAGGTTCGGAATGGCGGTGGCCAGATGGATATTGGCGGCCCACTCCACCGGCCCTGCGTAAAGGTGCGGGGCCATCTGGGCGTTGAACACCTCGGCCATTGCCGCGACCTTTTTCATCTCCCAGATACCGCCCGCCCGCCCCAGCGCCGGTTGCAGGATTTCCGCCGCGCCCGCGCGCAGCACCGCGCCGAACTCGGCCTTGGTGGTCATGCGTTCACCCGTCGCGACGGGGATGCGCACGTTGCGCGCGACGCGAGCCATGTCTTCGATATTGTCGGGCGGGGTCGGTTCTTCGAACCACAGCGGCGAATAGGGTTCCAGCGCCTGCCCCAGCCGGATCGCGCCCGCCGTGTTGAACTGGCCATGGGTGCCGAACAGCAGGTCGGCGCGGTCGCCCACGGCCTCGCGGATGGCCTTGCAAAAGGACACCGACATGGAGATGTCCGACATCGCGGGCATATGCCCGCCGCGCATCGTATAGGGGCCGGCGGGGTCGAATTTCACCGCCGTATAGCCCTGCCGCACCATCTCGGCGGCGGTTTCGGCGGCCATCTCCGGCGCGGTCCAGAACGCCGCCATGTCGTGATGGGGCAGGGGATAAAGATAAGTATAGGCGCGCAGCCTGTCATTCATCTTGCCGCCGATCAGCGCCCAGACAGGCCGCTCCCGTTCTTTGCCAAGGATATCCCAGCAGGCGATCTCCAGCCCCGAAAACGCCCCTATGACAGTCAGGTCAGGGCGCTGGGTAAAGCCGCTGGAGTAGGCGCGGCGGAACATCTTTTCGATATTCTCGGGGTTTTCACCCTGCATGTGCCGCTCGAACACGTCGCGGATCACGTGGGTCATCGCTTCGGGTCCGATGGACGAGGCATAGCATTCGCCCCAGCCGGTGATCCCGGTGTCGGTCGTGACCTTGACAAGTATCCAGTACCGCCCGCCCCAGCCGGGCGCGGGCGGCGCGGTGACAATCACGTCAAGATCTTGCAGTTTCATGGGGTTATCCCTCCATCGCCTCGTCAAAGGCAATCAATTCGCGGTCGATTTCCGCGATGGCCGCTGCCGTGCCGTAAAAGGTGATCATGGGCGCGTCCTTGGCATCCATGAACACCTCGATTTCAAACGCGTTCAACGCCCCGTCGAACCCGCCGTCGATCTTCCAGCGGCGGGTTTCGTCCACGGCGATTTCGGGCAGAGCGTCGGCGATCAGCCCGGCAAAGCCCGCAGGCAGGCCAAAGCGCGGGTTGTTGGCCAGCCGCGTCAGGAAAGGTGCAACCTCGACCGCCTCGAATCCCATCGAGGTTTCCGAGGTAATGGGCGGGGCCTTGGGCTCTTCCGGTTTGAACAGGTCAGTCAGGAATTTCAGCACGGCACCGCTCCGTCTTGCGTCAGTCTCGGTTGAACACAATCACATTGCGTTTCGCCGCGCCAGTCTTGGTGTCGGCAATCGCCTCGTTGATCTGGTCAAGGCTCCATCGCCCCGAGATCAACTCGTCCAGTTTGAGGCGGCCCTGCTGGTACATGTCCACCATCCACGGGATGTCGCGCTTGATCACCACATCGCCCATCTTGGACCCCTGCATCCCCTGTCCGATGGCCGCAAGGATCACCGGCTCATAGGTGGCCTTGGCTCCCGAATGTGGCATCCCGACCATGATGACCTTGCCCCCCGGCGCCAGATAGCGCGGCGCCTCGTCATAGGCGGGAATGGCGCCGACGGTCACGATCACCGCATCGGCACCGCGCCCCATGGCGCGCATCGCCTTGACAAAGGGTTTCCTGTCGGTGGCCAGAACCCCGTCGGTCGCGCCGAACTGCTTGGCGATCTCAAGTTTTTCCTCGCTCATGTCCACGGCGACGATCCGGCGCGCCCCGGCAATGCGCGCGCCTTGGATGGCGTTCAGGCCCACACCACCGGCCCCGATCACGACCACGTCCTGTCCCGCCCGGATTTGTGCGGCGTTCACTACCGCGCCGACACCGGTGATGACACCGCAGGCAATCAGACAGGCCGCTTCCATCGCGACGCTCTCGGCGATCTTGACCACCTGGCTCTGGTCCACCACCACCTTTTCGGCGAAGGCCCCGCAGGCCATCGCCTGATGCAGCTTGCCGCCATCTGCCGTGCTCAGAGGCCCCTTGTCGCCGTCATAGGGTGTTGAACAGATCACCGGCTTGCCCTCGGAACAGGACGCACATGATCCGCAGGCCCGGATCAGTGTGACAACCACCGGATCACCTTCGGCAATGCCTGTGACGCCGGGGCCCACGCTGGTCACGCGGCCCGCGGCCTCGTGACCATAAACTGCTGGCAGCGACCCACCCCACGCACCATCGGCAAAGGAAATGTCGGAATGGCAGATCGCCACAGCATCCAGCGTGACCTCGACCTCGCCCATTTCGGGCGCGCGCAGCTGCACCTCTTCGATCACAAGCGGTGCCCCGAATTCATGACAGACCGCGGCTTTGATAGTTGACATGGAACGCTCCCTCTTCGTCTTGCCATCAGCGTGGCAAAGACCGGGGTCACCGCGCAAGACCGAATTGCGTCATTCCTGTCGCGGACGGGCCATCCGGCAAAAGACGTTGGGGCAGTTTCGTCAGGCGACGCGCCGTTTCGACCGGAAAAACACCATCAGGCCAAGGATCAGTAGCCCCGCCGACAGAAGGAACGGCGCCCCTGGCAGATAGAGCGGGGCGTCGGGGCGGCTGAAATGGGCGAAGGTCTGGGTCATTACCAATGGCGACAGAACGGTGGCAAGCGAGGTCAGGCTGGTCAGCACGCCTTGCAATTCGCCCTGCGCGTTGTCATCCACCCGCCGTGACATGATCCCTTGCAGCGCAGGCATCCCCAGCGCGCCAAGGGCGGCAAGGGGCACCAGCGCCAGCACCACCGCCCCCGATGTGATCACCCCAAGCAGGCTCAGCGTGGCGACCTCGATTCCCAGCCCCAGCGCCACCGTGCCGCGATGTCCGAAGCGCCGGATCGACGGCGCCACCAGCGCGCCCTGCACAATTGCAAAGCCAAGGCCGAACGCCGCCAGTGACACGCCGATCATGCCGGGCGACCAGTCGAACCTTTCCGCCGTGAAATAGGACCAGATCGCGGGATAGACCGCTGTCGCCACCTGGTAGATGAAATAGACCAGCAACAGCGCCGCCAGCCCCGGCAGTTTTGTCACCGACAACAACGCGCCCAGCGGGTTGGCGCGGCGCCAGTCGAACGGGCGGCGGATGGCGTCGGTCACGGTTTCCCTGAACACGATATAGCCCAGCACGAAGTTCAGCGCCGCCAGCGCGGCCGCCCCCCAGAACGGCGCGCGCGTGCCGAACTCGGCCAGCACCCCACCCAGCGCGGGCCCCAGCACGAAACCCACGCCAAAGGCGGCCCCGATCAGGCCGAAGTTCCGCGCCTTTTCATCCGGGTGGGAAATGTCGGCCATATAGGCCGAGGCGGTCGCGTGCGTGGCTGCCGTGATGCCGCCGACAACGCGGCCCAGAAACAACAGCCAGATCGACCCAGCCAGTGCCATCACCACATAGTCCAGCGCCATGACGGCCAGCGACACCAGCAGCACGGGCCGCCGCCCGAACCGGTCCGACAGGTTGCCGATCACCGGCCCGAACAGAAACTGCATCAGCGCGAAGGCCGCCGCCAGCACACCACCCCAGACCGCCGCATCGCCCAGCGCCTCGCCCGTGACCTCGCGGATCAGGTCGGGCATCACCGGCATGATCAGCCCGATGCCCATCGCATCCAGCACCACGGTCACAAAGATGAACAAAACCGGCAGTTTAGATCGCATGGAACCTCTGGTCTGGGGCAGGGCCGGGAAACGGGCCTAGCCGGTGGCGCGCACCCGCTTGGCAAAGGCACGCGCGGCGTCGGGGGCAAGGCCCATCTGCTGCACCGGATCAAAGACGCGAGCGCGGTCAAGGTCAGGATAATCGCGCGCCACCAGCGACGACAGGGACGCGCCGGTTGCGTTGACCTCTTTGCACAGCGCCTTGGTCGCGGCCTGTGCTTCGGGGCGTGGCAATTGTTCGGTCAGGGCAAAAGACAGCGCCTCGGCATAGATCAGTTGCTGCGGGTCCTCGGCTGTGCGGGCCATCGCCTCGGGGCGCGGGGTAATTCCGGCCAGAAGGTCCGCGGCGATGCCTGCCGCCGAGGCCGCCCCCAGACAGATCTGCGGCAGGCACAGCCATTCGGTGAACCATGCGGCTGCGTCGCGCTGGTGCTTTTGCATCCCTGCGGCTTGCAAGGTGCCGTTCAGGCCACCGCCTTGGCGGGCCAGCGCGGCAAGGGTCGAGGCCGCGACAGGGTTCTGTTTCTGCGGCATGGTCGACGAGGCCCCGCCCGAGCCAAGATCAACCTCGGATATTCCCGACATCGCCATCGCAATCAGGTCTTCGCCGATTTTGCCAAGCGCCACGTTCACCCGCACCAGCCAGTCGGCCAGCCGCAACACAGGCGTGCGGTCGGTGTGCCAGCTGCGGCCCGGATCGCGCAGGTTCAGCGCCTTGGCCAGCGCCGCTCGCATCTCGGGGGCGTGCGCGCCATAAGCCGCCGAGGTGCCCGAGGCCCCCGACATGGACAGGACAAGGCAGGCCTCGCGCAGGGCGGGCAGGTCTTCGTGCAGCGCCAGCAGCGGGTTGCCCCATTCGGCGGCCTGCGCGCCAAAACTGGTCAGCGTCGCCACCTGACCCCATGTACGGGCTGCCATTGGCGTTTCTGCATGCGCTTCGGCCAAATCAGCCAGCGCATTCAGACATTTTTGCAAATCTTTCTCGACCAGCGTCAAGAGCGAGCGCAGCCGCAGCATCAGGCCCGTATCGGTGATATCCTGCGATGTCGCGCCCCAATGCACGTATTGCGCATGGTCGGGGGCTTCCATCGCCTTGCGGAAGGCCGCGACCAGCCCTGGCACGCTCACCCCGTTCTCGCCGGTCTCGTCGGCAAGACCGGCCGGATCGATCTGCACTTCCATCGCGGCGCGCTGGATGAAAAACGCGCTATCTTCGGGGATCACGCCCATTTCGCCCTGCACCTTGGCCAGCATCCCCTCGACCAGCAACATGGCACGCACCTCGGCCGTGTCGGTGAACAGGCGCCCCGCCTCACCGGTGGGAAAAAGCCGTGCGAAAAGGGGGCTGTCGAAAACAGAGGCGGCCATGGTCAGTCCTTCAAGATCAGGTCAATCAGTTCGGCCAGCCCTTCGGGATCGGCGAAAAAGGGCGAATGGCCGGTGGCCATCTGGTAGACGTCCTTGACCGGAAAGTCATCTGCCATTTCGGCCTGGAACTCGGTCGGGATGGCGTTGTCGTAAAGACAGCGGATATAGCTGCGCGGCACCATCGTGTGTGCACGGGTCAGATGGGCCGGCGTGGTCTGGGGCAGGGTGGCCTGTGGCGTCAGATGGGCCAAGGCATAACCCAGCGTGTCGTCGGGACAATCCTGATAGAACACCTCGCGCG
Organism: Shimia fortis; assembly: GCF_040225985.1. Lineage (NCBI taxonomy): Bacteria > Pseudomonadati > Pseudomonadota > Alphaproteobacteria > Rhodobacterales > Roseobacteraceae > Shimia > Shimia fortis. The sequence goes on from NZ_JBBPEU010000006.1 coordinate 59,162, forward strand.
TGTGCTCGGGGTGGGTGGTATAGCTCTTGCCGTCGGCGGCGCGGTTCAGCGCCTTGAGGATCGGCTGGCGCGGGGCCAGTTTGCGCATGTCAACGAGGGAAAGGCCCTCGCGCGGGACATAGGCGCAAACATAGATCAGGCGGCGGATCCGGCGCGGCGCGATATCTGCGGCCAGCGTGGCCGGAAACCCGCCCCAGCTATGGGCCACGACCACCGTATCCTCGCCCAAGGCATCGACCACGGATCGGGTGCAGCTTTCCAGCGTCACATCCGCGATCGGGGTGGGGTCGCCGCCGTGGCTGGGCATGTTCATCGTACGGGGCGCATGGCCGCGCGCCTGCAATGCGGGGACCAGATCGCGCCAGCACCACGCGCCGTGGCAAGATCCATGCACCAGAAGAACATCAGCCATCCTTTTGCTCCATATGTCCGGTCGCGCGTAGGAAGCCCGTCAGCAACGCGGTAAACTCATCGGGTTTTTCCACACAAGGCAGATGCCCCGCCCGCCGGATCAACGCGAATTGTGATCCCGGGATCAGGTCCACCGTTTCGCGCACAAGATCGGGTGGTGTCGATCCGTCCTCGGACCCCGCAATGCCCAGTGTGGGCAGACGCAAGCCGCTGGTCGGGGTATAGAAATCGGTGCCCGCGATGGCCGCGCAGCATCCTGCGTATCCGGTTGCAGGCTGGCGCACCATCATGTTGCGCCACAGATCGACCTCTGGGGTGGCTCGGAAATCGCGGCTGAACCAGCGCTCCATCGTGGCGTCGGCCAGCGCCTCGATCCCGCCCTGTTTCACGGCGGCGATCCGATCCAGCCACATGGCGGGTTGTCCGATCTTGGCCGCTGTGTTCGACAGAACCATCGCGCGCACCAGATCCAGCCGCTTCACCGCCAGCCCCTGCGCAATCATTCCGCCAATCGACAGACCCACGACTATCGCGTCTTTGACCTTCAGGTGCTCCAGCAGACGTTCGGCGTCACGCACCAGCGCGCCCATGGAATAAGGCGCCTCGGGACAAGAGGACAGCCCGTGCCCGCGTTTGTCATAGCGGATCAGGCACAGCCCGGCTGGCAGGCGGGTGACCACCTTGTCCCAAAGCCGCAGATCGGTGCCCAGCGAGTTGATAAACAGCACCGGCGCGCCGTCCGGGTCGCCGTCCATCCGGTAATGCAGGCGCACATCGCCAAGCTCCGCCATTTCCATGGGCCTCAATCTCCGATCTTCATGTGGGCCATGATCTGTCCGTGATCGCTGGCCAGCTTGTTATAGGGCGCTTCGGCGTGGCTGCCATCGGTCAGGTGATCGTTGAACACGCTGAAATATTCCATCTCGCCGATCCGGTTATCATTATCGGGGTGGAAATGGCGCGACAGGAAGATCTGGTCAAGGCTCTCGTAGACGCCGTTGAAGGCCGCCGTATAGACCATGTCACGCAGCGATTTGCGCACGAACAGGCTCTCGGCGCTGGTCAGCTGGTGGTCCTGAACGGCCTCGGAAATCGCGACGCTGTCTTCGGCGGAATAGCGGTCGTTATAGTCGCGCGCATCATGGCGCAGCATCCACGTATAATTGCGGAACGGGATCTCGCCCGCAACAATCTCGGAACTGACCGCGTGTTCGCCATCGTTGAAATCGCCCAACACCATCACCGGATGCCCCGCCTGCAAATCGCGCACGATCGCGCGGCGCAGGACCCAGGCCTCGGCCATGCGCCGGACGGCTGCGCGCAGGGCCCCCATGGCGCGGCCCACCGCGTCATAGCGGGTCAGGTCCGCCTCTGGCGCATAGGCAGCCCCCCCAGGGGTGAGGTATTCGCCCAGCTTGGATTTGAGGTGACAGTTATAAACATGCACCACATGCGCCCCCACCGGAATGCGCGCCTTCAGGATGGGGCGCGACAGGCGCGTCAGGGTGTAATGGCCCGCATCTTCGCCGGTCAGTTCGCGAAACGGAATGTGGACCGGCGTGGCAAGGTCCTGGATGATCTCGGGCTCTCCGACAAAGCCGAACCGCGACAGGATCGCCAGACCGGGCCGACGCTTGCCGGGCTGGCCGAGGTCATTGGCATTGGGTGCAAAGGCCAGCGCGGCGTCGGTGTAGGGCCGGTAGCCCAATTTGCGGAAAATCACCTTTTTGCGATAGCTCTTGGATTTCGACGGAAGCACCGCGTCGTTGCTTTCGCGTCCGATACGGTCGCTTTCGGCGATCACCGCGCGCAGGGCCTCTTCCTCGAAAATCTCCTGAAACCCGACGATGTCGGCGTCCATGGCGAACATCTGCTGCGCCATCCAGTCCTCTTTCCACGCGTATTCCTCGGGGGTGTAAGACTGGAATTCGTAGAATTCCCTGTCGGGGCCGATCAGATTCTTGACGTTGAACGTGGCAATCGTGAAACGGGTCATGGGGCCTCCTGCGGGGTGGCGCTGCCCGGGCGCAGCACAAGGCTATGGTCTTGCGAAACCAGCGCGGCGTCAATCAATGGCGCGATCCGACCCCAGTCGCCGCCCGCCAGCCCTGCGCCGATCAGAGGGTATCCGATCCGCGCCCCGTCAAACCGCGCCGCGACGGTGTCGAAACACCGGGACAGCGCGTCGTACTCCACAAGGGGCAGGGGGCCCTCGAACCGGAACTGGGTATAGGCATTGACGATGGTCAGGCGTTGCCCGCCGACCCCGACCTCGGCACAGGAAACCTCGCCCAGCTTGGTCGCATCGCCGAAACCGGTGGCGCGATCCGCTGCCAGGGCCTCGGGGAACGCCTCGGCAATCGCGCGCGCCACGCCCGCGCCCATGGCATGAAAACAATTACAGCCATGCACGATCACATCGAACCGTCCGGCCCGCGCCAGCGCAATCAGATCCCCCTCGACAACCTGCATGGTCAGGCCCTTGCCGGACGGCGCACACCGCCCCCTGTCTTCATCTTGCCAAAAATACTCAAATCTCCCGCGTCAACGCGGTGCGGAACATCTCGGCATCGACATTGCCGCCGGTGCAAACCGCGATCACGGCATCGCCTTCGATCCGGTCTCCATGGAACAAGGCCGCCGCCAGCGCCGCCGCGCCGCCCGGTTCCACCACGATCTTGAGCCGCGCAAAGGCCAGCGCCATGGCACGCAGGCAGTCCTCTTCACTCACGACAAGGCCGGGGCCACACAGGCGTTGCATGATCGGAAAGGTGATTTCGCCGGGGGCGGGGGTGATGATCGCGTCACAAATGCTGCCCGACAGCTCCGCGTTCTGCTCGATCCGCCCACTGGCCAGCGACCGGGCCACATCGTCGAACCCTTCAGGTTCGACCGGGCGGGCGCGCAGCCCCGGCGCGTCGGCCTCAAGCGCCAGCGCGATCCCTGACGTTAGCCCGCCGCCACCGCAACAAACCAGCACATCGGCCTGTGCCACACCCGCGTCACCCGCCTGTTGCGCGATCTCAAGACCGGTTGTGCCTTGCCCCGCGATGACCTGCGGTTCGTCATAGGGTTTGATCAGTGTCAGCCCCCTCTCTCCCGCGATTTTGTCGCCCACGGCCTCGCGGCTCTCACCGCCTGCGCGATCGTACAGAACCACCTCGGCCCCCAAGGCACGGGTGTTGTCGATCTTCATCTTCGGGGCATCGGCGGGCATGACGATTACGGCAGGTGCGCTATGGGCTGCCGCGGCCATGGCCACGCCCTGCGCATGGTTGCCGCTGGAAAAGGCGATCACGCCGCGTGCGCGGGTTGCCGCGTCAAGGGCCGACACAGCCGACCAGCCACCGCGAAACTTGAACGAACCGGTATGTTGCAGGCATTCGGGTTTAACGAACAGCCGCCGGCCCGCGATCTCGTCCAGAAAGGGCGAAGACAGCAAAGGCGTCTTGCGGGCATGGCCCTCAAGCCGCGTGGCGGCGGCGCGGATCATCTCGATATTCATGTCCTGCGCTCCATGTCTGCAATCCATTGGCGCAGGGCCGCGACCGACTCGGGTTCATCCAGAAACGGCACATGGCCGCGATCCGGCACTGTGGCCGCGATCAGCGGTTGCCGTTGCGCCATCTCGTCCAGCGTGTCGGCACTCATCAGGTCAGAGTTCGCGCCGCGAATGGCGGCCAGCGGCATCCCCGCCAGCCCGTCGTAGAATGGCCAAAGGTCCGGCGCCTCGGCCTTGGGGTCGAACGTCGCCAGGACCGCGTCGCGCAGTTTCGGGTCATAATTGATGGTCAGCCCGCCCTCGACCTCGATGAAGTGATGTTCCACCTCTTCGCGCCAGCGGCTGTCGGGCACATTGGCAAAGCCCGCCATGCGCGTGCCGATGATATGCTGCGCCTCGTCCAGCGTTTTCCAGACAGGGTTCAGCCCGACAAAAGTGACCACCACCTCAAGCCCGGCGGTTTCGATCACCGGACCGATATCGACAAAACACACCCCCAGCATCCGGTCGCGCGCCATCGCGCCCAGGGTCAGTGCGATCAACCCGCCGCGCGAGGTGCCCAGAAAGGCGGCTGCCTCAAGTCCCAGATGATCCATCAGTTCCAGCACATCCTGCGCCTCGCGCGGGACGGAATAAGTCATGAAATCCTCGGCCCAATCCGACTGGCCGCGCCCGCGATAATCGGGCCGGATCACGCGGCAGCCCTGCAGGGCGGGCATGGCATAGTCAAAATCGCTGCCATTGCGGGTCAGGCCCGACAGGCAGATCACGGGCAGGCCATCGCCCTCGTCGGTGTAGTAAAGGGAAAGGCCGTCAGAACTGGCAAAACGGGGCAAGTCAGGCTCCTGTCAGGTCGGGAATGGTCGTAAGGTCGGAAAGGATGTTGTGCGGGGTCCAGGGCAGGCGGTCGACGGGGTCGCCCGCGCGGTTTACCCAAACGGTGTGAAAACCATAGCCCGCCGCGCCTGCGGCATCCCACCCGTTCGAGGACACGAACAGCACTTCGGCCTTCGTGCAACCAAACCGCTGGCCAACAAGGTCATAGACCGCACTGGCGGGTTTGAAGATGCCCACATCCTCGACGCTCAGGACGTCGTCCAGCACGTCACCGATCCCGGCGCTGTCGACCGCGCCGCGCAGCATGTCGGGCGACCCGTTCGACAGGATCGCCGTGTTCAGTCCTCGCGCCTTGAGCGCAGCCAGCATCGCGGGCACCTCGGGATAGCAACTGAGTTCCCAGTAGAGTTGCAACAGCCGGTCTCGCAGATCGGCATCCCCGTCCAGCCCGTTGGCCTCGAGCGCCCAATCCAGCCCGTCCTGCGTCACGCGCCAGAAATCGTCATGCGCACCGGTGATGGCGCGCAGCCAGGTGTATTGCAGCTGTTTCAGCCGCCAGTGCTCGGCCACCTTGGGCCAATGCGCGGCAAAGCTTTCGCGGCCCGGTTCGGCGGCAGCCTCGCGCGCGGCGGCGGCCACGTCGAACAAGGTGCCATAGGCATCGAAAATGCAGGTTGTGATGGTCATGTTTGTTCCCTCTCTCGGGCGCCATACTGTCAGCTTGAGCGGTGCTGTCAAAGCCTGTTTGCCTTTCCGGCCCCGACCCCCTAGGGTGCGGCACTTGATCCAAGGGCCAATGCCCGCACACAAACCAGAATTGGACATGTTATGACTGTTGCGAAATCGGGCGATAAGGTCCGCATCCACTATACCGGTACGCTGAGCGATGGCTCGGTCTTCGACAGCTCGGAAGGGCGCGATCCGCTTGAGTTCACACTTGGCTCGGGTCAGGTGATCCCCGGTTTCGACGCAGGCGTGACCGGCATGTCGGTTGGCGAGAAAAAGACGATCGAGATCCCCTCGGACCAGGCCTATGGCCCCTCGCATCCCGAAGCCATTCAGGACGTTCCGCGTGAACAGATCCCGGCGGAAATCCCGCTTGAGGTGGGTCTGCAACTGCAGATGCAGGCGCCCACCGGACAGGTCGTGCCTGTGACCGTGATCGAGATCACCGAAGAGGCCGTGACGCTGGACGCCAACCACGCGCTGGCCGGCAAGGACCTGACCTTTGCGCTGGAGCTGGTCTCGGTCGGCTGATCCGCACCATTTACCACCGCTGAGTTCCGAAGAGCCCGCAGTTTTGCGGGCTTTTCTTTTGCCGCGTACTGGCGCAGCTTGTCAGACACGGAGGCAGATCACATGACACATTGGCTTTTTCAGCAACTCGGGGTGAAGCATCCGGTGATACAGGCCCCCATGGCCGGGGTTTCGACGCCTGACATGGCGGCAGCAGTGTCCGATGCCGGAGGGCTTGGGTCGCTGGGGCTCGGTGCCAGCACTGTCGCTGCCGCGCGGGCGATGATTGCTGAAACCCGACGCCTGACCGATCACTCTTTCAACGTCAACCTGTTCTGCCATCTGCCCGCGTCACGCGATCCGGCGCGTGAGGCCGCGTGGCTGGCGGCCATGGCGCCCGAGTTTGCCCGTTTCGGGGCCGCGCCCCCAGAGGCCCTGCACGAGATTTACGAGAGCTTCCAGACCAACGACGCCATGCTGGAGATGTTGCTGGAGGAGAGGCCCGCCGTTGTCAGCTTCCACTTTGGCCTGCCAGCGCCCGAGAAGATCGTGGCGCTCAGGGACGCGGGCTGTGTGTTGCTGGCCTCTGCCACTTCGTTGGACGAGGCCCGCGCCATCGCGGCGGCGGGGATTGACGCGATCGTGGCACAGGGGATCGAGGCCGGCGGGCATCGCGGTGTGTTTGACCCGGGCGCCCCGGATGCGGCTCTGTCGACCGCCGATCTTGTGCATCTGTTGGTTGGGCAGGTACCTTGCCCCGTGATCGCAGCCGGGGGGATCATGTCGGGCGGTGACATCCGGCGGATGCTCGATCTGGGCGCGGTCGCGGCGCAACTGGGCACGGCCTTTGTCGCCTGTGACGAAAGCGCGGCGGATGCGGCCTATCGCGCTGCGCTGGTCGATCCTGCGGTGAACCCGTCGGTGCTGACGCCGGCGCTGTCGGGGCGACCGGCGCGTTGTTTGCAGAACCGCTTCGTGCGCTGGTCCGAAACCGCGCGCGTGCCCGTACCGTCCTATCCGGTGGCTTACGATGCAGCCAAGGCGCTGGCTGCGGCGTCCCACGCGGCGGGGGAGGTCGGCTACGGCGCGCAATGGGCCGGGACAGGGGCGATGCAGGCGCGTGCGGTCCCCGCCTCCGATATCATGGCGGGGCTGGTGGCAGAGATGACCGCATAAGGGGCGCTGCCCCTCTTTGCCCCTGACGGGGCCAATTCACCCCGGAGTATTTTGCGCAAGATGAAGCCGGGCCTTGGCCCGACGTTGCGCGCTGGGCGCGGCGGGGGTTAGGCTCGGGGCAGGCCCACAGCGCAGGAGAGTGTCATGGACAACCCGATGCAGGATATTCTGGACCGGATGGCAAAGTTGCAGGACCAGCTTGAAGACGAAATCGGCAAGCGTCGCGCGGCGTTTCGCTATCGGCTCGACAATGGGCGGGTGGTGTTCGAGGCCGAGGCGCGCAAACGCCACCGGGCGTTGCGCGTGCGGTTCTGGGCGTTCCTGCGGGCCACGCGGCCCTTGGTGGTGCTGACCGCGCCGGTGATATATGCGCTGATCATCCCCTTCTTGATCCTTGATCTTTTCGTGACGGTCTATCACGCGATCTGTTTTCCGGTTTATGGCATCCCCAAGGTACGGCGGCGTGATCATGTCCGCATCGACCGCCATCACCTTGCCTATCTCAACGCCCTGCAAAAGCTGAACTGTGTCTATTGCGGCTATTGCAACGGGGTCGTGTCCTATGTGCGCGAGATCGCCAGCCGGACCGAGGCCTATTGGTGCCCGATCAAGCACGCCGCCCGCATCAATGGCGCACATGCGCGCTATGCGGGTTTCATGGAGTTCGGGGATGGTGAGGGGTTCGAGGCGGGGGTGGTCCAATCGCGTAACCGCCTGCGCCAGGAAGAGTGACGCGCCCCCGCCTTTGGCGGGCAGGGGCGCGGTGTTTGTCAGGCCCGGATCACAGGTTTTCCGGCTGTGGCATGCCCAGCACGTGATAGCCGCCATCGACGCGGATGATCTCGCCGGTGGTGCAGGCACCTGCATCCGAGGCAAGGTAGACGGCGGTGCCGCCCACGGCCTCGAGCGTGGCATTGGCGCGCATCGGAGCGTTCTGCTCGGTCTGGCGGAAGGTCTTGCGCGCGCCGCTGATCGCGGCCCCGGCCAGCGTTTTCATCGGCCCGGGCGAGATCGCGTTGACGCGGATACCATCGGGGCCAAGATCATTGGCAAGATAGCGGGTCGCGGCCTCGAGCGCGGCCTTTGCCACACCCATGACATTGTAGAAGGGGGTCACACGGTTCGAGCCCTGGTAGGTCAGGGTCAGGATCGTGCCGCCATTTTCCTTCATCATCGGATGCGCCCGGCGCGCCACTTCGATCAGCGAGTAGCACGAGATATCCAGCGAGTTCTTGAAGTTTGCGCGGCTGGTGTCCATGAAGCGCCCGCCAAGTTCGTTCTTGTCGGAATAGGCGATTGCGTGCACGAGGAAATCAATCGTGCCCCAGCGGTCTTGCAACTGGGCAAAGGCGGCATCCAGCGAAACATCGTCCGTCACGTCGACATCCACCATGAAGTCGCTGCCGACGCTGGCGGCAAGGGGGGCAAGGCGCTTGCCAAAGCCTTCGCCCTGGTAGGTAAAGGCCAGTTCGGCCCCGGCTTCGGCCATTGCCTTGGCAATGCCCCAGGCGATCGAGCGTTCATTGGCGACGCCCATGATCAGGCCGCGTTTGCCTTTCATCTGGTCAGACATCCGGCTTACCCCTTGTATTTCGACAGGATCATGGATCCGTTGGTGCCACCAAAGCCGAAGCTGTTGGTCATGACGCTGTCCAGACCCGCGTTTTCCACCAGTTTGGTCGCGATTTCGCCATCCTTGATTGCGGGGTCAAGTGTCTCGACATTGATCGAGGGCGTGATGAAGTCATTGTCCAGCATAAGCAGGCAGAAAATCGCCTCGAGCGCGCCCGCCGCGCCCTGGGCGTGGCCGGTCATCGACTTGGTCGAAGAGATCGGCGGCTGTTGCAGCCCGTCAAAAACGCGGCGCACGGCCTCGACCTCGCCCACGTCGCCGACCGGGGTCGAGGTGCCATGGGCGTTGATATAATCGACCTTGCGGCCTTCGGGCAGGGTTTGCAGCGCAAGGCGCATGGCGCGTTCGCCGCCTTCGCCCGAGGGGGCCACCATATCGTGGCCGTCCGAGGTGGCCGCAAAGCCCGTGACCTCTGCATAGATCTTGGCGCCGCGCGCCAGCGCGTGGTCAAGGTCTTCCAGCACGACAATGCCGCCGCCACCCGAGATGACAAAGCCGTCGCGGCTTTCGTCAAAGGCGCGCGAGGCGGTTTCGGGGGCGTCGTTATACTTGGACGACATCGCACCCATTGCGTCGAACAGGCAGGACAGGGTCCAGTCCAGTTCCTCGCCGCCGCCGGCAAACATCACGTCCTGCTTGCCCATCATGATCTGTTCGGCCGCATTGCCGATGCAATGCAGCGAGGTTGAGCAGGCCGAGGTGATCGAATAGTTGATGCCCTTGATCTTGAACGCGGTCGCAAGGTTGGCCGAGATCGTGGACGACATGCATTTCGGCACGGCAAACGGGCCGATCCGCTTGGTCGCGCCGGATTTCAGCACGGTCTGGTGCGCGGTCAGCATGGCGCTGGTCGAGGGGCCGCCGGAACCAGCCACAAGACCGGTGCGGGTGTTGACGATCTGGTCTTCGGTCAGGCCGGAGTCGGCAATCGCCTGTTGCATGGCGATGTGGGCATAAGCCGCCCCATCGCCCATGAAGCGCAGCGCGCGCTTGTCTATATGTTCCTTCGGGTCGATCTTGAGCGTGCCCGCAATCTGGCTGCGGAACCCGTGTTCAACCATTTCGGGGCTGGCTTCGATGCCGGATTTCCCGGCCTTGAGCGAGGCGGTGACCTCTTCGGCATTGTTGCCGATGGACGAGACAATGCCCAGTCCGGTGACGACGACACGACGCATACGTGCTCTCCCTTATTTGCTTGCTTTCTTACTAGGGGTTGAGGCGCAGAGGTGCAAGGTGGGTTGGGCTGGCTAAGGCGCTTGGCTCATGAGATCGGCGCGGGGTGCTGTCGTCGGTCGCGGGTCATGTCCGCGGTTTCTTTGACAGATACTCGGTTTTGAGCCCCCATAGCACGAGCCCGATATAGGCGACGCTGAGCAGGGCAAGGGTGGTCCAGAGATATGTCAGCAAAGCAGCCACCAACAGCACCGTGCCCAGAAGGACGAATTTCGTATTCCGCTGGTCCACCACGACATTCTTGAACGAATAGGTGGGGATGCGGCTGATCATCAGCAACCCGATGATGCAGACATAGATGGCGGTAACCACCGGGGATGTCACAGGAGCCCCGGACAGGGCAAAGCTGACCACCATGGGCAGCAATACGAGCACCGCCCCGGCGGGTGATGGGATGCCGACAAAGTAGTCGGATGAATGCCCTTCTGCACCCAACCGGTTGCTGACGTTGAAACGGGCCAGCCGCAGAACACAGCAGATCGCGTAGGTGAGAACCGCGATCCAGCCCGCGCCCCCAAAATCGTGCAGCGTCCAGCTGTAGAGGATCAACACGGGCGCAACGCCGAAATTCACGAAATCCGCCAGTGAGTCGAGTTCGGCACCGATCGGGGATTCCGCTTTCATCAGGCGCGCGAGCCGCCCATCCAGACCATCCAGGATGCAGGCCACCAGGATCAAACGCACCGAGGTTTCGTAATTTCCTTCATAGGCAAAACGGATCGCCGTCAGACCAGCACAGATGGCCATGACGGTCATCAGGTTTGGCAACAACAGGAAAACCGGCACACTGCGTTTCTTGGTGGGGGGCGGCTTGGACATGGTCAGTCCGCCCGCGCGGACCGGGGCGGCTCGTCCGAGGTCAGGTCGGCCAGAACGGTTTCGCCGGAAATCATGGTTTGTCCCACGCTGACCATCGGATGCACATCATCCGGCAAGTAGACGTCCAGCCGTGACCCAAAGCGGATCAGGCCGAACCGTTCACCGGTTTTCACGGTGTCGCCGGTGGCGGAGAAACAGACAATCCGCCGCGCCACCAGCCCGGCAATCTGCACGACCGCGATTTTCCGTCCATCCGCCATTTCGATGCACAGGCTGTTGCGTTCGTTGTCAGAGCTTGCCTTGTCGAGAGAGGCGTTGAAGAACTTGCCCGGCCGATAGGCGATGGCGGCAATCCGGCCTGCAACAGGCGCGCGGTTCACATGGCAGTTGAACACGCTCATGAATACGCTGACCCGGGTCAGCGCCTCGTCCGGCATGCCAAGTTCTGCCGGCGGCACGGCTTTTTCGATCAGGGACACCACGCCGTCTGCGGGACTGACAATCAGGCCGTCGCGCACAGGCGTCGCACGGACCGGATCGCGGAAGAAGTAATAGCACCAGACCGTCAACCCGACCCCGATCCAACCCAAGACAGAGGAAACCAGGAACAGAACAGCCGTCACAGCTGCGAAAATGGCGACAAACTTTCGCCCTTCGGGATGCATTGGCTTGAGGAACGTATCGCGCATTTTCATTGAAGGTATCACCTGATTAGGACGTCTCCGAATGTCCTATCCCCATTTATCGCCGGTGTCCAAACACAGCGTATGCAAAAAACGCGAAAAACGACGAAATATACTTCGGTGTGCGCCCTTCATCGAGGAACTTACGCAGTGTCGGACGGGTCTAGCGGTGCCTGCTTCGAAAGTTGCCGAGTGTGTCGGGCCGCGTGGCGTGCACCAAGGCCTTGCATCAGGGCCTGACGATCATGGCCGGCTAGGGCTCAAACGTGGCGCACAGCAGGCTGCCGGCAGCCCGCCCAGATAGCGGCCCTGTCTCACCGCAAGGCGCGGCGGGTTTTGAGGGGTTCTTTCTCGATGGCCTCGCGCTGGACGTATTTCAGGTGGCCGATGGCGGGCAGGAACCCGTTGTGCCGGTCGGTCTTCTCCAGAAAATCCCAGATCCGGTAAAGGTTGATCGGGTGTTTCACGATCAGCGCCTTGATCCGCGCGACCGCGTCTTCAATCGGGTAATGGTCTATGATCTGACAGGCCACCTGTGTCGGGGTCAGAATATAATAGTCCTGCGCCCGGCGTGGAGTGTCGCGCGCCGCGTCAAAGGGCGAAGCCCCCAGCGCGCGATATTTCGGAAACAGCATGCGGATATCCTCGGTGCGGTTTTCGATCACCGACCCCGAGACCTGCCGGAACCCCAGCGGGGCAAGCTTGCCCACCACATGGCGCCGCATCGGACCCGACATCATGTCGAGATCGGCGCGGTCGTATTTCAGGTCATCAAAAACCGAGATCAGCCGCAGTGTGTCATCTGCGACCATCAGGAAGGGATCCTTGTCCAGCACCTCCAGCCGCGCGGCAAATGTGGCCATGTCCGGGGCGGGGCGGATCGTTGCGCGGGAAGCTGTCCGGTCCGCAAGGGGGCGCAGCAGGGCAGAGAGAGAGCGCAACATGGGGGGACACCTTTGTCGGTTTGGGGCCTGCAGCCTCGACAGGGGCGCGCGGCGGTCTATGTTTCTGTGCAGTAAGGTAAGGCAAATCCACCGGGGAACCAGCCCATGTTGCAAGACAAACGCAAAGACCTTGATGCGGAGAAACAGAAAAAACTGCTGGAACGGCTGCTCCACGAACTCAGCGACAGGAACCCGTCTCTGTATTACCAGCCGACAAGCGAGGTCGCCTTGCAGGTGGAACGCTATATCGCCCACGGGGCCACGCTCCATGCCGAGGAAAGGACCCTACTGGAGCGACTCGGCAGGCGCGACATCGCGGTGTTGCTGAGCCTGCATTAAGTCGGGGCAATCCCGGAACCGGTTATGGCTGGGGGGTTAGGGCGGGTTGGAAACCCACGCTACGGACCGGGGCAAGCGGCGCGGTCGCGCCCCTTGGCGGAACAAAAACGCGATGGAACAAAAAAAGGCCCGCAGGGGGCCTCTTTCAAATCGTACCGGGGATTGGATCAGCTTTCGCTGAGCGCGACCTTCATGTCCTTGACCTGATAGATCACCTCGCCATCCGCCTCGACGATGCCGTCTGCGACGCCCATGGTCAGGCGGCGGGTCTGGATCGCCTTGGTGAAGTCGATCTTATAGGTCAGCATCTTGCGATCAGGGCGCACCATGCCGGTCAGTTTGACCTCGCCCACACCCAGCGCATAGCCGCGCCCCTGCCAGCCACGCCAGCCGAGGTTGAAGCCGGTCAGCTGCCACAAGCCGTCAAGGCCCAGGCAGCCGGGCATGATCGGGTTGCCGGGGAAGTGGCAGTCAAAGAACCAAAGGTCGGGGGTGATGTCGAATTCGGCCAGAACATGGCCCTTGCCATGCGCGCCGCCATCGCCCGAGATGTCGGTGATGCGGTCCATCATCAGCATCGGCGGGGCGGGCAGCTGGGCATTTCCGGGGCCGAACAATTCGCCCCGGGCGCATTTCAGCAGGTCCTCTTTGTCAAAGCTGGTTGGGAAATCGGCCATGCTGGTATACCCCCTCGTCATCCGTGCCTGGTTTGCTTGTGCCCCTCTAACACCCCACGGAAGGGCGCTGCAAGTGCGGTCATGTCACAGCCCCGCAGCGTGATGCGGAAGGGTTGCGACTGATTTTCATTTGAATTTGCCTGCACGTGCCCTTTATACTGTCGTGCAAACAAAAGGTATGCCCGCATGACTGAGCAAGCTACGACCATTGGATCCAACTGGCTGACCAAGGCCGGATTGCGTCCGACGCGCCAGCGCGTGGCCCTGGCGTCATTGCTGGTGGGCGACGGCATGGACCGCCATGTCACCGCCGAGAGCCTTTATGCCGACGCGCGCGCGCATGGCGAAAGCGTGTCGCTGGCCACCGTCTATAACACGCTGAGGGCGTTCTGCGATGCCGGGCTGATGCAGGAAATCACCGTGGATGGGTCGAAAAGTTATTTCGACACCAACACCCATGACCACCCGCATTTCTTCTGGGAAGATGACCGCGTACTGACCGACGCGCCGGCAGACCAGCTTGAAATCCAACGACTGCCGGAGCTGCCCGAAGGGGCGGAAATCTCCAAGGTCGACGTGGTGATCCGTCTGCGCCGCAAGTAACGGCGGCTGGCGATCGAATTTGGGGGCGCTGCCCCCGCGTTTCAAATCCCGCAGGATTTGAAACCCTCCCCCGAGGTATTTTCCCCAAGAAAAAGCAGGGGCGTTTTGGCGATTGTTGTCGTGTGGCGAACATGTCAGCATGGCGCCAAAAGCGAGAGGGGAGAGATCATGAAAGCAGTGACATATGACCGGTTCGGGCCGGCGGCAGAGGTGCTGGTGCTGCGCGATCTTGCGCGGCCTGCGCCAGGTGCGGGCGAGGTTTTGGTGCGGGTGGCATATTCCGGGGTAAACCCGTCGGACGTCAAGGCGCGGGCCGGGACGCGGCCCGGCGTGACACGACCGCCCTTTCCGGTGATCGTGCCCCATAGTGACGGGTCCGGCGTGATCGAGGCTGTCGGCGAGGGTGTGAATCCGGGCCGGATCGGCGAACGGGTCTGGATCTGGAACGGCCAGTGGCAGCGCGCCTTTGGTACGGCGGCCGAGTTTATCGCCCTGCCGGACGCGCAGGCCGTGACCCTGCCGGAGGATGTGTCGCTCGAGGCCGGGGCGGTGTTGGGCATTCCCGGCCTGACCGCCGCGCATTGCGTTTTCGGCGCGGGCACGGTGACCGGCAAGACCGTGTTGATCAGTGGTGGTGCGGGCACGGTCGGAAATCTGGCGGTGCAACTGGCCAAGTGGGGCGGAGCGACGGTGATCGCCACAGGGTCACCCCGCGACTTTGACCGGATGCGGGCTGCCGGAGCCGATCACGTGCTGGACTACCGCAGCGATTCGCTGGCGGCGGATGTCCTCGCGGCCAACGGGGGCCGTTTGATCGATATGGCGGTCGAGGTGGAATTCGGGGTCAATATCGCGACGCTGGCCGAGGTGATGGCCGAAAACGCGCGCATTGCCATTTATGGCTCGGCCAAGGACATGGCGCCTGAAATCCCGTTCGGCCCGCTTTTGTTCAAGGCGCTGACACTGGATATCGTGCTGATCTATATCCTGCCCGAGGTCGAACGGGGCCGGGCGATTGAACGGCTGCACGCGGCGCTGGCAGATGGCGCGCTTTCTTTGCCCGAACCGAATGTCTTTCAGATGCAGGACGCCGCGGCAGCGCATGAGATGGTCGAGCAGGGCGGGCGCACGGGGGCGGTTCTGGTCCGGCTCTAGAGCTGTAGCTCGACGTCGAGGAGTTCGGTGATATTGGCGATCAGTTTCTGGAACCCGGTCGCCTGCGGTTCCCGCAGGCGCCGCTCGGTCTTGCCAAAGCCGAAATAATCCCAGATCAGATTGCCTCCGTCATCCAGTCCGACGCGATAGGCATAGTCGTTCAGCGCGTTGTCGATATCGCTCCGCATGGCGCGGGCCAAGCTGGGGCTTTGGATCATCATGCCGTGTTCGGTGTTGAGCTTGATCGCCCTTGGGTCGAGGTTGAGCGAGCCGACAAACACCTTGTCGTCGTCGATCACCCCCATCTTGGAGTGCATGGTCAGGGTCGGCTGACCCACGCCATCGTCCTGCACGCCCAACAGTTCCGGCACGTCGGCGCGGATTTCATAAAGCTCGACCCCAGCGCGCAGCAACTCTTCGCGATAGGGTTGATAGCCGCCATGCACATAGGGATGATTGTTGGCCGCCAGCGAATTGGTCACGATCCGCACGCGGATCCCTTTCTCGACAAGGCTGGCATAGAAGCGCACCCCATAGGGTTCCGGCACAAAATAGGGGGTCAGCATGACCACGTCGCGCCTGGCGTTGCGCATCTCGGTGAAAAGCGCGTTGGCGATGGCGTGCGGGCCTTCGGCGACGCTGTTGCGCAGCTTTTGCGGGGGGTCGGTGATGATCCACGCGCGACCGGCATGCGCCGCGATGCGGCCCTCGTTGATTTTGCGCAGATGCGGAGAGGCGAGGGCCTCGCGATAGGCGGCTTCTTCTTCGGGGTGGGCGGCCAGTTCCCAGTTGATGATATCCTCACTCGCCCGGCGTCGGGTGGTTTCTGAAATCAGCATGTCCAGCGGCACGGCATATTCGTCGTTCCAGAAAGTATCGAACAGGCTGCCCAGCTTGGCGGCATCGGGGCCGGCGGTGAATATCTCGAAATCGGCAAACACTGCGGTTGTGTCGAGCTGGTAATATTCGTCGGCAATGTTGCGCCCGCCGATGATCGCCATGGAACTGTCGACCACGAACATCTTGTTGTGCATGCGGCGGTTCAGGCGCTTGAAGTTGAAGGGAAAGGTCAGCGCCTTGGGCAGTCCGCGCGGGGCGGGGTTGAACATGCGCAGCTCGATATTCTCATGCGCATCGAGATAGGCGAGATGGCGGTCTTTGGCGGTGGTGAACACATCGTCGATCAGGAACCGCACCCGCACGCCGCGGTCAGCGGCTTCGATCAGCTTGGCGGCAAACAGACGCCCTGCCGTGTCGGGCTTGATCAGAAAGGTCGAGACATCGATCGTAGATTGGGCGGAGTCGATCATCTGCATGCGTGCGCCAAGAGCGTCACGCCCTTTGATGAGATCGTAATATGCCGAGCGGGATGGGGGATGGGCGGCACTGACCCGGCGGGGCGTGATGGGGACGTTGTCAACGACGTCATGGCGGGTCACAGGGCGTGGTGCGTCGAGCGGTACAGGCGTGCAGGCTGTCATGGCACAGAGTGCCAGCAGGGCCGTTACCCGTGTCAAAACCACTGGCCGGGTTCCATCAGGCCAAGGTCGAGAAGCTGGCGCGAATGCCATTCGAACGGCACCGAATTGTGCCATTTGAACGTGTCGATTTCATACTTGCTGCCCGGGTTGCGCTTGAGCGCCTTTGCGGTGCGGAAGGAACAGACCGAGGCAGTCAGGTTGTTGTGCCATTCACAGGCATAGGTGTTGTATTCTTCATCATTGAAGGTGAAGTCGTCACGCAGTTTCAGGTCGGGCTTGGCCTTGAACAACGAAATCCGGTCGATCTTGCGCCGGATGGCGGGGATATGTTCCTCGAACCGCCAGCGCAGCCCGCCAAAGAAATCAAGCTGCCGTTCCTTTGGGTAGTTGTGGTTGTCGGGGTCGTTGCGGGCCAGCGCGTAGTACCCCGACCGGTCCATCAGGGCCTCTTCAAGCGACACCGCGTCGGGATTTTTTTCAAGATCCTCGGCGTAGAGGTCGACCACATAGGTCAGCATTGCGTCACGGCGTTCCTCGGTGTGGAAGGTCAGCATTTCGCCCACGGTGCGGTTTTCGCAAAAGGGATAGAATAGGTATTCGGCGTTGAAACAATAATACATCCAGACGCCCGGCGCGGCAGCGATGATGTCATTCACGGCATGTATCATCGTCATGCCACTGGGGCTGTCCATGTCGATGCGGATGATTTCGTCCGCGACATCCTCGGGGATGTCGAAGCTGGCCGGGGTCATCAGCAGGATCTGCTTGAAGCCCAGTTGTTGATGGTGGCGCAGGGTCGTGTCCAGCTCGGTTTCGTCCTCGCCAAAGATCAGCGCGATAGGCCCCTTGGCCAGCGCGGCGCGACCGTTTCGAAGAAACTCGGACAACGAGGCGTATTTCATGGGTTATTTCCTGCTCTTGTTGGGCGCAGAATCGATCAATTTTCCATGCATTGCAAGACAGACCTGTTTTGATGTAGGGAAGCGCCCTGAAACCGCGACAGGATCGGACACATGGCTGACGAGAAGAAGCTTTATATCAAGACCTATGGCTGTCAGATGAATGTCTATGACAGCGAACGCATGGTCGAGGCAATGGGCGGGGCGGGCTATACCACCACCGACACGCCCGATGACGCGGACATGATCCTGCTGAACACCTGTCACATCCGCGAAAAGGCCGCCGAGAAGGTTTACTCCGAACTGGGCCGGTTCAAAGGGTTGAAGGCCGAAAAGCCGGACCTCAAGATCGGGGTGGCGGGCTGTGTCGCGCAGGCCGAGGGCGAGGAAATCATGCGCCGCCAGCCGCTGGTCGATCTGGTGGTGGGGCCGCAGGCCTATCACCGCCTGCCCGAGATGGAGGCAAAGACCCACACCGGCGAAAAGGCGCTGGATACGGATTTTCCGGAAGAGGACAAGTTCGAGAAGCTGAAGCGCCGTCCCAAGGCCAAGCGTGGTCCGACCGCGTTTCTGACCGTGCAGGAAGGCTGTGACAAGTTCTGCGCCTTCTGTGTCGTGCCCTATACCCGCGGGGCGGAAGTGTCACGCCCGGTGGACCGTATCCTGACCGAGGCCCGCGATCTGGTTGACCGGGGCGTGCGCGAGATCACCCTTCTGGGGCAGAACGTGAATGCCTATCACGGGGCTGCCTCCAATGGCGACAGCTGGTCCCTGGCCAAGCTTATCTGGGAGCTGGACAAGGTCGATGGGCTGGAGCGCATCCGCTTTACCACGAGCCACCCCAACGACATGATGGACGACCTGATCGAGGCACATGGCACCTGCGCCAAGCTGATGCCCTACCTGCATCTTCCGGTGCAGTCGGGCAGCAACAAGATCCTGAAACGCATGAACCGCAGCCATGACCGTGATAGCTATCTGCGCCTGATCGAGCGCATCCGCGCGGCACGGCCCGACATCCTGATCTCGGGCGACTTCATCGTCGGTTTCCCCGAAGAGACCGAAGCCGATTTCCAGGACACGATGGACCTGATCGACGAGGTCAAATACGGGCAGGCGTTCAGCTTCAAATATTCGCCGCGCCCCGGCACGCCGGCGGCGGAACGCGGCATGGTCGATGATGCCGAGGCGTCGGACCGGCTCTATCGTCTTCAGGCCCTGATCACGCAGCAACAGCGCGAGGTGCAGGATGGCATGGTCGGTCGTGAGGTCAACGTGCTGTTCGAAAAGCCGGGCCGCTTCGAAGGGCAAATGGTTGGCAAATCCGAATACCTGCACGCGGTTCATGTCGCAACCGACACCGCGCAAGTCGGCGATCTGGCGCGTGTCCGCATCGTGGAAAGCGGCCCCAATTCCCTTTCGGGCGAGATGCTCTGAGACCGGAAAGCGACACCTTCGCCCCGTTTCGGGGGGGCGGGGGCGTCAAAAATCACCATGCCCGCAAAACGTGCACGCCCCGCGATTGGCGGGTATTCGGAAACAAAGCCGCCGGTCTCCTGTGCGTTGTTCCCGCAGCGTGCAAAATGACGCCCGATTTCGGACCTTGTCACAGGACGCGCCACATTTCGGCCACATTTTCCTACCACATCTTGTGAATTCTCCTTCACACAATCTCTAAATTTGCTACAGTGATGCGTATTACGAACGAGGTATGCGCATTTGCGATTTCACATGCCCGGGGGATAAGTCAGAGGAAATTTGCTGTGGCGGACAAAACTATGAACAAGCGTCGCACCGCTTTGGGAGGGATCGCCGCATTGTGCGTGGCTGCCGTATCCTTCGCACAACCGGCGGCTGCGCAGACCCAGCGGACTGTACTGGGTCAGGAATATGTACCGACAATCTGGGTTGATCCGGACGGGTGCGAACACTGGGTAATGGATGACGGCGCCGAGGGCTATATGAGCCCGCATGTGAACCGTCAGGGCATTCCGGTCTGCCGGCGCGGCAATGTCTGCGGCGTGATGAACTCGGACCAGTTCTTTGCCACCGACCGGTATTACATCAACGCGGCCAATTCGCAGCGTCTGAAGGAATTCTTCCAGACCTCGACCGCCTCGGCCTTTATCATCGCGGGGCATACCGACAGCCGCGCTTCGGATGAATACAACATGCGCCTCAGCTATAACCGCGCCAACGCCGTGGCCAAGATCGCCAAATCGTCCGGCGCCCGCGTGATTGACGTGCGGGGCTACGGCGAACGCATGCCGCGCGCCACCAACAGCACCGCCGCCGGCATGGCCGAAAACCGCCGCGTCGAAATTATCTGTCTGCGTTAAGGAGAATGAACATGAAACTGATGCGTGGTCTTCTTCTGATTGGCGCCGTGGCCGTCGTGGCCGCCTGCGACAACAAGGTCGACAAAACCGTGGACCGGGGCTGGGACAGCAAACACCTGAGCCAGCTTCAGGCGGGCATCTGGGTGGATCCCAATGGCTGTGACCACTGGATCATTGATGACGGCTTCGAGGGCTACCTCTCGCAGCGTCTCGATAAATACGGCAAGCCCGTCTGTTCGGGCGTCGCGCCTCCGGGCGTGGCCACCGGACCCTTCAAGAAGGGCTCGCCGGTCAAAGACCAAATCTGATGCCGTCGACATACACAACCCAGAGCCGCGTGTTTTTGCACGCGGCTCTTTTTTGTGTCGATGATGTGAATTTTACCGCCCCGACGCTTGCGCATCGCGCCGCGACTTGGCACCCTTTCCTTGAAACAAACGCCAGCAGGAGAGTTGATTGGCCACAGGTGTTCTGACCCCACCGCCCTCGCCCGAAAATGTCGCCGAGATCCTTGTCGAGTTTCCGGATAACAGATTGCTGATCGACCTGTGCGGCGAATATGACCGCAACCTGGCCGACATCGAACAGAAACTTTCGGTGCAGATCCTGAGACGCGGCAACCAGCTGGCGATCTTCGGGGAAGAAAGCGCCCAGAAAGAAGCGGTCGAAGTACTCAAATCCCTCTACGAGCGGCTCGAGACCGGAAAATCCGTAGAACATGGCGATATCGACCGCGAGTTGCGGATGGGGGCCTCGGAAAAGGGCACCGGCACGCGCAGCGGTGACCAACTCGAGATGTTCAAGGGCGGCCCGGTTGAAATCAAGACCCGCAAAAAGCTGATCGAACCGCGCACCGATGCGCAAAAGGCCTATGTGCTGTCGCTGTTCAACCACGAACTGGCCTTCGGGATCGGCCCTGCGGGCACGGGCAAGACCTATCTTGCCGTGGCCGTCGGCGTGTCGATGTTCATCCAGGGGCATGTCGACCGCATCATCCTGTCGCGTCCCGCGGTCGAGGCGGGCGAGAAACTGGGCTATCTGCCCGGCGACATGAAGGACAAGGTCGACCCCTACATGCAGCCGCTGTACGATGCGCTGAACGATTTCCTGCCGGGCAAGCAACTGGCCAAGCTGATCGAGGAAAAACGCATCGAGATCGCGCCGCTGGCCTTCATGCGCGGGCGGACACTGGCCAATGCTTTCGTGGTGCTGGACGAAGCCCAGAACGCGACCACCATGCAGATGAAGATGTTCCTCACGCGCCTTGGCGAAGGCAGTCGCATGGTCATCACGGGTGACCGCAGCCAGGTCGACCTGCCGCGCG
Source organism: Shimia fortis (assembly GCF_040225985.1). NCBI lineage: Bacteria > Pseudomonadati > Pseudomonadota > Alphaproteobacteria > Rhodobacterales > Roseobacteraceae > Shimia > Shimia fortis. The sequence goes on from NZ_JBBPEU010000006.1 coordinate 80,453, forward strand.
GCGTGCCCTCGGGGCTGGCCGATGCCGAGCGCCTGCTCAAGGGCATCGATAATGTCAGCTTCAACTACTTCACCGCTGACGACGTGGTGCGCCATCCCCTTGTCGCCGCCATCATCAAGGCCTATGACGCCGACGCACAGCGTATGCTGGCCGAGCGGGAGCGGAAGAAAGCCACCTGAGCGGCTTTTTCTTGGGCAAAATACCTACGGGGGTGTGGGGGCAGTCAGCCCCCACGATGAGGGCACCATGCTGACGGACACGATACTCGAGGATGCGCGCTGGCAAGAGGTCGATCTCGACACGCTGGCCGAGCGCGCTGCGGTGGCGGCTCTGGCGCATCTGGGCCTTGACCCGCAGGATTTCGAGATTGCCGTGCTGGCCTGTGACGATACACGCATTGCCGATCTGAACCGCGATTTTCGCGACAAGCCCGCGCCGACAAATGTGCTGAGCTGGCCTTCGGACGAACGCGGCGCGGCACTGGACGGGGCGGTGCCCGACCCGCCGGTGCCCGGTTTTGCAGGTATGCCCGAGGAACTGGGCGACATTGCCATCGCCTTCGAGACCTGCGCGCGCGAGGCATCCGCGGCGGGCAAACCGCTGGCCGATCACGTGACGCATCTGATGGTGCACGGGGTGCTGCATCTTCTGGGCTATGACCATGTCCGTGACAAGGATGCCACGCTGATGGAAGGTCTTGAGACCGCGATACTTGGCAAAATGGGTCTGCCTGACCCATATAATGGGTAAGACGGGGACATTCCCCCAATTTGGAAAGGTAAAATGGGCGACAGTACCGACGGGTCTTCTAACGCAGCGCCAAGCGCGCAGCCTCTGGGCCCCCCTAAATCGCAAAGCGGCTTTTTCGGCCGTATCGTAAAGGCCATCTCTCCGGGCGACGACGCCACAGATGAGGCCCCCTCGCATGTTTCGACCCCGCGGCCCCAGACGCATGGCATGATCAACCTGCGCCGGATGCGGGTTGAGGATGTGGCCATTCCCAAGGCCGACATCGTGGCCGTGGCCGAAACCATCACCAAGGACGAACTGGTCGACCTGTTTCGCGAAAGCGGCCTGACGCGCCTCCCGGTCTACGAGGGCACGCTGGATACCCCGATCGGGTTCGTGCACCTGAAAGACCTCGCGCTGAAGCACGGGTTTAACGGCAGCGGGGGCGATCTGGATCTCAAGGACATGCTGCGCCCGTTGCTGTTCGTGCCGCCCTCGATGCCGATTGGTGTGTTGCTGACCAAGATGCAGACCGAACGGCGCCACATGGCGCTGGTGATCGACGAATATGGCGGTGTGGACGGTCTGGTGACGATCGAGGATCTGATCGAACAGGTGATCGGCGAGATCGAGGATGAACATGATGTCGGCGAAGACGCCTTCTGGATCGGCGAGACCGAAGGGGTCTATCTGGCGCAGGCCAAGACTCCGCTCGAGGATTTCGAGGCCGAGATCGGCCGCGACCTGACCGACCACAACGATGTGGATGCCGAAGATGTCGACACGCTGGGCGGGCTGGTCTTTACCCTGTCCGGACATGTGCCCGCGCGGGGCGAAGTCGTGGCCCATCCCGACGGCACCGAGTTCGAGGTGGTCGATGCCGACCCCCGCCGGATCAAGCGGCTGCGGGTGCGGCTGGCCGAGGCGCAGACACAGGATGACTGACAGCGCGCCCGCGCGCTGGTGGCGCGCCCGCAGGTGCGGGCAACAGCTGGCCCTGATGGCGGTCTTCGGCGCGCTGGCGGCGCTGGGGCAGGCACCGTTTGACCTGGCGCTGCTGATCTTTGTGGGGCTGGCGCTGGGCTTTTGGGCCTTTTCTGACAGTGACACCGCACGGCGCGCTGCGTGGCGCGGGGTGGCGCTGGGTACCGGCTATTTCGCCATCGCCCTGAACTGGATTGTCGAGCCCTTCCTTGTCGATGTGGCCCGCCACGGCTGGATGGCGCCCTTTGCGCTGGTCCTGTTGTCGGTCGGGCTGGCGTTGTTCTGGGGGGCGGCTTTCTGGGCGGCGTTCCGGATGCGGGCCGGCCTTGCGGGGCTGGCCGTCGCCCTTGCCGGGGCGGAAATGCTGCGCGCCTATGTGTTCACCGGCTTTCCATGGGCCATGCCGTCTTATGTGCTGGTCGAGGGATGGGCGGGGCAGCTTGCCGCTTGGGTCGGTCCGCACGGGTTGAATCTGTTCCTGTTCCTTTCAGTGGCGGGGGCGGTTGCGGCGTTGCGTAAACCGGTACTGGCAGGGCTGCCGGTGCTGTTTCTGGGCGCGGCGCTCTGGCCGATACCCGCGCCGGTGCAGACCGATGAAGGCCCCGTGGTGCGGCTGGTGCAGCCGAACGCCCCGCAGGCGCAGAAATGGGATCCGGCCTACATGCCAGTATTTTTCCAGCGCGCGATTGCGGCCACCGCCGCTGGGCCCGAACGCCCCGATCTGATCGTCTGGCCAGAGACCGCGGTGCCGGTCGCCCTGAACTATGCCGAACAGACGCTGGCCGCCATGGCCGAGGCTGCGGCAGGCGTGCCGGTGGTGTTCGGCATCAACCGGTTCGAGGGCGCGCGTCTTTATAACTCTGCCGCCGTGATGGATGCCGCTGGCACGGTCTCGGACGTCTATGACAAGCACCATCTCGTGCCATTTGGCGAATACGTGCCCTTTGGCGATCTGCTGGATACGGTGGGCATTCATGGCATGGCCGCGCGCGAGGGGCAGGGGTTCAGCGCGGGGCCGGGGCCTGCGCTGCTGGACCTTGGGGACCTGGGCGCGGCGCTGCCGCTGATCTGTTACGAGGTGGTCTTCCCGCAGGATGTGCGTGCCGCGCCTGCACGGCCCGCCTTTCTGCTGCAGCTGACCAATGATGCGTGGTTCGGCAATTTTTCGGGGCCGTACCAGCACCTGCAACAGGCGCGGATGCGGGCCATCGAGACCGGCCTGCCGCTGGTGCGCGCCGCCAATACCGGGGTGTCGGCGGTGATTGACGCGCGCGGGCGGATCACGGCGCAACTGGCGCTTGATACGGCGGGACATCTGGACGCGGTCCTGCCCGCGCCGCGCCCGCCGACGCCTTATGCGCGCCTTGGGGATCTGCCGCTGGCGTTGGTGCTGGCGCTGTTCTGCGCGCTGGCGGGCTTTCGCGCGAGCAAGAATAACGTTGACCATTCCCGCAGGGGCGCGTAAGCCCCTCGGACCCGTCGTCACAACGGCTTCCTGGCGTGACGATCGAGACCTAATGGAGCATTTCATGAGCAGACAGAACTACACTTTCACCTCCGAGTCGGTTTCCGAAGGCCACCCGGATAAGGTTTGCGACCGCATTTCCGATGCGGTGCTCGACGCCTTACTGGCCGAGGAACCCGAAGCGCGGGTCGCCTGCGAGACCTTTGCCACGACCAACCGTGTCGTGATCGGCGGAGAGGTCGGATTGTCCGACGCGGCCAAGCTGTCCGAATACATGGGCCGCATCGACGAGATCGCGCGCGCCTGTATCAAGGACATCGGCTATGAACAGGACAAGTTCCACCACGAAACCGTGGAAGTGACCAACCTGCTGCATGAACAGTCGGCCCACATCGCACAGGGCGTCGACGCCGCTGCCGACAAGGACGAAGGCGCGGGCGACCAGGGCATCATGTTCGGCTATGCCACGACCGAAACCGAGGCGCTGATGCCGGCTCCGATCCAGTACAGCCACGCGATCCTGCGCCGTCTGGCCGAGGTGCGCAAATCCGGCGCCGAGCCTGCGCTGGGCCCTGATGCGAAATCGCAGCTTTCGGTGGTCTATCGCGACGGCAAGCCAGTGGGCGTCAGTTCGATCGTGCTCTCGACCCAGCATCTGGACGAAACCCTGACCAGCGCCGACATCCGCGCCATTGTCGAGCCTTATATCCGCGAGACTCTTCCCGAGGGCTGGATCAGCGCAGACACTGCATGGCACGTGAACCCGACCGGCAAGTTCGTGATCGGCGGGCCGGATGGCGACGCGGGCCTGACCGGGCGCAAGATCATCGTCGACACCTATGGCGGCGCAGCCCCGCATGGCGGCGGTGCGTTTTCAGGCAAGGACCCGACCAAGGTGGACCGTTCGGCGGCCTATGCGGCGCGCTATCTGGCCAAGAATGTCGTGGCGGCGGGTATGGCCGAAAAATGCACGATCCAGCTGTCTTATGCGATTGGCGTGAGCGAGCCCCTGTCGATCTATGCCGATACGTTCGGCACCGGCGAGGTGCACCCCGCCGAAATCGAGAAGGCGATCCGCAAGGTCATGAGCCTGACCCCGCGTGGTATTCGCGAAAAGCTGGAACTGAACAAGCCTATCTATCAGCGCACCGCAGCCTATGGCCATTTCGGCCGCACCCCCGATGCCGATGGCGGCTTCAGTTGGGAACGCACCGACCTGGTCGAGGACCTGAAACGCGCGATCTGAAGCGTTTGAAAAATTCTTGGAAAGGCCAAAGGCTTCCGCAGCGGAAGGCTTTGGCCTTTTTTCGTTTCTGTGGCTTCGTTTCTGTGGCAGGGTCCCGAGCAGGGAAGAGATAAAGGAAATCTTATATGTTGCTGGATGTTGCCCTGCCGCTGTCGCTGGCCTTCATCATGTTTTCGCTGGGCTATGGCCTGACCTTCGCGGATTTCGGGCGGGTGCTGAGCATGCCGCGCGCGGTGTTGACGGGGATGGCCTTGCAAGTTCTGGCGGTGCCGCTGGTGGCTTATCTCGCGCTGATGGTGGTCGAATTGCCACCAGCGATGGCCTTTGGGGTGATGATCCTGGCCTTTTGTCCCGGAGGGGTGACGTCGAACATTCTGACCAAGCTCGGGGGCGGCACCGTGGCGTTGTCGATCACGCTGACCGCCGTGGTCAGCCTGTTGTCGGTTATCACCCTACCGGTGTTTGCGGGCTGGGCGGCAGAGGCGTTTCTGGGCGATCTTGCGGTGGATATCGACGTGACCTCGATCGGGATTTCAATGTTCGCCCTCACCGCCGCGCCCGCGTTGATCGGGCTCTTGGTGCGGTTCGTGGCGACGGATTTTGCCGAGCGGACCGAGGGCCGGGTCTCGGCCATCGCAATGGTGCTGTTTGTGGTGATCGTTGTCGCGGCGCTGGCAACCAACTGGGATATGTTCATTTCGAATGTGGGGCAGCTGGGGCCGATGCTGGTCGGGATCAATATCGTGCTCTTGATCGCGGGCGTGCTGATCGCACGTGCCGTGGGGCTGGGCGGGCCGGACGGGATTTGTATCTCGATCGAGATGGGGGTTCAGAACGCCGCGCTGGGCATCACCGTGGCCGGTCTGATCGCGGGGCAGGGCGGCATTCCGGAATTCGCGGTGCCCGCGGCGGTCTATGGCATCACCATGTATCTGGTGACGCTGCCGGGACTGTTTGTGCTCAAGGCGGTTTTCGGCAAAACTTGACCCCGCGCGCAGGACAGGGCACATGGCCCAGAAATCAGATCTGGCGGAACGATGAGCGACTCTCAACACCCTTCGGGCGCCCCGTGGCGCAATTTTTACGGACGTTTCAAGGGCAAGGGCCTGCGTAAGTCGCAGGAGGCCTGGCTGGACGAGGATCTGGCCAAGCTGTCGCCGGGCAAGGTCGGCTGGGAGGAAAACCCCGACCGCGAAAAGATCGACCTTGCGGCGCTGTTCGGCGGGCGCGATGTCTGGCTCGAGGTTGGCTTTGGCGGCGGCGAGCACATGGTGCATCAGGCTGTGCAGAACCCCGACGTGGGCATCATCGGCTGCGAGCCTTATATCAACGGCGTCGCAATGCTGTTGGGCAAGATCCGGCAGGCCGGGGCAGACAATATTCGCGTGCATCCTGGCGATGCGCGCGACATGTTCGATGTATTGCCGGAGGCCAGCATCGCACGCGCCTTTCTGCTGTATCCCGACCCGTGGCCCAAGAAGCGCCACCACCGCCGCCGCTTTGTCACGCCCGAGCATCTGGAACCGCTGGCGCGGGTGCTGAAACCCGGTGCGATCTTCCGCGTGGCCACCGATATTCCCGATTACGTGCGACAGACGCTGGAACAGGTGCCGAAGGCGGGGTTTGAATGGCTGGCCGAACGCCCGGCAGATTGGCGTGAACCGTGGGAGGACTGGATTTCCACCCGTTACGAGCAGAAGGCGTTCCGCGAAGGGCGCACGCCGCACTATCTGACGTTCCGCAAAACCTGAGGGGAGGGGCGTTGCCAGTCTTGGCCTCGGATGCGGTCCGGCGCCAATTCACCCCAGAGGTATTTTTGAAGAGATGAAGACGTTATCGCGCATGGACGGTTCGCCCCGTGCGCGCTAACAACGACCTGGAACAAGACTAAAGGAAACGCGCATGTCCGGACATGGCACCCTGATCCCCATGACTTCCCGCGCCTGTGGCCCGCTGACAGGCGAGGCGCATGTCCCCGGGGACAAGTCGATCTCGCACCGGTCGCTGATCCTTGGGGCGATGGCGGTGGGCGAGACTCGCATTACTGGCCTGCTGGAAGGCGAGGACGTGCTGGACACGGCCAAGGCCATGCGGGCCTTTGGTGCCACGGTAACCGATCATGGCGGCGGCAGCTGGACCGTGCAAGGCGTGGGGGTCGGCGGGTTTGCCGAACCAGAAAACGTGATTGATTGCGGCAATTCGGGTACCGGCGTGCGGCTGATCATGGGGGCGATGGCCACCACGGGGATCACCGCGACCTTTACCGGAGACGCATCGCTGAACAAGCGGCCCATGGCGCGGGTCACCGATCCGATTGCCCTGTTCGGGGCGCAGGCCGTCGGCCGGTCGGGGGGGCGGTTGCCCATGACCATTGTCGGCGCGGCCGATCCGGTGCCGGTGCGTTACGAGGTGCCGATGCCCTCGGCGCAGGTGAAATCCGCAGTGCTGCTTGCGGGGCTGAACGCGCCGGGACAGACCGTGGTGATCGAGAAAGAGGCGACCCGCGACCATACCGAACGTATGCTGGCAGGCTTTGGTGCCGAGATCACGACCGAGATCAAAGACGAGGGCCGCGTCATCACCCTGACCGGGCAGCCCGAGTTGCAGCCACAAACGATTGCCGTGCCGCGTGACCCCTCGTCGGCGGCCTTCCCGGTCTGTGCGGCGATCATCACGCCGGGGTCGGATGTGCTGGTGCCCAATATCGGTCTGAACCCGACCCGCGCAGGGCTGTTCACCACGCTGCGCGAGATGGGCGCGGACCTGGCCTATGAGAACGAACGCGAAGAAGGGGGCGAGCCGGTGGCCGATCTTCGCGCGCGGTTCTCGCCCGACCTGAAGGGCATCGAGGTCGATCCGGCCCGTGCGGCCAGCATGATCGACGAATATCCGGTTCTGTCGGTGGTCGCGGCCTTTGCTCGGGGCGACACGGTGATGAAAGGCGTCAAGGAATTGCGGGTCAAGGAAAGCGACCGGATCGAGGCCATGGCCACGGGGTTGCGCCTGAACGGAGTTGACGTGGACGAGGGCGAGGATTGGTGGATCGTGCACGGGCGCGGCCACGGCAACGTGCCGGGCGGTGCTACCTGCGCGAGCCATCTGGATCACCGCATTGCCATGTCGTTCATGGTCATGGGCATGGCATCACAACAGCCGGTCAGCGTGGATGACGGCGGGCCGATTGCCACGTCTTTCCCGATTTTCGAGCCGCTGATGGCCGCTCTGGGGGCCAAGATCGAGAGAAGCAACCTTTGAGTCTTTATGCCAAAGCCATGATCGCCCTTGGGACGGTCACCCTGACGGTCTATCTCGGGATGGTCGTCATGGGCGCGCGGCATCTTCTTTTGGGGCCGGACAATCTGCCCCCGTTCGACCTGCGGGTTCTGGGATACACGTTTCTGGACGCGCTCAATTATTTGGAATTGCTGACCGAAGAGCAGGCGGCCTTCTATACCGGGCGCCTGCGCCAGCTGGACACGGTGTTTCCGGTGTTGATGGGGCTGCTCATGGGCATGGGATTGTGGGCGGTAACCAGTGCCATGCACCCGTGGTCGCGGCTGATCCTGTTGGTGGTGCCGTCAAGCTATGCGGTGATGGACCTGTGTGAAAACGCCCTGATCGCCGAGATGGTGGCGCAGGGTCCAGAGACACTGGACCGTGATCTCGTCACGCTGGCCAGCACCTATACCATGTCGAAATACGTCACACTTTTTGTTGCTTTTGCGCTGTTGTTGGCCATGATTGTCCGACACTTCGGCCTGTTTGGCCTTGGGGCGCGGCGCACGCACTAGGCCACAGTCCCTGCATGGGGAGGGCATATGCGGCGTGTTTTCTGGTTCAGCCTGACAGGGGCCCTCGGGATTTACCTCGTGATGGTGTTCTGGGCGATCCCCTATATCGCGCAGGAAGCAGGCGGGCAGGTGCCGTTTGACATGCGCCCCATGGGTTATGGTCTGGAAGAGGCGCGCCGGTTCCTTGGCGACCTGTCCCCGGCGGGGCGTGACTTTTACCTTCATACGCAATTGCGGCTGGATATCTTCTATCCGGCGGCGCTGGGCCTTGCGCTGATCCTCGGGTTGCAGATGCTTTTGCCACGCCCTTGGGCGACGGTGTTCGGCGTTGTTGCCCTGATGGCGACTGCAGCGGATTATTTTGAGAACTTCCTTGTGGCCGGGATGCTGCACACGCCCGTGGCCGAACTTGATGCGGCCACGGTGCAGGTAGCCAGTTTCCTGACGCTGTGCAAATCCATGGGCCACACTGTGTGTTTCGTCGCACTTCTGGTGGGAAGCGTGCATCGGTTGGGACGCAAACTGTTGCGATAGGTCTTGAACCCGCAAGGGCGGGCTGAGATAGAGAGGGCACTTTCCAGACAGGGTTGAGACAGGGGGACAGGATGCGCTTTACCATCGCGATTGACGGGCCGGCAGCGGCCGGAAAAGGCACGATTTCCAAGGCTGTGGCGGCGCATTTCGGGTTTGCCCATCTGGACACGGGGTTGCTGTACCGGGCCGTGGGCGCGCGCACGCTTGACGGAACCGACGCGGTGGCCGCCGCCCGTGCCTTGCAGGCCGGGGATATTGAGGCCGAGAACCTGCGCACGGCCGAAGTCGCACAGGCCGCCAGCAAGGTCGCGGTCATCCCCGAGGTGCGCGCCGCACTGGTGGATTTCCAACGTGCCTTTGCGCGCCGCGCGGGGGGCGCGGTGCTGGACGGGCGCGACATCGGAACGGTGATCTGCCCCGAGGCCGAGGCCAAGCTGTTTGTTACCGCCAGTGCCGAGGTGCGCGCCGAACGGCGGTTTCTTGAACTGGAGGCCAAGGGCGCCGAAGTGACACGGGCGCAGGTTCTGGCGGATGTGAAGGAACGCGACGCACGCGATATGGATCGCTCCGAGGCACCGTTGAAACCGGCCGGGGATGCGGTGCTGATCGACACCAGCGCATTGTCGATTGACGAGGCGGTCGCCAAGGCGATTGCCACGATTGAGGCGCGCATCGCCTGAGGCCCGCAGGCTGGCTTTGCCAGAGCGGGGCAGATCGTCGGGGGATATGTCAGTCCTGAAATTGGCGGCCGCCAAAGGGAACGGATTCTGTGGGCCGGGGGTGCCAGGCCCCGGTTCGCTTCGGACATTTTGCCCGCAGTCCAGCCAGATCGCAAAAGCCCCGTGTCAGGGGGCAGATCCATTTTTCAGTGGTTAACCGCGGGACAGTGTGCAGCAGGCGGGTTAAAGCCGACCTGCGCCTGCGTGCGGTGCATCGGATCGGTCCTCATTTCGGTCTCCAAAGCCAGAATTGTGCTGTAAATGTGGCCGCTATGGCGTCTTGCCCTATTTCTGCCACATTTATCAAGAAAGCTTCAAAGCTACTCCGGGGCTTGATCCCGGACACAAAAAATCCCCAAAAAATGGGGGCGCCCGAAAGGGCATGAGGCAGAGCAATGGCGACGATTTCCTTTTTCGCGCGCGGGTGATAGCAACACCGCGAACAATGCGTATCTGAACGTCGAAAATACGGGTACAACCCCCACGACCGAAATCACGTTCTCAAGCGGGACGGACGGAGATCTTAAGCTTGAACCGAACGGAGGGGCGCCGGATCCCGATACTACCGTGATCATCGACGGTGTCGAAATGAGCTTCACGGTAAACTTTTCCGGGGCCTTGCCACAATCAAACAAACTCAGAAACGTGAATGGAGAGGATCTACGGGGAGAACGGATCGTTGTCATCACCACCGAGGATGGTCAACGTTTGTTTTTCCTGCCGGACGGAATCAGCCTCGCCACGATGGAGGACTTTCCGAACTGGGCTCATAGTCTTGTATCTTTCACGACGACCTTGAACGTACCCGTATGCTTTGTCGAAGGTGCCGGGATATTGACCCCCTCCGGCGAGCGGCCTGTCGAGACACTCGCGATTGGTGACACAGTCACGACGTTTGAAGGTGACACGCGAACCATCCGCTGGATAGCGAAGCGGCACCTGACATTTTCGGAATTGCTCATCGAGCAACGGTTCAGGCCGGTACGTATCGCAAAGGGTGTTCTTGGCAGGGGGCTGCCCGCGCGCGACCTGTGGTTGTCGCCCCAGCATCGTGTGTTATTTGCGGGCTGGGAAGCCGAGTTGCTTTTCCGCAATGCAGAGGTATTTGTACCGGCGATCAGCTTTGCCGATCTGGAAGGCCAGGGAGCGGCAGATATCGTCTGCGGCGTTACCTATTACCATCTTTTACTCGAACGGCACGAAGTGCTTGTGGCAAACGGTTTGCCTTGCGAGAGCCTGTTTCCGGGAGACGCGGCAATTGCAGCTATGGATGCTGAGGCGCGAGAGGATCTGAAACAGAGGTTTCCTGAATTCCGTCAGGGCTGGGCAGGGTTTGGCGACACGGCGCGACAATCCCTGACACGGCGCGAAGGAGAGCTGCTTTTGGCATACGCAGGAATTGGGGGCGTCAAGAGCAGCGAAACCAAGGTGCCCGTGTCGTTGGCGGCTTGACCCTCACCCGCGTATAACGCCCGACACTTGGGGGCGAGGCCCAACTGGGCGCGGATAATTCCGGTTTAAGTTATTGACTGCAAGGCAATGTACCGCATGTGTGGAAACGCCCTTTGGCCCTCGCACGTCGCGCCTTGAACTAGCTTGCGGGCTGTTTTCACTTTGGGTATGAAATGTGATAACGTAACAATGTGTTCAGGGGTGAGAGACATGGGCCGGAATCTCGCATCAAGTCTTGCAAGGCGCTACCAGAGTGACCCGATGCGCCGTTTTGATCGCCTGCCATCGCCGTTGCGGGCGTGGTTGCGTGAGGCGGCACTGCCCTGGAGCCCGGCCTCCGCCCTACGCATCTGGAACCGCGCCTGTCGCAAGGGCGGGCCGGAACGCGCACTGGCCCGTCTAACCGAGGTTGAAGCAGCCACCCTGGCGCGGGATCGCGTGTCATTTGCCTTTGACGCCTCGCAAAAACGCAAAACCGGTTGATAATCGCGCCTTGTGGGTGTAGAGAGCGCCCTGTCGACAAGGCGAACACCGCCATAGAACAAAAGAGACGAGCAGGGTCGGAACCTCCGGCCCTCTTTGTTTTATGTGTGCGTCTGACCAATCTGTCTGCAAAAGCAGGCGTCACCAAGACCGGCGGAGACAACCGCTCGGCCCGAAAAAACGTTAGTAAAGGAAACTGAGACCACATGGCTCAAAACGTATCGATGGAGGAATTCGAAGCCCTCCTGAACGAAAGCTTCGAAATGGACACCCCGAACGAGGGTTCGGTTGTCAAAGGCAAGGTCATCGCAATTGAAGCGGGCCAAGCCATTATCGACGTAGGCTACAAAATGGAAGGCCGCGTTGATCTGAAAGAATTCGCAAACCCCGGTGAAGCCCCTGAAATCGCTGTTGGCGACGAAGTCGAAGTCTTCCTGCGCGCGGCTGAAAACGCCCGTGGCGAAGCCGTCATCTCGCGCGAGATGGCCCGTCGCGAAGAAGCATGGGATCGCCTGGAAAAAGCATATGCAGACGACGCACGCGTCGAAGGCGCCATCTTTGGCCGCGTAAAAGGCGGTTTCACCGTCGATCTGGGTGGCGCCGTGGCCTTCCTGCCCGGTTCGCAAGTTGACGTGCGCCCCGTGCGCGACGCCGGCCCGCTGATGGGGCTGAAGCAGCCGTTCCAAATCCTCAAGATGGACCGTCGCCGTGGCAACATCGTTGTGTCGCGCCGTGCGATCCTCGAAGAATCGCGCGCCGAACAGCGTGCCGAGGTTATCGGCAACCTGTCCGAAGGCCAGGCGGTCGAAGGTGTGGTCAAGAACATCACCGAATACGGTGCATTTGTTGACTTGGGCGGCGTTGACGGCCTGCTGCACGTCACCGACATGGCATGGCGCCGTGTGAACCACCCGTCGGAAATCCTGTCGATCGGTGAAACTGTCAAGGTACAGGTCATCAAGATCAACAAGGAAACCCACCGCATCTCGCTGGGCATGAAGCAACTGCAAGACGATCCGTGGGATCTGGTGGCTGCCAAGTACCCGCTGGAATCGGTCCACACCGGTCGCGTCACCAACATCACCGACTACGGTGCGTTTGTTGAGCTGGAGCCCGGCGTTGAAGGTCTGGTTCACGTGTCCGAAATGTCCTGGACCAAGAAGAACGTGCACCCCGGCAAGATCGTGTCGACCTCGCAAGAAGTCGAAGTCATGGTTCTGGAAATCGACAGCGCTAAGCGCCGCGTTTCGCTGGGTCTCAAGCAGACCATGCGCAACCCGTGGGAAGTGTTTGCAGAAACCCACCCCGAGGGCACCGAGGTCGAAGGCGAAGTCAAGAACATCACCGAGTTCGGTCTGTTCATCGGTCTCGACAACGACATCGACGGCATGGTTCACCTGTCGGACATCTCGTGGGACGAGCGCGGCGAAGACGCCATCCAGAACTACAAGAAAGGCGACGTTGTCGGCGCCGTGGTTTCGGAAGTTGACGTCGACAAAGAGCGCATCTCGCTGTCGATCAAGGCACTGGGCGGTGACAAGTTCGCAGAAGCCGTTGGCGGCGTGAAGCGTGGCTCGGTCATCACCGTGGAAGTGACCGCGATCGAAGATGGCGGCATCGAGGTCGAGTACGAAGGCATGAAGTCGTTCATCCGTCGTTCGGACCTGTCGCGTGACCGTGCAGAGCAACGCCCCGAGCGTTTCTCGGTTGGTGACAAGGTCGACGTGCGCGTGACCAACGTTGACAGCAAGACCCGTCGTCTGGGCCTGTCGATCAAGGCACGCGAGATCGCCGAAGAGAAAGAAGCCGTGGAACAGTACGGGTCTTCGGACTCGGGCGCATCGCTGGGCGATATCCTCGGCGCGGCTCTGAAATCGGGCGACTGATAAGATCGAACCGGATCTCCGGTTTATGGAAACGGCCTCGCGGATGCGCGGGGCCGTTTTTCTTTGCATGGGCAACAGTTTCGCCGAACGGTTCGAGCAGCTGAAGGGTTTTCCATTCCGAATCAACGAGTTCTCTGCGCCGCAGAAGCCCGGCCGCGATACCCTGCATCCGCTGGCAGGCGGCGGCCTTTCGCCGATCCGTCCAAAAAACCGGCGTCTGCACCGTGATTTTCCGATCTTGGCCCCGCAATTTGTTTCCGTTTTGCGGGATTGTTCCTATAGTTGGCGTGATGCACGCAACAAGACATGCACGCCCAGGGAGATACACACATGATCCGTTCGGAACTGATCCAGAAGATTGCAGATGAAAACCCGCACCTATACCAGCGGGACGTAGAACGGATCGTTAACACGATCTTTGACGAAATCACCAACGCCATGTCCCGCGGGGACCGTGTCGAGCTGCGTGGCTTCGGGGCCTTTTCGGTCAAGAAGCGCGACGCCCGCGTGGGCCGCAACCCGCGCACCGGAGAATCGGTGCAGGTCGAGGAAAAGCACGTGCCTTTCTTCAAGACGGGCAAGCTGTTGCGTGATCGTCTCAACGGAAAGTAATCCATGCGATATATTCGTTACGCGTTTCTTGGTGCGATCGGGATTGCCCTGATCTCGGTGGCGATTGCCAACCTGCAGCCGGTGCAGCTTGTGCTGTTGCCCGATGCCCTGGCCGAACTGTTCGGCTTTAACAAATCGGTGACCCTGCCGCTGTTCGTTGTCATTCTGGGCAGCGTGGTGGTCGGCCTGCTGATCGGGTTCGTCTGGGAATGGCTTCGCGAGCACAAGCATCGCTCGGAAAAGGTGAAGACCCAGAAAGAGCTGAAACAGACCCAGCGCGAGGTGCGCCGTCTGAAGGGCAAACAGAACGAAAAGAAAGACGAGGTTCTGGCGCTGCTCGACGAGGCAAGCTGAATCCCGAACACAAGAACACCGGGGCCTGTGTCCCGAGGCAAAGGGCGGTGTGGTTTACAGACCGCCTTTTTTGCGTGAAAGAGAGCGCATGAATATTCGTGTGAAAATCTGCGGGCTGAAAGAGCCTGAGCATGTCGTGGCCGTCGCCGAGGCGGGGGCCGCCTATGCGGGGTTCGTATTCTTTGAAAAATCACCGCGCCACGTGTCGGTGCCCCAAGCGCGTGACCTTGCGCTGGCGGCGCCAGTGGGGCTGGCCAAAGTGGCGCTGACCGTGAATGCGGATGATGCGTTTCTGGACGGGCTGGTCGAGGCGGTGCCGCTGGACATGTTGCAGCTGCACGGGCGCGAAACGCCGGAACGGGTGGCCGAGATTCGCGCCCGCTATGGCCTGCCTGTGATGAAGGCGGTCGGTATCGCGGACGACTCCGACCTGTCCCAGCTACAGGCCTATGGTGCGGTCGCTGATCAATTGCTGGTCGATGCCAAGCCGCCCAAAAACGCAGACCTGCCGGGCGGCAACGGGCTGTCTTTTGACTGGCGTCTGGTGAACCGGAAATACTGGCCCTGCCCGTGGATGTTGGCAGGCGGGCTGACCCCCGAAAACGTTGCCACGGCGGTGCAGATGACAGGCGCGCGGCAGGTCGATGTCTCTTCGGGCGTGGAAAGCGCGCCGGGCGTCAAGGACGTGGCGTTGATCCGCGCCTTTGTTGAGGCGGCAAATGGGCAGGGTGCGCAGCAGGTGCCGATCCTGACTTGATCCGGCACAGGCTGGTTTCGCCTTGCGATCAAACTATCCTGTAGATCTCCTGATGTCTGGAGATCACCCATGTACTATGTTGCGGTCGGCGCCGCCAAAATGCGCCATTGGTGGCACTACCCCGAGTTTTTCTGGCGTGCATCAGCCGCGTTGAAACAGGCAAAAACGGCCAGAGGATGTGTGGTGGCAAAGACGGTGCCTGCCCTTGGGCACTACTTTTCGATCACGGTCTGGGAAAGCCCTGCACATATGAAGGCCTATGTCACAAGTGGCGCGCATCGCGGGGCTTTGAAGATGGGGCCAAAACTGACGGAAAGTTCGGTGTTTCACGGGTTTTGGTCCGAAACAATCCCGTCTGTTTCCGTGGCCCTCAGGGCCTGGACACAAGCCGCGCGTCACATTGAACCCTCTGCGATGCAAAATCCGGTGGCAAAACCAGTGGATCACACTTAAACACGGGCGAGATACCCTCTTTGGAGACGCTTCTATGTCGAACGATCTTTTCAACAGCTTCATGAATGGTCCCGACGAAAAGGGCCGGTTCGGGAAATTCGGGGGCCGCTTCGTGTCGGAAACGCTGATGCCGCTGATCCTGGATCTTGAAGCCGAATATGAAAAGGCCAAGACGGATCCGACCTTCTGGGACGAGATGAACGATCTCTGGACGCATTACGTGGGGCGTCCCAGCCCGCTTTATTTTGCCGAGCGCATGACCGAGACGCTGGGCGGTGCCAAAATCTATCTGAAGCGTGACGAGTTGAACCACACCGGCGCGCACAAGATCAACAACGTGCTGGGTCAGATCATTCTGGCGCGCCGCATGGGCAAGGAACGCATCATCGCCGAAACCGGCGCTGGGCAGCACGGGGTGGCCACGGCCACGGTCTGTGCCAAGTTCGGACTGAAATGCGTGATCTACATGGGCGCGCATGACGTGCAGCGGCAGGCGCCCAACGTTTTCCGGATGCGCCTTCTGGGGGCCGAGGTTGTGCCGGTTACGTCCGGGCGTGGCACGCTCAAGGACGCGATGAACGACGCGTTGCGCGACTGGGTGACCAATGTGCGCGACACCTTTTATTGCATCGGCACCGTGGCCGGACCGCACCCCTATCCGGCGATGGTGCGGGATTTCCAGTCGATCATCGGCAAGGAAGTCAAACAGCAATTGCCCGAGTTTGAAGGCGAGGGCGCCCTTCCCGACACTGTCATCGCCGCGATTGGCGGCGGGTCGAACGCGATGGGCCTGTTCTATCCGTTCCTTGACGACAAGTCGGTCAACATCATCGGCGTCGAGGCCGGTGGCAAGGGCGTGGACGACAACATGGAGCACTGCGCCTCGCTGACCGGTGGACGTCCGGGCGTGCTGCATGGTAACCGCACCTACCTGTTGCAGGATGATGACGGGCAGATCCTCGAAGGGTATTCGATCTCGGCCGGTCTGGATTATCCCGGCATCGGCCCAGAGCACAGCTGGCTGCACGATACGGGGCGCGCGCAATATGTGTCGATCACTGACAAAGAGGCGCTTGAGGCGTTCCAGTTTTCTTGTGCGCAAGAGGGCATCATTCCGGCGCTCGAACCCTGTCACGCGCTTGCGCATGTGATGAAGATCGCGCCGACCCTGCCCAAGGATCACGTGCTCGTCATGAACATGTGCGGACGCGGCGACAAGGACGTACAGACCGTCGCCCGCTATCTTGGCTTTGACATGAGCGATACCGAGGGCCGCTCGGTCGATTAAATCACGAAGGGCGTCCTGCGGGGCGCCTTTTTGTTTCGGAGGCGATGCATGATGTGGCGCGGTGTTCTTGTCGCCCTGATCCAGACCATTTGGGTGCTGGCCCCCCCTGCGCTGGCCGATACCGCGCCGAAGGACCGGATCATCGCCGAAATGCAGGCGCAGGGCTATGAGCGGATCACCGTCCGCAACACCCCGTTTGGACGTATGAAGATCACCGGCTATGTCGACGGGCAGGCGCGCATCGTGACGCTGAACCCGAGGTCCGGCAAGGTGTTCGAGGATATCAGCGGCCCGATGGCGCCCCCGCCCGGTCACAGGAACACGCCGGACGGGACGGGCCTGTCCTACTGACGTCCCGCCGAAAAGTTAAATGCCGGTACAGGTTTTGGATTGACGCGGCCTCGGGTGCTGCGCAAACCTGCCGTTCATGCGTACAATCACAGAACCCGCCCGCCAGATTGAAGTCATTCACGAAACCGATGTTCTTGTCGTCGGATCGGGGCCCGGGGGCCTGTCCGCTGCGCTGGCCGCTGCGCGCGCCGGGGTGGCGGTCACGCTGGTGGAACGGTTCGGCTGTTTCGGCGGTAATATCACCGCCGTGGGTGTCGAGGGGATGCACTGGTATCGCCACGAACAGACCGTCGAGTCGATGGGCATTCCCAAGGAATTCGAGGACGCGGCCGTTGCGGCGGGGGCGGCAGTGCCCGAAAGCCAGTCTTTGAGTTACGAGATCGACAGCGAAGGGTTCAAGCTGGTCGCTGACCGGATGGTGGAAGAGGCGGGCATTAACGCCATGCTGCATCGCTCTTTCGTGGCCCCGGTGATGGAGGGCGACCGGATCACCGGGATCATCACCGAATCCAAGGCCGGGCGCGAGGCGATCCTGGCCAGGGTGGTGATTGATGCGACCGGCGACGCGGATGTCGCCCACAGGGCCGGTGCGCCGACCCGCAAGGCCCCGCGCGAAGACCTGATGGCGGCCTCGGTGATGTTCCATGTGGCGGGGCTGGACAAGGCGCGCTTCATCGAAGGCATCAAGGCCGATCCCCAGACCTATGCCGATTGGGGCGGCGGGGGCGAATGGAATATCGAAACCTCGGGTAAAGAGGACGAGATGTTTTCGCCCTTCCTGCACAAGCCGTTCGCGCAGGCGATCAAGGCGGGCATGATCCCGGCGCATCTGAATACCATCGCCGGCACTTGGGGCGCGGCCCATGACACGGGCGAGCTGACCTATATGAACCTGATCCATCTGGCCAATTGCGACGGCACCGATCCCGATGATCTGACCGCGCACGAGATCGAGGGCCGCCGTCAGGCCATGCTCGCGATCGAGGCCTTGCGGGTCTATACGCCGGGGTGCGAAAACATCCGCCTGCGCAACTTCGGGATGACGTTGGGCATTCGGGACACGCGCAAGGTCGACACGGCCTATATCATGACGGAACAGGATGTGCGTGAACAGGGCCGGTTCGAGGACAGTATCGGGATTTTTCCCGAGTTTATCGACGGCTATGGCGTGCTGCTCCTGCCGACCACAGGGCGCTATTTCGAGGTGCCCTATCGCAACCTGCTGCCCAAGAAAATCAAGGGCCTTTTGGTGTCGGGGCGCGCCACGGGGGGCGAGAAAATTGCCCATGCCGCAACACGCAACATGGCCTGTTGTGCGGTGATCGGGCAGGGCGCAGGTGTGGCGGCGGCGCTGGCGGTGCGCTCAAACGCCGATCTGGACGCGATCAATATCACCGCCATCCAGACAGAACTGGACCGGCAGGGCGCGCGGGTGCACTGATCAGACGCGATAAAGTTCCAGCACTTCCAGTGGGATCAGGTCCAGTGTGCGTTCATGGGTTGCCTCAAGCCGCACCTTGGGCGCGCAGCCTTCATCATGGGCCTGCAGGAACCTGCCGGCACACAGACACCATGCGTCTCCGGGTTTCAGCCCCGGAAAGGCAAATTCGGGGTGTGGGGTGCTCAGGTCGTTGCCGACATACTTGGAAAAGGCCAGAAACTCGGCCGTCATGATGGCACAAACGGTATGCACACCCTGATCCTCGAAACAGGTGTTGCAATGCCCGTCGCGGAAGAACCCCGTGACCGGATCACCGGAACAAAGTTCGAGCGCGGTTCCAAGGACGTTGACCGAAGGTTCCATCTGCATGATCCGGCACTCCTGTGTGTGGCTTGCCCTATCATACTAGGGCAAACCGCGATTTGTGCCAAATCTACTGTGCTGCTTCGGCCATTGCCCTGAACATCGCGATATTGGTGTCGGTGACGCCTTCGTCCTTGAACCGGCGGTCTGCCGAGTTCATGGCGATCACCACGCCCAGAGGTTTGTTCACATAGATATACTGGCCATAGATGCCGATGCCGAAGAATTCGCCGTCGCGCACGTCCTTGGGCATCCACCACTGATACCCGTAATGCAGGTTGCCTTCATCCGTATTGGCGCTGGGCACCGTGCTTGCAGCCACCCAGTCGGCGGGTACGATCTGTTGACCACCATAAGCGCCGTCTTGCAGGAACATCTGGCCAAAGCGCGCATAGTCACGCGTGCGGATGTTCAGACCGCCCAGAACAAAGGCCACGCCCACGCCATCGGTGATGTAATAGGGCGACGCCTCGTACCCCAGCGGCTGGATGATCTTTTCCGACAGCAAGGAGGCGATATCGCGACCCGTCGCGCCCCGGATCACCATGCCAAGGATATGGGTGTCGATCGACACGTATTGCCATTCGGTGCCCGCAGCGATGAAGGTCTCGGAGAGGGCCTCGGCGAAGCCGTCCATCGTGCCGCCAAGCGCAATCACGCGCCCCATCCGGTTGATGTCAGAATTATAGTCGAGGTAATCCTCGTTGAAGGTTACGCCGCTGGACATTTGCAACACATTGCGCACCGTCGCCCCGTCATAAGCGGTGCCCTTTAACGAAGGCGCGTATTTCGTGACGGGATCATCCAGACTGTCGATATGGCCTTCGGCCACGATCACGCCGAACAGCGCCGAGAGATAGGATTTGGCCACCGACCACGAAATGCGCTGATCCTCGGGCGCGGTGCCCTTGTAGTAGCTTTCATGCACGATCTGTCCGTCTTTCAGCATGACCAGCGCAGTGACTGAACGCGCGTCGATCCAGTCGCTGAACCCGCCGGGCAGGGGCGTATCCGGCCCCTTGGGCAGGTCAGAAACCGGCCCGTCGCCGCGCGACACTTCGCGGGTCAGGAAGGCCTGATCCATATGCGAGAAATTGTGAACGATCTTTTCTTCGGTAAATAGTGAGTTCACCGCCAGCAGACGATGGATTTCCTCGCGTTTCCAGACGTAGATGACCGCCGCTGCCAGAACCAGCATCAGCAGGATACGGCCTAGCCACTTCCCAAATGTACGCATGTTTCTTCTCCCCTTTTGGCCATTCGACACGCGGGGCAGGGGGCTTGGCAAGCCTGACGTTAGGAAAGGCCGTCTGGGCCCCGCCAATAGACCCAGCGCCCGTGAAAGTCGATCCGGCCCAGATCAATCTGCCGGTCGCCGGGCCAGAGGCGCAGGCTTAGCCCCGCGCCGGGCGTGTCGGCGTCGGCTTCCATCCGCAACCATGCCAGCGGGCGGGACTCGGTCGCGGCGTCCCCGGCGGTTTCAATCAGAGCCTTGCCGCGCGTTTGCACCGCGTCGGGGAAATACTGCCACGCGATTGTGTGATAGATCAGGTGCAGCCCGTCAAAGCGGCCTTCCAGCCGCTGTTCGAGCCAGTCAATCGCGTCGGCGCGGTCCACCTTGGCCTCTTGCAGGGCAATCGCGGCGCGGGTCCGCTCCATCCGTTCGGTCTGGTCGGGCCAGAGATAGGCCAGCAGCCGCAGGGCGCCGTCGGGATTTTGGGCCTGTAGCGGGTTCAGGTCAACGCCGCGGCGGTCTGTGATACGGGGGCGGCTTTGCGGTGGCAGCGGGCCTTGCCAGTCGGGCGACAGGGCCACGGGCGAATTTGCGGATCCGTAAAGGGTGCCGTTCAAGTGCAGGGCAAAGCGGTCGAACATCAGGTTCAATCCGCCGCTTGCCCCCAGTTCTGACAGGCGAACCGGCAGGTCATAGCGGTCGGCCAAAAGATGGGACGTGGCAATCATGGCAACCGCGCGGCGCACCTCGTTGGTCTGGGGGGCATTGTCCACCCAGTCACACAGCCATTGGTCATGGCGGCGCAGCGCAGCCTCGACGGCCTGCCAAAGGGGGGCGTCCCCGGCCTCATGGGGTGGATAGACGGCGGCAAGGTCCGCGTCCATGCCGTTCAGCACAAGCGCGTGCAGGCCGCCGGTGGTGCGTAGGGGCAGGCTGGCGGCCATGGGGCCGATATCGCCCTGCCACCCGGCCAGTTTGGCGGCCAGCGCCGTGTCCTCGGGCCAGTTGTCGGCCAGAAGCCGCAGTAAGCGTCCCATGAACGGGCTGTCCAGCGCCTCGCAATGTCCGGCCTGATCGCGAAAGGCCGCGTGCAGGGCCACCGTCATTTGAACTTGTCCAGCAGCTTTTGCATGGGACTGCGGGTATCTTGGGCCTCGGGCGCCGGCGTAGGGGAGGGCACGGGTTTGGGCGCGGCGGGCTCGGGGGGGCGTTTGGGCTTGGGCTGGGTGGTGGAGGACCGGGGCGGATTCACGCGCAGGGCGACCGCGTTCATGAATTTGCCGGTGTCATCAGCGGCCAGATGCTGCGCCCCGTCCGAGACCCCGCGCAGCACGTCATCCAGCCAGTCCTGATCGGCCTTGGCAAAGTCACGCAGTACATAGCCCGAGACCGCGTTCTTGTTGCCGGGATGGCCTATGCCCATGCGAATGCGGTCGTAATGCGGGCCAATATGCTGGTGGATCGAGCGCAGCCCGTTGTGGCCCGCATGGCCGCCGCCCGCCTTGGCGCGGCATTTGCCGGGGGCGAGGTCCAGTTCATCGTGGAACACGGTCACGTCCGTGCTGTCCAGCTTGTAAAACCGCATGGCTTCGCCGACGGATTGCCCCGAGAGATTCATGAAGGTTTCGGGTTTCAGCAAGATCACCTTTTCGCTGCCGAACTTACCTTCGGAAACCTGTCCCTGGAACTTGCTGCGCCACGGGGCAAAGCCGTGATCTTCGGCGATGCGGTCCAATGCCATGTAGCCGATATTGTGGCGGTTGCCTGCGTATTTGGGGCCGGGATTGCCCAGTCCAACAAACAGTTTCATCTCTTGCGCGCCCCTGTTGCCTGTTGCTCTGATCTATAGGCGTCCGACGGCGCGGAATCAATTCACCTGCCCCAATGAAAAACGCGGTCCCCGAAGGAACCGCGTTTCAATAGAACCGCAAAAGGGCGCAAAGATTATTCTTCTGCAGCCTCTTCGCCTTCTTCTCCTTCGGCTTCATCTTCTGCCGAACGCAGACCCGACGGGGCCGAGATGTTGGCGATGACGAAGTCACGGTCGATGGTCGGCTTGCAACCTTCGGGCAGGGTGACGTCCGAGATGTGCACGATGTCGCCGATGTCCAGACCGCTCAGGTCCACGGTGATGCTCTCGGGGATCTCGCCCGCGGTCACGTTCAGTTCCACCTCGGGACGGACAACGGTCAAAACGCCGCCTTTCTTGATGCCGGGGGCAGCTTCTTCGTTGATGAAGTCAACGTGGATGAACAGGTTGATTTTCGAAGTGCGGCGCAGGCGCAGCAGGTCGATGTGGGTCGGCAGGTCTTTGACCACGTCGCGCTGTACGCCACGGCAGATGACGCGCACGTCTTCCTGGCCTTCAACCTTGAGGTTGAACAGGGTCGACAGGAAGCGGCCTTCTTTCAGTTTCTTCAGCAGAACGTTGAAAGGCATCTGGATTGCGAGAGGCTCTGCGTCGCCGCCATAGACGACACCGGGAACCATGTTGTTGCGACGTGCTTCGCGAGCGGCGCCCTTGCCTGTCCCCGCGCGGACCTCGGCGTGAAGATCAGGGATCTGTCCAGCCATTTGAATTCTCCAATATGTTAGGGCAGGGTGCCTCCAAGGCTGTCACCCCGCGTGAAGCCGCGCTCTTAGCGCAGTCTCGTCCGTTTGGAAAGAGGATTCGCGCAGGTTTTTTGCCGCGCTGCCCCTTTGGACACGGGCGCATCGCGGGCGCGTCCGTGCCGGAGGTTTCAATAGCGCGGGATCACGATTGCCAGCGGCCTGCAAAATCCTCGGGGATCATCAGGATATCGCGGTCCACATCGTTGATGTCGGTGCGTCCGCAAAGGCCCATAGATACGTCGAGTTCGTTGTGGATCAGCTCCAGCGCCTTGGTAACGCCGGCCTCGCCCATCGCGCCAAGACCATAGGTGAAGGCGCGCCCGATATAGGTGCCCTTGGCCCCCATCGCGACCGCCTTGAGCACGTCCTGACCCGAGCGGATACCGCTGTCGAGATGCACCTCGATCTTGTCGCCCACCGCATCCAGTATGGCGGGCAGGGCACGGATCGACGACAGTGCCCCGTCCAGTTGCCGCCCGCCGTGGTTCGACACAATGATCGCATCCGCGCCCACATTCAGCGCCTCAAGTGCGTCGCGCGGGTCGATGATGCCCTTGATGATCAGGGGACCATCCCACATCTTGCGGAATTCGCGGATCCGGTCCCAATCCAGCGCCTGGTCGAACGCCTTCGAGGTCCATGTGCTGAGGCTGCCAGGATCGGTCACGCCCTTGGCATGTCCCACGATATTGCCGAAAAAGCGCCGCTTGGTGCCCAGCATTTCAAGTCCCCAGCTCCATTTCGTGGCAAGGTTGGCCATGGATTTCAGGGTCAGCTTGGGCGGGGCGGACAGGCCGTTCTTGAGGTCCTTGTGGCGCTGCCCCAGCATTTGCAGGTCGACCGTAATCACCGCCGCCGAACATTTCGCCGCTTTGGCGCGGTCGAACAGGCGCTGCATGAAATCGTCGTCTTTCAGGGTGTAGACCTGCATCCAGAACGGTTTGGTCGTGTTTTCGGCCACGTCCTCGATTGAACAGATCGACATGGTCGACAGAGTGAAAGGCACGCCGAATTTCTCGGCGGCGCGGGCCGCCTTGATTTCGCCATCAGCATTCTGCATGCCGGTCAGGCCCACGGGGGCCAGGGCCACGGGCATCGCCACATCCTGTCCGATCATCTGGGTCTTGGTGCTGCGGCCGGTCATGTCGATGGCGACGCGCTGGCGCAGGTAGAGCTTTTCAAAGTCCGATGTGTTCTCGCGGAAGGTCTGTTCCGTCCAGCTGCCGCTTTCGGCATAGTCAAAGAACATGCGCGGCACCCGCCGTTCATAGATATGTTTCAGATCTTCGATATTGGTGATGACGGGCATGATGGGCTCGCTTCTGGGTCGCATTGGTCAAGGTTCTTTACCAATGCGCGGCGTTTGACGCAAGTGCGACCTGTCGCTGCATGGCGCGACTGGCTGGAGCAAGGCATTGGAGGGGGCGTCAGGCGGACGGGCGTGACTCGGCGCGCAGATAGGCGCGGCTGAGGATAACCGCAGCCAGAATTGCGGGCACAAGGGTCAGGACCGTGACCAGCGTTTGATAAGCGATCCGCTGCAAAAGGGGGCTGTCGGGCGTGGCCTGCCAGCCAGTGAAGGCCAGCAGGGCCATGCCCGCGATCCCGACGGCAACGGGGCCTGTCAACAGGTGCAGCACATCGCGGCCAAACGCCTTGCGTCCCCGTTTCAAGGCGGCGCTGAGTGAGGTATCCGCGCGTTCGGCGCAGGCGGGCAGGACGCTGCCGATCAGGGCCAGTAGCCCGCAGAACAGGGGCGTGCCCACGGCGATCCCCCAAAGCGCGAAGGCCCCGTCCGCTTCGGGCGAAATGCCGGAAACCCCCAACGCAAGGAACCCGCCCGCCATCAGCAGCATCAGCACCATGAACAGCGCGAGAAAGCGCAGAAGATAACCGACCACGGGGACCTTGGAGCCGTCCTTGCCCGTGGTACCCAGTGGATCGGCCCAGCCGTGGACCTCGCCCAGTTGCACCATGCGATGAGTGTAAAGCATCGACAGACCCGCAAAGACCAGCGTCACGATGCCGGTGGCCTGCATCATTAGTTCGAGCATGACCACGACCACCACGACGATCACGTAATGCGCAATGTTGTGCCGCAGAAGGGTGAGGGTTTCAGGGACCATGCCGGATCAGGCGCGGTGGGCGCCGTCAGCCAGCGATTTCACAAAGTCCAGCACCTCGGTCACGGGTTTTCCGGCCCCGATCTGGCCTACAATGGCCGACCCGACAACTGCGCCGTCAGCGACCGAGGCAATGGCCTCGGATTTCTCGGGCGTGTTGATGCCGAAACCGACAATCACGGGCAGGTCGGTCGAGGCCTTGATGCGGGCGACTTCGGGGCCGACTTCGCCCGCCTGCGCCTCGGCTGCGCCGGTGATGCCGGTCACCGAGACGTAATAAACAAAGCCCGAGGTGTTCTGGAGCACCTTGGGCAGGCGTTTGTCGTCGGTGGTGGGGGTGGCAAGGCGGATAAAGTTCATGCCGGCCGCCTGTGCCGGGATGCAGAGTTCTTCGTCCTCTTCCGGGGGCAAGTCCACGACGATCAGCCCGTCAATGCCCGCCGCCTTGGCATCGTCCAGAAACTTGTCCACGCCGCGCGAATAGATCGGGTTGTAATAGCCCATGAGCACGATCGGGGTGGTGTCGTCCTGCTTGCGGAACTCGGTTGCGAGGTCCAGCGTCCTTTGCAGGGTCATGCCGCCATCCAGCGCGCGCTGGCCGGCCAGCTGGATCGTGGGGCCGTCGGCCATCGGATCGGTGAAGGGCAGGCCCAGTTCGATGATGTCGACGCCCGCGCCGGGCAGGCCGCGCACGATTTCGAGCGAGGTGTCGTAATCCGGGTCTCCGGCCATGACATACGCCACGAAGGCTTTTTTGCCTGCGGCATTCAGTTCGGCGAATTTGGCGTCAATACGAGTCATCGGCTGGTCCCTGTGAAATTCTGCGTTCCGATGTGCCGGAACCGGCAGGGGAAATCAATCCCGACCATGCCGCTGGGATACACTCACTTGGAAAAACCGCTCAGAACCGCGCGTGATAACGCAGGTGCAGGGCGTTCACACCGGGGTTTGAATTCGCCAGACCACCGTTTGATTTGTGCGACACCGCCAGCGACAGGGCGTTGCCGTTGGCAAAGGTATAGCCCACGCCCAAAAGGCTGCGGATTTCAAAAGTCTGGCCAAGATCGGTCAGTGGATCGCTTTCCCAATAGGCGCCGGGCATCACGCTGAGTTCGGCAAACCACGGGCTGTCGAAATCATAGACCCCGACAAGGCCCGCCCCGACGAATACATCGCCGTTGGCGGTGCTGGACAGGACGCCGCCCCAAGACACGTCCCAGTGGCGGGTGTCGTGGAACGGGCTGTGGTGGTATTCAATGTCAAAGATCGCGGAATCTTCGGCAAGGATGTTCCCGTATTTGGTGTATCCGGCCCCGATAACGATTTCCTGGGCGATGGCCGAAGTGCCGGTCAGCAGCGCGGCGGCGACAAATAATGCTTTCTTCATGGCGCAATTAAAATCCTGTTTGCCATAGATGTTAAGCCTCTAATTGGGCATGCCGTCAAACAGTTCAACCAGTAAGCGTTGTTTCCCCGGCGTCCGGCGCGGTTAGGGGTGCTCAATCGGTCAGAACGCCGATCATCCAGCTTGTCCCGAAGCGGTCGGTGACCATACCGAAGGACTCGGAAAAGAAAGTCTTTTCAAAGGGCATGGTGATAGTGCCCCCTTCGGCCAGCGCATCGAACAGGCGTTGCCCGGTCTCTGGGTCGGCGACCGGATGGTTGACCGAGACCGAAGCCATGGGCGGGGCTTCCATGCCGGGCGGCCAGTCGGATGCCATCAGGCAGGCATCGCCCAGCATGATATGGGCATACATCACGCGGTCGGACGGGGGCAGGCCCTCGCTCTCCGGCGCGTCGGTATAGCGCATGATCTGCACCTCGGTGGCGCCGAACAAGTCGGCATAGAATTGCATGGCCTCGGCGCAGGTGCCGTCGAAATTGAGATAGGGGATGAATGACATGGGATCGCTCCTTTCCAGATCAGTCTAACACAGGCACAACACATGTCTTGCGTCGCCTCCGGTCTGACCCTAGAAGACCAGTCGAATGTGACAGGAGGCCGAGATGGGCTTTAAAATGGGGATCGTTGGGCTGCCGAATGTGGGCAAGTCCACGCTGTTCAACGCGCTGACCAAGACCGCCGCCGCGCAGGCTGCGAATTTTCCGTTCTGCACGATCGAGCCCAATGTGGGCGAGGTGGGCGTGCCGGATGCGCGCCTGGACAAACTGGCGGCGATCGCGCAGTCCAAGCAGATCATCCCGACACGCATGACCTTTGTGGATATTGCCGGTCTCGTGAAAGGGGCCTCGAAGGGCGAGGGCCTGGGCAACCAGTTCCTTGCCAATATCCGCGAAGTGGATGCGATTGCCCATGTGCTGCGCTGTTTCGAGGATGGCGACGTGACCCACGTCGAGGGCCGCGTGAACCCCGTCGAAGATGCCGAGACCATCGAGACCGAGCTGATGCTGGCCGATCTCGAGTCGATCGAAAAGCGCCGCGCCAACCTCGTGCGCAAGCTCAAGGGCAACGACAAGGAAGCGCAGCAGCAGGACCGCCTTCTGGCCGCCGCGCAAGAGGTCCTTGAAAATGGTCAGCCCGCCCGTGTCGTCGAGGTCGATGCCGAGGATGCCAAGGCGTGGAAGATGCTGCAACTGCTGACCACCAAGCCGGTTCTCTATGTCTGCAACGTCGGTGAATCCGAGGCCGCCGAGGGTAATGCCCACTCAGCCAAGGTGGCCGAGATGGCTGCCGCGCAGGGCAATAGTCACGTGATCATTTCGGCCCAGATCGAAGAAGAGATCAGCCAGCTGGAAGACGATGAGGCGGCGATGTTCCTTGAGGAAATGGGGCTGGAAGAGGCCGGTCTGGATCGTCTGATCCGCGCGGGATATGAGCTTTTGCACCTGGAAACCTATTTCACCGTCGGCCCGAAAGAGGCGCGTGCCTGGACCATCCGGCAGGGCACGATGGCCCCGCAGGCGGCGGGCGTCATTCACGGCGATTTCGAAAAGGGCTTCATCCGCGCTGAAACCATTGCCTATGACGACTATATCGCCTGCAACGGTGAAAACGGCGCCAAGGAAGCGGGCAAGATGCGCGCCGAGGGCAAGGGCTATGTCGTTCAGGACGGCGACGTGATGCACTTCCTGTTCAACACCTGACCCCATGACGCGCATCCGGTAACAGGATGCGCGTGCAGGGCCTGCCGGTCAGCTGCCGCGATAGGTTGAATACCCAAAGGGCGAAAGCAGCAGCGGCACGTGATAGTGCGATGCTTCGGACATGCCAAAGCGGATTGGCACGATGTCAAGGAAACGCGGGCTTTCGGGCGGGGTGCCGCAGGCATCGAGATAGGCGCCCGCGTGGAACACCAGTTCGTATTCGCCCAGCTTGAAGTCTTCTGCGGGCAGGATCTGTTCATCCGTGCGCCCGTCGTCATTGGTGACCAGCGTTTTCAGCTTGACTCGCGTATCCCCCTCGATCCGGAACAGCTCGATCCGAAGGTCCTCGGCGGGGCATCCGCGCGCTGTGTCAAGAACATGGGTGGTCAGATAGCCGGTCATGGCGCTGTCTCCTGATTGTTTCTGCCCTTCTAATCCGCACAGGGGCGGCGTGGCAAAGATACTCTGTCAGAATGCTCTTTTTAATTTTTTTTGAAAAACAGTATTGATTATTTGGTTTATCAAGTTGCGAACACCGAGGAGCGTATTTTGACAAGATATCCAAGAGACCTGACCGGATATGGCCCGCGCATCCCGCACGCGAACTGGCCGAATGGCGCCCGGATCGCCGTGCAGATCGTGCTGAACTATGAAGAGGGTGGCGAGAATAACATCCTGCATGGCGATCCTGCGTCCGAAGCGTTCCTGTCCGAAATCACCGGCGCGCAGCCCTGGCCCGGACAGCGGCACTGGAACATGGAATCCATCTACGAATATGGCGCGCGGGCCGGGTTCTGGCGCGTGCATCGTATGCTCAAAGACACACCACTCACGGTTTACGGTGTCGCCACCGCGCTGGCCCGCGCGCCCGAGCAGGTCGCCGCGATGAAGGCCGCAGGCTGGGAAATTGCCAGTCACGGTCTGAAGTGGATCGAGCACAAGGATATGTCTCCCGAGGAAGAGCGCGCGCAAATCCGCGAGGCGATCCGGTTGCATACCGAGGTCACGGGCACCCCGCCGCGCGGCTGGTACACCGGGCGCTGTTCCATGAACACGGTCGATCTGGCCGCCGAAGAGGGCGATTTTGCCTACATCGCCGACAGCTATGCCGACGATCTGCCTTATTGGGTCAAGGCCGGGGGCAAGGATCAGCTGATCGTGCCGTATACGATGGATTGCAACGACATGCGCTTTGCCATTCAGGCGGGCTATACCAACGGCGATCAGTTCGAAAGCTATCTCAAGGACAGCTTTGACATGCTCTATGCCGAAGGGCAGGCGGGTATGCCCAGTATGCTCTCGATCGGGTTGCATTGCCGCCTGATCGGGCGTCCCGGACGCGCCGCCGCGCTCAAGCGTGTGCTCGATCATTTCAACACTCATGAAGGTGTCTGGTTCGCGACCCGTGAACAGATCGCCGACCATTGGGCCAAGGAACATCCTCCCATGCAGACGACGCGCCCCTCCGAAATGGACAAACAGACCTTTGTGTCCGAGTTTGGCGGTATCTTTGAACACAGCCCGTGGATCGCCGAAGGGGCTTATGAGCTTGAACTGGGGCCGACCCATAACACGGCGGCTGGCGTGCACAATGCCCTGGCCCGCGTGTTCCGGTCAGCCAGCGAAGAGCAGCGCCTTGGCGTGCTGGTGGCCCACCCGGATCTGGCTGGAAAACTGGCCGAGGCCAAGCGCCTGACCGCTGAAAGCACTGCGGAACAGGCCTCCGTGGGATTGGACGCGCTGACCGATGAAGAACGCGCGATGTTCACCGAATTGAACAGCGCCTATGTCGCAAAATTCGGGTTTCCCTTCATCATTGCCGTGCGCGACAACACCAAGGCAACCATCACCGAGGCTTTCAAGCGCCGGATCAACAATGACCGCGCCACCGAATTCACCGAAGCCTGCCGTCAGGTTGAACGCATTGCCGAGTTGCGCCTTCTGGAAAAGCTAGGCGCATGACCCGGCACATCCACATTGAGCCGCTGACCCAAGAGGCGTTTGCACCTTTTGGCGAGGTGCTCGACACGTCGGGCGCGCCGGACAAGCTCATCAACCAGGGGCTTTGCGGGCGCTATCACGACCGCGCCACGCTGGATTTTGTCGAGGGGCGCGCAGGGATCAGCCTGTTTCAGGCCGAATTGCGCAGCCTGCCGTATCAGCTTGATATGATGGAGCGGCACCCGGACGGGTCGCAAGCCTTCATTCCGATGAGCATGGAGGCATTTCTGGTCATTGTTGCCGAAGATACAGGCAATGGCCCCGGAACACCCCGCGCGTTCATCACGTCCCCCGGTCAGGCCATCAACTTTGCCCGCAACACGTGGCATGGCGTTCTGACACCGATCACAGGATCGGGGCTGTTTGCCGTAGTCGATCGGATCGGCGCTGGGGCCAACTTGGAAGAATTCTGGTTCGAAACCCCGTTCGAGGTGGTGGCGGACTAGAGCCCAAGGGCCACCAGGGAGGAGAGGTGGCCCCAATGAACAGCTAGTGGGGAGACACATTATGGCTGATGCATCAATCGGGACGCCGGAACAGCTGCGCGATCCGAATTATACACCACCCATCGCCAAGGCGGTTCCGCTTGGAATCCAACACGTGCTGGCCATGTTCGTTTCGAACGTGACGCCAGCCATCATTGTATGCGGCGCGGCCGGGTTCGGGTTTGGCTCGAACAGCCCGGACTTTCCGCAGATGATCTACATGATCCAGATGTCGATGTTCTTTGCAGGCATCGCCACATTGTTTCAGACAGTCGGCGTCGGTCCCGTTGGTGCGCGCCTGCCCATCGTTCAGGGCACGTCTTTTGCTTTTATCCCGATCATGATCCCGCTGGTTGCGGGCAAAGGGGTGGACGCGATTGCGGTTCTGATGGGCGGTATCGTGGTCGGCGGCCTGTTTCATGCCTTCCTGGGATTGTTCATCGGCAAAATCCGTTTTGCCCTGCCACCTCTGGTGACGGGCCTTGTGGTCACGATGATCGGTCTGGCGCTGGTCAAGGTCGGTATTCAATACGCCGCCGGGGGTGTGCCGGCCATTGGCAAGCCCGAATATGGCTCGCTCATCAACTGGACCATGGCGCTGATCGTGATCTTCGTCACGCTGGGGCTCAAGTTCTTTGCCAAAGGCATGCTGTCGGTCTCGGCGGTGCTGATCGGGCTGATCGTGGGCTATATCTTTGCCTTTGTCATGGGGGAGGTCAGCCTTGCCAATGTGGGCCGCGCGGCGTCCTTTGCCCTGCCCAACCCGCTGCACTTTGGCATAGAATTCTCGGTTGCTGCGATCATCGGCTTCTGTCTGATGTCCTTTGTCTCGGCCGTTGAAACCGTGGGCGACGTCTCGGGGATCACCAAGGGCGGTGCCGGGCGTGAAGCCACCGACAAGGAAATCGAGGGCGCAACCTATGCCGACGGGTTTGGCACCGCGATCTCGGGTCTGTTTGGCGCGCTGCCCAACACCTCGTTCAGCCAGAATGTCGGCCTGATTGCCATGACCGGCGTGATGAGCCGGGGGGTTGTAACCATTGGTGCGATCTTCCTGATCCTTGCCGGGCTTGTGCCCAAGATCGGCGCCATCATTTCGTCGATCCCGATCGAGGTTCTGGGCGGCGGCGTGATCGTGATGTTCGGCATGGTCGCGGCTGCGGGCATCTCGATGCTCTCGGATGTGCATTGGAACCGCCGCAACATGGTGATCTTCGCGATCTCCCTGTCGCTGGGTCTGGGGCTTCAGCTGGAACCGGGCGCGTTGCAGCACCTGCCGAGCACGCTCAAGGTGCTGGCTACGTCGGGTATCCTGCCCGCGGCGCTGATTGCCATCGTGCTGAACCTGATCCTGCCCGAAGAACTTTCGGACGAAGCCACCGAAGAGGTGTCGGGCGGTCTGGCGGGCCATGGCGAAGGCTCGCTGCCGCATGACGATCACGTCTGAGGGGGGGCTGCATTGACAACCGCCTGACACGGTTGGAAAAAGACTGGAAAGCGGCGTGCCCCCACGCCGCTTTTCTCTTCAAAAGGGGAAGAAGATGAGCGTTCTGGAAATTGTTGTGCTGGCGCTGGCAGGGTTCGGGGCCGGTGTCGTCAACACCATCGCGGGCGGAGGCACGTTCCTGACCTTTCCGGCGCTTGTCTGGGCCGGGGTGCCGCCCGTCGCGGCCAATGCCACCAGCGCCGTATCGGTGTTTCCGGGCTATCTCGGCGGCGCCATCGGGTTTCTTTCGGAACTGAAAACCCTCTCACGCGCACAGATGATCCGTTTGACGGCGATCACTCTTGCTGGCGGCCTGACCGGATCCCTGTTGCTTCTGGTGTCCTCGAACGAGGCGTTTTCGCTCATCGTCCCGTTCCTGTTGTTCTTTGCCACCACGGCTTTCCTTTTGGGCGGCAAACTGCGCGCCTGGGCGGAACGCCGGTCACGTGCGCTCAAGCCCGAAGGCGCGATCGGCCTGTTTCTGGTCAGTGTCTATGGCGGCTATTTCAACGGCGGGTTGGGGATCGTGCTGCTTGCGCTGTTTGCCATGTGGGGCTGGCGCGATATCCACCTGATGAATGGCGTCAAGAACGGTCTGTCCTTTGCCCTCTCGGCCATTTCGGTTGCCACCTTTGCCGTTGCCGGGCTGGTCGTGTGGCCGATGGCGGTGCTGATGATGGTGTTCGCGGTGCTAGGTGGCTATGGCGGCGCATGGATTGCCAAGGCCGTGCCCGTCTCGGTGGTCTGCATCATCGTGATCATCATCGGCTACGGCATGAGCGCCATCTTCCTTGGCCGTTTGTTTGTCGGCTGACGCCCGCGATGGGCACCAGCCGATCAAGGTCACTCAGGCTCAGGCCAATTCCAGAACCGCCGGACCCACGTCCGGAATGGCGCTGACGCCGGTCTGTTTTTGCGGCACGCCTGCTACATAGGTCTCTTCAATCGCGCGATCATCGCCCAGCATCTGAAGGATGAACAATTCTTCCGACAGGGTTTGTGCCCGCTGCATCCGAAGCGCCATGGCGGGCGTGGCGCGCGCATTCAAGACCACGATATCGGCGTCCGATCCGTCGGCCAGTGTCCCGATCCGGTCCGCAAGACCCAAGACCTCGGCATTGCCCCGCGTGATCCAGTGAAAGGCGCGCAGGGGGTGCAGTTTCTGGTTCTGAAGCTGGAGCACCTTGTAGCCTTCGTTCAGTGTTTGCAGCATCGAATAGCTGGTGCCCGCACCGATATCGGTGGCGATGGCGTTCTGAATGCCGCGCCCGCGCAACCCCGCGTCGTCAAACAGACCACTGCCCAGAAACAGGTTCGAGGTCGGGCAAAACACCGGCTTGGCCTGCGTCTCGGCCAGCACGTCGATCTCGCGCGGGGTAAGGTGGATCGAATGCCCCAAGAGCATCTTGGGCGTCAGCAGCCCGTAGTTTTCGTAAACGCCAAGATAATCCGGCGCACCGGGGTAAAGCTCTGCGGTATAGGCGATCTCGTCATGGTTTTCGCTGAGATGCGTTTGCACAAAACAGTCGGGATGCTCTGCGACAAGCGCACCCGCCATCTCAAGCTGTTCCGGCGTTGAGGTGATCGCGAAACGCGGCGTGATCGCATAATGCGCGCGCCCCTTTCCATGCCATTTTGCAATAAGCGCCTTGCTGTCGTCATAGCTTGATTGCGGCGTATCGGTCAGAGCCTCGGGTGCATTGCGGTCCATCATCACCTTGCCGCCGATCATGCACATGTTGCGCTGGGCGGCCTCGGTGAAATAGGCATCCACCGATGCGGGATGCACCGAGCAATAGGCCACGGCGGTGGTGGTGCCATGGCTGGTCAGAAGATCAAGGAACTGCCCCGCCATGGCGGCGCCATGGGCCGGGTCCGCAAAGCGGGTCTCTTCGGGGAAAGTGTAGCTGTTGAGCCAGTCAAGAAGCTGCGCGCCCCACGAGGCGATGACCTGCACCTGCGGAAAATGCACATGGGTGTCGATAAAGCCCGCCATCAAAAGGTTGGGGCGGTGGTCCGTGATCGGAGCGTCGGGGGCAAGGGCGGCCATCTCTGCGAACGCTCCGGTGGCCTTGATCTTGCCACCCGCCAACAGGATCGCGCCATCCTCGATATAGCGATAGGCCTCGGTGTCTGTCTCATCCTGCGGCGCGGCGTGGAAATCCAGAATACGGCCACGCAAGAGCGTATATTGATCCGTCGATGTCATGAGCGGGTCCAGTCTGAAAGCTGTGTCATTGAAAGGGATGCGCGGGCCGGAACCGGGGAGACGGTCCGGCCCGCGCCATGTCTGTTCGGGGAGACGAACAGTTATTCTGCGGGCAGGGTCGGGGCCTCTCCCACCACCACGTTTTCATTCACCAGATCATCTTCCTTGTGAAAGAGCGGATAGATGTAGAGGAACGCCGCCGCGATCAGGTAGCCAGCGGATACGCCGCTCAGCTCGGGCCAATGCAGGCTCGCGCCGTGGATGATGCCAAAGGCCGACATGACAGCCGCGGCAAGGGCAAACCCGCCCGCATTGCGGAACCGTCCGTCAATCACGCTGGCCACAATCGCACCCCAGATCAACCCGGTCAGGATCGCACCCTGCGACAGGGCCAGGTGCCCTTCGAAATGCGCGCCCTGCTGCAACAGCGCGGCGGTCAGGGCCGGATCCCCCAGTTGCGGCAAACCCGCAACCCCGACAGCACCAAGCGCACCCATGAGCGAGCCCCATTTGACCATCAGGAAAGACGACACATGCGGCATCATCGCAAAGGTAACGGCGGCCATGTGGTCGGTCTTGACCGAATGCGCGGTGTTGGTGATCAGGCTGAGCGCCACGAACACCAGAACCGGCGCGGCGGCGGCCACGGGGATCAGGTTGTTGAGAAAGGCCAGCAGCCCAAAGAAGGCCGCCGCAGGAATGACCACGCCCACGCCAATGACATAGCCCGCATGTGCGCCCATGCGCTTGTAGGCGGGATGCCCGATATAGGCGGTGGTTGGGAAAGGCGAGCCAAAGACCGCACCCACCATCGTGCCAAGCCCGTCGGTGATCTGACAGGTCGCAACCGGATAATGGTCGCCTGCCGCCTCGGCGCTTTCGACGTTGTTCATGGTTTCGATGAAGTTATAGATCTGCACCGGCACCAGAACGAGGAACAGTTCCGGGTTGGCAAAGAGGTACTGAATACCCGCCATCAGATCGCCCAGATACGGCAGTGGGGGATAGAACCCGACCCCTTCGGCGCTGAGTTTGGCCTCGCCAATCGCAAAGGCCACCACGGTCCCGACGATCAAGGCCAACAGGCCTGCGGGGATGTTATAGGGCAGGCGGAACCGGCCCACGAGGCCCCAAAGGATGATGATCATCGAGGCAAAGCCGATGAACGGGTTTTCAAACACGGTGGCCAGCGGCACGGTGCCAATAAACACCAGCGCAATGCCGCAAAGCGTCCCCAACATGCCTGCACGCGGTGTCACCCGCTTGAGCCAAGGCCCGATCACGGCGCCAAGTGCGGCCACGATGCCGCCCATGAACCCCGCGCCAATGCCCACCTGCCAGGCCAGAACCGGATCATTGGTCGACCAGTAGATCGGCCCGATCACGCCAAACAGATAGACGAACATGACCGGCGTCGAGATGCCATAGGGCAGGGCCGTCACGTCCCGCCCATGCTGGGCTGCGGCCCGTTTGGCGAGCCCGACATAAACGGCGATACCGGCCAGAATGGCCACCGCCGCGCCCGGCACGATCCGGCCATAAACGATCTCTGCTGGCATCTGAAAGACGAACTGACACACTCCGGCCAGCACCATCAGGTTGATCAGGTTGTCAGTAAACAGCGCCCAGAACGCGCTGAAATCGCTGCGATGAAACAGCTTGTAGGTATAGCTACCATCCCTCATTGGGACCTCCATAAGCAAACCGATGCCCTGCCGCCTCCTCCTCGACGCGGCTAAAGCCCGGCGTTTCTCACTGAGCCGCGATTTGCGACACAGTGCCCCCGAAGTGGGGAGTTGCGGTAGTTTCAGAGGTCAGTGCCGTGATCACTTCGGCCGCGACCTGCGCGGCGATCACGGGCGGCCGCTTGTCGCGGCTACCGCCTGCCCCGATGGGGCAGATCAAGGGTGTGATGGACAAGCCATCACAGTGGTCTTTGCACCAGCTGGCAAACTTGGCGCGTTTCGTGTCCGAGCCGATCAGCCCGACATAACTTGCATCCCCGCGCTGCAGCGCCGCCGAGGCCAGCAGGAAATCAAGCCCGTGGTCATGGGTCAGCACGACAAAGGCGCTGCCTGCGGGGGCGTTCTGCACATCCACTTCCGGGATCACGCTCAGGCGTTTTTCCACCTGCGCCTTGGATTGCGTCAGTTCCCTTTCACGAGGGTCCACCAGCACGGTGCGCACGGGCATATGTTGCAGCAGGTCGGCCAGCGCGCGCCCCACATGGCCCGCGCCCAGAACGAACACGGTTGGTTGTGCGGCCTCGTCCTGTTTCACCGAAACAATTGCGTCTTCCTTGTCGGCGGTGCTGAGGCGCGAGATCACCAGCTCAACCCGACCGCCGCAGCACTGGCCAATTTCAGGCCCCAAAGGCACGTCCATATGTTGTGACAGGTTGCCTTCGGACAAAAGCTTGCGCGCCGCCGAGATCGCGAGATGTTCCAGCTGACCGCCGCCAATCGTGCCCCACAGTGCATCGTCCCGCACAAACATCTCTGTCCCGGCGGTACGCGGAGAAGACCCGCGCACGCGGGTCAGCCGCACCGAGGCCACGGCACCGGGGCCGTTCATAAAGTCTGTGAGGGCACGTGCGGTGGTCATGGGATCACACCTCTGCTTTCAGCCGTTCGATGGTCATCAACACCCGTTCCGGCGTGGCAGGCGCATCCATGCGCGGACAGACGCGGTAATCGGCAACGCTGGCCACCGCCATGGAAAGCGCCTCGAAAACCGAGATGCCCAACATGAAGGGCGGCTCGCCCACGGCCTTGGACCGCTTGATCGTCATTTCGCGGTTCTCTGACCAATCGGCGAGGTTCGTGTTGAAAATGCGCGGGCGGTCGCTGGCCAGCGGAATCTTGTAGGTCGAGGGCGCATGCGTGCGCAGCCGCCCCGCATCATCCCACCAAAGCTCCTCGGTCGTGAGCCAGCCCATCCCCTGAATGAACGCGCCTTCCACCTGCCCCTTGTCGAGGATCGGGTTCAGCGAGCGTCCGACATCATGCAGGATATCAGTGCGTTCCACCCGGTATTCGCCGGTGAGCGTGTCAATCGCCACTTCCGAACAGGCCGCGCCATAGGCGTAGTAGTAGAACGGACGCCCTTTGCCAGCCGCACGGTCCCAGTGGATTTTCGGTGTCTTGTAGAACCCTGCCGCCGACAGGTGTACCCGCGCCATATAGGCCCGTTTGATGAACTCATCGAAGGCAAAGGTCTCTTGTCCGACGCGGATCTCGTTGGGGGCAAACACCACCTCTTCGGGTGAGACATCCCATTCGGCGACTGCAAACGCCACCAGTCGGGCCTTGATCTGTTCCACCGCATCCAGTGCGGCCATACCATTAAGGTCGGACCCGGAAGAGGCCGCCGTGGCCGAGGTGTTTGGCACTTTCTCGGTTGTGGTCTTGGTGATCTTGATCCGGTCGAAATCCACCTGCAACGCGTCGGCCACAACCTGCGCCACCTTGGTGTTGAGCCCCTGACCCATCTCGGTGCCGCCATGGTTCAGCATGATCGAGCCGTCATTATAGACATGCAGCAGGCATCCGGCCTGATTGTACCAGGTCGCCGTAAAGGAAATCCCGAACTTGACGGGGGTCAGCGCGATACCACGGCGAATGATCCCGCCCTTGGCGTTCTCCTCCAGAATGGCCTTTCGACGTGCCTGATAGTCGGCGCTGCTTTCCAGCTCTTCCACCACGCGACCAATGACGTTGTCCTCGACCTCCTGATGATAGGGCGTCAGGTTCCGTCCATCGTTGGCATCGCCATAGAAATTGGCCTTGCGCACCTCAAG
This sequence comes from Shimia fortis, assembly GCF_040225985.1. Taxonomy (NCBI): domain Bacteria; kingdom Pseudomonadati; phylum Pseudomonadota; class Alphaproteobacteria; order Rhodobacterales; family Roseobacteraceae; genus Shimia; species Shimia fortis. The sequence continues at coordinate 118,416 of NZ_JBBPEU010000006.1, forward strand.
CGGGTCTTTGCCAAGCGCATAGGCGATCTCTTCGATCATCCGTTCGGCGGCCACAACGCCCTGCGGCCCGCCAAAGCCGCGAAAGGCGGTGTTGGAGACGGTGTTGGTCTTTTGCGGGCGCGAGGTCAGGCGCACATGCGGATAGAAATAGGCATTGTCCGCGTGAAACAGCGCACGATCCGTCACTGGCCCCGAAAGGTCCGAGGAATACCCGCAGCGGGCGGCAAACTGGCCCTCGACCACCTCGATCCGGCCGTCGTTATCAAAGCCAAGGTCATAGTCGATCACGAAATCATGCCGCTTGCCGGTCGCGGTCATATCCTGATCGCGATCGGGGCGGATTTTCACCGGGCGGTTCAGCTTTTTGGCGCCAATGGCTGCGACGGCACAGAACAGGTTCATCTGGCTTTCTTTGCCACCAAACCCGCCACCCATACGGCGTACATTCACCACGACGGCGTTCGAGGGCACCCCCAGAACATGGGCGACCATGTGCTGCGCCTCGCTCGGGTGCTGGGTCGAACAATGCACGATCACATCCTCGTCCTCACCGGGGATGGCAAAGGCGATATGCCCTTCCAAATACATGTGATCCTGCCCGCCCACGACCATGCGCGCCGAGACGCGGTTCGCAACACCTTCAAAAGCCGCGTCCACATCGCCCCGTTCCAGCTTGAGCGGGTCCGTCACCAGCGGCATTCCGGCCTCATGCGCCGAAACCGCATCAATCGCATGGGGCAGCACCTCGTATTCTACCTCCGCCAGTTCCGCCGCCCGCCGCGCCAAGTCGCGCGTCTCGGCGATCACGGCAAAGATCGGCTGGCCATGAAACTCGACCTTGTCGGTGGGAAAGACCGGCTCGTCATGTTTGCCCGTGGGGCTGACATCGTTCACGCCGGGGATGTCCTCGGCGGTTAGCACATCCACCACGCCGGGGGCCGCGCGCACGCGCGACAGGTCCATGCCCTTGATCCGGCCATGGGCCACGCTGGAAACACCCAGATAGGCGTGCAGCGTGCCAACAGGTTCGGCAATATCGTCGGTGTAATCCGCACGCCCCTGCACCTGTTTGACGGCGCTGTCGTGTTTCTGGTTCTGGTGAACGGCACCGCGAATGGTCGTTTGATCCTTCATCGCCCTACTCCTCACGCGATGGCCAGACGCACAGGCGCGTCCTTGGCGGTGTCGTGTTCAAGATGGAAACGCCGCAACAGGTTGCCCGCAACCAGCAGCCGGTACTCGGCCGAGGCCCGCCAGTCCGAAAGTGGTGTGAAATCCTGCGCCAGCGCCTTGGCGGCGGCATCAAAGGCCTCCGCGCTCCAGCTTTGCCCAACCAGCGCCGCCTCGGCAGACGCGGCCCTCTTGGGGGTCGCCGCCATGCCACCAAAGGCAATCCGCGCCTCTGCAATCGTACCCTTCTCAAGCACAACGCTGATCCCCACGGCGACCGAGGAAATATCCTCGTCGCGACGCTTGGAAATCTTGTAGGCGGCGTCGATCTGCCCTGGCTTGGCGCGCGGAATGCAGATGCTGGCGACAAAATCTCCGGCTTCGCGATCCTGCTTGCCATAGTCGATAAAGAACGCTTCCAGCGGCAGGGTGCGTGCGCCCCCCGCCTTTTGCAATGTCACCTCGGCACCAAGCGAAATCAGAACCGGCGGCGTGTCTCCGATGGGCGACCCATTGGCGACATTGCCCCCGATGGTCCCCATGTTGCGCACCTGCCAGCCGGCAATGCGGTCCCAGTATTCGCGCAGATGCGGGAACGCCTCGCGGATGGCGGCTTCGCTCTCGCTATAGGTCACGCCCGCACCTATGGTCAGCGCGTCGTCGTCCAGCGTGATGTCTTTCAGCTCTTCCAGATGGTTGATGAATACCACCGGCGAGATCGGGCGCATGAATTTCGTCACCCAAAGGCCGACATCCGTAGACCCAGCCACGAGGGTGGCCTCGGGATGTTCCGCCAATACCTCGGCCAGATCGGACACGTCGCGCGGCAGGATGGCGCGGTCGTCGGCGGGGCCGGTCTCGATCCGGCTTGTCGATTGCAGTGCCGCAAGGCGCGCGGTCACGTCGGACCGTTCGCGGTTCAGATAATCGTTCGAGGGGCTGCCATATTGATTGATCGCCAGGGCAGCCTGCACAATCGGCTCGTATCCGGTGCAGCGGCAGAGATTCCCCTGCAGTGCGGTTTCTACTTCTTGCGCGCTGGGCGCGGGGGTCTCCATCCAAAGTGCATAAAGCGACATTACGAAGCCGGGTGTGCAGAACCCGCACTGACTGCCATGGTGTTCGATCATGGCCTCCTGCACCGGATGCAGACGCCCATCGGGGCCCGAGAGGTGTTCGATCGTCACGATGTGACAGCCGTTCAGCGAGGCGAGGAAGCGGATGCAGGCATTGACGGTTTCATACTTCAATTTGCCATCCCGCAGTCGCCCGACCAGAACTGTACAGGCGCCGCAATCGCCTTCGGCGCAACCTTCCTTGGTGCCGGTCAGGCGTTGGTCGATCCGCAGGTAATCCAGCAGGGTTGTCGTCGCCTTGGGGTCCACGACCGTCGTGTCCTTGCCGTTCAGCAGGAAGCGGATTTCGTTCTGATGCGCCATGGTGTCTCCTGTGCCCGTCCAAAAAAGCGTGGGCTCACCATAAGACTACCGTGAATGACTGCATTGAAAAACGACCGTATTTGCGGAATACTTTCAACAGATCGTTGAGAATGTGTGCAATCAGGGCGACCTGCTGACAGGCGCAGCGCCGGGGGAAGATCATGGCCTATCTCGAAAGCATCCGGGTGTTCTGCCGTGTGGTGGAACTGGGCAGTATCACCTCGGGCGGGCGCGACCTGCGCCTGACCCCTGCCGTGGCCAGCAAGCGCATCAAGGAGTTGGAGAAACAGCTGGGTGTGCGGTTGTTCAATCGCACCACCCGCTCGCTGACGCCGACCGAGGTCGGGCAGCAATTCTATCGCGAGGCGCTGCGCATTCTCGAAGCGGTGGGGGACGCCGAAAATGTCGTGGCCCAGTATTCCGAGGCCCCCAAGGGCACGCTTCGGGTGACGGCCCCGTTCGGGGCTGGGCGGCGTCTGATCGCGCCGCTGATCCCTGATTTCGTGGACCAACACCCCGAAATCCAAGTGCGGTTGCGAATGTCAGACCGCAAGGTCGATATTCTTGCCGATGGCATTGATGTGGCGTTTTTCGTGGGGAACCCGGGCGACTCCAGCCTCAAGCTGCGCAAGATCTCGGATTGTGATCGCGTGCTCTGTGCGGCTCCTGCCTATCTTGACAGGTTCGGCGTGCCGCAAACCCCCGAAGACCTGTTAAAGGGCCATAATTGCCTGCTGCTGCGTTATCCGCGCTCGCCCGAATACTACTGGACTTTGAAAGGCAGCGGTGGGTTTAAGAAATACGACGTGGGCGGGGCGTTTGATGCCGATGACAGCGACGTGTTGCTGGAATGGGCGCTGGATGGGCGCGGCATCACCAACAAGCCCCTGTTTGAAGTGGCCGAACACTTGCAAGCCGGAAGGCTTGTCGAAATTCTGCCCGAGGCGCGCCCTCTGCCCTCGATGTTCGGGAGTCTCTATCCACACAAGAACCTGCAAGACCCCAAGGTGCGGCTGTTCCTTGATTTCATGGCACCGCGCGCCTTGCAGCGGATGAAGCAGGCCGAGCGGGGGTAAACACCAGGCCAAGAAAAATGCCCCGGAAAACCGGAGCATTTGTTGGAAATTCTTATGGGTGGGTGTCAGAAATCGACTTCGATCGCGATGCCCTGTTCCACGGCCAAATCGACCACAGCCGCCGCCACGGCCAGATCCTGCAGGCCGACTCCGGTGCCGTCGAACAGAGTAATTTCTGTGTCCGACCGGCGACCTGCATGGGTGCCGTTGATGACAGCGCCCAGTTGCCGCACGTCCTCGGCCCGGATCAGCCCTTCGGCCACGGCGTGCTGTGCCTCGCCAATCGAGACGGACTGCGCGACCTCATCGGTAAAGACCGTGGCCCGCGCGAGAAGCTGTGCCTCGACCTCTTGCTTGCCCTTGGTATCGGTGCCCATGCAGGCAATGTGGGTCCCCGCCGAGACATGGCCGGCCATGAGCGACGGTTCAAAGGCCGAGGTGATCGAGATGATGACGTCCGCGTCTTGCATTCCTTCAAGGGGGACAGCCTCGAACGGCACGCCCGCCTCGTCCGCGACCTTGGCGATATTGGGCAGCATCTCGGGGTGATAGTTCCAGCCGATGACCTTTTCAAAATCGCGCTGTTCCAGCGCCGCGCGCAATTGGAACGTGGCCTGATGTCCGGCGCCGATCATGCCGATCACCTTGGCATCCTCGCGCGCCAGATGCCGGATCGAGACCGAGGACGCCGCCGCCGTGCGCAGTGCGGTCAGAAGGTTGCCGCCCACCATGGCGCGGACCATCCCGGTGTCGGGGTCAAACAGAAAGACCGTTGACTGGTGGTTGATCAGCCCGCGTTTTTCAAGGTTTTTTGGCCAATAGCCCCCAGCCTTGAGGCCCAGCGTCAGGCCCGCGCGGTCAAACCCGCCCTTGAAGCCATAAAGTGCGTCTTCGTGGCCGATTGCCTGGCGGACGACAGGAAAATTATACGCATCGCCCGAGGCCATGGCGGCAAACACCTTTTCAACGGCCTCAAAGGCCGCGGCGCGGGTCATCAGATTGGCGATTTCGCGTTCGGGTACGATCAGCATGGGGGTCTCCAGACAGGATTGGAAAGCCCGTGCACGCCTTTCAAAAGCCGTGCACGGGGGGATAATTTTGCAAGGGTCGGATCAGTAGGCGCGCCCGCGTGCCGACACGGGCCAGACGGTTTCGACCTTGCCGCCCCGCACGCCGACATACCAATCATGCACGTTCGCGGTCGGGTCACAGTGGCCGGGCACGAGCCGCAGCTTGTCGTTGACCTTGAGCACGCCGTTGGGGTCCATCACAACGCCATGCTCATCCGAGCATTTGATGTATTCGACATCGTTCCGGCCAAAGATCACCGGCAGGCCCGAGTCCACCGACTGTGCTTTCAAACCGGCATCCACGATGGCCTTGTCTGCTTTGGCGTGGGACATGACCGAGGTCAGGATGAAGAACGCGTTTTCCCATTCGCCCTGATCGATACGCTTGCCATCCTTGTCCAGAATGCGCCCGTAATCGGCGTCCATAAAGGCATAGGATCCACATTGCAGCTCGTTATACACACCCGAGTTGGACTCAAAGTAATACGACCCGGTGCCGCCGCCGGAAACCAGCTCACAGGTGATCCCGTCGGCCTTGAGACCGTCCACGGCGTCCTGAACCATGGCAATCGCCACATCCAGCTTGGCCTTGCGGTCCTCGTAGCTGTCGAGATGCTGCATCGCGCCCTGATAGGCCTGAATGCCCGAGAATTTCAGGTTCTCCGCCGCTTCGACCGCCTTGGCAATCGCCACAACCTCGGGCGTGGTGGTGACACCGCACCGTCCCGCGCCGCAATCGATCTCGATGAAGACCTGGATCTCGGTACCATGCTGGACCGCCGCCGCCGAAAGCTCGGCGACGTTGTCAATGTCATCGACACAGACAATCGTGCGGCTTCCAAACTTGGGCAGGCGGGCCAGCCGGTCGATCTTGGCCGGGTCGCGCACCTGGTTCGAGACAAGGATGTCCTTGATCCCGCCGCGGGCAAACACCTCGGCCTCGGAGACTTTCTGACAGCACACGCCAACCGCGCCGCCGAGGCTTTCCTGAAGCTTGGCGACATCGACAGACTTGTGCATTTTGCCATGCACCCGATGCTGCATCCCATGCGCCTTGGCATAGTCGCCCATTTTCTTGATGTTGCGTTCCAGCGCGTCCAGATCCAGCACCAGCGCGGGCGTCTGGATATCGGCCTCGTCCATGCCGGGTTTGGCGGGGATGTCATAGCCCACCTCGTAGGCGTCGAAATCAGTCATATCTCTCATGTCCTTTGTCCTTTCACTTTGGCCGAAACTCAGCCCGCCATCCACGGCAGTCGATCCAGATCGACATTGCCGCCGGTGATGATCAGCCCGACGCGCTTGCCTTTGAACGCATCCGGGTTCTTGAGAATGGTCGCCAATGGCACAGCGCTCGACGGCTCCATAACAATCCGCAGGTGTTTCCAAATCAGCTTCATCGCGTCGATGATCTCTTGCTCTGACGCGGTGTAGATCTCGCTCACGTGGGTCGACACGAAATGCCATGTGAGATCCTTGAGAGGGACCAAAAGCCCGTCGGCGATGGTCTTGGGCGCATCGTCGGCAATGATGTGCCCCGCTTTGAAGCTGCGATAGGCGTCGTCGGCCTGTTCCGGCTCGGCGGCAATCACCTGTGTTTCTGGGGCCAGCGACGCCAGCGTCAGACAGGTGCCCGAAATCATCCCGCCCCCGCCAATCGGCGCGACCACCATGTCGAGCCCATCGGTCTGTTCCACGAACTCGCGCGAACAGGTGCCCTGACCGGCAATCACGCGCGGATCGTTATAGGGATGCACAAAATCACCGCCCGTCTCTGCCTGCACCTGCGCAAAGGTCTCTTCGCGTGACGAGGTGGACGGCTCGCATTCCGTGATCTGCCCGCCATAGCGGCGCACCGTATCCTTCTTGGCTTGCGGGGCCGTGCGCGGCATCACCACGTTACAGGGGATGCCGCGCTTCATGGCGGCATAGCTCAGACAGGACGCATGATTGCCCGAGGAATGCGTGGCCACGCCCTTGGCGGCTTGCGCATCATCCAGCCCGAACACGGCGTTCGAGGCGCCTCGCACCTTGAATGCGCCCGGTTCCTGGAAGTTCTCGCATTTGAAGAACAGCTCCGCGCCGGTCAGCTCATTAAGGTAATCCGACGTCCGCACCGGGGTGCGCCGGATATGCGGTTTGATGCGTTCATGCGCGTCCAGCATGTCCTGATAGGTGGGAATATACATCGCGGTATCCTTCATCACGCGGCATCCTTTCGGGCTTCGATCCCGTGGCCGCGATAATAGTCCTGCGCGGCGGCAACCCCCGACCCCAGCTGGATATCCAGCCCGAGATCGACCATGCACATTTCAGCTGTGGCAATTCCCGAAAGCGCCATGACGTCGGTCAGACTGCCCAGATGGCCAATGCGGAACACCTTGCCCGCCACTTCGCCAAGCCCCACGCCAAAGGCGACGCCATATTTGTCGGCGGCATGAGTCACGATATCGGTGGCGTTGAACCCGTCCGGCGTGCAGATGGCGCTGACCGTGTCGGAATAGACCGACGGATTGGCCGCGCACAGCTCCAGCCCCCATGCACCGACAGCCGCACGCACGCCTTCGGCGATGCGGTGATGGCGGGCAAATACGTTCTCCAGGCCTTCATTGAGCAACATCGTGCAGGCTTCGCTCAACCCGTTCAGCAACCCTACGGCGGGAGTGTAAGGGTAGGCGTTGTTGGCATAGCCCGCTGTCATGTCGTTGATGTCAAAAAAGGTGCGGGGCAGGGTGGCCGACTTGGTGGCCTCGATCGCCTTGGCGCTAAAGCCCACAATGGCCAGCCCGGCGGTCAGCATGAACCCCTTTTGCGATCCGGTCACGGCGACATCCACGCCCCATTCGTCCATACGGAAATCCATCGACGCAATCGACGACACGCCGTCGACGAACAAGAGCGCGGGGTGTCCCGCCACATCCAGCGCGCGGCGCACAGCAGCGATGTCCGACTTCACGCCGGTGGCGGTCTCGTTATGCGTGGCCAGAACCACCTTGATCTCATGGGCGGTGTCTGCCGTCAGGATTTCTTCATAGCGGTCCGCCGGCAGGCCTTCGCCCCACGGCGTTTCCACAATCTGAACATCAAGCCCGTGCCGCTGGCACATGTCGATCCAGCGATGGCTGAACATGCCGTTGCGCGCGGCCAGTACCTTGTCACCCGCTGACAAGCAGTTGGTCAGCGCGGTTTCCCAGCCACCCGTACCGGTCGAGGGAAAGATGAACACTTCCGCCGTCTCGCTCTTGAGGATCTTGCGTACGCCCGCCCGGGCCGGATGCAGGATTTGCCCAAACAGCGGTGAGCGGTGGTCAATGGTGGGCATGTCACAGGCCTTGCGCAGGCTCTCGGGAATATTGGTCGGGCCGGGAATGAAGACCGGGTTTTGAAAGCTCATGGATCGTCTCCTTGCATCGTTGCCCTGACCATAGACGCGCTTCCCTGCAGGTTAAATTTTTTTGAAATCGTTTTTCAAAAGTGGAAGGGTGAGAAAAAATCAAGCCTTGTCAGTATCTTGAATTTTTCATATTATGAAAAACGCTTTCATATCTCTGGAGAGACAATTTATGGATTCCCAAGAAAGTGGCTCGAATGAGGGGCGTCGTGCCCGTGGCCGCCCGCGCGACTGGCATGACAAAACCGAACAGAACACCATCAAATCACTGGATCGAGCGATGGCGGTTCTTGAGTATCTGAGCCGGTCACAGGGCTTGCCCCTGACCCGTATTGCCGAGGATATGGGCCAGTCTCCGGCCACCGTGTACCGCGTTCTGGTCACGCTCGAAGGGCGCGGACTCGTCGAATTCGACGGCGAGGACCAGCTATGGAACATTGGCCCCGGCGCCTTTGTCATCGGGGCCCGTTTTCTGCGCCGCACCAGCCTTGTCGACCGTGCCCGCCCGATCATGCGCAAGCTGATGGAAGACACGGGCGAAACCGCCAATCTCGGGATCGAGAAGGAAGGCAGCGTTCTGTTCCTGAGCCAGGTAGAAACCCACGAAACCATCCGCGCCTTCTTTCCGCCCGGTACGCTCTCTGACATGCATGCGTCGGGGATTGGCAAGGCGCTGATGGCGCATATGGAGGCGGATCGCCTGCAAAGGGTTCTTGCCAAAAGCAGTTTGCAGGCCTTCACCGATCACACCATCACCGACCGCGATGCGCTTCTGAACGACCTCGCTCAGATCCGCGACCGTGGGTTTTCCATCGACAACGAGGAACGCACCGCAGGGATGCGATGCATCGCGGCGCCGGTTTTTGACATGAACGGAGAGGCCGTGGCCGGAATTTCGGTTTCGGGGCCCACAAGCCGGGTGACCCCTGAGGACGTCGCGCGGCTGAGCGCCCCGGTTACCGAAGCGGCCAAGGCGCTGACGCAGGCGATCGGGGGCGTGGCGCCCGCGTTATCGTGAGAGCCGCGGACGCAGCGACATGTGCCGGTTGACGTCCTTGTAAAGCAGGTAGCGGAACTTGCCCGGCCCACCGGCATAACAGGCCTGCGGGCAAAAAGCGCGCAGCCACATGTAATCCCCGGCCTCGACCTCGACCCAGTCATTGTTCAACCGATAGGCCGCCTTGCCTTCAAGCACGTAAAGCCCATGCTCCATCACATGGGTTTCCAGAAACGGGATCACGGCCCCCGGTTCAAACGTGACGATGGTCACATGCATGTCATGGCGCAGGTCCGCCGGATCGACAAAGCGCGTCGTCGCCCATTTGCCCTCGGTGCCAGGCATCACGTTGGGCGCGATATCCTGCTCGTTGAGCACCAGCACATCCGGCGCGTCCAACCCGTCTACCGCTTCATAGGCCTTGCGAATCCAATGAAACCGCAGCGTTTCATCGCCACGGTTGCGCAACGTCCAGCCCGAAGACGGCGGCAAATAGGCATAGCCGCCCGGCGTCATCTCATGGGTCTGGCCACCAACGTGCAACGTGGCCGTGCCTTCCACGACAAACAGCACCCCTTCGGCCTCGGGATCGGTTTCCGGCCGGTCCGAGCCGCCGCCGGGCTGCACTTCCATGATGTATTGCGAAAACGTCTCGGCAAAGCCGGTCATCGGGCGGGCAATCACCCAAAGCCGCGTGTCATCCCAGAACGGTAGAAAGCTCGTCACGATATCGCGCATCGTGCCCTTGGGGATCACCGCATAAGCCTCGGTGAAAATCGCGCGATCCGTCAGAAGCTGTTCCTGACCGGGGTGGCCGCCGTGCGGTGCGTAATATGTTGTGCTCATAGGTGCTCCTGAAGGCCGCGTGTCTTTGGGGAAATATGCGGCCTCGTTTCTGGCGCTGCCAGACAGAAAGAGGTGACAACTCTTTTAGGAGAATTTTGACAATGCGGACATCTGACCTTGGCCGCGACAGCGGACATGCGGACTGTGCCAGCCGTTCTACGTCTTTGACGCTGCCGTCTGACTTTTGCGCGCCCAACGCAGAAGGCCTTTTCGGGCATTCTTGTTCGCCTCCATCTTCTGGACGAAGCCGGGGCAGACGTTTGCGTCAAACCTGAAGGTCTAGATTCCCTTTTATCTTGCGCTAGCTTGCGTGTCGCAGTCCCCTCATGCAAACCTACACGGGCCCCCGATGTCATCTCTGAAGATCGAAAATGTTCAAGACTATCCTCGGCCGCCTGCATTGGAAGTGGTGCAACTGCCCATTCGTGTTGAGCTTGGCGGTACCACGATCGTGGACACCGAACGGGCGTTTCGAGTTCTGGAAACCCACCACGCGCCGACCTACTATATCCCGCCGGATGATGTTGACGCGGCCCTGATACCGGCCGCCGGTCGATCCTTTTGCGAATGGAAAGGCGTTGCAAGTTACTGGGACGTTCAGGGCGGCGCGGCCATGGCCAGAAAAGCCGCGTGGAGCTATGCGGCGCCGACCAGGGGTTTTGAGCCGATCAAAGGTTATCTCGCGTTTTACGCCGGCCTTATGGACGCGTGTTTTGTTGGAGGGCATCGCGTGAACCCGCAACCCGGGGACTTTTATGGCGGCTGGGTGACCGAGAATCTGACAGGGCGTATCAAGGGCGCTCCGGGCACGGAATTTTGGTGAGGATTGATGACTGACCCCAAACCCTCGGCCAATCCTTTGGCTGTCCCGACAGGCCGGCTGGTGCGTATTGCCGGTCTGAGCAGCATGACGGCAGGTATCGCTGGCAACGTGGCGGTGCGTGCCCTGCGGGATGTCGGGCGCGGGGCACGACCCGATATGCGCGGTTTGCTGATGACGCCGGGCAATGTGACACGGGTCGCGGATCAACTTGCGCGGATGCGCGGCGCCGCCATGAAGGTGGGACAGTTGATTTCAATGGATGCGGGCGACGTCCTGCCCCCTGAACTGGCTGACATCATGGCGCGTTTGCGCGATCAGGCACATTTCATGCCTCCCAAGCAGTTGCGTGACGTTTTGAACAGAAACTGGGGGCAGAACTGGCAAACGTCTTTCCAGACCTTCAATGTCAGGCCAATCGCGGCGGCGAGTATCGGTCAGGTGCATCGCGCAACGCTGAAAGACGGGCGCGATGTGGCGATCAAGGTGCAGTATCCGGGCATCGCGCGCAGCATCGACAGCGATATCGCTAATGTGGCTGTTCTGGTGCGGATGTCAGGTTTGCTTCCCAAAAGCTTTGATCTGGATCCCTATATCCAAGAGGCGCAAACGCAGTTGCACGAGGAAACGGATTATGACCGCGAGGGGCAACACCTGCGCCGTTTTGCGGCACTGTTGAAAGATCAAGAAGCCTTTGAAATCCCGGAGTTTTACCCCGACTGGAGCACGTCTGAGGTTCTCACGATGTCCTTTCTCGAAGGGCGCACCATCGAGACTGTGCGTGATGCGCCACATTCGGAACGCAACCGGGTCTCCGGGGCGTTGGTGGACCTCACGCTGCGCGAGGTTTTCGAGTTGGGTGTCATGCAAAGCGACCCGAACTTTGCGAATTACCGGTATAATCGGGAGACCGGGAAGATTGGTCTTTTGGATTTTGGCGCGGCCCGCCCGGTGCCCCCATCGGCATCTGACAAATACAGGCGTTTGTTGCGTGCAGGATTGCAGGGCGATGACACAGAGCTTCGCGCGGCGGCCATTCATTTGGGGATTTTGGAAGGCGATGGCCCCTTCGACGACCGAATCCTGGGCATGATCCAAAGCGTTTTCGACGCCATCCAATCCGCCGATGAATTTGATTTCTCGGACCGGACGCTTTCCAACCACCTGAACAAGGAAGGCGTGGCGCTGGCCGAGGCCCGCTATATCCCGCCCAAGGTGCCGATGGATATTCTTTACCTTCAGCGAAAGATCGGGGGGATGTTCCTGCTGGCCACGCGGTTGAATGCGTCGCTGCCGGTGAAGGCGCTTGTGACAAAATACGTCAGGTGATCGGGCATCGCGTGCCCCGTTCTGCAACCCGTCCAAAACAAACCCACAGCAGGCAAAGCGTGCTCTCTGCGGCCTACGACTACGGTCGGCCGACCTTTTCGATGTGCCAGCACCGTGCTCGGCGCCGCTCAGGCCCATCGGATGTAGAAAGCTGGGGTTTGTGTGGCAGCCCGTAGGGGAATCGAACCCCTCTTTCCAGGTTGAAAACCTGGCGTCCTAACCGATAGACGAACGGGCCACTGGAACCTTTGGTTCGGTGTCTCAGAGAAAGAGACAGCTTCGGTGGCAGCCCGTAGGGGAATCGAACCCCTCTTTCCAGGTTGAAAACCTGGCGTCCTAACCGATAGACGAACGGGCCATTCCGAAGCGTGAGGCGGTATTTATGCAAAGCGCCTCACGGGCGCAAGCGGAAACTTCAGGACTCGTTGCAATTTTTCGAAGGCTGGCAGGGGCGCTGCCCTTCCTGGCGCTTTGGGGGCCAATTCACCCCGGAGTATTTGGTAGAAAAAAGAAGATCGAGGCCGGTTCAGGCGGGCGCTGCATCTTCAAGACGCAGTTGCACGTTGCGCCGCCCGCCCCATTCGTTGATTTCCAGCCGCCCGGCGAGGTGAAAGCGGGCGCCGTTGTGATTCTGTAGGGCGGGGCCAAGGGCGGTGTCGAAGGCCCCGAAACAGATCGCATCGATCCGCGCACCCAGTCCGTCGCCGAAAGTCAGTTTCAGGTGGCTGTCCCCGACACGTTTGGCAAACAGGATTTCGACATCGGGGAAGGCAAAGCGCGGAGCAGGGGCGCCCGCGCCGAACGGACCTGCTTTCTCGATGTCTTCCACCAGTTCGACCCGCGCGGCAGTGGGCATGAGCATCCCGTCCAGTTTGAGGTCTGCCGGACCAGCCTCGGCCGCGCCCTGTTTGGCCAGCAGGTCCGCCAGGCGCGTCATCGCCGGTTCCAGTTGGTCGCGGGCCACGGTCAGACCCGCGGCCATCTTGTGCCCGCCGCCCTTGATGAGCAGGCCTTCAGAGGCGAGTTTCTGGATCGACGCACCAAGATCCACGCCCGCGATCGAGCGGCCCGAGCCCTTGCCCTCGTCCCCGTCCAGTCCAATCACGATGGCAGGGCGGTTTGTGGCCTCTTTCAGACGGCTGGCGACGATGCCGACCACGCCGGGATGCCAGCCTTCGCCCGCGGCCCAGACCAGCGGGGCGTCCAGACCGCGCGCCTCGGCCTGGTCCATTGCGGCGTCCCTGACGGCGGATTCGATATCGCGACGTTCGGTGTTCAGCACATCCAGCCGTTCCGCCAGCGCAGCGGCTTCGTGCGGGTTGTTCGTGGCCAAAAGGCGTGCCCCAAGGTCGGCCTGTCCGATCCGCCCGCCGGCATTGACGCGCGGCCCAAGCAGGAACCCGAGGTGATAGGTGTTGGGCGCCGTATCCATGCGGGATACGTCCGACAGGGCGACAAGACCGGGGCGGTCACGGCGCGCCATGATCTTCAACCCCTGCCGCACAAGGGCCCGGTTCACCCCCACAAGGGGCGCGACATCGGCCACGGTGCCAAGCGCCACCAGATCCAGAAGCGCCATCAGGTCGGGGCCTTTCTGGCCGCCTTCGCGCATCTGGCGGTTGACTTCAACGAGTAGCAGGAAGACCACCGCCGCGGCACAGAGATGCGACAGATCGCCGGTTTCGTCCTGCCGGTTGGGGTTCACCACAGCCACCGCCGCAGGTAGAGTCTCGCCGCCAAGGTGGTGGTCAAGCACGACAACGTCAGCCCCCTTTGCCGCCTCAACGGGGCCGTGCGAGAGCGTGCCGCAATCCACACACACGATGAGGTCGTGTTCCTGCGCGAGGGCCGCCATGGCAGTTTCGTTGGGGCCATAGCCCTCGTCGATGCGATCGGGGATATAGAGCGTCGCCGCTAGCCCCATCGCGCGCAGCCAGACAATCAGTTGCGCCGCCGAAGTGCCGCCATCCACGTCATAGTCAGCAAAGATCGCGATGCGTTCGCGCCGCTTCACTGCCTGCAGGAAACGCGCAGCGGCCTTGTCCATGTCCTTGAGCGTGCGCGGATCGGGCAGGAGGTCGGCCAGCTTCGGCTCCAGAAACGCCTCGGCTCCGTTGGGATCGACACCGCGCCGCGCGAGCACCTGACACAGGGCCGGCGGCAGCGGGGTTTCCTGCGCCAGACGTTCCGCCGCGCGGCTGATTTCGATCGAGGGTCCAAGCCAGCGCCGCCCGGTCAGCGATGCCGAGACATTCAGGAAATCGCTCATGCCAGCGCCTTCAGGATCGCATCCGTGGGCAGGGCGCGGCAGAATTCGCCATGCAGCATGGATACCTCGTTGCGGTGGATCTCTTCGGCGGTCATGCGGGGCAGGTCCGTGGCCCAGTCATAGGTGGCGTGGGTCTCGAACGCGGCGCAGGCATCATGCGCAAGCCAGGTGTCAAAGCCCAGATTGGCCGCCATGCGGACCGAGGTCGAAATGCATTGCGGCGTGGAAAGCCCCGCGATGACCACACCGGACACGCCTGCCTTATGCAGGTCGGCTTCCAGCGGGGTACCGATGAAGGCGGAGTTTGTCTGTTTCGAAAAAACCGGTTCCCCATCTGTCGGTGCGACGCAGGTCTTGATCGCAGTGCCACCGTTGTCGGGATGCAGGGGGGACCCGGGGCGTGTCGACTGATGGTAGATATGGAAAAGCGGCGCGCCTGCCTGTCTGAAAAAGGCGAGGAGGCGCGCCGCGTTCTGTTCGGCATCCGGATTGTTGCGCGCGCCCCATAGGGGACTGTTCATCCCTTCTTGAATGTCAATCAGGACCAGCGCGCGTGTCACGGATTATGCGACCGGGGTGCGATAGACCATGCGGCGGACCGAGCCGGTTTTCGAACGCATGATCAGGGTTTCGGTGGTGACCCAGCCGGGTTCGCGCTTGATGCCCGACACGAGCGAACCCTGCGTCACGCCGGTTGCGGCAAAGATCACGTCTTGCGTGACCATTTCGTCACGGCTGTAGATGCGGTCAAGGTCGGTGATCCCGGCTTTGGCGGCACGGCCGCGCTCGTCGTCGTTGCGGAACAACAGGCGGCCCCAGATCTGTCCCCCCATGCATTTCAGCGCGGACGCGGCCAGAACGCCCTCTGGCGCACCACCAGAGCCCATATACATGTCGATGCCGGTCACGTCGGCCTCGGCGCAATGCATGACGCCGGCCACATCCCCGTCGGTGATCAGGCGGATGGCCGCCCCGGTCGACCGGACCTCGGCGATCATGTCTTCGTGACGGGGGCGTTCCAGGATGCAGACGGTGATGTCGGACGTGTCACAGCCCTTGGCCTTGGCCAGCGCCTCGACGCGTTCCTTGGGCGACATATCGAGAGAGACGACATCCTTTTCATAGCCCGGCCCGATGGCCAGCTTGTCCATGTATACGTCGGGCGCATGCAGCATTGAGCCCCGTGGCCCCATCGAGATCACGGTCAGCGCGTTGGGCATGTCCTTGGCGGTCAGCGTGGTGCCTTCCAGCGGGTCCAGCGCGATGTCGACGCCCGGGCCGTTGCCGGTGCCAACTTCTTCACCGATATAGAGCATCGGAGCTTCGTCGCGTTCGCCTTCGCCGATCACGACGACACCGGCAATGTCCAGCAGGTTCAGCTGGTCACGCATGGCGTTCACGGCTGCCTGGTCGGCGGCCTTTTCGTCACCGCGTCCGACAAGTTTGGCCGAGGCCAGCGCGGCCTGCTCGGCAACGCGGGCAAGGCCCAGAGAAAGCATACGATCCTGAAATTCAGCTTTGGTTGGCATGAAAACGTTCCTTGGGAGATGGGTCTTTTGACCAAGGGGTTTAGACGTCTGTGCCTTTGGGCACAAGCGTCAAAGGCGGTTTCGGATGAGCGCCTGCAACAGAATTCCAACCATAAGACCATTGAGAAGGTGCCACGTGAAATGCGACCCAGTGGGGAACGCGGCGCAGGCCTGCGGATCAACGGTGCGGAAGAAAAGCGAGGCTGCAAGGGTAAGTATTGCGGCCAGAGCCCTCGGTGCCATTGGATGGCTACGCCTCCAAGTGACCGCGCCAAAGATGACAAGTGAGATCAGCGCGGGTGCATATTGCAACGACCCATTTAAAACAGGGACATGGCTGTGAGCGTGTGCATGTGCGGGGTCAGACCCCGAGGCCAGAAAAACGATCACCACCACCGCGGCGACAATCGCCCCGATGCGCAGAACACGCGCGGGCGGCACGCCGCCGAAAAAATGGATCGCGGTCGGTACACACAGGGCCACGCAGCTCCAGATCGGGACGACATCGGCAAGTTCGGTCCAGTCATTTATAAACGTATGAAACAGGAACGACCCGATGCCGATAAAGGCTGCAAGCAGGATCAAAACCCACAGCGTTGCCGGGATGGGCCGGTTTTTGCGTGCCTCCAGCCAGGCCCAGACGGCGGCGGGGAATGCCAGGTTCGACCATGCGTTGATGGGTTTATTCCAGAAACTGGGCGCAGCGCGTTCACATCAAGGATCAATAAAAGCAGAGTAATCCATAAAATCAGTACCTTGTAAAAAGAAACGCGCCGCTTGGGGGCGGCGCGTCTTATGCGTTTCACTATGCCGTGCGGCGGTTCTCAGACCGTTTCGATCCGCAACGCGACGGGCGCATTCACCATCACGCCAGTGACCGTCATAGCCTCGATCGCGGCATCCAGTGCGGCGCGCGTGGTTTTGTGGGTTACGATCAGAACCGGTGCGTTCGTGTCATTATGACGCGTCTGGCGCATCCGGTCGATGCTGATCCCGTTGTCGCCCAGCACCGTGGCAATCTTGGCCAGCGCGCCGGGTTTGTCCTCGAGCGTGAGGTGGAGGTAATAGGGCGCGGGCGAATTCGACTGTGCCACCTTGGCTTTGGCCAGTTCGGTTGCCGGCACGCCAAAGGTCGGGATGCGCAGGCCCCGCGCGATATCGCAGACGTCACCCATCACGGCGCTTGCGGTCGGGCCTTCACCCGCGCCAGGGCCGCGCAGGACAACCTGTTCGACAGCGTCGCCTTCGATCACCACCATGTTGGTGCCGCCCTTGAGCTGGCCCAGCGGGCTGTCGGCGGGGACAAGGCAGGGCGACATGCGCTGTTCCAACCCGCGCCCCGTCATCTGGGCCACGCCCAGCAGCTTGATCTTGTAGCCAAGGTCAGCGGCCTGATGGATATCCTCGATCGAGATTCGCTGGATGCCTTCCAGCTCGACCCCGTCGAAATCGACCTGCGTGCCGAAGGCAATCGACGACAGCAGCGACAGTTTGTGGCCCGCGTCGATGCCGCCCACGTCCAGATTTGGATCGGCTTCGAGATACCCCAGCGCGTCGGCCTCGGCAAATACCTCGTCATAAGGCAAGCCCGCATCCTGCATCCGGGTCAGGATATAGTTGCAGGTGCCGTTCATCACGCCCATCACGCGGGTGATTTCGTTCCCGGCCAGCCCTTCGGTCAGCGACTTGATGACGGGGATGCCGCCCGCGACCGCCGCTTCGAAACGGATCACGGCGCCCTTGGCCTCGGCAGCTTCGGCCAAGACTTGGCCATGATGGGCCAGAAGTGCCTTGTTGGCGGTGACGACGTCCTTGCCAGAGGCAATGGCGGCTTCGATCGCGTCTTTGGCGGGGCCGTCATGGCCGCCCATCAGCTCGACAAAGACATCCACATCGTCGCGTTGGGCCAGCGCGACGGGATCGTCTTCCCAGGCATAGCCCGCAAGCGATACGCCGCGATCTTTGTCGCGCGACCGTGCAGACACGGCTGTGATGACCACGGGGCGTCCAGTTCGGGTGGCCAGAAGGTTGGCTTTCTGCCGAACGATTTTCACGACACCGATCCCGACGGTGCCCAATCCGGCGATGCCCAGACGCAAGGGGGTGGTCATCATGCTCTCCTTTGAAGGTGTTCCTGATTTGCCGTGTACCCTCTTGCCCGAAAGGGTGCAATGCGCGTTGCGCCGCTGTGGCGGACCGCGCGCGGAAAACCTGTCTAAAAGCGGGGTTTTGCGTGAATCCTATTCGACGGGCCGGCGGCGCAGTGCCTCTGCGCGCCGCTGAAGCGCCGTCACGCGAGCGTCGATCGCTTCGTCGCTGTTCTCGTCAAGCCGGGTGGGGGTTTCGGTTAGAACCTGTTCTACCGGTACCAGCGCGGGGTAGGGCGCCTTCTTCACGTCGTCGCTGACCGCCTGATCCACCTCGGGAAACGCGGCACAGGCCGCGATGGCAACCAGAAAAGTCAGTGAAAACAAGAAACGCATGAAAACCCCGTATGGCCTTTCTTGCTTTGTGCCCCAGCGGCGGGGACGGTGCAAGTGGGGCTTTCAATTGAACATACGTTCAGTTAGCGTGGGATCATGGCAAGAACGACAGGATCACATTCCGATATCACAGGGCCGCGCGTGCGCGCGGCGGCGCTGACGCTGTTTGCCCGACACGGGTTCGCGGCGGTGTCGATGCGCCAGATTGCCAAAGAGGTCGGGGTGCAGGCCGGGGCGCTCTACAATTACACGCCTGACAAACAGACCCTGCTTTTCGACCTGATGCAGGCCCACATGGTCGAGCTTTTGGCCGCGCGCGAGGATCTGCCAGAGGCCGACAATGCTATGGCACGGCTTGAGGCGTTCACGCGGTTTCACATCCGGTTCCATTCGCAACGCCCGGACGAGGTGTTCATCGCCTACATGGAGTTGCGCAACCTGACGCCCGAAAATTTCGAGGTCATTGAAGGCTTGCGGCGCCAGTATGAAAACCAGCTCGAGACCATCCTGCGCGATGGGATGCGGGACGGGGTGTTTGACGTGTCGGACCCAAAGATCGCCGCCATGGCGGTGATCGCGATGCTGACCGGGGTCAATACATGGTTTCAGGAAGGCGGGCGGTTGTCCCTTGCCGAGGTCGAGCAGGTCTATTGGGATATGGTGCGCAAATCCGTCGCGGCGTGACAAAGGGCTCCCGCCCGCCTGCCATGCACTGACGTGCAAGGGCAGACGGTTGGGCCCGGCCGTGCTGCGCACGGCAAAGGTATTTGACCCAAGAAAAAGACGCGGTCGTGTTAAGAAACAGGCCCTGCGCAGCTCTTTGGCGCCGGGCCTGTTCGGGGCGGTCTGTCGCGTCAGCGAATGAATGTGCCGTTGCGCAGATCTTGGAAGGCTTGCTGCAACTCGGCCTGCGTGTTCATGACGATCGGGCCATGCCATGCCACGGGTTCACGGATCGGCGCGCCGGATATCAGCAGGAACCTTGCGCCACGCTCGCCGGCCTGAACCGTGACTGCATCGCCTGTGCCAAAGCGCACCAGCGTGCGTTCGCCCGACATGTCGCGGATGTGGACCTCTTCGCCAGCCACTTCTTTTTCCAGCAGGATACCCGTCGGGGTCGAGGCGTCGGCAAAGGCGGCGTCGCCCTCGAAGACGTAGGCGAAGGCCTGCCGGTAGGTATCAACCGGCAGGGTCTTTTTCACGCCGGGGGGCAGGGACACGTCAAGATACTGCGGCTCGGCCGCTATCCCGTCGACGGGCCCTGTCTTGCCCCAGAAGCTGCCCACGATCACGCGGACGGTGGTGCCGTCATCGTCGATGATCTCGGGGATTTCCTTGGCTTCGACGTCCTGATAACGCGGCGCGGTCATTTTCAGGTCGCGCGGCAGGTTGGCCCAGAGTTGAAAGCCGTGGTTCACGCCGCGCGCGTCCGGGGCAGGCATCTCCTGATGCAGGATGCCCGAACCGGCGGTCATCCATTGGACGTCACCCGCACCCAGCGTGCCGGTATTGCCGAGACTGTCTTGATGGTCGACCGTGCCGGACAACACATAGGTGATGGTCTCGATTCCGCGATGCGGGTGCCACGGGAACCCTTTTTCGAACAGGCGGGGATCGTCGTTCTTGAAATGGTCCATCATCAGGAACGGATCCAGTTCCGAAGGGTCCTGAAATCCGAAGGCACGGTGCAGATGTACGCCCGCGCCTTCGATGGCGGGTTGGGCGGCGCGTGTTTCAACAACAGGTCTGATCGACATGGGATGTCTCCTTTCAGATGCCAAGCTAGTGTGGCGGTGGGGCCCCGGCAATTGCAGGGGCGTGAACGCCAGCTGTGCATCAGCGCACCGAAACGACGTGGCGGAACGAAGTGAAAATACCATTTCATTTTGGCGGCGCTATCCTCCTACACTGGCCACGAAAAAGATATCAGCAGGGGAGGGCTGACATGCTGGGTTCGATGATGATGCGTCCGTTGAAAATCGCGGACATCCTGACATTTGCCGCCGAGGTGCATCCGACCGCCGAGATCGTTTCGGTGCGGACCGAAGGCGATATCCACCGCACCACCTATGCCGACACGGCCAAGCGGGTTGCGCAGCTGGCCCATGGGCTCGCGGCGCAGGGCGCGCAGGTCGGGGACCGGATCGCGACACTGGCATGGAACGGGTATCGCCATTTCGAGCTGTACTATGCGATTTCCGGAATTGGTTGTGTGTGTCACACCATCAATCCCCGCCTGTCGGCGGAGCAAATGACCTATATCGTGACCCATGCCGAGGACACGATGCTGTTCGTGGATACGACCTTTGTGCCGCTTGTCGCCGCGCTGCGTGACCAGTGGCCCTCTGGTCTTAAGATCGTGGTGATGACCGACCGGGCCCATATGCCCGAGGGCGATTACCTCTGCTACGAAGAGCTTCTGGAGGGTCAGCCGGACCGCCATCACTGGCCAGATTTCCCGGAAGAGACCGCGGCCGGCTTGTGTTATACCTCGGGGACGACCGGAAACCCCAAGGGCACGCTTTACACGCACCGCTCCACCGTTCTGCACGCGCTGATGATCGGGGTGTCGCTGCCTGCGGCTTTGCAACCGGGAAAAAAGATCCTGCCGGTTGTGCCGCTGTTTCATGTGAACGCATGGGGCCTGCCCTATGCGGCACCATTGACAGGGGCATCCTTGGTGTTTCCGGGAGGCGCGCTGGAAGGCGAGAGCCTGTTCCGCCTGATGGATCAGGAAGAGGTGTTTTCGGCCTGGGGCGTGCCGACCGTATGGCTGGGTCTTCAGGGCGAGATCGCCAAACAGGAACGCGTGCCCACAGGGTTCGGGGATATGGTCGTGGGCGGGTCTGCCGCGCCGGCCAGCATGATCCGCTATTTCGAGGAGCATGGCGTCAATGTCTGCCATGCCTGGGGCATGACCGAGATGAGCCCGGTCGGCACGCAGGGCAACCTGCCGGCGCATCTGGATCATCTGCCGCTGGACGAAAAAGTCGCGATCAAGGGCAAACAGGGGCGCCGTGTATTCGGGGTTGATCTCAAGATCGTGAACGAAGACGGCCAACCGCAACCCCATGACGGGACCGCGACGGGCGAACTCTATGTGCGCGGAAACACGATCACAGCTGGCTATTTCAAGAATGAAGAGGCCAACGCGACGGCCTTTGACAGTGAAGGCTGGTTCGGGACCGGCGATGTGGCCAGTATCGACAACCATGGCTATCTGACGATCACGGACCGCGCCAAGGACTTGATCAAGTCAGGCGGCGAATGGATCAGCTCTCTTGACCTTGAAAACACCGTGATGGCGCATCCAAAGGTGGCGAATTGTGCCGTGATCGCCGTGCCGCATCCGAAATGGGATGAGCGGCCTTTGCTGATTGTGGTGCCCGCACCGGAGGGTAAGCCAGAGGTGGCCGAGTTGATGGACCTTCTGGAAGAGCATTTTGCCAAGTGGCAATTGCCCGATGATGTGGTCTTTGTCGAGGATTTGCCGCTGACCGCGACGGGCAAGGTATCGAAGCTGACCCTGCGCAAGCAGTTCAAGGATCATAGCCTGCCTACCGTCTAAAACCGCGGTCTACGAGACCAGAGATGCATGGGGCGGTTCAAGTCGGATCGCCCTTTTGCGTTTTTGCAGGCTGGTTTCGGTCAAGTGACGTGAAGTCCTTTTGCTAGGGGCTTGCGCTCTGTGATGAATAACATACCGTCCGGTATGTGAATGCGAAATAAGGAGGTGCGCATGTCCGGTGACAGTCATTTGCCCAAGGCCCTGCAGGGATTGAGAATCCCGGCTGTGGCTTCACCCCTGTTCATCATTTCGGTGCCCGCGCTGGTAATTGCGCAGTGCAAGGCTGGCGTTATTGGCAGCTTTCCGGCGCTGAACGCGCGTGAAGCGGAAGGAGAGCCGCCCTTACTGGAAGCTTGGCTCAAACAGATCACCGAGGAACTGGACCGCCACAATCAGGAAAACCCTGATCGCCCGGCTGCGCCCTTTGCTGTGAACCAGATTGTGCATCGTTCGAATACGAGGCTGGAACGCGACCTGGAACTCTGCGCCAAGTGGAAGGTGCCGATCTGGATCACGTCGCTGGGTGCGCGGGTCGAGGTAAACGAGGCCGCCCACAGCTGTGGCGGGATCGCGCTGCATGACATCATTAACAACACCTTTGCCAAGAAGGCGATCGAGAAAGGTGCGGATGGCCTGATCGCGGTGGCGGCGGGTGCGGGGGGGCACGCGGGAATGCAATCGCCCTTTGCGCTGATCCGCGAGATCCGCGAATGGTTCGAGGGGCCGCTTTTGTTGTCGGGGTCCATCGGCACCGGCGACGCCTTGCTGGCAGCGCAGGCGATGGGCGCGGATCTGGGGTATATCGGGTCGCCCTTCATCGCCACGGACGAAGCCAATGCCGATCAAGGTTACAAGGACATGATCGTCGAGAGCGGCGCCGAGGACATCGTCTATTCCTCGCTCTTTACGGGGGTGTCGGGCAACTATCTGAAAGGGTCGGTGCGCAATGCAGGTATGGATCCTGACAATCTGCCATCCGGGGACCTGAAAACCATGGATTTCGGGCAGGACCGCGAGAAACCCAAGGCGTGGAAACACATCTGGGGATCGGGGCAGGGGATCGGGTCGGTGAAATCCGTCGGGCCTGTCGAAGACCTCGTGGCGCGGTTCGAACGGGAATACGTTGCCGCCTATGCCCGCCTGCAAGAGCGCATGGCATGAGCCAGATGTTCCATCTTGTGCGTCACGCGCAGGCGTCGTTCGGGGCAGCGGATTACGACAACCTGTCAGAGTTGGGCCACCGCCAGTCCGAGGCGCTGGGCGTGGCTTTGAAACGGCAGGGCGCGGTGCCGGACAAGGTGTTCATCGGGGCCATGAAGCGGCATCGCCAGACCTGGGAAGGCATGGCGCGCGGCATGGGGATCACGGCCGAGCCGGTGATCCTGCCGGGGTTGAACGAATTTGACTTCAAGGGCCTTCTGGATGCCCGTTTCGCCAGGGGTGGCGCGCCAGAAGGCATGCATGACGACCGCCGCCAACATTTCCGCACCCTGCGGGACACGGTGCTGTTGTGGCAGAAAGACGAGATCGAGAACCCGCCGGAACGCTTTGGGGATTTCGCGGCCCGTGTGCGCGAGGCGCGCGAAGTGATCGCGGCCAGCGACGCGCGCCTGCCGATGGCGGTATCTTCTGGTGGGGCCATCGGCCAGACCGTGGCCGAGATCACCGGCGGTCCGGCAGACCAGATGATAGCTCTGCAATTGCAGGTCAAGAACTGTGCCGTGGCGCGTTTTGTTGTCTCGAAGAACGGCACTTGGCTGCACGGGTTCAACGAGACCCCGCATATTGATGCCAGCAACGAAGCTGACATGTTGACCTATAGCTGAGGGAGGACGGCTTATGGACGCGACACATCTGGATACTGACGCCGTGGCGGCCTGGCTGTCCCAACACCTTGACGGGTTTGAGGGGCCGGTGACAGCCGAGAAATTCGCAGGCGGGCAGTCGAACCCGACGTTTCTGTTAAAGACACCGGCGCGCGACTATGTGCTGCGCCGCAAACCCCCTGGGGTGCTGTTGAAGTCTGCCCACGCCGTCGACCGTGAATTTCGCGTGCAACAGGCGCTGGCGGGAACAGACGTGCCGGTCGCCCGCATGCATGTGCTGTGCGAAGACGATGCTGTGATCGGCTCGGCCTTCTACGTGATGGAGCGCGTGCACGGACGCAACTTCGACGATCCCCGCATCCCCGAGGTTTCCACCGAAGACCGCAGCAAGGTGTTCGATCAGATGAACCGCGTTCTGGCGGCGATCCATTCGGTCGATATCGACGCGGTGGGTCTGTCGGACTATGGCCCGGAAGGGAATTACTTTGAACGTCAGGTCGGGCGCTGGACCAAGCAATACAGGGCTTCGGAGACCGAAACCGTGCCTGCCATGGATCAGCTGATCGAATGGCTGACGGAAAACATGCCCGAAGATGACGGCAAGCGCACACTGGTACATGGCGACTACCGGTTGGACAACCTTCTGTTTGCCGAAGATGGCACAGATTGTGTCGCGGTGCTGGATTGGGAATTGTCCACCATCGGGCATCCCTATGCGGACCTTGCCGCAGTCATCATGCAGTGGCAGATGCCGCCCGGCGGGGCGGGACGGGGCCTGCAAGGCGTGGACCGCGCCGCGCTCGGTATCCCGAGCGACGCCGATTTCATCGCGGCCTATTGCCGGCGCATGGGACTATCGGGGATCGAACGGTTCGGGTTCTACCTGGCCTTCTGTTTCTTCCGCATGGCGGCGATCATCCAGGGGGTCAAAAAACGCGGGCTGGAAGGCAACGCTTCTGATCCCGAACGCGCGGCCAAGATGGGCACTTATGTGCCGCTTTTCGCCCAAGCAGGTCTGGAGGCCACGAAACATGGATAAACGGTATCAGGATCAGGTGGTGATGATTACCGGCGCCGCCAGCGGGTTCGGCAAGATGGCCGCCACGCGATTCGCAGCCGAAGGGGCTAAGCTGGCCCTGTCGGATATTTCGGCCGATGCGCTGGCGCAGGTGGCCGATGATCTGCGCGCGGGAGGCGTCGAGGTCATCACCGATGTCGTGGATGTCTCGCAAGCGGATCAGGTGATGGCCCATGGTGCCCACATCAAAGAGGCGTTCGGCGCGTTGAACGTGGGCATCAACAACGCTGGTGTGGGCCACACCCTGTGCCCCACCCATATGCTCAGCACCGAAGAGTTCGATTTCAACTATGCCGTCAATGCGCGCGGTGTGTTCCTGTGTATGAAGGTGCAGATCCCCTTCATGCTCGAGGCGGGGCAGGGCGCCATCCTGAATGTGTCCTCTGCGGCGGGCCTGACAGGGGCGGCCATGCTGTCGGGCTATGCGGCGGCGAAACATGCGGTGGTGGGGCTGACACGCGCGGCGGCGGATGAATATGCCCGTAAGAAAATCCGCGTGAACGCCCTGTGCCCGGCCTTTACCGTCACACCGATGGTCGAGGAAATGGCCGAACAGATGGTCGCGCGTGGCGGGATCACGCGGGATCAGGCCTATGGCAACATTGCGCAGCGGATCCCCATGGGCCGCGTGGCCCAGCCCGAAGAGATCGTGCAAGCCATGCTCTGGGCCTGCGCGCCGGAAAACAGCTTTATGACTGGACAGACCATTGCGCTGGACGGCGGCCTTACCGCCATCTGACCGTTTTCTTGGCAGGGCGGCGCGTAGAAGGCCGCTCTTGCATGCGGGTTCTCCGGTCCTGTTCAAATTGATGTGATATTCCGTGTTCGGAATGCGAAAACTTCTGGCGATTCTTGCGGCGGGATGCAACGCTTGTCGCGTTCAACGGATGAGCCACACACTTTATTGAGATTGGAGCCAACCTAATGCGTTACGCACTTATTGCTGCCCTTATTGCCGCCCCGACCCTGTCCATGGCAGGTCCGGCAGAAGACACCGTCGCCGCCCGTCAGGGGTTTTACAAATTGTTGGGGGCGAACATGGGTGTTCTGGCCGGCATGGCACAGGGCAAGATGGACTATGACTCGGCCAAGGCGCAAACCGCCGCCGACAACATGGTCGTCCTGACCACCTATAACGGCGCGCACCTGTTTGCACCCGGCACCTCGTCCGAAGACGTAAAAGGCGCGCGGGCCCTGCCCAAAATCTGGGAAGACTTCCCGGGTGTTCAGGCCAAGGCCGCGGATTTCCAGGCCGCTGTCAAGGCGATGCAGGAAGTGGCCGGCAGTGGTCAGGCCGAAATGACGGCAGCCCTTGGCCCGCTTGGCGGCACCTGCAAGGCGTGCCACTCTAACTATCGCGCCGACTGAGGCCAACTGACATGACCAAGCAGATCCCCGAGGGTGTCTCGCGCGAGAAAATATGGGATATCGGCACGCGCCTGTTCCATTGGGCCTTGGTGATCTGCGTGGTCGCGGCGTGGGGGCTGGGCAAATTCGGCCCCAACATCATGACGCTGCATTTCTACTTCGGTTATGCGGTCATCGCGCTGCTGGTGTTCCGCATTCTATGGGGGCTGGTCGGACCGGCCCCCGTCCGTTTCGTGAATTTCATCTATGGCCCCGGAAAGACGCTGAAATACGCGGCTACCCTGAAGGACCGCAAGCCGTCCTACTGGCCAGGGCACAATCCGATCGGGGCCTTGTCCGTGTTCGCGATCCTCGCGATCCTGATCGCTCAGGTCTCGACCGGCCTTTTTGCCGACCCTGACGATTACATCAATGTCGGTCCGCTGGCCGATATGGTCAGTTCCGGGACAAATCGCACGGCGACGCGCCTTCACAACCAGATGTCTACGGTTATCCTGCTTCTGGTGCTGCTGCATGTCGCGGCGATCCTGTTCTACAAGCGGTTCAAGGGCGAAAACCTCGTGACTCCGATGATCACCGGCTGGAAACTGGTGCGCAAAGACCGGTCGTGAGAGGCTTTTCCTTTTCGTTCGTCGCGGGCTAGAACGGGCGCATGACAATGACACCGCTTGACCCCCGCCTCGACGAAACGCCTTATGCGCTGCAAAAACACCTCGGGTTTCATCTGACCCACTGGGGTGCGGATCATGCGCGGCTGGAATTGCCGATCGAGCACTACCTGTCGAACCGGGCCGGTCTGCCGCATGGTGGGGTCTATGCGACTCTGCTGGATACGGTGATGGGCTATGCGGGCTGCTATACCGGCGATCCGGATCACAAACGCCTTGCTTTGACGCTGTCGCTGACCACAAATTTCCTGAGCCGTCCCAAGGGACGATTGCTGATTGCCGAAGGGCGCAAGGTGGGCGGCGGGGCGGCGACCTTCTTTGCCGAGGCGACCGTTCTGGACGAAACCGGCGAGGTGATCGCGCGTGGCTCGGGCGCGTTCAAGTATCGCAAGACCACCTTGTAGTCTGTTTGTGGGGGGGGGGCGTGGCCCGCGTGCCCAAGCAACTGTGACTTGCCTTTGGCCGGGTGGCGGATAGGTTTGGAGAAACCCAGTTTCCGGAGATTGCCCCATGCCACACCTGACCCGTCGCCAGTTTTCCGGTGTCCTGCTGGGCGGTGTCGTCGCAAGCGCGCTGCCGCGCCTGTCCCGTGCAGCAAGTGCGCCGCGCCTCGTGGCGCAGGAAGGCATGGCGCGTCTCGCGCCTCCGGACTATCCCGAAACTGTGATCTGGGGCTATGGTGGAACGGTGCCCGGTCCCGAAATCCGTGTCCGGCAGGGGCAGCGTGTGATGCGCGACTTCATGAACCAGTTGCCGCAACCGTCAACCGTGCACTGGCATGGCATTCGGATCGACAATGCCATGGACGGCGTGGCTGGCATGACTCAGCCCGCCGTCGCATCGGGCGAGAACTTTCTTTATGATTTTGCCGTGCCTGATGCGGGCACCTACTGGTATCACCCGCACAATCGGACATGGGAGCAGATGGCGCGGGGCCTTTACGGGGCGCTGATTGTTGAGGAGCCAGAGGGTGCGATTCCGGTGGACCATGACGAGGTTCTGCTGCTGGATGACTGGCGTCTGGCCGAAGATGCCCAGATTGCAGGCGGCTTCGGGGCGCTGCACGACTGGGCGCATGGCGGGCGGCTTGGCAACTGGGTGACGGTGAACGGGGATGGCGCGTTCTCGCGTCCGGTCAAGACCAACGCGCGGATGCGCCTGCGTCTGGTGAACACGGCCAATGCCCGCATCTTCACGCTTGAGGCACAGGGTTTCAAAGGCTGGGTCGTGGCGCTCGACGGGATGCCACTCGACGCGCCCGAACCGCTGGAGCGCCTGACACTGGCCCCGGCACAGCGCGCGGACCTGGTGGTGGATGTGCTGGCCGACGAGGGTGAAGAGGCGCTGCTGGTCAGTTTCGAACGCGATGGCGGTTTTGCCGTGGCGGGTTTCCCTGTCACTGGCCGCGCCCGTCCGGCGCGTCTTGCGGCCCCCGGCCCCCTGCCACCCAACCCCGTTCCGGAACTGGGTGACCTCACCATCGCACGCAGTGTGCCTCTGGTGATGGAAGGGGGCGCGATGGGTGGGTTGCAAAGTGCCATGCTAAATGGGCAGGACACACCGATCCGCGAGATGGCGGCCAAGGGCAAGGTCTGGGCGTTCAACGGCATGGCGGATATGTCGGATACCCCGCTGATCGCCGCGGAACGCGGGGAAACCATTCGTATCAGGATGACGAATGACACGGCATGGCCGCACGGGATGCACCTTCATGGTCACCACTTCCGCGAAGTGATGCCCGATGGCACCACCGGTCCGCTGCGCGATACGCTGTTGATGGATCGTGGCGCGGTGGCCGAGATCGCCTTTGTCGCGGACAATCCCGGCAAGTGGTTGTTGCATTGTCACATGCTGGAACACTCCGCCGCCGGCATGATGACGTGGCTCAGCGTGACCTGAGACCTCAGGCTGCCACGGCCTGTGCGTCTTCGGTCAGGGCAATCACTGCATTCAGGATATAGTCGATCGTACTCTCGTCCATCAGGTAGCTGAGGTTCAACCGCACGAACCCCGGCTTGCTTGCGGTCTCGCCTGACAGGATATCGTCGCGGATCCGGTCCGAAGTCGCGTCATCAATGCCCATCAGGTCATGCACGTACGGCCCCGCGCAGGAACAGCCGCCGCGCGCCTGTATGCCGAACCGGTCCGACAGCGCGCGGGTAAAGGCGCGATAATCCATCCGCGCTCCGCTGCCATCGCGCGGCACAAAAGACAGGAAGGGCAGGCGATCCGTCTTTTCGGGGGCAAGGATGTCAATGCCGGAAACACCTCCCCAGGCGTCGAACGCCCTCCGCGTGTTTCCGGCATTGCGGGAAGAGATGGTCTCTTGCCCGATCACGTCCTTCACCAATAGGGCCAGCGCGGCGCGGATGTCGCCGATCACGTTCGGCGTTCCGCCTTCCTCGCGTTGTTCCAGACGTTTGACATAATCGTGGCGATGCGCATTGACGAAAGCCACCGTACCGCCACCGGGGCGGCTGGGTGTCTGGGTGCGCACGGCATCGCGACGCAGGATCAGAACGCCGCTGGCCCCGGGGCCGCCGATGAATTTATGGGGCGACAGGACCACCGCATCAATCGCGGCGCCGTCGGGCTGGGTCATGTTCACGGGCAGGTAGGGGCCACCACCTGCATAATCCCAGACCATTGCCGCGCCATGGGCCTTGACCGCATGGGTGACAGCCGCGACATCCGTGCAGATTCCGGTCACGTTCGATGCGGCGGAAAAGGCGGCAATCGTCAGACCTTGCGCGGTGCAACGGATCAGCGTGTCATTTAGTTCGGCCATGTCCGGCCCGCCTTCCGGAGCTTCGGAAATCTCGATCACCGTGGCGCCGCTCTCGCGCCAGGGCAGGATGTTCGAATGGTGTTCATAAGGGCCGGTGATCACAAAGGCGGGGTGCCCCGTCGCCACCGCGTCGCGCAGCCCCAGAAGGTGCACCAACTGGTTCAGCCCCGAGGTCGCGCCAGACCCCGAAAAGATCACGGCATGTTCCGCCGGGGTGCCGCCACATTTCGCGGCAATTACCGCGCGCGCCTCTTCACGCAGGGCGGTCATGGTGGCCCCGCAATAGGAATCCGAGGTGTGGGTGTTGGCATAATAGGGCAGAACTTCGGTCATCACGAAGTCTTCGACCTGCCGCAGGGGGCGCCCCGAAGCGATGTAGTCGGCGTAGACCAGCGGTTTCGCCCCATAGGGCGTGTCGATCATCGCGGATTTGCCGATCTGTCCGTCTTGCAGGGCGGCAAGGGCATCGGGTTGGCAACGCAGGCTTGTTTCGAAATCGGCAAGGCTCTGATGGCGGAGGGTCATGGTTTCTTGCACCTGTGGAAAGAGCGTGAGTGGTGGTGCAATCAAGATATTGAGGCCAAGCTGCAGAAACTTCGCCCAATTTTGTGGATAATTCACAAAAATTGTGTCATTTGATCGAAGATGAAAGAAAAATTGGATCAGATTGACAGGCGCATTCTGGATGTCGCTCAACGCGACGGATCGCTGTCACAACGGGAACTGGCCGATCGGGTAGGCCTTTCGCAGAATGCCCTGTGGCGGCGTTTGCAGGCCCTGGAAAAGGCAGGAATCCTGCTCGGATCGCGGCGGCGCGTGGACGCGGGCAAGCTGGGGCTGGACCTGACCGTTTTTGTGATGGTGCGCACCCGCAGCCATTCCGACGAATGGATCGAAGCGTTCCGGACCCACGTGAGCCGCATCCCCGAGGTGGTCGAGATGCACCGCATCGGGGGCGACTGGGACTATATGCTCAAGGTCGTGACCCGAGGGATGCAGGGCTATGACGGCGTGTACCGCCGCCTCACCACTGGGATCGAGCTGGAAACGGTCACGGGGTTTTTCTCGATGGAAACCATGTTGGAAGACCGCCCGCTAGATGTGTTTGGCTAAGCGGGCACGGCCTCGGGCGTGAGGTGGCCCGTTTTCACATAGATCAGGCAGCCTTCGTCGGAAAAGGGCGTGTGCTCTGACATGTGCGGGCTGCGGATCCAGCTTCCGGCGGGGTAATCGCCGTGTTCATCCTGAAAGGTGCCTTCCAGCACCAGAATTTCTTCGCCACCCCAATGACGGTGGCGCGTGAACTGCGTGCCTGGGGCCCAGCGGACCAGCGCGACATTTTCGCCCTCGACCGCGTGCAGGGGCAACACCGACAGGCCGGGTACGGCGCCGGGGCGGAAATCGGCCGTGGTCGTGTCGATATGGAACTGGTGCTGATCGTCGGCGTCAAACTGATGTAGCTTTACGAAGATGACACAGCCTTCGTCCGTGTGCGGCGTGTGCGAGGTGCCAATCGGGTTCCGGACATAGGTGCCTGCGGGATAATCACCGGTTTCGTCCGAGAACACGCCCTCCAGCACAAGGAACTCTTCGCCGCCGCCATGGGTGTGGGCGTCAAACCGGGATTCGGGGGCAAAACGCACAAGGCTGGTCGCACGCGCGACCTCATCCCCGATCCGGTCCAGCATCATGCGTTCCACCCCGTTGGCCGGGGATTTGACCCAGTCGCGATCCTCGGGGCGAATGACGACACGTTTCGAAAAATCTGAGTTGATCCGCATGGTGCTGCTCCTTTTACGCCCTCCAGACATAGGCGCTTTTGCGGACCGGTCAATGAACCGCGCTTTGGGCGGGGTCATAAAAGTTTCATCGAAACAGGGCATTTCAGGCTTGCGCGCCCAATTCAATTCGATAATTCATGAATTATGGATAAATCAGAGTCGCTTTTGGCCTTCGGGGCCCTGTCACAAGAAACCCGGCTTGACGTGTTTCGCCTGTTGATCGCGGCGGGCGAGGCGGGAATGCTGGCGGGTGAGATCGCCGAAACGCTTGGGGTACGCCAGAACACCATGTCTGCGAATCTGTCGGTGCTGCTGTCGGCCGGGCTGGTCAAGAACCTGCGGGAAGGCCGGACCATCCGCTATTTCGCGAATACCGACGGGCTGCGCGGCCTGCTGGGCTTTCTGTTGAGAGACTGTTGCGGCGGGCGTCCAGAGCTTTGCGAACCCCTGATCGAAGACATTGCCTGCAAATGCTGAAAGGACGGGCCAATGACTGAAAAACCCTATAACGTGCTGTTCCTCTGTACCGGGAATTCGGCGCGTTCGCTCATGGCTGAGGCGATTGCCCAACGCGAGGGCGCGGGGCGGTTCCGCGCCTTTTCGGCGGGGTCGCATCCGCGCGGTGAACCCCACCCCTACACACTCGATCTTTTGAAAGGGATCAACCACGATACGTCTTTTGCCCGCTCAAAAAGCTGGGAAAAATTCGCAGGGCCGGATGCCCCGAAGATGGACTTCGTGTTCACCGTCTGTGACCAGGCCGCGCAAGAGGAATGCCCGGTCTGGCCGGGCCAGCCGATGACGGCGCATTGGGGCGTATCGGACCCGACCAAAGCCGAAGGCACCGAGGCCGAAAAACGTCTGGCCTTTTCCGAGGCCTACCGGATGCTGCGCAACCGCATTTCGATTTTCACCAACCTGCCGATCGAGGCGCATGATCGCTTTGCCCTGCAGCAGAAACTGGACGAGATCGGCACAAATACCGATCTGGCGGAAGACCCCTGAATGACGGATCACGCAGCGCAGGCCAAGGCGGGACTTGGCACTTTTGAACGTCTTTTGTCACTTTGGGTGGCGCTGGCCATCGGGGCGGGCATACTTCTGGGCAGCCTGTTCCCGTCGATTTTCGGCGGGTTGGCGGCGCTTGAAGTGGCTTCGGTCAACTTACCGGTGGCGATCCTGATCTGGGCAATGGTCTATCCGATGATGGTGGGCGTCGATTTCGGGGCCATCACACAGGTCGGGCGCAAACCCAAGGGGCTGGTCATCACGCTTGTGGTGAACTGGCTGATCAAACCTTTCACCATGGCGCTGTTGGGTGTGCTGTTCTTCGAGGTGATCTTTGCCCGCTGGATCACACCCGAGGACGCGGCGCAATATTTGGCAGGCGTGATCCTTCTGGGGGCCGCGCCCTGTACGGCGATGGTGTTTGTTTGGTCCAACCTCGTACGCGGGGATGCCACCTATACGCTTGTGCAGGTCAGTGTGAACGACCTCATCATGGTCTTTGCCTTTGCGCCGATCGTCGCGCTTTTGCTGGGGGTGACCGATATCGTTGTGCCATGGAACACGCTGATCCTGTCGGTTCTGCTTTATATCGCGCTGCCGCTGATCGCGGGCATCCTGACACGGCGCAACCTGATCACCTCAGGGGGCGAGGCCGCCGTCGAGGCGTTCAAGGACCGCCTACGCCCGGCCTCGGTCGGGGGGCTGTTGCTGACGGTGGTGCTGTTGTTCGGCTTTCAGGCGCAGGTCATTCTGGACAAACCGCTGGTGATTGTCCTGATCGCGATCCCGTTGCTGATCCAGACCTACGGTATCTTCTTCATCGCCTATGGCGCTGCGCGGGCGTGGCGGGTGCCATTCGAAGTTGCCGCCCCCTGCGCGCTGATCGGCACCTCGAATTTCTTTGAACTGGCGGTCGCCGTGGCGATTTCGCTCTTTGGCCTTGGCTCGGGCGCGGCGCTTGCGACCGTGGTCGGCGTATTGGTCGAAGTGCCCGTAATGCTCTCGCTTGTGGCCTTTGCCAACCGCACGCGCGGCTGGTTTCCCTCCTGAAGGATACTCTGATGACAAAAATTGCAATCAATGGCCTCGGCCGCATGGGTAAGCTGGTGATCCGCAGCTTCTTTGACCTCGGGCTTGATGCCGAGATCGTCTTGCTGAACGACGCCATGGGCGATGCCGCGCTGCACGCGCATCTCTTGGAGTTCGACACGGTGCACGGGCGCTGGCGTGCGGACTTTGCCCATGACGCGGACAATATTACCGTTGATGGCCAGCGGATGCGCTTTACCGCGACCCGCAACCTTGAGGAACTGCCTTTGGAGGAAATGGGCGTTGACCTCGTTGTGGACTGCACCGGTGCCTTCAAGACCAACGCCAAGCTGCAACCCTATTTTGATGCGGGCGTGAAAAAGGTGGTCGTGTCGGCCCCGGTCAAGGAAGACGATGCTGCCAATATCGTCTATGGCGTGAACCACGATATCTATGACGCAGAGGCGCACAAGGTCATAACCGCTGCCTCTTGCACGACGAACTGTATCGCTCCCGTGGTGCAGGTGATCCGCGCACATCTGGGGATCGAGCAGGCATCGTTCACCACCATTCACGACGTGACCAACACCCAGACCATTGTCGACCGCGCCCACAAGGATCCGCGCCGGGCGCGCTCGGCGCTTAACTCGCTGATCCCGACCACCACCGGGTCTGCCAAGGCAATCATCCAGATTTTCCCTGACCTCGAAGGCCGGATCGACGGTCATGCCGTGCGGGTACCGCTGCTGAATGCCTCGCTGACAGATATCGTGTTCAACGTGGCGCGTGACACCACCGCAGAAGAGGTCAACACCCTGCTGGAAGACGCATCGCACGGGGCCTTGGAGGGCATTCTCGGGTACGAAACCCGCCCCTTGGTCAGCTGTGACTATACCAACGACGACCGCTCGACCATCATTGATGCCCTTTCAACCCGCGTGATCGGGGGGCGGCACGTGAAAATCTATGCTTGGTACGACAACGAGTGGGGCTACGCTTGGCGATTGGCGGATGTCACCCGTATGGTGGTGGCATCTCTTTGATCCAACCGGAAAGGGGACAGCCATGTTCCGCCTGCTTTTGATCACCACGACTTTTTGCGCTGCGACTGCCGCACAGGCCGAGTTGCGGGTATGTAACGAAACCGATGCAAAGGCTAGTGTCGCCATCGGCTATAACGATGGCGGGGTCTGGACGTCGGAAGGGTGGTGGAACATCCCGCCTTATGATTGCTCGGTCGTGCAGGGCGGGGATCTGACCAAAAAATACTATTACTACCGGGTGACGTCGGAACGCTATTCCTGGCCCGGTGAGCGGTATTTCTTCTGTACCTCGCAGTCGGCCTTTACCATTGCTGGGGATGAGGATTGCGCGGCACGGGGCTATGACCAGTCCGAATTCCGCCAGATTGAGGTCGGCGGCTTGACCAGCTACACGCTGAACCTGACCGCGGCCGCCAGTGCACCGCCGCCACCGCCACCCCCCGAGCCGTCGCCCGCGCGCACCGATCCGCCGGGCACCCATGGCGAACCCTATACGATCAGCGGAATCCTCAGCCATTGTGATTTCTATGACGTCTCGATGGCCTGTGAAATCCACGCCAACGGGTTCCGCTATGTCGCAAACTCGTCCGGTCCCACACCTCAGACCCTGTTAGAGGAAATGGCCGATCTGGGCGAAAACCGCCCCGTCTCGATCTCGGGTGACATGATCTTCTACGAGGGAAATGTCGCCGAAGTCACGATCCGCGACTACGAGGCGACGGGCACCGACCCCTACGCCGCCTACCGCGCGGGTATGCAGGGGTTTTGGCGGTCGATGGATGATCCGAATTTCGAAGTGCTGATCTATGGCAGCGTCTATGAAGAGATGTATCAGCAGATCTCGACCAGCACCTCGACCATGTTCTTCACACAACGCTGTGAAGACTCGCCCGGTTCGGGGCCGGCTTTCGAACTTGTGCCTTACGGCGAAACCGAAGCGGACAGGTGCATGTTCATCCTGAACACCGGCCAGACCCTTGAACTGCATCCGGCCGGGGTGATGAACGACCTGCGTTTCTTCAAGGTGAACTAAAGACACATGACACCCGACATCGCGCGCCCGCAGGGGCTGGCTGCTTATATCACCGTGACGGCGGCCTACTGGGCCTTCATGCTGACCGACGGCGCGTTGCGGATGCTGGTGCTTTTGCATTTCCACACGCTGGGGTTCAGCCCGGTGCAACTGGCCTATCTGTTCATTCTCTACGAGGTGATGGGCATCGTCACCAACCTGTCGGCGGGCTGGCTGGCGGCGCGGTTTGGCCTGACCTCGACCCTATATGCGGGGCTGGGCCTGCAGATCGTGGCGCTTGTCGCGCTGGCCCAACTGGATCCGGCATGGGGGCTGGCCGCTTCGGTGGCGTTCGTGATGGGGGTGCAGGGCCTGTCGGGTGTGGCCAAGGATCTTTCCAAGATGTCGGCCAAATCAGCGGTCAAGCTGCTCGCGCCCGAGGGCAATGGCGGGCTCTTCAAATGGGTGGCGGTGCTGACTGGGTCCAAGAACGCGGTCAAAGGCGTCGGATTTCTGCTGGGCGCGGTACTTCTTGGGGTGTGGGGGTTTACCACGTCGATCTGGGTGATGGCGGCGGTGCTCGCCGTCATCCTGACCGGCGTAATTGCATTCATGCCCGCGGGCCTGCCACAAGGCAAAAAGTCAGCGAAATTCAGCCAGGTCTTTTCCAAGGACAGCAATATCAACCGGCTTAGCCTTGCCCGCATGTTCCTGTTCGGGGCGCGGGATGTGTGGTTCGTAGTCGGCGTCCCGATCTATTTCTATGCGGTCCTGTCGGATGGCAGCGAAGAGGGCAACCGCGCGGCCTTTTTCATGATTGGCTCTTTCATGTCCGTCTGGATTATCCTCTACGGGTTTGTGCAGGGGCTGGCACCGAAACTTCTGAAGGCCGCGACCAGCACCACGCCCGAGATCGTTCACAAAGCGGTGGTCTGGTGCGCGGTGCTGACCGTGATCCCGCTGACCCTTGCGGTGGTGGTCTGGCTGGACCTGCCGTACCTGACGGTGATCCTCGTGGCGGGCTTGATGGTGTTCGGGTTCGTGTTCGCGGTGAATTCGTCAGTCCATTCCTACCTGATCCTTGCCTTCACCACGGGCGAGCATGTGACGATGGATGTAGGGTTCTACTATATGTCGAACGCGGCGGGGCGGCTGTTGGGTACGCTTCTGTCCGGGCTGAGCTATCAGGCGGGGGGGCTGCCCCTGTGTCTGTTCACAGCAGCAGTCATGGCAGCGGCTTCGACACTGGCGGCCAATCGGTTGCGCAGCTAGGGCGCGGTTGGGCCTTGCCACCGGGGGCGGAGTTGCTAGGTTTCCCAAAGAGCCCCCAAGAGCGAGCCCGGCATGAAACTTCTCCGAGAACCCCTCTTCCATTTCTTTCTGCTGGGGGTGCTGATTTTTGCATGGTTCACGGTGCAGGATGACGGTGTGCCCTCGCAAAGCGATCCGTCGCAGATCGTGATAGACGCGCAGGATATCGAACGCCTAAAGGCCCAGTTCGAAGGCGCGCGCCAGCGCCCCCCAACCGACGCTGAGATGCAATCCCTTGTGAACAGCCTGGTGGAAGAAGAAATCCTCGTGCGCGAGGCATTGGCGCTGGGTCTGGATCAGGGTGACGGGGTGGTGCGGATGCGGCTGGCGCAGAAAATGTCCTTTCTGACCACCTCTGTCGCGCAATCCCTGCAACCTGACGACGCCGACCTGATCGCTTTCATGGAACAGACCCCCGAGGCCTACCAGACCGCACCAAGGGTCAGTTTCCGTCACGTGATGCTGCGCCCGGATGAAGACCCCGCCGCCGTGGCCGTCACCCTGAACGCGGGCGGCAATCCGAACGGGATAGGCACGCGCAGCCTGTTGCCGGAAACCCTCAACCAGGTCGTGCAAACCGCCGTGGACGGCACTTTCGGGCGCGGGGTCTTTGACCAGATCGCTGTCCTGCCACAGGGGCAATGGGCGGGGCCGGTCGCATCCGGCTATGGCACGCATCTCGTATTCGTCGAGGCCTTCACCCCCGCGCGGATGCTGCCCTTTGAAGAGGTGCGCGAGGATGTGTTACAAAACTGGCGCCGTGATCAGGCCGAGGCCCTGACCAAGGCCCAGATGCAGGCCTTTCGCGCCAATTATGACATACAACTGCCCGCAGGGGTGTCGCTGCCTGAGGATGCCGCGGAATGAGCGTGCTGCGCCATTTCCTTCTGGGGCTGCTCCTGACCATTGGGGCCGCGCTCTCGGCCAATGCGCACGCGCTGGAACCCGGTTATCTGGACCTGCGGCAACTGACGAACGAAGGCTGGCAGGTGTTCTGGCGCAAACCCGACGTACAGGGCGCCCCGATGCGTATCGACGCGGTGCTGCCCGAACCCTGCATCCCGGCACATGGCGATGCCCCGCGCTTTGACGGCTATGCCTGGATCGCGTCGTGGGTGGCACAGTGCAAGGGCGGGCTGGAAGGGGGCGTCGTGTCCATTCCGGGGCTTGAGGCGCAGCGCACTGATGTGCTTGTCCGTCTGCAACCGCTGGAACAGCCTATGTCTACGGTGCGCCTGACACCTTCGCAAATCTCGTTTGTCGTGCCCGTCGCGCTGAGTGGTTCAGAGGTGTTCCTAAGCTATCTTGGGCTTGGTTTCGAACATATTCTGGAAGGTCTGGACCATTTGCTGTTCGTCTTCGCGCTGTTGCTGATCGTGCGGAATCCGTGGCGTCTGGTGGGCACGATCACGGCCTTTACCGTGGCGCATTCGATCACGCTGGCGCTTGCCACGCTGGGGCATATCCGCCTGCCGGGGCCACCGGTCGAGGCGGTGATCGCCCTGTCCATCGTGTTTCTGGCGGTGGAAATCCTCAAGCACGAGCAGGGCGAGATGCGCCTGTCGGAACGGGCGCCGTGGCTGGTGTCCTTCGGGTTCGGGCTTTTGCATGGGTTCGGGTTCGCGGGCGCGCTGACCGAGATCGGCCTGCCCCCGGGGGACATTCCGCTGGCGCTGTTGGCGTTCAATGTCGGGGTCGAACTGGGGCAGTTGACTTTTGTCGCGGCGGTGCTGGCGATGTTTGCCACGATCCGTATTGCCGCCCCCGCGCTGGCCCGGCAGGTGCGCGAGCCGCATCTGCCCGGCACGCTGATGCTTGGCTATGCGATTGGCGGCATGGCAACCTTCTGGCTGGTCCAGCGGCTTACGGCGTTTTAGGGCGCCGCCGCCCGCAGCGTCACGCGTCTGGCATCCGCAGGCCCAGCATCTCGCGCGCCTGTTGCCATGTTGCGACGGGGCGGTCGTATTTGTCGCAAAGATTGACCGTGCGCTTCACCAGCGCCGCGTTCGAGGGGGCCAGCGTGGTCCGGTCCAACCGCACGTTATCCTCGAGCCCCGTGCGCGTGTGGCCACCCGCAGCAATCGCCCATTCATTCACGACGATCTGGTTCGGGCCGATCCCGGCTGCGCACCATTCGGCGGCGGGCGCACGGTCCTGCATGATCTTCACGTAAAAATCGAACACTTCCTTGTCGACGGGCATGGCGTTTTTTACACCCATGACGAACTGCACATAAAGCTTGCCCGGCAGGGTACCCTCTGCGTTCATGCGGATCGCCTGCAGGATATGGCTGAGGTCAAAGGCTTCGATCTCGGGGGTGATGTCATAGCTGTGCATCTCGCCGGCCAGCCATGCCACAAGATCGGGACTGTTGGGATAGATGCGGGTCGGAAAGTTCACCGATCCCACAGACAAGGACGCCATATCGGGACGCAGGGGCAGCATGCCCCCGCGTTCCTTCTCGGCCCCCGAGCGCCCCCCCGTCGAAAATTGCACGATCATGCCCGGACAATGGGTTTCGATCCCTTCTTTCAGACGCGCGAATTTCTCGGGGTCCGATGTCGGGGTCTGGTCGTCATTGCGCACATGCACATGCGCGATGGTCGCCCCCGCCTCGAAAGCCTCTTGCAGGCTCTCGACCTGTTCGGCAACGGTGATCGGCACTGCAGGGTTGTTTTCCTTGCGGGCCACCGATCCTGTGATGGCGCAACAGATGATACAGGGTTTGGTCATGGTCCGGGGTCCTGGTCTTGGCGGTTGGATCAGATATCGAAGAAGACGGTTTCGTCTTCACCTTGCAGCTTGATATCGAAACGGTAAACCACTTTGCCATCCCGTTCGCTGCGCTTGGCAAGCAGGGTTGCCCTGCGGCGTTCCCACTCGATGATGTTCAGCACGGGGTCTGCGGCGTTGGCGTCTGCCTCGTCCTCAAAGTAGATGCGCGTGTTCAGCCCGACATTGATGCCACGGGCCACGATCCAGAGATTGATATGCGGGGCCTGTGTGCCGACATTGCG
The DNA here is from genome assembly GCF_040225985.1 of Shimia fortis. Lineage (NCBI taxonomy): Bacteria > Pseudomonadati > Pseudomonadota > Alphaproteobacteria > Rhodobacterales > Roseobacteraceae > Shimia > Shimia fortis. Next base: position 158,332 of record NZ_JBBPEU010000006.1, read on the forward strand.
GCCGCGCGTTCGGCCCGGCTTCACGGTCTCAAACGCCCACTCACCGGTATCAAAGTCGGTGATAACGCGGCCCCAGCCCCGGAACCCGTCCTCGACATTGCCACCGCCCTCGGGGTGGGCATAGTTGCCGTCGGCATTGGCTTGCCACGCTTCCAGAAGCACGTCCTTGATCGGTGATCCCGTGCCGTCGATCACGATCCCCTCGACGCGGATTCGTTCCCCCTTGGCATTCGGCCCCGCGATGTCCCAGCCCAGTTCCTGCCTGTAAATGTCAAAACCCGCCGCCCCGGGGGCAAGGCCGATATGGACATAGGGACCGGCGGTCTGTGACGGGGTTTCCTTGAGATAATTCAGTTGCTGAGGCATCAGTTTCCCTCCAGCCTGTTTTCAAACAGGGTCGAGCGCCGCCCCCGCAGGATGATGTCGAATTTATAGGCCATGCTGTCCAGCGGGATGGTTGCGTTCAGATCCAGTGCGGCCACCAGTTGTTCAACGGCATTCGGATCAGGAATGGTGTTGACGATCGGGCACTTGGCGATCAACGGATCGCCCTCGAAATAACACTGTGTGATCAGGCGCTGCGCAAACCCGGTGCCGAACACCGACACATGGATGTGCGCCGGTCTCCAGTTGTTGACCCAGTTGCGCCACGGATAAGCGCCGGGCTTGACCGTGCGGAAATAGTAATAGCCGTTCTCGTCGGTCAGCGTGCGCCCGCAGCCGCCGAAATTGGGGTCGATCGGGGCTAGGTAGGTGTCTTTCTTGTGCCGGTACCGCCCGCCTGCATTGGCCTGCCAGATCTCGACAAGCGTGTTGGGTACGGGCCGGCCGTTCTCATCCAGAACCCGTCCATGCAGGATGATCCGCTCGCCAATCGCGCTTTGGTCGGGTTGGGCGTAGTTGTAGATCAGATCATTATCCAGCGGATCAATGTCATTGTGACCAAAGACCGGACCTGTGATCTCGCTGACCGAGTTCTGCAAGGAAATCAGCGAATACTGGGGCGAGCGCGCCACGCTGGTTTTGTAATCCTTTGCATAGGCGGGCGGATGCCACTCTCGGTCTCTCTGGTAGAATTCGCCAGGCTTGTTCATGGGCGGTTCTCCTTTTCGTAGCTGGGATATACAACGCGTTTCCCGGCGTTATTCGTTTTCCATCTCGTCATAGGTCTGCTTGGCCAGCTTCAGCGCATGGTTCGCACGGGGCACGCCAGCATAGACGGCCACGTGCTGAAACGCCTCGAGCACGTCCTGTTTGCTGGCTCCGGTGCGGGCGGTGGCGCGGATATGCATCGGGATTTCTTCGAAATTCCCCAGCGCCGCCAGCAGGGCCAGCGTCAGCATCGACCGTTCGCGGTCGCTGATCCCATCCGATGCCCAGACCGTGCCCCAGGCCCCTTCGGTGATCAGGGTCTGGAAGGGCTGGTCAAACGCGGTTTTGCCGTTTTCGGCGCGGTCCACGTGGTCATCGCCAAGGATCTTGCGCCGCACGCGCATGCCGTTTTCGAAACGCTCGCTCATAGAACGGTCTCCTTCAGGAATGCGGTCAGATGACCGGCGAACAGGGCGGGCTGCTCGACACATGGCAGGTGCCCCGCGTCTTCAATTTCAACGAAACGCGCGCCCGGCACCAGTGCCGTTGTCGCGCGAACAAGATCGGGCGGGCTGGCGCCGTCATCGCTGCCACCGATACCCAGCACGGGCAGGCGTAGCGTGGCGGTTGTTCCGGACAGGTCCGTGCCGGCAATCGCCGCACAACAGCCCAGATAGCCCTCGACCGGCGTCCGCGTCAGCATGTTGCGCCAGGCTTCGGCTTCGGGCGTCTTCAGAAATGCGGCTGCAAACCAGCGGTCCAGGATGGCATCAGCCAGCGCCTCGATCCCGCCCGCACGGATGCTGTCGATGCGGTCTTGCCACATCCCGGCCTCACCCATTTTCGCAGCGGTGTTCGACAGGACCAGCGCCCGGACCAGATCGGGGCGACGGGCGGCCAGCGCCTGCCCGATCATCCCGCCAATCGAAAGCCCGACCAGTACGCAGTCTTTTACCCCGAGATGGGTCAGCAGGGCCTCGGTGTCGTCGACCAGATCATCCATGCGATACGGGGCAGGGGGGCAGAAAGACAATCCGTGACCCCGTTTGTCGAACCGGATGATCCGCAATCCCGCAGGCAGGCGCGGCACGATCTTGTCCCAAAGGCGCAGATCGGTGCCCAGCGAATTGGCAAAGACAACCGGCACCCCCGACGGGTCGCCGTCTTCGTGCCAGTGCAGGTGGACCTTATCCAGCGTCGCCATGGGCATCAGTAGGGCAGCCCCACATAGTTCTGGGCAAACACCGATTGCGCATCGCGATTGTCGCGCAGGAATTTGACATCCGCCTCCTGGATCTTGAGGTCAAAGGCGTTCTGCTCGGGGAAGCGGTGCAAGAGATTGGTGGTGGACCAGCTGAACCGTTCCGCCTTCCAGATGCGGGCCAGCGCCTTTTCCGAATAGCGGTCGATGCCCTCGCTGTCGCTCTCTTCGTAAAACTGCAGCAGCCCGTTGTAGAGATAGTGGATATCGCTGGCCGCCGTGTTCAGCCCCTTGGCCCCCGTCGGCGGGACGATATGGGCGGCATCGCCGCACAGGAACAAGCGCCCCCAGCGCATGGGTTCGGTCACGAAAGACCGCAGGGGCGCGATCGATTTCTCGATGGACGGCCCCGTGACAAGAGTGTCTGCAAACTCGGTCGGGATGCGGCGTTTCAATTCCTCCCAAAAGGCCGCATCGGTCCAGTCATCGGGCGAGTCCGACAGGGAACACTGGATATAGTACCGGCTGAGATTTTCGTTGCGCATCGAGCACAGCGCAAAGCCGCGATCCGAGCCGGAATAGATCAGTTCTTCGTGCACGGGCGGCGTTTCGGACAAAACGCCAAGCCAGCCGAAGGGATAAAGTTTTTCGTATTCCTTGCGTACGGTCAGGGGGATCGACTGGCGGCTGACCCCGTGGAACCCGTCGCAGCCCGCCACAAAGTCACAGTCGATCCGCTGTTCAGTGCCACCAACGACATAGGTCACATAGGGGGCATCGCTGTCGGCGTCGTGAATGGCGACATGCTCGGCGTTGAAAACGATCTTGCCATTCGCTTTTTCGCGCGCGTCGTAAAGATCTCGGGTGACCTCGGTCTGGCCATAGACCACGACATGGCGCCCGGTCAGGTCCTGAAAATTGATGCCGAACTGTGTCTCGCCATAAGCGATGACCGTGCCGTCATGCACAAAGCTTTCCTTGTCCATCCGCGCACCGACGCCCGCCTCGTGCATCAGGTCGACAAAGCCGGTTTCAAGGATACCGGCGCGAATCCGCCCCAGCACATAGTCACGGGTCTTGCGTTCCAGAACGATGCTGTCGATGCCCTTGCGGTGTAGAAGCTGGCTGAGAAGCAGCCCCGAAGGTCCGCCGCCGATGATGGCAACCTGAGTGCGCATGTGATCCTCCTCCTTGACCCTTTCTTCAGATAATGCTTGCCAAAACAGGCGAAGTAAAATGAAGATACATGCGGTTTCATTGTCGAAATTGGAAAGTATATGATCGACCGCCGCATCAAGTTTCGCCATATCCAGTGTTTTGTCGAGATCTGCCGCGAACAAAGTCTCAAGCTTGCCTCGGAAAAGCTGTTCCTGACGCAGCCCGCGATTTCCAAGACGCTGAAAGAACTGGAAGAGATCATGGGCGCGACGTTGCTGGTACGTAACCGTTCGGGGGTCAGTCTGACCCGGCAGGGCGAGGTGTTCCTGCATTTCGCTGAAATGTCCCTTGCGGCCCTGCAGCAGGGGCTGACCGGTGTGGAACAGGTGGGCGCACAAGGCAAGACACGCCTTTCGGTCGGGGCCTTGCCCTCGGTAGCGGCCCGACTGATGCCGGATGTGGCCACCGAATTCGCCGCACTCGCGCCCCAGACAAGCCTGCGGATCATGGACGGGCCGCACGGGTACCTTGTCGAAAGGTTGCGCCTTGGGGAGCTGGATTTGGTGATCGGGCGCCTTGGGCAGGCCGACACGATGCAGGGTATTTCCTTTACCCAGCTTTACGAGGAACGGGTCGAATTCGTGGTGCGGGCGGGGCACCCGCTGTTGGCAGATCCCGACCTCAAGAAAATCGGCGACTGGCAGGTGATCTATCCGCCCGAAGGCTCGGCCATCCGGGCGCTTGTGGACCGTTACCTGATCGCGCATGGCGTGGGCGAGATCGCGCACCGGCTGGAAACTGTGTCGGGGGCGTTTGGGCGGGTCTATACCCGACGGACCGACGCGGTCTGGATCATCTCGGCCGGGGTGGTGGCCAATGAAATTGCCGACGGGCATTTGGTGGCGCTGCCGTTCGAGACCTCGATCACACGTGGCCCGGTCGGGCTGATGCACCGGCCCGACGATATCCTGTCACCGCAGGCGCAGATCTTTGGTCTGGCCGTGAACACCGTGCTCGACAGGCTGGGGCTGCGCGCGGGCTAGGGGGTTGTCTTGACCTTGGCACCGGTGGGGATGGTCGGGGGGGCGGCGTTCAATGTGTCGCGTGCGAACCCGGCGGCGGCCTTGTACCGCGCCATGAACGCGGCGCGTTCTTCTTTGGGGATGACGTCGTCAATCGTGTCAAAGATGCCGCCGCACCGGTCATTGACCATGTTCAGCAATCCGAAGGGCCCCGCGCCACGGTTGCGCAGGATCAGCTCGGAGACCGGCCCGCACAGGGTGGCGTCATAGTCGGCAAGGGCCTCGGCTGTCACCCCATGCTGCAGGAACTTCGCCCCAAGCGTGCGCGCGTCGATAATGGCCTGGCTTGCCCCGTTTGATCCGGTCGGATACATCGCATGGGCCGCATCCCCCATCAGGGCGACCGGCCCCTCGACCCATGTCGGGATCGGGTCGCGGTCGATCATCGGGTTTTCATAGGTCGCATCGGCCCCGCGGATCAGCGCAGGCACATCCAGCCAGTCATAGGTCCAGCCGTCAAAGTGATGGGCAAAGTCTTCTGTGCCGACCTGCCGGAACCAGCCGGTGGTCTCGTGGGCGGAGGGATCATCATAGGTGACCTCGGCGATCCAGTTGACCAGCGCCAGGCCCGTGTCAGGGTCGGGGTGCGAAATCGGATAGATCACCATCCGGTGCTCATGCGTGCCCAGCCCGATAAAGGATGATCCGGTGCGCACCGGTTTGGTGCGCGTGGTGCCCCGCCACATCACCGCGCCGCCCCAGTGAATCGGCGGCTGGTCCGGGTGCATCTGGGCGCGAATGGCGGAATGGATGCCGTCGGCTCCGATCAACAACGTGCCGGTTTCGCGCCTCTCACCCCTGTCGGTGTCCAGAAGAACCGATACCCGCCCGTCCTTTTCGATTTCGTAGCCCGTCGCGCGGGCACCCAACCGGACGGATTCAGCACCGGCAAGGGAAACAAACCGGTGATACAGCGCCATATGAAAGACGCCGCGATGCACCGCGTATTGCGGCCAGTCATACCCGGCATCGGTGCCTCGGGGCTCGGCATGGATTTCCTGCCCGTTCAGGCCCACAAGCGCCCATTCGCGCGCTGGCACGCCGAACTGGTCAAGATCCTGTGCGGTGAACCCGAGATCGAACAATTCACGCACCGCATTGGGTTGCAGGTTGATACCTACGCCCAGCGGCTTCAAGTCACGCACGGTCTCGAACACCAGACACTCGACGCCGATCTGGTGCAGGGTCAGCGCCAATGACAGGCCACCAATCCCGCCACCGGCAATCAATACACGGGGCTGTGCCATGGCAGGGTCCTTTCTAGGGGATCAGGAAAAGCGTGATGGCCGGGAACAGTACTAGGATGATTACCCGCACGATGTCCGAGGTGACGAACCACATCACCGCCTTGTAGGTCTCGACCATCGGCGTCGTGCGGTCCATGGCGTTGATGATGAACAGGTTCATGCCCACCGGGGGCGTAATCAGTCCCACCTCGACCACGATCAGAACAAGGATGCCGAACCAGATCGCGACATGTTCGGGGCTCATCCCGAAATCCAGTGCGCTGATCACCGGAAAGAAGATCGGGATCGTCAGCAGGATCATCGACAGGCTGTCCATGAGACAGCCAAACACCAGATAAAACGCAAGGATCATGCACAGTACCATCCACGGGCTGAGGCCAAGGCTCAGCACCCAGTTGGATAATTCCTGCGGCACCTGGCTGAGGGCGAGGAAGCTGTTGTAAAGCCCCGCACCCAGCACGATGAAAAAGATCATCGCGGTGCTGGTGGCGGTGGCAATGATGCTTTCGACGAACACTTTCCAGTTCAGGTTGCCGGACAACAGGGCAATCACGCCCGTTCCTGCCGCGCCCACGGCGGCCCCTTCCGTGGGGGTGAACCAGCCAAGATAGATGCCGCCCACGACAAGCCCAAAGACCAGCAGCACCGGCCACACATCCAGCAGCGCACGGATCCGTTCGGCATAGGGGGTTGGCGCGCGCGTTCCCGCAGCGTCAGGGTAAAGGCGGACGTAGATCGAAATCGTGATGATATAGCCGATCGCGGCCAGGATGCCGGGGACAAAGGCCGCAAGGAACAGTTTCGCAATGTTCTGTTCCGTCAGAATGGCATAGATCACGAGGATTACCGAGGGCGGGATCAGGATACCCAGCGTGCCCCCTGCGGCCAGCGTCGCCGTCGAAAACCCGCCGGAATAGCCATAGCGGCGCAGTTCGGGCAGGGCGACACGGCTCATCGTGGCGGCGGTGGCCAGCGACGAGCCACAGATCGCGCCGAACCCCGCACAAGCCCCGACCGAGGCCATGGCGACGCCCCCCTTGCGGTGGCCAAGCCAGCTTTCTGCGGCCTTGAACAAGGCCGAGGACATGCCCGACAGCGTCGCGAACTGGCCCATCAGCAGGAACATCGGGATAATGGTCAGCGAATAGCTCGAGAAGGTCGAATAGGTTTCAGTCTTCAGCTTGGCCATGAACATGTTGGTACCGCCCATAGCGAAATAGAGGCCCCCGATACCGCACAGGAACATGGCCAAGCCAATCGGCGCGCGCAGGAAGATCATTACCAGCAGGATGGGGAAGGACACGTAGCCCAGTTCTAGCATGCTCAATGGATTGCCTCCCCGGCATAAGGCAGAATGTGCCGCCCCGTCATCAGTTCTATGATCCGTGCAATGGCGCAGTAGACAGCGACGAGTGAGGCAACAACGGCGGCCAAAAAGCTGAAGCCATAGGCCCACCAAACCGGAAACTGCAGAAGGAACGTGGTTTCGCCATAGGCCATCTTGGACTGCAAACCGACAAACAGGCGCCACGTGATCAGCAGGATCACAGCGGTCAGCACCACTTCCCAGAAGGTGACGATGATCCTGTTTACCTTGGGGGGCAGCGCATTGGTGAACACATCCACCGTCGCGTGGCTGCCATACAGCTGGCAGATCGGCAGGAAGGCAAAAATCGCAAAGGCGACGCCTGCCTCGACAAGTTCGAAATCCCCGTTCACGGGACCGACGCCCGTGGCGATCAGGGCATTGGCGGCCCCCTCGGACAGGGTCTTTAGCGTGTCGGAATGCCCGAATGTATTCAGACCACGCCCCAGAACGCTGACGCAGGTCAGCGCAACAAGGGCGGTCAGAACCACGCCGCCCGCGATCGCCATGATCCGTGCAAGCCGTTCGACCAGTGAGTGCATGAAATTCTCCCGCAGGATGGTTTCCCCCGATCCACGACCGGGGGAAATGTCAGGCTCTTAAGAGCCGCTGTTCTTGGCGATCAACTCGATCGCGCGATTGTACAAGGCCGTGCCGTCCATACCCTTTTCATCCATTTCGGCGATCCAGGCATCGGTCGTCGGCTGTGCCGCGGTTTTCCATTCGGCGACCTGATCGGGGCCCAGCGTGATGATGTTGTTGCCACGCTCCATCGCCTGCTTGTGCGAGGGGGCATCGTCGGACTGCATCTGTTTGCCCGCAAAGGCCGAGAAATCCGCGCCGGAATTGGCGTCGATCACGGCCTTCAGATCGTCAGGCAGCGCATTCCACCGGTCCTTGTTCATCGCGAAGATAAACGTGGTGGTATACAGCGTCTCGTCGCCGAACATGGTGTGGTTGCCCACCAGTTCGTTCACTTTCAGCGCGCCGGTCACTTCCCACGGGATTACGGTTGCGTCGATCACCCCTTTCGACAGTGCCTCGGGCACCGCCGGAACCGGCATACCGACCGGTGTCGCGCCAAGGCTGCTGAACATGCCGTTGGTTACGCGGGTCGGCGCGCGCAGTTTGACGCCGTTCAGGTCGGCAACGCTTTCGATCGGTTTCTTGGAATGGATCAGACCGGGGCCATGCACCCACAGGCCAAGAACTTTGAAATCCTTGAAGTCCTGATCCATCATGGTTTCTTCGGCCAGCTCCCAATAAGACCGCGACACCGCCTCGGCATTGGTCATGGTAAAGGGCAGTTCAAACACTTCGGCCCGCGGGAATCGTCCTGGCGTATACCCTGCAACGGTCCAGATGATATCGGCCACGCCATCAATGGCCTGGTCAATCAGTTGCGGGGGCTTGCCGCCCAGTTGCATGGATGGGAAATGCTGGATCGCGATGCGCCCGTCCGAGTCCGCCTCGACCTTCTTGGCCCAGACGTCCAGAATGTTCTTGGGCACGTTTGCCTGCGCCGGCAGGAACTGGTGCATCCGCAAAGTGACATCTGCCGCAAAGGCGCCGGTGCTGATGGCGCCAAAGGCAAGTGCCGCAACTGCGGTCTTGAGAATGCTTCTGCGAGTGTTGGTCATGGTCTCCTCCCTTGAATGACCCGGACGCGTCCTTTGTTTTTTCTGCAAGCGTCCTGTTGTTTGTAAACGATCTCCGGCCATTTACACGAATTTATTGTCGGTCTGGCGCGGGTCGGTGTGTTGTGCGTGGTGCTGGTTTTATCCCAAAGGCGGGAAGCAGCGGGGCGCGCGCTTCTGCGAGTCGGGGGCACACTGTCCCCTACAACAAGTTTGCTGCATCACGTTTCCTCCTGAGACCAGATTGCCTGCATAAATGGTAAAGGTAAATTGAGCATTCATCGGGTTTTCTTTCCTTTTTTGGAAAGTTTTAGGTCATTTCGATGCCGCTTAGCCCCCTGACACGCCTGTTGACAGGATAAGCCGCGAAAATTCGCAAAAGCTGCGACGGAAACGCAGGCCACACTCGTTCTAAGCAAATTCCGACCTGCGACCGGGAAATGGCAGGGCGTCGCCCATGTCAGGGCCTGTCCTTTTGTCCAGAGCCGCGTATGGTCGGAGCCAACCCAAGGGCGTGCCCAAAGGCGGCACGATCTTGGGCAATTTCAGAAAGACGGCCGTGCAGGCCGCAGCAAGACCGGATTTTGACGTATGACACTTCGCCCGTTTCTCATTCTTCCCCCCATCGTTCTGGCCGTCGGGGTGTTTGTCCTGATGAACCGCTCCGGCGACGCCCCGCAGGACATGACAGAGGAACGTGCATTGGCGGTGCGCGTCCAGACCGTGGCCCCGCAAGAAATCACGGGCACAGCCACGGGCTATGGTCGCGCCGAAGCAGTGCGCACATGGTCGGCCATCGCCGAGGTCCAGGGCCGCGTGACCTACCTGCCTGAGGACCACGCTGTCGGTGCCATTGTTGAGGCGGGAACCGAATTGGTCCGCATCGACACCACCGATTACGACCTCGCGCGGCAAAAGGCCGAGGCCAATATCGCCGTCGTCGAAGCTCAGATGGCTGAACTGGACCAGCAAGAGGCCAATTCACGCGCCATGCTCGAGGTGGAAGAGCGTATTCTCGATGTGGCCGAATCTGAATTCGCGCGCATAGAAAGCCTGTTCGACCGTGGCACCTCCAGCCAGTCGGCGCTGGACGGGGCGCGGCGCACGCTGCTGTCGCAAACGGTGTCGGTCGCCAACCTGAAAAATACGATCTCGCTTTACCCGTCCAAGCGCCAGTCGCTTGAGGCGACCATGTCGCTGCGCCGTTCGGAAATTGCCGAGGCGGAACGCGCGATTGAAAAGGCCACGATCCGCGCGCCGTTCCGGGGGCGTATCTCGGCCACCAATACCGAGGCCGGGCAATATGTGCGGTCGGGGGATCTGCTGCTGAGTCTTGACGATGTGTCGGCGGTTGAAATCACCGCCGAGGTGCAGCCCTCGGAATTCGGACCGATGATCGCGCTGGCCTTTCAGGGCACCCTGTCGCCGGATGAAAGCATCGACACCACGCAGGCGGTCAAGATGCTGACCCGCGCAGGAATCACCGCCGAGGTTTTTATGGCGCAGGGCGGGTTCGAGGCCACCTGGCCGGCCGATCTGGTGCGCACGCGTGGCACGCTGGACGCCGACACCGGCGCGCTGGGCATGGTGGTGCGCGTGAAGGATCCTCTGGTCAGTGTACGCCCGATCAACAGGCCGCCGCTGAATGCGGGCACCTTCGTGGGAGTGCGGTTTTCCACCGGCCCGCGCCCTGGCGTCATCGCGATTCCGCGCAGCGCGGTGCGCTATGACGACGACGGCGCGCCCTTTGTCTATCTTGCCGATGCCAACAACCGCCTGTCTCTTGCCCCCATTGAGGCGGGGCCGGTGATCGGGGCCAATGTGATTGTTTTGAATGGTCTTTCGGGGGGCGAATCCCTGTTGCTGTCGGCGCCGCGCCCGCCTGTCCCGGGCATGAAGCTGGCCCCCCTGACCGAGAAGGCGCTGCAAGATGATTGACTGGTTTGTCCGCCATCCGGTTGCCGCCAATCTGTTGATGGCATTGATCTGCGTTCTGGGCCTTACCTCGATCGGCGGGATCAAACGCGAGACTTTCCCCGACATCACGCCCTCGACCGTGATCGTCAGCGTGATTTATCCCGGTTCGTCCGCTGTGGATGTGGACGAGGAAATCTGCACCCCGATCGAAGACGCCCTGACCGGCACCACCGGTCTTGCGGAACTGACGTGCCTGTCGCTTGACGGCGTGGCGACTGCCACGGCCGAACTTGTTGAAGGCGGCAATGTCAGCGAATTTTACAACGATGTCTTTTCCGCCGTGTCCGAGATTGACGATTTCCCCTCGGATGCGGAGCCGCCCTCGGTCAAGATGGGCGGCCGAACCGAGTTGATCGCGATGCTGGCCGTGTCGGGCATTTCCGGCAAGGAGGGGCTGAAATCCTATGCCGACGAACTGGCCGAGACCCTGCAACAGGTGCCCGGTGTCTCAGAGGCGCGCGTGACCGGGATCACCGATAGGGAATTGCGGATCATGTTCGACGAACAGGCGTTGCAGCGCTTTGGCGTCTCCGGGCGCGAGATCGTTTCGGCCATCAATGCCCGCAGCTTGCGCCAGCCCCTTGGCTCGTTGGAGGCCGACGAGGGCAGCGTCGTCCTGCGCTATTCCGATGCGCGGCGCACCATCACCGAATTGCAGGATCTCATCATCCTTGAAAACGATGCCGGCGGCATGGTGCGTCTGAGCGATCTGGCGCGCATCCAGCTTGTCGACAAGGACGAAAACCAGCAGTCTTTCATAAATGGCGATCAGGCCGCGATCCTGTATGTGTTCAAGGCCAACGAGGCCGACGCGATCCGCACCTTTGACGGGGTCGAGGCGGTGCTTCGGGCCGAAGAAGCGGCCTATCCCGATCCGTTCAAGATCACGGTCACCTTCAACATGACCGACCTTGTCGAAGAACGTCTGACCCTGATCCTCAAGAACACCGCCATCGGTCTGGCGCTGGTCTTCGGCACGATGTGGCTGTTCTTTTCGTTCGGCCATTCCCTGTGGATTTCCGCGTCGCTGCCTGTGTCGTTCCTGGGCACCATGTTCCTGATGCAGGCGCTGGGCGTGTCGATCAACATGCTGACCCTTGTGGCGTTGCTCATGGCGGTGGGGCTGATCATGGACGATTCCATCGTGATCGCCGAAAACATCGACCGGCACCGGCGCAAGCTGTCGCCCTATGATGCGGCCTCGCGGGGTACGCGCGAGGTCATGCCCGGTGTGGCGTCCTCGTTCCTGACCACAGCCTGTGTCTTTGGGCCATTGATGTTCCTTTCAGGGGACATGGGGCAGGTACTGCGCTTTATTCCCATCGTACTTTTGATGACGCTGGCCCTGTCTCTGGTCGAGGCGTTCCTGATCCTGCCGCATCACCTTGCCCATGCCGGGCGCGGCACACACGGGGCGGCCACGGAAAGCCGCGCTTCGCAGGTGCTGAACCGCGTGAAAGAGGCCGCGGTGATCCCCGTGGTCAAGCTGTTCGTGCGCTGGCGGTACCTGACGCTTGGCGCGGTATTTGGCCTGTTGATTGTGACCGTGGGTATGGTCACATCCGGCATGGTCAAGGTGGTCGGGTTCCCCACCATCGAGGGCGATACCGTTCAAGCTCGCTTTGCGCTCAGTTCCGGGATCACGCGCGAGCGCACCATTGACACGGTGGATCAGATGCTGGCCGCACTGGACCGCGTAGATGCGGCCTATACGCCACTGACCGATGGGCAAGAGCCGTTGGTCAAACGCGTCATGGTGCAATACGGGGTGAATGCCGATGTGAACGACAACGGATCGCATTCGGCCACCATCGTCGTAGACCTTCTGGAAAGTGCCCGCCGCAACGTGAGCGCGCAGGACTTCCTGCGCGCCTGGCGTGCCGAAACAGGCCCCGTGCCGGATCTGGTCCAGTCAAGTTTTGCGCAGGCCGAAATGGGGCCGGGTGGGGCGGATGTGGATATCGAGATATCCGGCCGTGACCCCGTCAATGTCGAACGCGCCGCCACTGCCCTTTTGCAGGGCTTGCAGGATCATGACGGCGTGACCGAGGTTTACCAGGATTTCTTTGGTGGCCGTCAGGAGGTGCAACTAGCCCTCAACCCCTATGGCTATGCCGTGGGCCTGACGCCGCAATCCCTTGCCGAACAGCTGCGCAATGCCTTTGCAGGGTCCGAGACCGACAGCTTCCGCACCGGTGCGTCGAACATGGCGGTGCGGGTGCAGATCGGCGATAGTGTCGCAAACCTCAGTGCGCTGGAAACCTTTCCTGTGCTGGTCGGGCAAGGAAAGAAAACCGCGCTCAGCACCGTGGCGGACCTGCGCGTCACGACAAGCTATCCCAACATCACCCGCCGCAACGGCAAGGTGATCGCCCATGTTGTCGGGCAGCTGGACCGCAGCGTCGTCTCGCCGAACGAGGTCGCCGCCCACGTCACCAACGTGCTTGCCCCCGAGGTGATGGCGGCCCTCCCCGATGTTCAGATCGCAAACCGCGGCGCGGTCGAAGACCAGCAGCGGTCGCAAAGCTCCATCCTCGGCAAGCTGATCGTCGGCTTGGTCGGGGTCTATGCGGTGCTGGCCTTCCAGTTCCGTAGCTACACCCTGCCCATCGTCATCATGCTGTCGATCCCCTTTGCCCTGATCGGGACCATCCTTGGCCACTGGGCCACGGGCATCAATCTTGCCATGCCCAGTTTCATTGGCTTTGCTTCGCTGGCGGGAATCGTGGTGAATAACGCGATCCTGTTCCTGACGTTCTTCCAAAGCAATCTGCAGGAAGAAGATCACGTCTCGGCGGCGATTGACGCGGTGCGCGACCGGTTCCGCCCGATCCTGATCTCGACCGGCACCACAATTGCGGGCCTGTTGCCGCTGATCTCGGATGGCAGCCCGCAGGTGCAGACCATGGTGCCGCTGGTGGTGGCGGTGGCCTCCGGGCTTGCGGCGTCGATGGTTCTTGTGGTGCTGGTCCTGCCCGCCACGCTGACCATCTATTTCGACATGGTGTCCGCCTCGGCCTGGAAGGCCAGGTTCACGGGCGGCCCCGAGGCAGGGTCGGTGACAAAAGAACCCGCGTGAGGGCGCGCTTTGTGCGGGGGCGTTGTACTGCTAGTATGATGGGGTCCGGGTCGTCGGACCTTTTCATTCAAGACATTGGAGCGGCACGTGACAATCCAAGGCGTATCCCCGAACGAATTGCACAGCCGCATCGCGGCGATCCAGTACGATCAGTCTTTTGGTCCGTTTCACACCACACAGGCCGCGCCTTTGCAGATGTCCTATCACTTTGGCAACCAGCGCCCGGATGATCTGCTGGACTGGGGCTGGACCAATGTGTCGGGCTATACCTACCTGACCAATGCGCAGCGCCAGATGGTGCGCGACGGGCTGGCCGAATATGCCCGTTATATCAATGTCGAATTTGTCGAAAGTTCCGATCAGAACACCTATCACCTGTCCTTCGTGCGCGCCTCGGACGGGGTGCCGGACGGGCAGGGCTGGTGGCAATACACCTATGGCGGCGGGTTCCAGTATGACGGCGCGGTGGTGTTCGACACAGCCCTGAATTTCAACCAGAGCTGGATTCCATGGTTGATCCTGCACGAAATCGGTCACGCCATGTCGTTCAAGCATACTGGGGATTATGACGTGCTGGGCGGTGGTGCACCCGCGCCGTTCCTGCCCGAGGACGAAGACAATTTCCAGTTCTCGGTCATGTCCTACAACACCAACCCTGACACCTCGGCTTATCCTCTAAACCTCATGCTTTATGACATCGCCGCGCTTCAAGAGCGCTGGGGGGCGAACATGTCCACCCACGCCGGGGATGATACCCATGCCCCGCGCGCGGATGGCAATGTCTCGGTGATCTGGGATGCGGGCGGGGTGGATGAAATCACCGCCGAAAACAGCACGGGAAACGCGATTATCGACCTGCGTCCGGGCCGGTTTTCCGAATTTTCGATTGCGGGGGACGCGGCTTTTGCGCGGCTCGCGGTGCCTTATGGCGCCGAGATCGAGAATGCATCCGGGCGCGCGGGGCATGATGTGCTGCGCGGAAACACCCTCGACAACCGGCTAGCGGGTCAACGCGGAAATGACTCTCTGATAGGGTTCGAGGGCAGTGACACGCTGCTTGGGGGGGATGGATATGACACGCTGAACGGGGGCGCGGGGCATGACGTGCTGCATGGTGGTGACAGCGCCGCAGATCTGCGCGACATCCTCTATGGCGGAGACGGGGATGACCTGATGACCGGCGGCTATGGCAACGACTCGCTGCGCGGCGATGCCGGGGCCGACACCCTGACCGGCGGTTTCGGCTCTGATACGCTGATCGGGGGCACGGGCGAGGATCAGTTGACCGGATCGGCACTGTCGGATGTGCTGTTCGGCGGCGACGGGGCGGATTTTATCAATGGCGGCTTTGGCCATGACCGCGTGAACGGTGGGGCCGGGGCCGACCGGTTCTTTCACCTCGGGATTTTCGACCATGGGTCGGACTGGATTCAGGATTATAACGCCAGCGCCGGCGATGCCCTGCAATTCGGCGACAATGCGGCCCGTGCCGCGCAGTTTCAGGTCAATTTCGTCGAAACCACCGGCGCGGGTGTCGAAGGGGTTGAAGAGGCCTTTGTGATCTACCGCCCCACGGGCCAGATCATCTGGGCGCTGGTTGACGGCGCGGCACAGGACAGCATCCACCTGATGGTGAATGGCCAGAATGCCCTGGCCGACCTGTTGGCGTAACACGCCTCAGGCGCTGGCGTAGGTCGCCTTGATCATGTCGGCACATTTCTCGCCGATCATGATGGTGGGCGCGTTGGTATTGCCGCTGACCACGGTGGGCATGACAGACGCATCCGCGACGCGCAGCCCTTCCAGCCCGCGCACCCGCAATTCCGGGTCAACCACAGCCATATCGTCCACCCCCATCTTGCAGGTCCCGACCGGGTGATAGACCGTATCGGCACGGTCACGGATATGCTGCTCCCATTCCGCATCGGTCATGTTGTCATGCACACCGAACAATTCGGCATGTTTGTATTGCGCCATGGGCGGGGTTTCCATGATCGCGCGGGTTATCTTGGCCCCCTTGATCAGTGTTTGCAGGTCACGCTCGTCCGACAGAAATCTGGGATCAATCCCCGGATCGGCCATCGGGTCGGCTGTTTCCAGGAACACTTCGCCCCGCGAATAGGGGCGTAGAACGCAGACATGGCAGGAATAGCCATTGCCCAGATGCAGCTTGCGCGCATGGTCATCCACGATCGAGATTACGAAATGGGTCTGTACGTCGGGCCGATCCAGAGACGGATCCGTTTTGAAAAACGATCCCGCCTCGGCGATGGTCGAGGCCGCCATGGAATTCCCGTCCTTGCGCCACTTCATGATCTCGCGCAGTGACTTCATGCCGGCCCGAAGGCCGATGCCGATATTGTCCGTATCCTTGGTCTTGTAGGCGAGGATGAAATCAAGATGGTCCTGCAGGTTTTTCCCTACCCCCGGCAGGTCATGCACCATGTCGATACCATGTTTGCCGATCTCGTCCCGATTGCCGACGCCCGACAGCATCAGCAGTTGCGGAGACTGGAACGCGCCGCCAGACAGGATGACCTCGCGTGTGCAGCGCACCTCTTTGTCCTGTTTGCCCTGCCGATAGGCGATCCCGACCGCGCGCTTGCCCTCGAACAGAATGCGGGTGGCGCGCGCGCGGGTGATCACCGTCAGGTTGGGGCGGCTGTCCATCACCGGATGCAGATAGGCCGCCGCTGCCGAGCAGCGTTCCCCGTTCCGGTCGGGGCTGTGGAACTGTGTACATTGGTAGATCGCCGCGCCTTCATTGTCGCCGCTGTTGAAATCCTGCGTCTCGCGGATTTGCATCTGGGTATTGGCCTCGACGAAGGCGCGCGAGATCGGGCGCGGCGCCTTGGCGTTCGACACCTGCAAGGGGCCGCTGTCGCCGTGATGGTCGTTGCCGCCGTTCTCGTTGTTCTCGGCCTTCTTGAAATAGGGCAGCACCTCGTCCCAGCTCCAACCGGTGCAGCCTGCCTCGGCCCAACCGTCGTAATCCTCTTTTTGCCCCCTGACATAAAGCATTGCATTGATTGCACTGGATCCGCCGAGGGTGCGGCCCCGTGGCTGGTACCCGCGCCGTCCGTTCAGGCCCGGTTGTGGTACGGTGTTGAAGGCCCAGTTGTTGATTTTGCCATATCCCGGCAGCATCGCCACAACCCCCATCGGCATGCGGATCAGGATGTCCTTGCCGTCGCCGCCCGCCTCGAGAAGGCAGACGTTGACATTCGGGTTTTCGCTCAGACGTGCGGCCACGGTTGCACCGCCCGAGCCTCCCCCGACAACGATATAGTCATAGGCCATGGTTTCCCCCCTTGTATTTCTTGCGTCGCGGCATGCTCAGTTCATGCGGACGCGCGCCCGGTCTGTGCCAGAACAGGATCAGGAGAAAAGGTTTTGCCCCACCTGTCCAGAAAAATTGGACCTGCACGGCCCGTGACCCAAGGTCATTTTCAGGGGTAGAACGAACGGAAACGGCCCTTAAATGCGCGTTGTCATCCGGTATCCCGGTGCGAAATACATGCGGGCCAGCGTGACCGGCGCGGCCTTGAGCCACGTGGTGCGTTCTGCCAGAAACACGGGTTCGCCTGCCGTGGTTTCAAGAAACTGGGCGATGGTCGCGTCCGCCTTGGTCGCGGTGAAACTCAGCTCCAGATTGGTCAGCGGCACCCGCTGCACCAGCCATTCATTGGGGCCGATGTCCGTGAAATCCGCTTTCAGTGCCTCGGGGATGGTGTCGGCCACGATCCAGCGCACCTCGTATTGGAAAGGCGCATTGTCGGCGTAATGCATGCATTCCAGGTGCAGCACCCGCTGGTTCGGTGTCAGGTCAAGCCGCCCCGACAGCCATGTCGGCGCCGGAATGACGCGCCGCGCCACAAGCGCATAGCGATAGGCGGCACCTGCTTGTTCGACCTCTTCGCGCACAAGCGGAATGGCAAAGCGCGCCTGACGGACAGGCGCGGCCAAAACCCGCGTACCCGCCTTGCGCCTGCGTTCAAGATACCCTTCCTCTGCCAGTTCGCGCAGCGCCCGGTTGACGGTGGTGCGAGTGCTGGAAAACTGGTCCGACAGTTCGGCCTCGTTGGGCAGGAAACTGTCAGGCGGCCACGTCCCGTTCTGGATGCGTTCAAGGACGATCTGCTTGATATCGCGATAACTCAGGGGGGCTTGGGGTCTGGTCATGGGTTGGCCTTAGAGAAGATTGACCAGATCGGCAATCGCGGTTTTATACCGCGACAGGATGGCATCCCGCGCCACGTGGCGTCCAGCCCGGACCATGTGCCGCCCCGCTGACCATGTATCGCTGACCAGGCCATCCGGTGCGGCGAATACCAGCCCGTCCAGAAGCTGATGATCCTGCAACGCACAGAGGGCGGGGTGGGTGCGGTCGATCGCCACCAGATCGGCCAGCATCCCTTCGCCGATCTGCCCTGCCTGTCGATCAAGGGCCTGCGCGCCGCCTTTGGCCGCACCCGTGTAAAGCGTGGTGCCCACCGAGGCGCCATCGCGCACCAGAACATTGCGCGCGCGGTCCCTCAGCCGCTGGGAATATTCCAGCAGGCGCAGTTCCTCGCCCAAAGAAATACGCACATTCGAATCCGACCCCACGCCAAAGGCCCCGCCCGCCTCAAGATAAGTCGCGCCATTGAAAATGCCGTCGCCCAGATTGGCCTCGGTGATTGGGCACAGCCCCGCCACGGCCCCGCTCTGGGCCAGTGCGCGCGTTTCGGCATCGGTCATGTGGGTGGCATGGATCAGGCACCAGCGATCGGTCACGTCGACATTGTCCAGCAGCCACGCGACAGGGCGCGCGCCAAGGGCCTTTTCGACCGCTTTGACCTCGGCCCGTTGCTCGGCGATGTGGATATGCACGGGGCCGTCGGGCGTGGCGCGTAGGACTGCGGCCATGTCGGTGGGTGTGGTCGCGCGCAGCGAATGAGGCGCGATCCCGACCCGCGTGTCTTTGAACGCTGCACGTGCGAGGGCGCGGCAATCCTCGACAAGCCGCAGGTAGGCGTCCGACTCGTTGGCAAAACGCAACTGCCCGCCGCGCAGGGCTTCTTGCCGGACCCCACCATAGGTATAGAGCACTGGCAGGTGGGTCAGGCCGATGCCCGTCTGGTCGGCCGCCGCAAAAATGCGCGCACTCAGTTCCGCGGGCGCTGCATAGGGCGTGCCATCGCGGCGGTGATGGACATAGTGAAACTCGCCCACCGCGGCATAGCCCGCTTCTTGCATCTCCATGAACACCAGCGCGGCGATGGCCTCGACATGATCCGGGGTGAGCTGGCCCAGAAAACGGTACATCAGATTGCGCCACGTCCAGAAACTGTCGCGCCCCGCGCCCCGCGTTTCGGTCATGCCGGCCATGGCCCTTTGAAAGCTGTGGCTGTGCAGGTTTGCCAACGCGGGCAACAGCACGCCCACGCAGACATCGTCTGGCGCGGCAGATACGCCGGTTTCAATGCGACGGATGCGGCCGTCTTCCAGCGCCAGGCGCACGTTGCGACACCAGTCCGCGCCGATCAGGGCAGTGTTTGCGTGGATTGTCATTTTCAATTTTATGTCTACACTTATTATCCAAATAAGTATACGAAAAAAAATCACACGCAATCCCCGGAGTCGACTCGCATGACCACGCTCACCCTGTTGACCAATGCCGTTTTGGCCACGATGGCCCCGTCCGAACAGCCTTATGGCCTGATCGAGGCGGGCGCGATGGTGCTTTCGGGCGGGCGGATCGAATGGGTCGGCCCAGGGGATGCGCTGCCCGCCGGGAACTATAACGTGCAGGATCTTGGGGGGCGTCTGGTCACGCCCGGCCTGATCGATGCCCACACGCATGTTGTTTTTGCCGGCAACCGTGCCGCCGAGTTCGAGATGCGTCTGAATGGGGCCAGTTACGAAGACGTCGCGCGGGCAGGGGGCGGGATCGTGTCCACGGTCACAGCCACCCGCCGCGCCACGGTTGACGATCTTGTGCAAGAGGCTTTGCCAAGGGTGGATGCGATGATCGCCGAAGGGGTGACAACGCTGGAGATCAAATCCGGCTATGGGCTCAACGTCGAGGCCGAGATCGCGATGTTGCAGGCGGCGCGCCGGATTGGCGAATTGCGTTCCGTCTCCGTGCACACGACCTATCTCGGGGCGCATGCGGTGCCACCCGAATACGGGGGGCGCGCAGATGCCTATATTGACGAGGTGGCCCTTCCGGCCCTACGCGCGGCGCAGGATCTGGGGCTGGTGGACGCCGTCGACGGGTTTTGCGAGGGCATTGCCTTTACCCCTGCCCAGATTGATCGCGTCTTCAATGTTGCTCAAGAGCTTGGCCTGCCGGTCAAGCTGCATGCCGAACAATTGTCCGATCTCGGGGGCGGGCGCCTTGCGGCCAGCTATGGCGCCCTTTCGGCGGATCATTTGGAATACCTGAACGAATCCGGCGTGCGGGCCATGGCTGCGGCGGGCACCGTCGCGACAATCCTGCCGGGGGCGTATTACACCCTGCGCGAAACCAAAGCGCCCCCGATCGACCTATTGCGCGCACATGGCGTGCCGATGGCGCTGGCTACGGATTGCAACCCGGGATCGTCGCCCATGACCTCGTTGCCCTTGGCAATGAACATGGGCTGCACCCTGTTTCGCATGACCCCGGAAGAGGCGCTGGCGGGCGTTACGTGCCACGCCGCAAGGGCGCTTGGTCTGTCGGACCGGGGCCGCCTTGTACCGGGGTTGCGCGCCGACCTGGCGGTCTGGGATGTCACCCATCCGGCCGAACTGTCCTATCGCATTGGCGGGGCACCGCTTTACCAACGTATCTATGGAGGTACCTTGTGACCGATCTGACGCTAACACCGGGCCAGGTGACGTTGGCCCAGCTCGAGGCGGTGTATCGCGATGGCGCGACCGGCGCGCTTGACCCGGCCTGTGCGGTCTCGGTACGCGTGGCAGCGGAGCAAGTGGCCCAAGCGGCGGCGGGGGACCAGGCTGTTTATGGGGTGAATACGGGGTTCGGCAAGCTGGCCTCGCTCAAGATTGCGCCACAGGACACGGCGCTTTTGCAGCGCAACCTGATCCTCAGCCATTGTTGCGGCGTGGGCGATCCCATGCCGCGCGCGCTGGTGCGGCTGATGATGACGCTCAAGCTGATGTCTTTCGGTCGCGGGGCGTCCGGCGTGCGCTGGGACATGGTGCAGCAGTTGCAAGACCTTCTGGCGCGCGGGGTGACGCCCGTGGTGCCCTCTCAGGGGTCGGTCGGGGCCTCGGGCGACCTCGCGCCGCTGGCCCACATGACGGCGGTGCTGATCGGAGAGGGGCAGGCCGACGTTGCGGGTGAGATCCTGCCGGGGGCCGAGGCACTGCGACGGGTCGGGCTGACCCCCGCCACCCTTGGGCCGAAAGAGGGGCTGGCCTTTATAAACGGGACACAGTTTTCGACGGCTTATGCGCTGGCCGGGTTGTTCGAGGCGTGGCGCGCGATTGGCAACGCGCTGGTAGTGTCGGCCATGTCGACTGATGCGGTCATGGGGTCCACCGCCCCGCTACAGCCTGAAATCCACAGCCTGCGCGGCCATGCGGGCCAGATCGACGCGGCCGCCACGATGCGCGCCCTGCTGGCGGGGTCAGAGATTCGCGAAAGCCACCGCGAAGGTGACCACCGCGTGCAGGATCCATATTGCATCCGTTGCCAGCCACAGGTGACCGGCGCCGCGATGGACGTGCTGCGACAGGCGGCGGGCACCTTGCTGATCGAGGCGAATGCCGCGACGGACAATCCGCTGGTGTTAAGCGGGGCTGGGCTGATTGTCTCGGGTGGCAATTTCCACGCCGAGCCGGTGGGCTTTGCCGCTGACATGATCGCGCTGGCGCTGTCCGAGATCGGCGCGATCAGCCAGCGTCGGATCGCCCTGATGGTGGACCCGACGCTCAGCTACGATCTGCCGCCCTTCCTGACGCCGGATCCGGGGCTGAATTCGGGGTTGATGATTGCCGAGGTGACCACCGCTGCCCTGATGAGCGAGAACAAGCATCTGGCCAACCCTTGCGTGACCGACAGCACCCCGACCTCGGCCAATCAGGAGGACCACGTGTCGATGGCTGCCCACGGGGCGCGCCGGCTTTTGCGGATGGGGGCGAACCTCAACTACATTCTGGGGGTCGAACTGTTATGTGCCGCGCGGGGGATCGAGTTTCGTGCGCCGCTGGCCACCAGCCCCGCGCTGCAACGGGTTGTGGACCGCCTGCGTCGTGATATCCCGACGTTGGAGGGTGACCGCTATCTTGCGCCCGATCTGGAAACGGCCAAGGACCTAGTTGCGCAGGGCGATCTTTTGCAGGGGCTGGAGCATGATCTTCCGGGGCTGGCATGAGCGCGGTGGTCGAGGTTCTGCAGGGGGACGGCCCCATTGTGCTGGGGCAGCCGCATGGCGGCACCCATGTGCCTGCGCCGATCATGGCGCGGCTCAACGCAAACGGGCAGGGGTTGGCCGATGCCGATTGGCATATCGCGCGGCTTTACGAAGGATTGCTGCCGTCGACGACCGTTGTGCGTGCCAATGTCCACCGCTATGTGATCGACGCCAACCGAGATCCGTCGGGCGCATCGCTGTATCCCGGGAAGAACACGACCACCCTTGTGCCGTTGACCGATTTTGACGGGCGTGCGATCTGGCGAGACGGGCAGGCCCCTTCGGCGGACGAGATCGCAGGGCGCCGCGCGGCCTATCACGCGCCCTATCACGCCGCAGTGCAGGCGGCGCTGGCGCGGGCAAAAGACCGTCACGGGATTGCGATCCTGTTTGACTGCCATTCGATCCGGTCAACCATTCCCTACCTGTTTGAAGGCGTATTGCCCGTGTTCAACACTGGCACGGATGGGGGGAGGACCTGCGCGCAAGTGATTGAAGCGGCGGTGCACGGAGTGGCCCGCCAGTCGGGGCAAAGCCATGTGCTGAACGGGCGTTTCAAAGGCGGCTGGACGACCCGACACTATGGCCGCCCCGACACGGGTGTGCACGCGATCCAGATGGAGATCGCGCAGCGCGCCTACATGCACGAGGCGGCCCCGTGGCGCTGGGACGGGCCCCGCGCCGCCGCGTTGCGCCCTCATCTGAAAACCATGCTCGACACCCTGAACACGCTTGCGCTGTCTGGCGCGCTGACCGAAGGAAAGGACTGACCTCATGCAACACCCGCGCAAGAACGCCCGCGATATCTTTCCGCCCACCGGCCCCGAGTTGACGGCCAAGAGCTGGCTGACCGAGGCCCCGTTGCGAATGCTGATGAACAACCTGCACCCTGATGTGGCCGAGAACCCGCACGAGTTGGTGGTCTATGGCGGGATCGGACGCGCGGCGCGGACATGGCAGGATTTCGACCTGATCGTGGACAGCCTGAAAGACCTCGAGGTGGACGAGACACTCGTGGTGCAGTCGGGCAAACCCGTCGCCATCGTGAAAACCCATGCGGATGCACCGCGCGTTCTGATCGCCAATTCCAACCTCGTGCCGCATTGGGCGACGTGGGATCATTTCAATGAACTCGATCGCAAGGGGTTGATGATGTACGGTCAGATGACGGCGGGGTCGTGGATCTATATCGGCACGCAGGGCATCGTGCAGGGCACCTATGAAACTTTCGCCGAGGCCGGACGTCAGCATTACGGCGGCGATTTGCGCGGGCGCTGGATCCTGACCGGGGGCCTTGGCGGTATGGGTGGGGCGCAACCACTGGCGGCCGTGTTTGCGGGGGCCTGCTGTCTGGCCGTGGAATGCAACCCCGACAGCATCGCCTTCCGCCTGCGTACCGGATACCTTGATGAACAGGCCGAGAGTCTGGACGAGGCGCTGGAGATGATCGACCGCTGGACCAAGGCGGGCGAGGCGAAATCGGTAGGGCTTTTGGGCAATGCGGCGGACGTTTTTCCCGAACTGGTCCGGCGCGGCGTGCGCCCCGATATCGTCACCGATCAAACCAGCGCGCATGATCCGGTGAATGGCTACCTGCCGCAGGGCTGGTCGCTGGCCGAGTGGAAGTCGAAACGCGAAACCGCCCCGAAAGATGTCGAGAAAGCCGCCCGCGCCAGTATGAAAGTACAGGTCAAGGCGATGTGCGATTTTCACGCAATGGGCATTCCGACGGTGGATTACGGCAACAACATCCGGCAGATGGCGCTGGAAGAAGGGCTGGAAAACGCGTTTGATTTCCCGGGGTTCGTGCCGGCCTATATCCGGCCGCTGTTCTGTCGCGGCATCGGGCCGTTTCGCTGGGTGGCTTTGTCCGGCGACCCCGAGGATATCCGCAAGACCGACGCCAAGATGAAAGCGCTTTTCCCCGAAAACACCCACCTGCACCGTTGGCTGGACATGGCCGCCGACCGCATATCCTTTCAGGGGTTGCCAGCGCGGATCTGCTGGATCGGGCTGGGGGACCGTCACAAGGCGGGACTGGCCTTTAACGAGATGGTGCGCAACGGCGAGTTGAGCGCGCCAGTTGTGATCGGGCGAGACCATCTGGACAGCGGGTCGGTCGCGTCGCCCAACCGCGAAACCGAGGCGATGCGCGACGGGTCGGACGCGGTGTCGGACTGGCCGCTGTTGAATGCGCTGGTCAACACGGCCTCGGGTGCGACCTGGGTGTCACTGCACCACGGGGGCGGAGTCGGCATGGGGTTTTCGCAACATGCGGGCGTGGTGATCTGTGCCGACGGCACCAACGAGGCCGCGCGCCGGATCGAACGTGT
This sequence comes from Shimia fortis, assembly GCF_040225985.1. Classification (NCBI taxonomy): domain Bacteria; kingdom Pseudomonadati; phylum Pseudomonadota; class Alphaproteobacteria; order Rhodobacterales; family Roseobacteraceae; genus Shimia; species Shimia fortis. Next base: position 182,909 of record NZ_JBBPEU010000006.1, read on the forward strand.
TTTGTGGAACGATCCGGCCTCGGGGGTGTGGCGGCACGCGGATGCGGGCTATGAAACCGCGATCGACTGTGCCCGCGTGCACGGGCTGCGCCTGCCCGGAATTTTGGGATAGACGCGCGCCGCGCGCATCATTTCTTGAGGTTGTTGATCAGTGCCTTGGCAATTGCACCGGCCGCCCCCGGCGCAACCACACCCAAGGGATCGCGCGCCATTTTCTTGAGCGCGTCCGTCGCCTCTTTGGCCTCGGTCGCGACACCGCGCAGCTCGGCCTCGATATCCTCAAGCGCCATATCGCGCACTTCGGTCACAGCGGCGGTTTCGTCGCCGACGTCGGATTTCGTGGCGATCACGGCAAGCAGCACCGCCAACCCGATATTGACCAGCGCCACGATCAGACCCGACATGGCGTAGGATAGGGTTTCGGCCAGCGCAAAAAAGGCCGCCACGTTCAGCATGACCAGCCCAACAGCGGCGGCAATCCCCGCCGCCGCCATGAGACCCGTCTGACGGCGCAGCACGGCCAGGTGATGTTGCGCGATCAGCCGTTCCGACCGCAGGATGATAGAGATGTTTCTGGAGATACGGTTCATGGGGGTCTCCTATTTGCCGCGTCCAGCCATGAAGCCAAGGGCAAAGACCCCCAGCGCAAATAGCAGGGCGGATTTATGCGGAAAGTCGTCGAGATCATTGAGAAGGCTTGTCACCTCGTCCTCGATACTCAGCTTGCCCAACAGCGTGTCGCCGGACCCGTCCCCGTCAGAGGGTTCGTTTTCCTCGGGCGGGGCCGCCTTCTCCGCCAGCAATTTGCGAAGCTCTTTCAGCTCTTCTTCGAGTTCGGCCTTGGTCGGCATGGCAATCTCCTTTGGTTTCCAACACCGGCGCGGGCCCATGGCCGCCGTGCGTGTGTCTGTTCCGGTCTCTGTGACAGGGTGGGTTATGGGGACGATGCTGGCAACCCCCAACGAGATGGTTCAGGTGTCGTCTTCCGTCTCGACCGGGGTCGGATCGTCCGGGCCGACCTCGGTCCACAGCGTCAGGAACACCCCGGCACAGACCGGCCCAAGGATGATCCCCGCCGCCCCGAACAGCCCGAGTCCGCCCAGAATGCTGACAAAGACCCACAGGTCCGACATGCCCGCATCCTTGCCCACAAGGCGCGGGCGCAGGATGTTGTCGACCGAACCCACCACCAGCGCCGCCCAGGCAGCCAACGCCAGCGCCTTGGCAAACTCGCCCTCGATGCCAAGATATACGGCCCCGCCGAACACGATAAGCCCAGCGCCCACCGCCGGAATGGCCGCCAGAAGCGCCATGATGACGGACCAGAACATCACGCCCTCTATTCCAACAACCCAGAAGCTGAGCCCGCCAAGGATAGCCTGGATGATGCCGATCAGGAAAGTGCCCCGGATCGTGGCACGGCTGACCGAGATGATCCTCGCGTCGATCTTGGCCTGCAAATCGGTGGGCAGGCCGGAATAGGCGAGCATCTGTGCGAACACCGTGGTGTTCATCGGCAGAAAGAAGAACATCGCGTAAAGGAAAGTGAACAGGCTCAGGAAGAAGGTCGCAGTGCCATTGGTCAGGTGCGACAGCGAGGTGGCAAAGAACGAGGCCAGCGACCCCATGAGTTGCTGCGCCTTGGCATAGATCTGGGGGCCTGCCCGTTCGAGTGTATCCTTGAAGGGCAGCCAGTCCGGCCAGCGCAGCGTGCCCTCGCGCAGCTCTTTCACGTCTTCCGACAGGGTTTCGAGCAGTTCATCTGAATCGCGGAACACCTCGACGGCCTGCACGGCGGCCTCGTAAGTGATCAGGATTAGCGGCGTGATCACGGACAGGGTGCAGACGATCAGGGTCAGCCCGCTGGCCAGCCCCGTTCGTCCTCCCAACACTCGGTGGAACCAGTCAAACAGGGGGCGTGCCAGCACGGCGCAGATCCCCGCAAGGCTGAGCGCGATCAGGAACCCCTGCACCAGCGTCAGGAACAGGGCCGTGACCAGAAGCGTCGCAACACCTGTGGCCATCAGCGCCCGGTTGCGCGTCTCGGTCAGGTTTTTGTCAGGTTTTCCGGCCATCGCGCCCGTCCCGTTTGCCAATGCCACCACGATAGCCAGCGCAAGGCGGGTTGTCGAATGTCGATCGGGGCGGCACCCCCAATAGAGAGGCGGGCGTCGGGGTGTGTCTGACCGCGTGGGTCAGAGCAACCAGGCCTGTTCTTCAAGCACCATATCCGCAAACTGCAACGTCTCGATATTGGCAAAAATGGTCGATGCCGTCGCGCCTTGTGCCGCCGGTGTGGCTGATCTGGTAGAGCCCGTTCACGATGGCGATGTCATACTCTGCCCGCGCGCCCTGCAGGACCAGCGTGTCGTGACCCGTGCCGCCGTCGAAGATGTCGGTGTCAAAGCCGTTGCCGCCGACAAGCAGGCCATCCCCGTCGCCGCCATTCAACGTGTCGCGTCCCAGCCCGCCATAGAGGCTGTCATTGCCGTTGCCGCCGTTGAGCAAGTCGTTGCCCGCATATCCGAAAAGACGATCATCGGTTTCATTACCGCCAAACGCCTGCACCGAAATCCAGTCGTCCTGTCGTGATCCCTGCAAAGTGCGGCCATTCGAGATTCATGACTGACCCATCGTGCCTTTTGCTCCAAGAGGCTCCGATACTCCCATTGGAAGGGAAGGCTTCCTGGCAACCCACTCTCCGCTTTGCTGGAGGTGCCGGGCAACCGCCTCCACCAAAGACATCTGGAAATTGAAGGCGGGCTTGTAGCCGTTGATCCAGGTTTCACCCAACCCCTTGAGGACCGCCGAGATGTTCTGATGCTTGACCTCGATCGAACCATTGGAGCGGCCGACCAACTCCTGCAAGGCCCGGTTGTGGGCGGCCTTGTTGTATCTGTTGCCGACCAACTCATCAGAAAGCATGGCGAAATAGTCCGCCACGATGGCGTCGTTTTCCAGATCTGACCATTCCTCACCCAGGCTATGCGAAGGGTTTCACGATGTGACGAAAAGGAAACCTGACGGACTACGGTGTACACCGACCTGTAAACTGGGTGACGCAATTTTAGCTAAGTGTTGGAGGCGAGTACCGGAATCGAACCGGTGTACACGGATTTGCAATCCGCTGCGTCACCACTCCGCCAACTCGCCAGCCTTGTGGTGCGATGCGTTTATCGTTTCCTTGACGGGGGTGCAAGCCCTTGTGTGACCGGTTTTGCATCAAGTGTTCGGGCAATTTGCTTGCAGGCATGTAGGCGATAGGAGCGCGGCATTTGGTGCCTGCTGCTGCAGCATCTGCGCCGACCCTTGTGTCCCTGTCCTATGAGGGTCTGGAGCGAATCCGGGATTCGTGTCAGGGTTGTTGTTGAATTCATTTGATAGATTGAAGGTGAGATATCATGCCCGAAGGTGCAGCGAACCAGACCCCCATTGCCGAAGATGACCTGCTTGGCGGGGCCAACCGTATTCTTTTCGTGTCAGACAGCGGTGCCGGGCGCGGTATCGCCAATGCCTTGCGGTCCGTTGGGTATGAGGTGGACGGCGTTCTGGATAATTTCTCCAGAGGAACAACCTGGCGCCTGCAGCAGGACCTTTCCGACTATGGTGCCATATTCTGGAGTGCATCCGGAAACGGGGCAGGCGACCAACACACCGACCCCGAGATGTTCGCAAACCTTACCGAGTATGTGACCGACGGTGGCCGGGTCTTCGTAACCGGCTATGACTCGGTGGCCAGTCCGCGCGATGACCGTTTGATTGCTTTTCTTGGGGGAACCGGAAGCCGCGACTTTGGTGGCCCCCGCCCGATCAACGATGTAGAGAGCAGCTTGACCACCGGTGTGGTCGACATCCGCGGGCTTCAACCGCAGGATTACTATGGTGATTTGGATACCATATTTGTCGATCCTGATCTCGGCACGCAGGTGATCGTGCCCAGCAGCTATTTGGGGGGCGCGTCCTGGAGTTTGCGCCAGTTGGGCGAGGGCGAGATCGCTTATGTGTCCAACGGGCAGTCCGGCGGCGTAAATAGTAACTGGCGCAGTTGGGAGAACTCATCGGCGGACGGCACAGGGGTCTATAATGCCGCGATCCGAAATTTTGCCGCGTCCACAGAGCAGGGATTGCTGGTGAGTGCCAACCGGACCGCAACGGTGGACGGCGCTGATCTGTTGAGCAATGACAGCGATCCGGACAATGAACCGGTGTCGATCATCGCCGTGTCGGCCACAAGCGCGCTGGGCGCGGCGGTCACGTTGAACGCGGATGGAACGATCACCTATGATCCCACCGGATCGGCCACGATTCAGGCGCTGGACGAGGCGGACCGCGAAGAGGACAGCTTTACCTACACGATTGACGATGGGGTTGGTGGTACAGCAACGGCCACCGTGTACCTGAGGGTCAACGGGGTGGATGACGTGCCCGTCCAAACCGGCGTGATTGATGTGAACAGCGCTTATTACGGCGAGGATTTCGCATGGCAGGTACCTTATGATCTGTTCGAGGATCTCTCGGGTGGTCCCGTGACCTATGACATTCGGATGGCGGATGGTGGCGCCTTGCCGGACTGGCTGTCGTTCGACAACCGCACGCTTGGGTTTTCGGCCAGCGATATGGATGCGTCGCGCGAAGGCGATCTGGCGCTTCAGATCCTCGCGACTGAAACTGACGGGCAAAATGCCTTAACGGCGTTCACGCTGTCTATTGTCGGGGACGAGACGGTGGGGGGCACAGCAGGAGATGATGACCTGACCGGCTTTGCCGGGGCGGATTTTGTCTTCGGGCTTGCTGGCAACGACACGCTGGCCGGGGCCGGGCGGGACGACACCGTGCATGGCGGCGACGGCAATGACAGTCTCTTTGGGGACGACGGTCACGATCTTCTGAGCGGTGGCACTGGTGATGACACAGTGGCCGGCGGAGAAGGATCAGACAGTGTCTATGGCGGGGACGGTCACGACAGCATCGAAGGGGGCAACGGTCCGGACTGGCTTTTGGGTATGGAGGGCAACGACACCATTGAAGGCGGGGCTGATCACGACCACGTCGGAGGCGGGGCAGGGGATGATGTCCTGAACGGGGGCCTTGGCAATGATACTATCGGGGGGAGTGACGGGCAGGATACGATCACGGGGGACGACGGAAATCTGTCAGGGGGGCGTGACCGGCTTTATGGCGGCGCAGGCAATGACAGCATCTTTGGGGGGGCGTCGGGTGATTATCTCAATGGAGAAGATGGCGATGACACGTTGATTGGCGGGTATGGCAACGACACCATCCTTGGGGGTGCGGGGGACGATTTCATCTTCGGAGGGCTTGGTCGGGACCTTGTCACAGGTGGCGATGGCGCAGATCGCTTCTTCCTCAATGGGGCACTGCTCGGCGGAGATCACTTGCGGATTCACGATTATTCGGCGGCTGAGGGTGATACGATCGTGATAGATGGATCGTTAGTCGACACGGCAGATTTCTGGGTGCGCACAACCAACGTGACATTGGTGAACCCGAATGAGGAGGCCGAGACATACAATCAAGAGACCGCCCTTTTCTATCGTGGACAACGGATCGTCGAGTTCCTCAATGAAGATATCGACCGCGTCGTTTTGCGCCTTCCGGTGCCGGGTCCCGAGGGCGAGGTCGTGGTGTTTGATCTCGTGTGATACCCGAACCCACGACGCAGCGCGCGGGGTTTTCATACCCGACGAAGGGGCCCAGGCGGGCCCCTTTCTGCCCGAGCGTGTTTCATACGAATTTCCCCACCGTCTCACAAAAGCGTCAAGCAGGTGTCGTCATGCTTGTGGAGACTCTCGGCGGGACGCATGTTTTATGCAAACATGCCGGGATGATCCCGTAAACGAAAGACTGCCAGGCGAGGATGGGCGCGCATGAAAGCCAAACTTCTTTTGATCGTTCTGGACGGGGTGCCTTGGCGCAACTGGGACCTGTTCGGAAACCTTGAGGGCTGGGTTGATGCCGGCGCGGCGCACAAATGGCGGATGCGCTCGGTGCTGCCCTCGACCTCGGCCAGCTGCTATGCCTCGATCCACACCGGCGTGACGCCTGCGGTGCACGGGGTCACTGGCAATGACAATGTGTTCCGTGTCGGTCTGCCCGACATTTTCAGCCAGGTCCGGCTGGCAGGGGGTGTCACCGGAGCGGTCACCCATTCCTACTGGTCCGAGTTTTTTAACCGGGCCCCGTTTGATCCTGTGCGCGACATCGAATATGACGAACCCGAAAGCACCAGCATCAACCATGGCCGGTTTCACACGATGACCGGCTACAACATGCGCAACCAGATGACCCCCTCGGATGCGGACCTGTTCGCCACGCTGACCATGCTGGGCGAGCGGTTCGGTATTGACTATGGCATCCTGCATACCTGCACGCTCGACTCGATGGGGCACCGATTTCAGCATGACTGCTATGAAATGGACAATGCGATTTTTCACCTCGACGAAAAGCTTGCGCAATATGTTCGGCGGTGGCGTGACAGCGGCTATGAGGTTATTGTCACTGCCGACCACGGACAGAATGCACGCGGCCATCACGGCGGACGCGGTGCGGATCAGCAGGATTTTGCGCTGTATTATTTCGGCGCAGCCGAGGGGCCGGACAGCGACACCTTGCTGGATCAGCGCCAACTGGCCCCCACGATCCTGACCCGACTGGGCGCCGAAATCCCCGACACGATGCAGCACGCCCCTTTCCTGAACGCCTGACGTACCGCCGACGTGGACATGAAAAGGCCCGAAGTGGTTGCTCCGGGCCCTTTTTGCACGATAAGGCGCGCCTTGCCGTCAATAGAAATACCGCAGCCAGAGATACACGTTCGAAATCGCCAGCGTCAGGATCATGATCGGGAAGGCGATTTTCATGAAGGTGAGGAAGGGGATCGGCTGTTTGGCCTTTTCCGCGAATGCCGCCACGGTCAGGTTGGCGGACGCGCCCAGAAGCGTACCGTTCCCCCCAAGGCAGGCCCCAAGCGCCAGAGACCACCACAGCGGCTCGATCGCCTCGGGTCCGCCAAAGGTGTCGGCGGTGGATTCGATCAGCGGGATCATCGTCGCCACAAAGGGGATATTGTCGAGAATGGCCGACAAGATGCCCGAGGCCCAGAAGATAAAGAAGGCGGTTTTCATCATGTCGCCCTCGGTCAGTTCCAGCACTTTCTCTCCGAAATAGTCCAGCAGCCCCACATGTTCTACCCCGGCGACGATCACGAACAGGCCACCAAAGAAGAAGATGGTGATCCATTCGACCTCGCCAAAGATGTGGTGCACGGATTCCGACTGTTTCTCACCGTGCTGGTGGCCATAGGCCAAGAGCATCAAGAGTGCGGCCCCGGCCAGCGCCGAGGTGCCCGGCTGAATGCCATATCCATGCCCAAGCGTGAAGCCTGCTAGCACAAGGGCCAGAACACCCAGCGACTTGAACATTAGCGGATAGTTGGTGATCGCTTCGGTTTCGTCGAATTTCATGATGCGGGCGCTGGCCTCGGGCGGGATCGCGGCCAGTTCCTTGCGGTTCATCAGGTAAATGATGCCGGTCAGGATCACGAGGCAGATCGCGGAAATCGGTGCGAGATTCACGACGAAATCATTAAAGCTGAGCCCCGCGGCCGAGCCGATGATGATGTTGGGCGGGTCGCCGATCAGGGTGGCGGTGCCGCCGACATTCGAGGCGAGGATTTCGGCCAGGAAGAACGGGAATACCCGCACCCCCAGTGCGTCGGTAATCAACAGCGTGATCGGCGCGATCAGAAGCACCGTGGTCACGTTGTCCAGAAGCGCCGAGAACACCGCCGTGATCAGCGTCAGCATGATCAGGATGCCGGTGGGGTTGGCCTTGACCAGCTTGGCGGCCTTGATCGCCACGTATTGAAACAACCCGCATTTCGACGTGATGCCGACGATCACCATCATGCCGATCAAAAGCGCCAGCGTGTTGGAATCGACGCCTGCAATCGCCTGTTCCTGGTTGATGATCCCGAACAGAACCATCAGCGACGCGCCCAGCATCGCCAGAACGGCGCGGTTCAGTTTCTCGGTGATCAGTACGGCATAGACAAGCAGCAGGATGCCGGTGGCGACCCACAGGGGCGAGATGCCCAACAGGTCGGGAACGGAGAACGCGACGTCTCCGTGAGAACTGGAATGTTCGGTCAAGGTATTGGTCCGGTGTGAAGGAGGAGAATTTCAGAAGAGGAGGGGGTTAGCTCAGAACGCTGTCGAGAAGCGAGTTGCTGCAGACCGTGCCGACGAATTTGCCGGTCTCGGGGTCCACAAGGATCACGTGGCGCTTGTACTTATAGATCAGGAAGACGCCTTCCATGACCGGCGTGTCCGGTGCGGCCACGGGGATATTGTCGGGGTTCGACAGGTTGTCCGAGACCTTTTCGAATTTCAACTGCGCGATCCGCGCGTCGAAATCTTCCTTGGACAGGTTCATGAAGCTGAGCGATCCGATGCCGGCCCGGGTTGTCTCCGAGTTCAGGCCAATCGTGGCCGCGCTGGGCAAGATCAGCTTCAGAAGCGTCGGCGCGGTAAACACACCGACATATTTGCCGTTTTCATCCACGACCGGCAGAAACCGTGCGCGGCTGTGCCGGATCATCTGAAAAGCGGTGGCAACGCTTTCATCCGGATGAATCGTGAGTTGGTTCTCGGGCGGAACCATCACGTCAAAACAAGTCAGACCCATTTCGAGACCTCAATCAGTGGCAGCAGGATGTCCTGCCTGTTGCCTGTCCGGTCTCCTCCTCCGCTGTGCCTCCTCGCACGGCAAATGGGACAGACGCCCGGCGGAATGACATGTGTCAATCCCGCGAGGCGCGCGCTTCATTCCACGATTCATCCCCCTTGGCCAGAGCAAAAAAGGAGCCGTGCCACATCTTTTTCTCGGCGCATGGTGCTGAATAAAAAGAAGTATTTTGCCGGTATGTTTGTCGGCGTGTTCTATGGCTCGCGGTCACACCACGACGAGCGGCACCCTCTTTTTGCCGGTCTCAACGGTCTTGGAGTAGCGCAGGATCAGGACTGCGGGGTTCTTGATACCCTTTTCGGCCAAGACCTCGGGCAGGGCACCAAGGCTTGCCTCTACCTGACGTTCTTCGCGTGTGCTGACCTGTTCGACAATCTCGATCGGCAAATCCGCAGGCACGCCCCGTGCCAGCAGGTTGGCTCGGATCGTCGGGGCCTGCGCGACGGCCATGTAAAACACCACGGTCGTGCCGGGGCGGGTCAATTCCGACCAATCCGGTTCGGCATCGCCGGGTTTGCAGGTGCCCGTGGCCAGAACCAGCCGGTCGGTCTTGCCGCGTTCTGTCAGGGCCCTTCCCAGAGATGCCGCAGCCCCGCTAGCGGCGGTGATGCCGGGCACGATCTCGATCGGGATTCCGGCGACGCGGGCGGCGTCAAGTTCTTCGGTTGCGCGTCCGAACACGGCGGGATCGCCAGATTTCAAGCGCACGACATTCTGGCCCCGGCGGGCGGCGTTCAGGATCACGGCGTTGATCCGTTCCTGTGGCCAGTTGTGCGTGCCAAGCGCCTTGCCCACATAGACGCGTTCGGCATCGCGCCGCGCGAGTTCGAGAATATCGGGATCGACCAGACGGTCATAGAAAATCACGTCCGCCTCTTGCAGCCGTTCGACTGCGCGCAGGGTCAGAAGATCACGCGCGCCCGGGCCTGCACCCACAAGGGCGATGTGACCCGTTTCCGTGGGCGCTTCGCCGGTTTGGGCGATGCGGGTCTTGAGCATTTCGGCGGCCTTGCGTTCGGATCCTGCGCGGAACATCTGCCATTCGGGCCCTGAAAAGACCGTGCGCCAGAATTTCAGGCGGGGCTGGCCGGCGGGGATACGCGCGGCGACGGCATCGCGCAGGCGTCCGGCCAGCGCGGCAAAGCGGCCAAGCGACGGGTCGAGCATCTGTTCGATCTCCGTGCGGATGCGGCGCGCCAGCACCGGGGCGGTGCCTTCGGTGCCAATGGCCACGACCACCGGGTCCCGATCGACGATGGACGGGGTGGTGATGTCGCAGAGCGCGGGTTGATCCACAACGTTGACGGTCGCCCCGGCCTGCTTGGCCAGCTTGTGCAGCGCCTTGTCCCGTGCCTCGTTCCCCGTGGCCAGAAACACTATGGCCGTGTCTGCGAAGTGGTCGGCGGTAACGGGGCTGGGATCATGGGTGATACGTTTCTGATCGGCCAGCGCCTGCAATTCGGGGTCCAGTTCCGGGGCAAGGACAGTGATCCGCGCCGAAGTCTTCAGCATCAGGCGGCATTTCTGGGCCGCCGTTTCTCCGCCGCCGGCGATGACCACGCTTCGGTCGCGCAGCTTGATGAACATCGGGAAAGCATCCATGGCAGGGCCTTTCTTTCGGGTTATTCCGCCGCGTGGCGGGCGTTGGCATTGGCCAGTAGCGCGGCCAGTTCGGGGCGGCACGAGCCGCAGTTCGATCCGGCCTCAAGCGCCGTACCGATCTGCTCGACCGAGACAAGGTTCTGGCGCGTGATCGCGTCGAGAATGGTGTTCACGCCCACGTTGAAACAGGCGCAGACCGTGGCACCGGGGTCAGGTTGATCGGCGCCGGGGCGCCCGGCCAGTATGGCGGCAGACAGACTGCCGCCCATGCGGCCCGCCGCCCAACTGCGCGAGACTGAAACGGGGCCAGGCGCGCAGTAGAGTGCCGCCAGAACCTTGCCGTCCTGATGCAGGGCGATCCGCGCGGTGCCGCGCGTTGTGTCGATCACACTGCTGGCGGTGGCATCGGGCAGGGCGAACAGGGCGCGCGCGTAGCTTTGCCAGTCCTCCGGCGTCTCGGCCCCCGCCAGTTCGGCCCGCCAGCCGCGCGCATGGCGCGCTGTGGCCCAATAGTCCGACGCAGGGTGTATGGTCTCGGTCGACACGGCGAACCCATACCATGCCGGGGCCAAAGGGCGGATGCGGACCATGGCGGCCTTGGAGTCCGGTTGTCCCGACACCGGATCGGTGATTGCGGGCACCACCGCGCTGATCCGACCCGCGCTGGCATATTCCGAGGTCCAGTGGATCGGCGCAAAAGCCGTGCCCGCCTGCACCCGGTCAGTGATCAGGGCGCGCAGGATGGCCTGCCCGTGGTCCGAGGTGACTGTGACCAGGTCGGCATCCCGGATGCCGTGTTGGACGGCATCTTCGGGGTGGAGTTCGAGATAGGGTTCGGCCATGTGACTGTTCAGACGCGGCGACTTGGCGGTGCGCGTCATCGTGTGCCACTGGTCCCGGATCCGGCCCGTGTTCAGGCGCAGAGTGTCCGGTGAGACCGCAGGTTCAGGGGCATTGTGTACCGCCAACATCCGCGCGCGGCCCGATTGGGTATAGAACGCCCCGTCAGCGAACATGCGCCCGCTGCCCCCGGGCCGGGGGGCAGGAACGGGCCAACGGGTGGGTTCAAAACCCTCGAACGCGGCATCCGACAGCGCCGCCAGACCGGAAATGTCAAAGTCGCGCCCCTCGGCGGCGGCAAGGCCGGACAGGGCGGCGTATTCCCGGAAAATATCAACCGGATTTGCGTAGGCAAATGCGTCGGACCAGCCCATGCGGCGGCCGACATCGCTCAGGATGTCCCAGTCATGGCGGGCTTCGCCCATCGGCGGCAGGAGCGCGCGCTGACGCGAGATCATCCGCTCGGAATTGGTGACGGTTCCGTCCTTTTCGCCCCAACCGGTAGCGGGCAACACCACATCTGCCAGCCGCGCCGTGTCGGTGTCGGCAGAAAGGTCGGACACGACCACGAAGTCACAGCTTTCAATCGCGGCCCTGACCTTGTCCGCGTCTGGCAATGAGACCACGGGGTTGGTGCACATGATCCAGAGCGCCTTTATCTTGCCCCGGCCCACGGCATCAAACAGGTCGACCGCCTTGAGCCCCGCTTGCGTGGGCATCTCCGGCGCCGTCCAGAAGCCCTGCACCACGTCGCGGTGGCGGGGGTTTTCGATATCGAGATGACAGGCCAGCATATTGGCCAGACCCCCAACCTCGCGCCCGCCCATGGCGTTGGGTTGCCCCGTGACCGAAAACGGCCCGCAACCCGGTTTGCCGATACGTCCGGTGGCCAGGTGACAGTTCAGGATCGCGTTCACCTTGTCACTGCCCTGGCGCGACTGGTTCACGCCCTGCGAAAAGACGGTCACGGTTTTCTCGGTGCCGATCCACCAAGTCAGGAAAGTCTGAAGGGCGCTATGGTCAAGCCCTGTGATGGCGGCGTCCTCGCCCGAGGCGGCGTTCAGCGCGTCCTCGAACCCTTCGACATGCTCGGCCACAAAGGCGCTGTCGACGCAGCCCTGTTGATGAATTTCCGACAAAAGCCGGTTGAACAGGGCGATGTCCGTGCCCGGTTTGATCGGCAGGTGCAGATCTGCGATGTCACAGGTGGCGGTGCGGCGCGGGTCGATATTGACCACTTTCATGCCGGGCCGCGCCTTCTTGGCCGCGACAATGCGCTGGAACAGAACCGGATGACACCACGCAAGGTTCGACCCCACCAGAACGATCAGGTCGGCCTGTTCCAGATCCTCGTAGATGCCCGGAACGGTGTCAGTGCCAAAGGCGCGCTTATGGCCTGCCACGGTCGAGGCCATGCAAAGCCGCGAATTGGTGTCGATATTGGCCGAACCGATGAAGCCTTTCATCAGTTTGTTGGCGACATAGTAATCCTCGGTCAACAACTGCCCCGAGACGTAGAACGCCACGCTGTCGGGGCCGTGGTCGGCAATCGCCTGTTTGAACCGGTCCGCCACAAGATCAAGTGCCGCGTCCCAGTTTGCGGTTTGCCCCCCGATCTTCGGGGCCAGCAGGCGGCCCTCGGGATCAAAGGTTTCGCCAAGCGCAGACCCCTTGGAACAAAGTCGTCCCAGATTTGCGGGGTGGTCCGGGTCGCCCTTGATTTTGACGCCGCCCGAGCCGTCCAAGGTGGCCAGAACCCCGCAGCCGACGCCGCAATAGGGGCAGGTGGTGCGGATGGTTTGGCCCGCCTCTGTGCCGCGCGCGGCTGCGGGAAAGTCTGCCCCGTCCATCACGCGGCCACCTGCGCCTTGATCTGCTTGGCATCCAGCAGGATCCGGCCATCGACCACGCGCGTGTCGTAGGTGTCGATCTGGCCGTCATCCGCGCCCTGTGCTTCGCCGGTTTCGAGGCTGAACACCCAGTTGTGCAGCGGGCAGGTGACCTTGCGCCCGTGCACGATGCCCTCGGACAGGGGGCCGCCCTTGTGCGGGCAGCGGTCGGTGGTGGCAAAGACCTCGGTCTCGTCCGTGCGGAACACAGCGACACAGCCCACGGCGGTTTTCACGATACGGGCCCCGCGCAGGGGGATGTCGTCGATGTGTCCGATATCAAGCCAGCTCATTCTGCAGCCTCCAGTGTGAGGTCGGCCAGCGGCGCATAGGTCGCGGCCTTTTGGGGTTTTGCATGTTCCGCCCAGGGATCAGTGCGATAGACGCTTTGCGAGAGTTCGAACCGCGCGATCAGGGCCTTGCGGTTTTCCAGATCGTCCACGACCTGTGCCTTGCACCAGTCAAGCCCAACCTTGGCGGTCCATTTGAAGACGCGGTCCAGATACTTGGCCTGTTCACGGTAAAGCTGGGTGAAGGCGACGATGATGTCGGTCGCCTCTTCCTCGGTCTCGACCTTGGCAAGGGCTTCGGTTTCCTTGACCTCCATGCCGGCGGCGCCCGCGACCGAGACCTCGTAGCCCGAGTCCACGCAGATCACGCCGATATCCTTGCAGGTGGCTTCGGCGCAGTTGCGCGGGCAGCCCGACACGCCCAGCTTTAGTTTGTGCGGTGTCCAAGAGCCCCAAAGCTGTTTTTCCAGCTTGATGCCAAGCCCCGTGGAATCCTGCGTCGCGACGCGGCAATGATCCGTGCCAACACATGTTTTCACCGTGCGCAGCCCCTTGGAATATGCATGACCCGAGACCATGCCCGCCTGGTTGAGATCGTACCAGATGGCGGGCAGGTCTTCCTTGCGGACACCCAGAAGGTCGATCCGCTGGCCGCCGGTCACCTTGACGGTGGGCACGTTGTACTTGTCGGCGGCATTGGCGATGGCGCGCAATTCGTCGGGCGTGGTGACGCCGCCCCACATGCGCGGCACCACGGAGTAGGTGCCGTCTTTCTGAATGTTCGCGTGATTGCGTTCGTTCACAAAGCGCGACTGCGGGTCGTCCTGATATTCGACGGGCCAGTCGGCCAGCAGATAGTAATTGATCGCAGGTCTGCAGACATGGCACCCGTTGGGGGTGGACCAGCCGAGTTCCTGCCAAACGGCCGCCTGCGATTTCAGTTCCTGCGACTTGATCAGGCGGCGCACATCCTCGTGCGAGAGATCGGTGCAGCCACAGACCGAGGCTGCGGCGGGGATCACGAAGTCATCGCCCAGCGTGGTGGCCAGAACCTGTTCGACAAGGCCGGTGCAGGTGCCGCAGGACGCGGATGCCTTGGTGGTGGCGCGGATCGCGCCAAGGTCGGTGGCCCCGTTCTGGATGGCCTCGACGATCTGACCTTTGCAAATGCCGTTGCAGCCGCAGATTTCTGCGTCAGCCGGTAAGGCTGCAACGGCCGCCATAGGGTCCACGGCGGCCCCTCCTTGGAAGGCGGGCCCAAAGATCAGGGTGTCGCGCATCTCGGACACGTCGGTGCCGTCCTTGATCAGGCCGAAGAACCAGTTCCCGTCCGCCGTGTCACCATACATGACCGCGCCGACCAGCTTGTCGGCCTCAAGCACGAGCCGTTTGTAAACCCCGCGCGCGGGATCGCGGAACACGATGTCCTCGCGGGTGTCGGTTTCGGCAAAATCGCCCGCGCTGAACAGGTCACAGCCAGTCACTTTCAGCTTGGTTGCGACCTCCTTGTTGACGAAAGTGGCCTCTTCCCCAAGCAGGGTTTTGGCGACGACCTTGGCTTGATCATAAAGCGGTGCGACAAGGCCGAAGATCGCGCCGTCATGTTCGACACATTCCCCGACGGCGACGATATCAGGGTCCGACGTGACCATCTGGTCATTGACGAGGATCCCTTTGTCGGTGTCCAGATCGACGGCCTGCGCCAGCGCGATGTTCGGGCGGATGCCCACGGCCATGACCAGAAGGTCACAAGGCAATTCGGTGCCATCGTCCAGCAACAGCGCCCGCACCTTGCCGTTTTCGCCAAGGATTTCCTTGGAGTTGGCCGAGCATTTGACAGTGATCCCCTTGTCCACCAGCGCCTTGCGCAAGAGATAACCCGCGGCCTCGTCCAGCTGGCGTTCCATCAGGTGGCCCATGATATGGACCACGGTCACATCAACGCCCCGCGCCTTGAGGCCGGCCGCTGCTTCCAGGCCCAGAAGCCCGCCGCCGATCACCACGGCGCGTGCGCCCGACGTGTCCCCCAGTGCCATCATGCGTTGGGTGTCTTCAAGGTCGCGATAGGCAATCACCCCGTCCAGATCATGACCGGGCAGGGGGATGATGAACGGGTTCGATCCGGTTCCGAACATCAGCTTGTCATAAGGCAGGACGTCGCCGTTTTCGGCAGTCACCGTCTTCGCCTTGCGGTCGATGGACACGACCCTTTCGCCAAAGCGGCAGGTCACGCCGTTTTCTTCGTACCATTCGGCGGTATGGGTGACGATCTCGTCATAGGTCTTGTCGCCCGACAGCACCGGCGAGAGCATGATGCGGTTATAGTTGCCGCGCGGTTCGGCGTTGAAAAGGGTGACGTCAAAGGCGTCGGGGGCTTGTTCCAACAGGTGTTCCAGCGCCCGGCCCGAGGCCATGCCGGCCCCGATGATGATCAGTTTCTGTGTCATAACAGGAAATGCTCCTGAGTCGCGATTTTAGTAAGAGCGGAGGGCAAGCCCGGACCGCGTGTGGGGGTGAAGCCCCCGCCCATGAGGGCGGTCGGTGGCTGTCCGGCATTGCCGGTCAATGGGCAGGTCGAAGGTTGGCGCATCATCGCTTTCACTCCGCTGCAATCGGCGCGTGGGACTGGGCTTTGGGTTTCGGCGTGGCGCCATGCTCGTATTCCTCGAGGAAATCGAGCACTTCCTGACGGAAGTCATAATAGTCAGGATGTTCCATCAGCGCCTTGCGCGTGCGTGGGCGGGGCAGGTCGACATCGACGATCTTGCCGATGGTGGCCTGCGGGCCATTGGTCATCATCACCACGCGGTCGGCCAGAAGAATGGCTTCATCCACGTCGTGAGTGACGCAAATCGCGGTCACTTTGGTCCGGTCCCAGACCTCCATAAGCACTTCTTGCAGTTCCCAACGGGTCAGGCTGTCGAGCATCCCGAAAGGTTCGTCCAGCAACAGCAGCTTGGGCGACAGCGCAAAGGCGCGCGCGATGCCGACACGCTGTTTCATGCCGTTCGACATGGAATGCGCGGGGCGGTCCATCGCGTCACCAAGACCAACCCGTTCCAGATAGTATTCCACCACGTCCTGCCGTTCGGCCTGGCTGGCCTTGGGGTAGACCTTGTCGACCCCAATCGCGACGTTCTCCTTGGCTGACAGCCAAGGGAACAGGTTGGGCGACTGGAACACCACGGCACGTTCGGGATCGGCGCCGACAACGCCGCGCCCGTCAAGGTTGATGACCCCTTTGGAAATCTCGTTGAGGCCGGCAGCCATGGTCAGGACCGTGGATTTGCCGCAGCCCGAATGTCCGATCAGCGAAATGAATTCGCCCTTTTCCAGTTTGAGATCGAAATCCTCGACCACGGTCAGCGGGCCTTTGGGTGTGGGATAGATTTTGTGCAGCTGCGAGAATTCCAGATACTTGTCGGTCCGGGTGCTTTCGGTTGCACGCACATCAGCCTGGGCCTTGGGAATGTTGTGGATCGCCGTGACGTTGGGCAGTTCCCGCGTCATATCCGCCTTGGCGTCGATTCCCACATCCATCAGGTATTTGGTGATCGCAGCGCGCAGCTTCTTGAATCCGTCATGGTGGTTCATCTCCATCCGGTCGCGGGGGCGGGGGATGGTGACCTTGAATTCCTCGCCCAGGGTGCCGTCAGGGTTCAGCGCGATGATCCGGTCGGCCAGAATAATCGCCTCGTCCACGTCATTGGTGATCAGAACGCAGGTTTTCTTGTCGGCCTCCCAGATCGCCTCGATCTCGTCCGCGAGATTGGCGCGTGTCAGGGCATCCAGCGCCGAAAGCGGTTCATCCAAGAGCAGCATTTCAGGGTTCATTGCCAGCGCACGGGCCACGTTGACCCGCTGGCGCATCCCCCCCGACAATTCCGCCGGGCGGCGGCTGGCGGCATGGCCCAGACCCACCATCTTGACGTATTTGTCGACAGTTGCGGCCTTTTCGGCAGCGGGCATCTTGGGAAAGACCGAGTCCAGCGCAAGCCGCACGTTGCCGTTCACCGTCAGCCACGGCATCAGCGAATAGCTTTGGAAGATCACGCCGCGTTCCGGGCCGGGGCCGGTGATGGGCTTGCCTTTAAAGGTGACGTTGCCCTTGGACGGTGTTTCCAGCCCGGCCATCAGGTTGATCAGCGTTGTTTTGCCGGTGCCCGAGAACCCCAGAATGACAAGGAATTCGCCTTCCTGCACGTCGAGATTGATGTTTTTCAGAACCTCGGTGTGGGCTGTGCCCTCACCGAAACCTTTGCTGACATTGTCGAATTTCAGAATACTCATGGGGATCACCGGTTGTTCGAGAAGGTGAACAGCGACTGGATCGCGTACATCAGGCGGTCCAGCAGGAAGCCGATGATGCCGATGGTGAAAACCGCCACCATGATCTTCGCGAGCGAGCTGGAAGAGCCGTTCTGGAATTCATCCCAGACGAACTTGCCAAGACCGGGGTTCTGGGCCAGCATTTCGGCGGCGATCAGAACCATCCAGCCGACGCCCAGCGACAGGCGCAGGCCGGTAAAGATCAGCGGCAGGGCCGAGGGCAGCACCAGCTTGGTGATCTTAGTGTAGGTGTTCATTTTCAGAACTTTGGACACGCTCACCAGATCCTTGTCGATCGAGGCCACCCCCAGGGAGGTGTTGATCAGCGTGGGCCAAAGCGAACACAGGGTCACGGTGATCGCCGATGTCAGAAAGGATTTCGAGAACAACCCGTCATCGACAGTGTAAGTGGCCGAAACAACCATGGTGACGATGGGCAACCAGGCCAGTGGCGAGACCGGTTTGAAGATCTGGATCAGCGGGTTGATGGCCGCGTTGGCATAGGGGCTGAGGCCTGCCATGATGCCAAGCGGGATCGCAATGGCCGACCCGATCAGGAACCCGAAGAACACGGTTTTGATCGAGGTCCAGATCTGGTCATAGTAAGAGGGCGCACCGGTATAGGTGATCTGCTTCACCTTCTCGGGCTGGCCTTTTTCGATGAATTTCTGGTTGCGCGCCTCGACGCGGTCATAGAACTTCTGTTCCTTTGCCGCTTTGGCCTGCGCGTCTTCGTGCAGGTTGACGGCCTCGGTCCAGACTTCCTTGGGGCCGGGGACAGCACCCAGCGAGGTTTCCACCTTGGGGGCCAGCGTGCCCCAGAGGGCGAGGAAGGCAAGGATGGCCAGAACCGGCACCCCCAGCAGGCGCCAGATTTCCTTCATCTGGGCGCGGGGATTGTCGCCGGCAACAGCCTTGAGAATGGGGGTCACAAAGCTGAGGCCCAGCACCTGGAACCATCCGTCGGCTTTGTTGATACGTGTGAACAGACGGGCTCGGCGGGCTTCGCGCTCTTCGTCGGCAAGGGTTTGGGGGTCTATCGCGGTCATGGATCTGATCCTCGGGTTGGGCGTTGGGTGTCCCGTTGGCAGGCTGCGGTCGGTGTCGGCCCACCCCGTTTGCCCTGTAACAGGCAGGTGGGGCGGGCCGACGGGGGAGTTATCCCTGCACTTCGGTGCCCACGACTTTCTGGTTGCCTTTCAGGCCGATCGGCAGGCTGTCGAGATAGGCGTTCGGTGTTTTTCCGTCATAGGCGATGCCGTCGATGATATCCTCGGCAGGGGTCGGGGCCTTGTAGCCATCGCTGTCCCAGGGGAAGTCCTCGGCACTGGCCAGACCTTCATCCACCAGTAGCTTCGCCGCCTCGAGATAGATTTCCGGCTTGTAGACCGAGCGCGCGACCTCGTCATACCAGCTGTCGGGCTTGGCCTCGGCGATCTGGCCCCAGCGGCGCATCTGGGTCAGGTACCAAACCGCGTCCGAGTAGAAGGGGTAGGTCGCGTTATAGCGGAAGAACACGTTGAAATCGGGCACTTCGCGCTTGTCACCTTTTTCGTATTCAAAGGTGCCGGTCATCGAGTTCGCGATCACGTCATAATCCGCGCCCACATATTCGGGCTGCGACAGGATCTTCACCGCTTCCGGACGGTTGGCGTTGTCGTTTTCATCCAGCCACATCGCGGCGCGGATCAGGGCCTTTACGATGGCCTTGGTGGTGTTGGGGTTTTCCTCGGCGAATTCGGCGGTGATGCCAAAGACTTTCTCGGGGTTGTTCTTCCAGAGTTCATAGTCGGTGATGACCGGAACACCGATGCCCTTGAAAACGGCCTGCTGGTTCCAGGGCTCACCTACGCAATAGCCATAGATGGTGCCGGCTTCCATGGTGGCTGGCATCTGCGGCGGAGGTGTCACGGAAAGCAGGACGTCCGCGCCGATTTGGCCCGAGATGTTTTCCTGGCTGTAATAGCCCGGCTCAAGACCACCAGCGGCCAGCCAGTAGCGCAGCTCGTAATTGTGGGTCGAAACCGGGAACACCATGCCCATGTTAAAGGGCTTGCCCTCGGACTTGTATTTTTCAACCACCGGCGCCAGCGACTTGGCCGAAATCGGATGTTGCGGGCGGCCATCGTCCATCAGGGGCACGTAGGGCTTCATCTCTTCCCAGATCTGGTTCGACACGGTGATGCCGTTGCCGTTCAGGTCCATCGAGAAGGGGGTGATGATATGCGCCTTGGTGCCGAACCCGATGGTCGCGGCCAGCGGCTGACCGGCCAGCATATGCGCGCCGTCCAGTTGGCCGTCGATCACGCCGTCCAGCAGAACCTTCCAGTTGGCCTGTGCCTCGAGCGTCACAAAGAGGCCCTCGTCATCAAAGAAACCCTGTTCATAGGCCACGGCCAGTGGGGCCATGTCGGTCAGCTTGATAAAGCCGAAGGTCAGTTCGTCCTTTTCCAGTTCCAGTTCGGCCATGGCAGGCGTTACGAACATCGTGGTCGCTGCGAGAATGGATGCTATCCGTTTCATGTGTTTGTCCTCGTTCGCGCCCCCTTGCGGGGCAAAAAAACAAAAAAAGCCGCTGACGCACTTCGACTGTCTGTCGAAGGGTCGAGCGGCTTTGCTCATAAGGTCCCAAACGTTGGGATGGGGGAGAAGAGACGGAACGCCCTTGCCCCGTCTTGAGATCATTAGGCCGGGTGACTCGCCACAGGGCAAGCCTGTGATTGTGCTGCGGGTGCAAAATAATGCTGCGTTGCCGCAATTGCGTAGGTGACTGCCTGTTTTTTGGTCATTTCTGCCCCTGTGGGTCAAAGATCGCCCCGTCAAAGAACCGGTCCGGTCCGAGAATCATCGCACCATTGACCGAGGCGACCTCGGTCGGATGGGTCAGCGCGCCTTCACATTTCGACGAGGCGCCGGGCATGTCCGCGTTCAGCGGAGACAGATGTTTGCGATAAAGGTCCGTGCGGAATACCGTCTCGGCGGTGCGGGCGGCGCTTGCGCGGTCCAGACCGATCCGTGCGGCCATTTGCGAGCCGATCCACGCGGCCTGCGATTTCCACGGGAAGGTGGCGGCACCGTCAAAGAAGGTCACCATGCGCGCCACGGGCTTGGCCTTGATATTGCGCGCGATGACCATGCGTCCGGTCAGGGCGCGTTCGATCACTTCGGCGCTGACACCCAGATATTCGGGCCATGACAGGATTTCCGCTGCGGTGGACATGCGGGCGGGATCCGACAGCCAGCGCCCCGCCTTCCACACGGCCCGCATCAGCAGGCCGGTCAGGTCTGGTTCCGCCTCGGCCCATTCGTGGCGCACGGCCAGCACCTTTTCGGGAGCGAACTGCCAGATGGCGCTTCCGGGCAAGAGCAACTCTCCATGCCCCTGTTCGACCGCGATCGATCCCCAGGGTTCGCCCACGCAGAAAGCGTCGATTTCCCCGGCGCGGATGGCATCCGCCATCAACGGGGGCGGGATGGTGCGCACGTCAAGGTTCTGGGGGGCGGCTGGCCCCATCGCGCCCAGCCAGTAATAAAGAAGCTCGGCATGCATTGAGAACGGAAAGGGCACGCCGACGCGCAAGCCTCCGCCCAGATCGCTGAGCGCGCGGCCTGTCGCATGGGCATCCGCGAAATCCGGCACGAAGCCGTTGGTGCGCAAGCGGTCCGCCAGTTCGGTCGAGACGCCGACCACATCGCCGTTGACCGACAGGACTGACAGCGCATCAAGCCGCGTGGTCATACCGCCAAGCCCCAATGCCATGGCGACAGGGATCGGGGCCAGCATCTGGGCGGTTTCCAACTGCCCCAGCACCAGCCAATCACGCAGTGTTGACCAGGACGGCGCGCGTTGCAGGTCAAGGGACAGGCCCTCTTCTTCGGCGAACCCCATTTCCTGCGCGATGATCAGCGGGGCGGCATCGACCAGCGGCATGAAGCCGGTTTTCAGGGGGACCGTACGCATCACAACAACTCCGATGCGGTCACAAGCGCCTGCGCGACATCCGCAATTTTCTTGCCTTGATCCATCGCCGTCTTGCGGATCAGGGCATAGGCTTCGTCTTCGTCGACCCCGCGCGCGCGCATCACGATGCCTTTTGCGCGGTCGATGATCTTGCGTTCTTCAAGGGCGCGTTTTGTGGCCTCAAGCTCTGACCGCATACGTTGGAACATGTGAAAGCGGGCAATCGCGGCGTCAATAACCGGTTTCACGCGGTCGCTGTGCAACCCGTTCACCACATAGGCCGACACGCCGGATTCAATGGCTGTCTTTGTCAGGCGGTCATCCGACCGGTTGACGAACAACGCGACCGGCCGTTCCAGCGGCGATGAGGCGAGGGTCAGTTCTTCGATCGTATCCCGCGACGGGTTTGAGACGTCGATCAGCACGATGTCGGGATTGATTTCGGCAATCGATCGGGCAAGGCGCGTATGTGCCCCCAGAACCTGAATGTCGTGGTCGCCTGTTTCCAGAAGACTGTCCACAATCGAGGTGGCCTTGTCGCGGTCGCCCTCGACAATGAGTATGGAAAGCCGGTCTGTCACCCGATCTGCACTCCTGTTGCGTTGCAGGAACCCTAGCGGGGCAGGTTGGAAGGCACCATATGCTGCGTTGCAGCGTGCGCGACTGACCAATGGGTGCTGGTCAAAAGATGGGCGTTTGGCTGAAAGTTTGAGCGCCTTGAAGGCGGATCATCCTGAGCTACTTTGCACCTGCGCTCCAGGTCCTGACGAAAAACTATGCGGCAGGTGCTGGACATTTCGGCACCCCCATAACACCCTGCCGCCAAAATCTGCGCCTCTAGGCGAAACAAGGAGACTTCGATATGCCGAAAGATCTGGCCCCCCAATCTAAACCCGACCTTTCCTCTTTCACGTGGGAGGATCCGTTTCTTCTTGAAAGCCAGCTTGCCGAGGATGA
>NZ_JBBPEU010000007.1:0-202819 GCF_040225985.1 Shimia fortis
AAATTCATCAAAAACTTCCGCAAAGACGAAAACGGCGCCGTAACTGTTGACTGGGTTGTTCTGACCGCAGCCGTTGTTGGCCTGGCCGTCGCAGCTTACACCGCGATCGAAGCC
The DNA here is from genome assembly GCF_040225985.1 of Shimia fortis. Taxonomy (NCBI): domain Bacteria; kingdom Pseudomonadati; phylum Pseudomonadota; class Alphaproteobacteria; order Rhodobacterales; family Roseobacteraceae; genus Shimia; species Shimia fortis. The sequence goes on from NZ_JBBPEU010000007.1 coordinate 115, forward strand.
AACACCAACACCCTGGCCGCTCAGGCAGCTGGCGACATCGCTGGCGAGATCGGCCAATAAGCTGAACGCTGCAAGACAACTTGAAGGGGCCGTGCCGATGTTCGGCGCGGCCCTCTTCTTAACCGAGATACTGCCAATCTCATCTTAACGAGTTCGTGGGTATTTGGGGGGCCTGCCCCGAATGGGTGGGCTTCTGGATGTCAAAAGGAAAGGCCCGGCAATGAAACGCTTTTTGGCCCGTTTCCATCGTAGTGAAAAAGGTGCCGTGACAGTTGACTGGGTTGTCATCTGTGCGGGAATCGTCGCCTTGGCCATACTTGCGATAACAGCAATTGAAAACGGCACACTCTCGCTGGCAAACGATACACGCTCCCAAATCGGGGATCGCCTGCACGACTAGGGTCATCCGCCGTCGAGAGGAGACCGTCTGTCGCGAAGCTTTTGCTGTCGCGGCATTTTGTGCCGAACGCCGTCCGGCTCCATGCCCCTGTTGACCACCGCTGTGGTAGCCGTTTCCAAAGACAAAACGCCTTTCCCTAAATCACGAAACAATCCCTTCAAAGGCCACATTTTGCCATATTGTCGTGTTCTATAAGGTTCTGGACCCGTAGGCGCGCCAACGGGCTAACGGCTGGCGCGACAAGATACGTGAGGAACGAGTATGCGAGCGATATTTGCAGTTGTATTGCTGGTCGGGCTGGGCCTGGCTGGTTTCGCCGTCTACATGGCGCAGAACTATATCGAGGGATACCAGTCTGCCCTGGCCAAGGAGCGCGCGACGAAGAAACCCGAGATCAAGACGAAAGAGGTGTACGTCGTAACCCGCGCCATGAAATATGGCGAAGAGCTGACACCTGAGGATGTCAAGCTGGTCAAATTCCCGCAAGAGGCGCTGCCGGAAGGCATCTTTACCACCAAGGAAGACCTTTTCCCGCAAGGTGAAGAAGTCGGGCGCTATGTCGTGCGCGCGATGGAAGAAAAAGAGGCCATTCTGGCCGTGAAGGTCACCCGGCCCGGCGAAGATGCCGGTCTGACCACGCGCCTTGAACGCGGCATGCGGGCCTTTGCCATCAAGGTGGACGTGGCCAGTGGGGTCTCCGGCTTCCTGCGCCCCGGCGATCGCGTCGATGTCTACTGGACCGGCCGTGTCAAAGGCATGGGCGGAGAGTTGGGTAGCGACGAGGTGACCAAGCTGATCGAGACGAACATCCGCTTGATCGCCATCGACCAGAGTGCCGACGGTGAAATTGAAGCGGGCAATGTGGCCAACACCGTCACCGTGGCCGTCAAGCCGCAACAGGTGGCCGCACTGGCACAAGCGCAGAAGACCGGCGATCTGATGCTGGCCCTCGTGGGGGCCGAAGATGACAGCATCGCCTCGGTCATCGAAGTCGACCAGCGCAGCCTTTTGGGGATCGAAGCGCCCGAAGAGAAGATTGTCGAGCGGGTCGAAGAAGAGAAAGTCTGCACCATCAAGACCCGGCGCGGGGCCGAAGTTGTCCAAATCCCGATCCCGTGCACGAACTGAACCCGGAACATGATCCAAAGGGGCGCCCGTCTGTGGCGCCCCTCTTGCGTTTGGAGGGCTGTTGCCCTGTTCCCACATCAAGAACCGCTCAAAACCCTTTGTTTCTTGCAATGAAACCGGTTTTGACGCAAACTGGCAAAAAAGTGGGCGCAAGATCCACTTCTGAGGCGTGATCAAAAAGGCAGGTCACATGACATATCGTAGATTTCTTGGCGCAGCCCTTTTGGGGTTGGCCATTGCCGCAGCACCTGTTGTCACGTCGATGGCACAGGCTGAATCGCTGCGCGTCGTTCGCAGCGGAACATCCTCCAAGCTGAGCGTCCCGATGAACCGGGCTGTCGTGGTCGAAAGCGATGTGCCCTTTGCCGAACTCAGCATCGCCAACCCGGCCATTGCAGACATCTCGTCCTTGTCGGACCGCACCATCTATGTTCTGGGCAAGGCTCCGGGTCTGACCACGCTGACCCTCCTGGATGGCACGGGGCGCCTGATCACCAATGTCGATGTGCATGTCGCCGCCGACATCAGCGAATTCAAGGAACGCCTGCGCCAGATCCTGCCAGGTGAGAAGATTGAAGTCCGCACGGCTAATGACGGGATTGTTTTGTCAGGCACCGTCAGCAGTCCACAGCGCCTGCAACGCGCGCTGGATCTTGCCGAGCGCTATGCGCCCGAGCGTGTATCTAACCTGATGACGGTGGGTGGCGTGCAGCAGGTCATGCTGAAAGTGCGCTTTGCCGAAATGCAACGGTCTGTTGCCAAATCGCTGAGCGCCTCGCTGTCGATGGAAGGCGCGATTGGCGGTGGCAGCACCGGCATCAAGGGCGGCACAAACACCACGGTGGCCAATGGTGCCGTAGACAATGCCCTTTCGGGCAACCTGCCAATCACAAATGACAACAACGGCGCGATCCTGTTCGGCTTTTCCGCAGGCAGCGTTCAGGTTGGTCTGCTTCTGGAGGCCCTTGAAACCAAAGGCGTCGTGCGCTCGCTGGCCGAACCGAACCTGACCGCCCTGTCGGGGCAGGAGGCCAAATTCCTTGCCGGCGGTGAATATCCCATCCCGGTCAGCCAGGATAACGGCGCGGTGACGGTCGAATTCAAACCCTTCGGTGTCGAGCTGAACTTTATTCCGCGCGTGATCGACGGGGACCTGATCAATCTCGAGCTTGACGCAGCGGTGTCGTCAGTCGACTCCTCGAACAGCTATCAGGACGGGACCTTTACCATCAACGGGTTTAAGCGCCGTGAAACCTCGACCACGGTCGAGCTGCGCGACGGTGAAAGCTTCGCAATCGCAGGCCTTTTGCAGGATGACTTCCTAGACAACAACGGGCAGGTGCCATGGCTGGGCGATATTCCCGTTCTGGGTGCCCTTTTTCGCAGTGCCGATTTCCAAAGATCACAATCCGAACTGGTCATTATCGTGACCGCGCACCTTGTGACCCCCACCCGGGGCGAGGCGTTGGCCCTACCCACGGACCGTATCAAACCACCAAGCGAGGCGGATTTGTTCCTGTTCGGGCGCGTGGCTCGCGAAAAAGCCCCGCAAAAAGGTGCTGCGGGCGAAGTTGCCAAGCAGGACTTTAGCGGTTCTTACGGCTATGTGATGGATTAAGCCAATGATGATAAAAAGGAAACATCTTCTGGCCATCGCCGCCCTGACCGCCCTGGCCGCATGTGACACCAGCAGCTATCGCGAGGCAGGCGCCGTTGTCGACAAAGGCAATTTCGGAGCTGCGACCGTCAACAATGCCGAGATTCAAACCGGCGAACGCAGCTATGTGATCGAGCTGGCAGGGCGTTTCGCCGAAGAAGTGCCCTCGACCGTGAATTTCGCCTTTGACAGCGCCTCGCTGGATGCGCAGGCACGCACCATCCTGCGCGAGCAGGCGGTTTGGATCAAACAATTCCCAGAAGTCCGGTTCCGCGTCTATGGCCACACTGATGCCGTAGGATCCAGCAGCTATAATTACAATCTCGGCCTGCGCCGCGCCAAGGCTGTTGTCCGTTACCTCGGCAGCCAGGGCATTGGCCGCGACCGGCTTGAGGCCATCGTCTCCGAAGGCGAAACCCAGCCCCTGATCGTCACCCAGGGCCGCGAGATGCGCAACCGCCGCACCGTAACCGAAGTTTCGGGTTTCGTGGAGCGTCACCCGACCATCATGGACGGGAAATACGCGCAGGTGATCTATCGCGAATACGTCGAAAGCGCGACCGCAGAATCCGGCCTCACGGGCATCAGTAGCGCTGACTACCAGTCCGGGGGCGGCTAAGCCTGCTCGGTTTCGAACAAAAAAGCCCCCGCCTGAGAGATCAGCGGGGGCTTTTTCGTGTCAGGCACCATTGCCACCAGCATTCACTCAACAATCCTGTTTTGCGGCCCGCATCGTTCAAAGATACCGCACAATTTCGATTTTTTGGCCCCAATGTTGCCAAAGTTCCCCTTCACATTCCTTGCAAAGAACGAATTGCGTCCGGCGTTTGAGTCGACGCGGCGTCGCGGATGTGGGGAAGTTCAACGTGTGTGTGTTGGCCCCGACACCAAGGCAAACGGCGCTCTTGTTAAGAACCGAGGCTATGATGACGAGTAACACAACAAATCATGAGGATCCGGGTCCCATCCTGGCCTGTACCGTCTGCCGCGACGTGCAGAATTTTGAACTCCTCATCGTGGACATGGAAGAGGCGCTCGGGGAACAATGGGGCGACCTCAGCTTTTCCGATGCGCTTCAGTTCTTTGACCAGCCGGATGCGAAAAGCCTCGAATTCATCGCCATGGCCATAGACGACTATGACGAAGACAACCTAGCGCAGTTGATGGACGTGATTTCAGCGGCGAAAAGCCGGGGTATTCGCAGCATTCTGATCGCCGAGGATGTCACCCCCGCCTCGCTTCACAAACTGCTGCGCCATGGCGCCGACGAATTTGTCCCCTACCCGCTGCCATCCGGCGAATTGAAAGAGGTGATTGAACGCCTGCGCGCGCCTGAACCGGAACCGCAAGCGCCCGCCGCGCCGGCCCCTGTCCCACAGGAAGCCCCTGCCGTAGTATTGAACGACGGTGGGTATTCTCGCGAAGGGGTCGTGATCGCCGTGCACGGGTTGGCAGGCGGCACTGGTGCCACGACCCTTGCGGTCAATCTGGCGTGGGAGTTGGCCAACGCAGATAAGAACGATCCCCCGTCCGTTTGCCTGCTCGATTTTGACATGCAATTCGGATCGGTCTCGACCTATCTGGATCTTCAACGCCGGGAAGCGGTGTTTGAACTGCTGTCTGACACCGAAGGCATGGACGCCGACAGCTTCGGACAGGCGCTGGTCAAATACGAAGATCACCTGCATGTTCTGACCGCACCCAGCGACATCATCCCGCTGGATCTGATCTCGTCAGAAGATGTTGAGCGGATTCTCGATACGGCACGCCGCCATTTCGACTATGTGATCATCGATATGCCCTCGACGCTGGTGCAATGGACCGAATCCGTACTGAATGCCGCGCACGTTTACTTTGCCACGCTCGAAATCGACATGCGCTCGGCACAGAATGCCATGCGGCTGAAACGGGCCTTGCAAGCCGAGGAACTGCCCTATGAAAAGCTGCGCTACGTTCTGAACCGCGCGCCGAAATTTACCGATCTCGCAGGCAAGTCACGTGTCAAACGTCTGGCCGAGAGCCTCGATATCTCGATTGATGTGCTGCTGCCGGATGGCGGGCGCCAGGTGATGCAGGGCGGCGACCATGGCCAGCCCCTGGCAGAGTCGGCCCCGAAGAACCCGTTGCGCAAAGAAATCGCGAAACTCGCCAATGACCTTCACAGCCTGGATCAGACCGATCCCAAAGCCGCGTGAGTTAGGAGCCTCCGATGTTTTCCAGATACAAGAAGCAGGACACTGCCAAACAAGTTCCCCCCGCCGCCCAAGCCGGCAAAACCGAGGAAACTGCCAAAGCTCCGGCAGTAGAAGCTCCACAGCCCAAAGTCATGATGCGCAAGCCGAGTCCGACCCAGGCCGCCACCGCGGCCCCGGCCGACAAGGAACGCAAGCGCAAGGAACGTCTGGGCGAAATCAAGCTCGAACTGCACCGCGAATTGCTGGACAACCTGAACCTTGCTGCGCTTGAACACGCCTCCGAAGCTGATTTGCGCAACGAAATCAGCGCCATCTCCAGCGAGGTATTGCAGGAACGAGCCATTGTCCTGAACCGGGACGAGCGTAGCCAGCTGAACCAGGAACTCTATGACGAGGTCACCGGCCTTGGCCCGCTGGAAACCCTTCTGAAAGACGAGACCGTGAACGATATCCTCGTGAACGGCCCGCAGCAGATTTTCGTGGAACGCGCAGGCAAGCTGGAACTGACTGACATCACGTTCAAGGACGAAAAGCACCTTCTGCGCATCATCGACAAGATCGTGTCGGCCGTCGGACGGCGCGTGGATGAATCCAATCCTTACGTCGACGCCCGCCTTGCCGACGGGTCGCGCTTCAACGCCATGGTGCCCCCGATTGCGGTGGACGGATCGCTGGTGTCGATCCGGAAATTCAAGAAAGACAAGCTGGGTATCGACGACCTGGTGAATTTCGGCGCCTTCTCGGAAGAAATGGCCGCCTATCTTCAGGCCGCTGTCGCCACGCGCCTCAACGTGATTGTATCAGGTGGTACGGGCTCGGGAAAAACAACCACCCTGAACGCGCTTTCGTCCTTTATCGACAATGCCGAACGCATCCTCACCATCGAGGACACGGCGGAACTCCAGCTGCAACAAACCCATGTGGGCCGGATGGAAAGCCGTCCGCCCAACGTCGAAGGCAAAGGCGAGGTTTCCCCCCGCGACTGCTTGAAAAACGCCCTGCGGATGCGCCCCGACCGCATCATCGTCGGCGAGACGCGCGGCGAAGAGGTGATCGACATGCTTCAGGCCATGAACACCGGCCACGATGGATCGATGACCACGATCCACGCCAACAACGCACGCGACGGGATCGCGCGTCTGGAAAACATGATTGCCATGGCCGGGATCGAGATGCCGCTCAAAGCGGTACGGTCGCAGATCTCATCGGCGGTGAACCTGATCGTGCAGGCTTCGCGCCTGCAGGATGGGTCGCGCCGCATGACCTCGATCACCGAAATCACTGGCATGGAGGGCGACGTCATCTCGATGCAAGAGGTCTTCCGCTTCCAGCGCACCGGCCTGACACCGGAAAACAAGATCATCGGCCACTTCACGGCCACCGGCGTACGTAGCCACTTCTCGGATCGCTTCCGCCTTTGGGGATACGATCTTCCTGCATCCATCTATGAACCGACAGTGGGGTAAAGCACATGCCTTTCAGCCCTGAACTCCTAATCTATGGCCTGATCTTCGTTGGCGTCGTCGTCCTTGTCGAAGGCGTCTACCTGACCGTGTTCGGCCGGTCGATCAGCCTTAACAGCCGCGTGAACAGACGCCTCGAAATGCTCGACAAAGGCACGCGACGCGAAGAGGTGCTGGAACAGCTGCGCAAGGAAATGCAGCAGCATGGCAAGGCCAAAACGATCCCACTTTATTCGCTGCTGGCGTCAAAAGCCCAGAAAGCGGCCATCGCCTTTACCCCAAAGCAGCTCATGGGGATCATGGCCGGGGTCAGCGTCTTTGCGTTTCTGTTGCTGACTATCGGCACGGAATCCGGCCCAGCAATGAATGCGGTGATCGGGGTCATGGCAGGCGTGGGCGGTGTTTATTTCTGGGTTAGCCACAAGGCGAACAAACGTCTGGGCATGATCGAGGAACAACTGCCCGATGCGATTGAACTCATGGTGCGTTCGCTGCGTGTAGGCCACCCGTTCAGCTCCGCCATTCAGATCGTCTCGAAAGAGGTCGAAGATCCGCTTGCCACCGAATTTGGCGTCATTGCCGACGAAAGCGCCTATGGCCGCGACGTGGGCGAGGCCCTGAAAGACATGGCCGAACGGCTGGACATGCAGGATATGCGGTTCCTTGCCGTGGCCGTGGCCATCCAACAGCAATCGGGCGGCAATCTGGCCGAGATTCTGGATGGTCTGTCCAAGGTGATCCGCGCGCGCTTCCGCCTGTTCCGCCGCGTCAAGGCAATCACGGCCGAAGCGCAATGGTCGGGCAAATTCCTGTCGGGGTTCCCCGTTGCCGCGCTGATCTTCATCAACCTCAGCGACCCGCATTATTATGACGAAGTGAAAACGCACGAACTGTTCATCCCTGCCTGTATCGCAGTTGGGCTGTTCCTTGCGGCAAACCTGTTCGTCATGCGCGTTCTGACCAACATCAAAGTTTAACCGGAGAGTCCCTATGGAAGCCTTATCCCAAGTCCTGACCGGCGCCCTTGGCCCCTTCGGCCCGATTATCGCGGTGGGCGCAGTTGGCCTGATCCTGATTTTGGCGACAGTCGTTCTGATGCTGAAACAGCGCGATGATCCGCTGGACAAACTCAAACGGTCCCAGACCGAAAAAACCAAGACCAAGGAAAACCGCAAGGAAAAACTGCGTCGCGCCTCGGCCAACGAAAAACTGGCCAAATACAAGTCGTTCCTTGAACCCCAGAACGAGGAGGAACTGTCGAGCCTGCGCCTCAAGCTGATGCAGGCCGGGTATCAGTCGCGGGATGCGGTGCGCGCGTTTCACCTTGCACAGATGCTGTTGGGTATTATCGGCCTGATCCTTGGCGTGAGTTATTTCCTGATGGTCCTCAGCCCCAATGGCGCCACCACGCAGGACACGCTGATGTATATCCTTGGCCCCGGTGCGGCCGGATACCTGCTGCCGAAATACTGGGTCACCCGTCGCGTCGAAACCCGCAAAGAGGAAATCACGGCCGGCTTCCCTGACTCGCTCGATATGATGTTGGTCTGCGTGGAAGCGGGGCAATCGCTGGACCAAGCGATCAACCGTGTCGCAGGCGAATTGCGGGCTTCCTATCCCGCACTTGCCGATGAATTCCAGATCGTCGCCTACGAGATGAAGGCCGGTAAGGACAAATCCCAGGTGCTGAACGACATGGGCGAACGCTGCGGTGTGCAGGACGTGTCCAGCTTTGTGACCGTGCTGATCCAGTCAACCTCGTTCGGTACTTCGATTTCGGATGCCCTGCGCGTCTATGCCAGCGAAATGCGCGACAAGCGGGTCATGCGTGCTGAAGAGGCAGCAAACAAGTTGCCAACCAAGATGACCCTTGCCACAATGATGCTAACCGTGCCGCCGCTGCTGATCATTCTGGTTGGGCCGTCGGTACATAACATCACCCAGATCGGGCAGTGATCTGCGAAAAACAGGGTACGAAACACCATGAGACCCGCCTTCGGCACGGCCTCGCTCATGATTACCGTGGCTTTGGCCGCCTGCTCGTCAGGCGGCTTTGGCACGTCCAAGGACAATCCCTATGCGCCCACCGGCGTGGCGCGGGGCGAAGCGGTGGACGGCCTTGTCGTCGGAGACCGCCTTATGGCGGCAGGTCAATACGAACTTGCGCTTGAGGCCTATATTCGCGGCGCGGGCACCCATGGCATGACGGCAGATGTCCTGACCTCGCTCGGGTCAGCCAACCTTGCGCTTGGGCGTCTTGGACAGGCAGAGAAACAGTTTCGCGACAGTCTGGACGTCGAAGAAAACCGCCCCGATACGTGGAACAACCTTGGCGTGGTCCTAATGGAACAGGGCGAATACGTCCAAGCCGAGCAGATTTTTCGCAAGGCTTATGCGCTGGACAATGGCCAAAGTGACTCAATCCGCGACAATTTGCGCTTAGCACTCGCAAAATCAGAAAATCCTGCTTATGATGACGGGCAAAACCAAGATTACAAATTGGTGCAGCGCGGCGGCAGCGACTATCTGTTGCGCAGAACACCATGAGATCGAGACGAGAGCAGTAAAAGGACGCAAAAATGCGCCACAGTTTCCTTGTCCCGCTATGTCTGACCGGTGCCTTGGCCCTGTCTGCCTGCGGAGAGTCCGACAACGCTTCGGTTGAGCGTGCCATTCAGGATGTCAACGCCGTCGACGAGACCAATCTCAGCGACATTATGTTGACGGTCGCCGACCCGAACGAGGCCGTGACCTATTTCCAGCGCACTCTGAAGGACAACCCCGACAGGATCGACATCCAGCGCGGGCTGGCCGTGTCTCTGGTTCGGGCCAAACGCTATTCCGAGGCTGTACCGGCCTGGCAAAAGGTCGCCAGGAACAAGGACGCCACCGATGCCGACCGCGTGGATCTGGCCGATGCGCAAATCCGCTCGGGCGATTGGGAAGGCGCGGAAAAGACGCTTGATGCGATCCCGCCCACGCACGAAACCTATAAACGCTACCGTCTCGAGGCGATGATTGCCGACAGCAATCAGGAATGGCGCAAGGCGGACAGTTTTTATGAAACCGCAGTTGGTCTGACCACCCGTCCCGCCGGGGTTCTGAACAACTGGGGCTATTCCAAGCTCAGCCGTGGCGACTATGCCGAGGCGGAACGCCTGTTTGGCGAAGCCATCCGCAATGATAGCAGCCTGTTCACCGCCAAGAACAACATCGTGCTCGCACGCGGTGCCCAGCGCAAATACACACTGCCCGTGATCCCGATGGTCCAGACCGAGCGGGCACAATTGCTGCATACGCTGGCCCTGTCAGCGATAAAGCAGGGCGACACCGAAACCGGCAAGGCCCTGTTGCGCGAAGCCATCGACACACACCCGCAGCACTTCGAAGCCGCGGTCCGGTCGCTGCGCGCCCTTGAAAAAACCTAAAGCGACGAGGCTGAGATGGAGATCACCGCCTGGTCCGCGACTTGGTTCCTGCCGTTCGTGCTGCCGATCTGTTTTTACGTCGCCTGGAGCGACATGCGTGCTATGCGCATTCCCAACCACGCCGTTCTGGCATTGCTCGGGGTGTTTGTCGTCATCGGCCTGATCGCTCTGCCCCTGCCCGATTATGGCTGGCGCCTGACCCATGTCGTGGTGATCCTTCTTGTCGGCATGGTGTTGAATGCAGGGGGCCTTGTGGGCGCAGGCGATGCCAAGTTCGCCGCAGCCGCCGCGCCCTTTATCGCGGTTGGGGATATCAGGTTCCTCATCGTGATCTTCTCGGCCAACCTTCTGGCTGCGTGGATCACCCATCGCATCGCCAAACATTCGCCGGTGCGCAGGCTGGTGCCCGATTGGGAAAGCTGGGATCAGGGCTGGGATTTCCCGATGGGGCTGGCGCTTGGCGGGACACTCGCGATCTATCTGGTCCTTGGAATCCTTTACGGGGCCTGATCCCGGCCTGAAATTCGCCATTTTTACAGTGTCTAGTGGCGGGGAACCGATCGGGCAGAGTGCGACCTTTGTCCGGATACGAATAGCCAACCCAGATTTTCCGAGGCTGCACAGATGAATATGCAAACCGGCAACGTCATGGCCCCTCCGGCCCCCAAGCGCCTGACCGATATGCAACTGCCCATCGTGATGATGCGCGACATCATGTTGAAAACCATGTTCCGCAAGAATGTCGACATGGTCAGCGACGTGGCCAAGGCCATCTGCCTGCCCTCAGCCGTGACACAGGAACTGATCGACCTCGCCCGCGAACAGCGTTTGCTCGAGGCGACCGGCACGCTGAACGCCAACAGTGGCAACGAAATGGGGTTTCAACTGACCGATGCCGGCAAAGCCCGCGCGCTGGATGCCCTTGCCCAGTCCGAATATTTCGGTGCGATGCCCGTGCCGCTGGACGTCTACCGCGAGCAGGTCAAACGCCAGTCGATCCGCAATATCCAGATCAGCCGCAAACAGCTGACCGATGCGATGGGGCACCTGATCCTGCCCGACAGCCTGCTGGATCATCTTGGCCCTGCGGTCGGGTCGGGGCGTTCGATCTTGATGTATGGTCCGCCGGGCAACGGGAAATCCTCGATTTCCAACGGCATTCGCGACGCGATGGGGGACAAGATTTATGTCCCTTACGCGATTGAATATGCCGGTCAGGTCATCACGGTTTATGACCCCATCGTCCACTCCAAGGCCGAGGCCGAAGAAGAAGACAAGACCGCACTGCGCCGCGTCGCCCGATTTGACTCGCGCTATGTGAAATGTGACCGGCCCACCGTGATCACCGGGGGCGAACTGTCTCTGAACATGCTGGATCTCGTTTATAACCCGACGGCGCGCACCTATCAGGCACCGCTTCAGCTGAAATCGACCGGCGGAATCTTTATCGTCGACGACCTTGGCCGGCAGGAAGAACCTCCACAGGCGCTGGTCAACCGCTGGATCGTGCCGCTGGAAGAAAGCAAGGATATCCTCGCGCTGCAATCGGGTGAAAAATTCGAGGTGCCCTTTGACACGCTGGTCATCTTCTCGACCAACTTCCACCCGAACGAAATCTTTGACCAGGCGGCCCTGCGGCGGATCTTTTTCAAGATCAAGATCGACGGGCCAAGTCAGGAAAACTTCCTGAAAATCTTTGCTTTGGTCGCCAAGAAAAAAGGTGTCCCGCTTAGCGAGGCGGCGCTGGTGCACCTGCTGAAAAAGAAATACCCGACGATCAACAACGTCTATGCCAACTATCAGCCGGTCTTCCTGATTGACCAGATGATTTCAATCTGCGAGTTCGAGGGCATCCCCTATCAGATGACGCCAGAATTGATCGACCGCGCCTGGGCCAACATGTTCGTCAAGGACGAACATATCGTCAAATAGCCCCTTTTCCGGCCTGCATTCCCCCGATACCGTCTGCTTCGGATCGGGAGGGTGTGATGCAGATGACAGGGATAGGTGTTGCAGGATGCGGGCGCATGGGTGGCCCCATGCTGGCAGCCTTGCGCAATGCAGGCTTTGACGCCAAGGGTTTTGACATTCGCCCGAGCGAAGACTTTGGCGCACTCTCGCCCCATATGCGCGACGCACATGAATTTTCGCAAGGCCTGCGCACCCTGATTTCCGTTGTTCGGGATATTCCTCAAACCGAGGACGTGTTGTTCGGCGCGCAGGGTTTCCTTTCGGCGCCGCATCTTGAAACGGTGATCCTGTCCTCGACGCTGTCCCCCCGGTATGTGCGGGACTTGCGCGCCCGCGTGCCGGACCGCATCACGCTGATCGACGCCCCGATGTCCGGCGCGGCCATCGCCGCCGAAGAGGCGCGGCTTTCCTTCATGCTGGGCGGGAACCCCGAGGTTCTTGACACCTTTCAGCCGCTGTTCAACGCGATGGGCGCCCATTTCCATCGTATGGGGCCATACGGAGCGGGGATGCAGGCCAAGGTGCTGAACAACCTACTGGCGGCGTCGCATACGGCAATGACGCGCCTCGCACTCGACTGGGCGGACGCAGCCGGGTTGGAGACGCAAAAACTGCTCGATCTCATCCACACCTCTTCGGGTCAGAACTGGCTCGCCTCAGGCTTCGACACGATCGAATTTGCCCGTGACGGCTGGCAAGAAGACAATACGATCGGCATTCTGGTCAAGGACGTGGCCTCTGCCCTTGATGCCGCGCCCGAGCACGCCGACACAAGTCTGCCCGAGACCGTGCAGGCCGCGATCCGGGCACTGAGGCCTCGCGCGTGACCTTGGTCCTCTGACCCTGCGGCAAAACACAAGACGCCTGCGGCCCCCGCATTGCACATTCCGCCAATTTGCGGCATCACCGTGCCATGACCCCCGAAACGCGCGCTCTTTTCGTTCATCTGTTCACCGCCACCGGTGCCGTATTTGCCATGCTGTCCATGTTGGCCGCGGTGGATGGTGAATGGGACCTGATGTTCCTTTGGCTGGTGGTGGCGTTTTTCGTGGACGGACTCGATGGGCCGATGGCGCGCCGCTATGACGTCAAGACATACGCGCCCGAGTTTGACGGCGTGCTTCTCGACCTGATCATCGACTATCTGACCTATGTGTTCATTCCCGCTTTTGCCCTGTTCAAATCAGGGCTGATGGACGGCTGGACAGGGTGGTTCGCGATCATTGTCATCACCTTTGCAAGCGCCATGTATTTTGCGGACACCCGCATGAAAACAAAAGATAACTCCTTTTCCGGCTTCCCCGGATGCTGGAACATGGTGGTGTTGGTGATCTTCGCGATCGAGCCAAATTTCTGGGTGTCTTTCACTTTGGTCGCCGCGTTGGCGGTGGCGATGTTCCTGCCGCTCAAATTCATCCATCCCGTCCGGACCGAACGCTGGCGCGCCGTGTCGCTTCCGATGGCGTTGGCCTGGACATTCTTTGCCGGCTGGGCTGCATGGGTCGATTTCCATCCGGAAAGCTGGGCGCATTGGGGGTTGATCGTGACCAGCGTCTATCTTTTGTTCGCGGGCATCGCCCAACAGATCATTCCCGAACGGGCCTAGATCAGGAACCCGCCCGCCCCTTCAAGGCGCAGCAACTGGACCTTGGTCTCGACGCCCCCTGCCCCCGAAAACCCGGTCAGCCCTTTGGCCCCCATCACCCGGTGGCACGGGATGATGATCGGGATGGGATTGTGGCCACAGGCTTGCCCGACGGCCTGCGGCGGCACGGATAGTTTCTTGGCGATGTCGCCATAGGTGCAGGTATCCCCATAAGGAATGTCCAGCATCGCGTTACAGACCGCCCGCTGGAAATTGGACCCTGCCACCCGCAGCGGCAGGTCAAAGCGTTCGCGTGTGCCCTCGAAATAGGCGCGTATTTGTTCAACCGCCTTGTCCAGCAAAGGCGTGTGGTCCATACCCCCCTGTCCCCAACGCAGGCGCACGATGGTTCCCGCGTCTTCGACGATAGTGACGGGGCCGGTCGGGGTTTGCACGGTGATCTCGGACATGCGCACACCCTGCGCCACAAAAAAGCGCCCCGCAAGCGGGGCGCCTTCGATTGCGCAAGTTCCGGTAAGATGTCGCGGACAGGCCTTGGACTTAGCCCAGCGCCGCGTTGCAGCGCCCGCAGACTCCGGGATGCTCATATTGTCCAACGTCGGGCAGGATCTTCCAGCACCGCTGGCATTTTTCGCCTTCGGCCTTTTCGAACACAACGCCAACCCCGTCCACATCCGGCAAACGGAAGGCTTCGGAAGGCATCGGATCGCTGCTGAGCACGACACCCGAGGTGATGAACAGATCATCCAGCGGCAGCACGCGCAGCATGGCCATAACGCGGTCATCCTCGACATGCACCACCGGCGCGGCCTCGAGGCTGGATCCGATCACCTTGTCGCGACGCTGGATTTCCAGCGCGGCGGTCACCACACGGCGCACGCGGCGCAGACTTGCCACATTTTCGGCCAGGCCCTCGTTCAGCCACTCTTTCGGGGTGGCGGGAATGTCGACCAGATGCACTGAGGACTCGTCGCCCGGGAATCGTTCCAGCCAGACCTCTTCCATGGTGAACACAAGGATCGGCGCCAGCCACGTTGTCAGACGGTGGAACAGAATATCCATGACCGTCCGCGCGGCACGGCGGCGCTCGGTGTCGCCATCACAGTACAGCGCATCCTTGCGGATATCGAAGTAGAAGGACGACAGGTCCACGGTGGCAAAGTTGAAGACCGCGTTGAACACACCCATGAAATCAAACGCCGCATAACCGTCGCGCACCTTCTGGTCCAACTCGGCCAAACGATGCAGAACCCACCGTTCCAGCGGCGGCATGTCGGCAAACTCCATCCGGTCTTCCTCGCGGAAGCTGTCCAGCGCGCCCAGCATGAACCGCATCGTGTTGCGCAGGCGACGATAGCTGTCGGCGACACCTTTGAGGATCTCCGGCCCGATCCGCTGGTCAGCGGTATAATCGGTCTGGGCCACCCAAAGGCGCAGGATATCCGCACCGTATTGCTGCACGACCTTCTCGGGCACGATGGTGTTGCCGAGCGATTTGGACATCTTGTTGCCCTTCTCGTCCAGCGTAAAGCCATGCGTAACCACATTGCGATAAGGCGCGCGCCCCAAGGTGCCGCAGGCCTGCAGCATCGAGGAATGGAACCAGCCGCGGTGCTGGTCGGTGCCTTCCATGTAGACATCGGCGATACCATCCTCGGTGCCGTCCTCGCGGTCGCGCAGTACGAAAGCATGGGTCGAGCCCGAGTCGAACCACACGTCCAGCACGTCAAAGACCTGTTCATAGTCGTCCGCGTTGTAGTCATTGCCAAGGAAACGTTCCTTGGCCCCATCCGCGTACCAGCAATCCGCGCCTTCCACCTCGAAGGCCTCGGCAATGCGGGCGTTGACAGCCGGATCCCGCAACAGGAAGTCCTCGTCGGTGGGCAGCGCATCTTTCTTGGTGAAACAGGTCAGCGGCACACCCCAGGCGCGCTGGCGCGACAGAACCCAGTCAGGGCGCGCTTCGATCATCGAATAGAGACGATTGCGCCCGGTTTGCGGCGTCCATTTTACCAGCTTGTCGATCGAGGTCAGGGCGCGCTCGCGGATGGTGGCACCATAGGTGTCCTGACCGTCCTCAACGTCCTTGTCCACGGCCGCGAACCATTGCGGCGTGTTGCGGAAAATCACCGGAGCCTTAGAGCGCCACGAATGCGGATAGCTGTGGGTCACCCGCCCGCGTGCGATCAGGCCGCCGACCTCGGCCAGCTTGTTGATGACTGCGGTATTGGCGCCACCTTCCTTGCCCTTGGGCGTGATGATGACCTCGCCGCCGAACAGGGGCAGAGACGCGCGGAACGACCCATCCTCGATCACGTTATGGGTCATTTGCAGACCATGCTTGACCCCAAGGATAAAGTCGTCGGCACCGTGGCTTGGCGCGGTGTGCACAAAGCCAGTCCCTGCCTCGTCGGTGACGTGATCGCCCGGCAGCATCGGCACGTCATAATCCCATTCACCTTCCCCGCCGTCCACGCCGCGCAGGGGGTGGGCACAGATCACAAGATCCAACTGCGCCGACGAGACATCCCGCTTGCGTACATATTCCTCGACCTTGGCCGATTTCATCACGTCTTCGGCCAGATTGTCGGCTAGCAGGTAATGATCGCCCTTTTGCGCCCAGTTGCCTTCGGGCGCAGCAGTGACCTTGTAAAGCCCGTAAGACAGGTCGGGGTTGAAGGCGATGGCGCGGTTCGACGGGATCGTCCACGGCGTCGTGGTCCAGATCACTACGTTCACGCCAGACAGGGACGAGCGCGCGCCGGTCGGCTCGACCGCGCGCACGATCGGGAACTTGACCCAGATCGTATGGCTTTTGTGATCGTGGTATTCGATCTCGGCCTCGGCCAGAGCGGTTTTCTCGACCGGCGACCACATCACAGGTTTGGATCCCTGATAAAGAGTGCCGTTCATGAGGAACTTCATGAATTCTTCGGCGATCACACGCTCGGCGTGATAGTCCATGGTGAGATAGGGGTTTTCCCAATTGCCGGTGATGCCCAGACGTTTGAATTCCTCGCGCTGGATATCGACCCAGCCCTCGGCAAACTTGCGGCATTCCTGGCGGAAGTCGATAACCGGAACCTCGTCCTTGTCCTTGCCCTTCTGGCGGTACTGTTCCTCGATCTTCCACTCGATCGGCAGACCGTGACAATCCCAGCCCGGCACATAACGCGCGTCAAAGCCCATCATCTGGTGCGAGCGCACGATCATGTCCTTGATCGTCTTGTTCAGCGCGTGACCGATATGCAGGTGACCGTTCGCATAGGGGGGGCCGTCATGCAACGTGAACGGCGCGCGGCCTTCCTTTTCGCGCAGGCGGTCGTAGACGCCCATTTTCTCCCAGCGTTCCAGCCATTGCGGCTCGCGTTTGGGCAGGCCCGCGCGCATGGGGAAATCGGTCTTGGGCAGGTTCAGAGTGGATTTGTAATCGGGGGTTTCGGCGCACATATCTTGGCGTCCTTGTCTGTTCGGATCATGTTCAGGAATGAGGGGGCGGCGCGGTGTTCCATACGCCTTGTCCCGGCGGCTCGTCTTGGATCAGAGCGCCGGGCATATAATTCGAATAATGATCGCGAAATGGCGTGTCATGGCCCGCGTTATAGGCGCGCCGGCCCAAGGCGTAAAGGCTCAAACAACACCGTACCCGTGCTTCATCTTGCCCCGAAAGCAACGCGCCTTCTCGGCGCGGCCTTGCAGTGGGTCACGGATGGAAAAGCGACCCTACCCCAAAGGCAATGCCCGCCGCCAAACCACCGATCAGCAGGGTTTCCAGGCCAGAGCGCCACCACGGCGTCAGGGCCCAGCGGCTTTTCAATGCGCCGATGCCGAAAAACACCACGCCCGTCCCCATGGCCGAAAGCCCGAATGCGTTTTCAAACCCGATCACAAAGGGCAAAAGCGGGATCATCCCCGCCACCAGAAAGGCGACAAAGGTCGCGATAGCCGCCCGCATCGGGTGCGGATCGACGCCCGCCAGTCCGTATTCGCCCTCAAGCATCAACTGGACGGACGCTTCCTTGTTGGCGGCGATGGCATCCGTGGCGGCCTCTAGAACCGCACCCTCCAGGCCTTTCAGACGCAGGATTTCGCGGATTTCGCGGCGTTCGCCTTCGGGATGGTCGCGCAGGTGGCGCAGTTCAACTTCGCGCAGTCGTGCGATATCATCAAGTTCGGCCTTGGTTCCGGAATAATTCCCCGCCGCCATGGAAAACCCGTCGGCCAGCACATTGGCGATGCCCAGCGCCACGATGATAAGCGGCGACAGCCCTGCCCCTGCGACCCCCGCCACGATGGCAAAGGTCGTGACCGACCCGTCAATCCCGCCATAGACAAGGTCACGCAAATACCCCCGCCCTGGCGGGTCGCCAATGCGCCGTTCGACCTCTTCCTGCGAATGACCGTGTTCTTTCATGCCCCGATCATGCGGCGCGGCCCCTTGTACTTCAAGGCGCTGCCGTGCCACATGCGCATATTCCGTCGCACCAGAGGTAGAGATGTCCAATCCCCTGCAACTGTTCGCCATTACACCCGAAGAAATTTCACGCGTGGTCACGGCCTTCTATGCGCGCATCCGGCAACACCCCGATCTGGGTCCGGTCTTCGCCGCACATATTCCCGGCGACGCGTGGCCCGTGCACGAGGCCAAAATCGCCGCCTTCTGGCGCAATGCGATACTCAAGGAACGCGGTTATGACGGTCAGCCGATGCGGGTGCATCTGCAAACGCCCGAGATCCAGCCAGAGCATTTTGCACAATGGCTGGGACTGTTTGACGAGGTGTTGACCGAAACCCTGCCCCCCGAGACCGCGCAGGCCTTTTCGGCGTTGGCGCACCGGATCGGCGACGGGTTCCGCTATGGCATCGAACAGATCCGCCGTCCAGCCGACCTGCCCCCGGTTTTACGCTGACTCACCGAACAATCCGGTCAGCGCACGCTTGATGATGACCGCGACCGACGGGCGTCTGGCCTGAACAAACGGCATGGGGCGGCACACTTCCATGGCCGCAACGCCAACACGGGCGGTCAGCGCCCCGTTGACCAGCCCCTCGCCAAAGCGGCGGCTAAGTTTTGCCAGAACGCCCCCGCCCGCCAGCGTGCCGATCATGTCATCGCCCACTGCCACCGCGCCCGTCGCCACAAGATGCGACATCACCGCCCGCAGCAACCGCCAGCTTCCCAACGTTCCCGCGCGCCCGCCATAGATCTCGGCAATCCGGCGGATCATGCGCACGTTGGACGTCATCGCCGCCACAACATCCGCCAGCGCCAGCGGCACAAGGGCGGTGACCATGGCCACCTGACGGGCGGCGGCCTCGATCTCGGCCTGAGCCGCCTGATCCAGCGGGCCAAGCACCTCGGCCTCGGCCACACCCAAAAGACCGTCGGCATCCATCACATCGCCGCGCCGTTCAGCCAGCCGTTCACGCCCCCACGCCGTATCGGGGCGACCGCTGTAAAGGCGTTCAAGCTGATCCACCACGCTCCGCGCTGCCTTGAGATCATGCGCCGCCAGCGCCGCATCGGCCGCCTGATGCAGGGCATCCACTCGTCGCAGCCGCGCAAATCCGGCCATTTCGCGCAGGACAATCACCAGACACACCAGCACGAACACCGCGACTAAAGCCGTCACCGCCATCCCAAGGATCGGGGATGTGGCCAGCAATCCGGTCACAAAATTCCACGCGGCCACCGACACCACCGTACCAAGGATCATCCCCAGCAGGCCCCAAAACCAGCGGGCGAGCCTTGACGGTTTGCGCGCGGCCAGCTGCGCCGCGACCTGCATCGCCTGCCCTTCCGGAACGGGCGCGGCGATCTCGGGCACGGGCGGGGCATCGGTAACAGAGGGGGCGGCGTCCTTGTCGAGATCGATCAATACGGGGCCGTTGGTCATAGCTTGTCTCCGATCAGGAACTCGGCCGCCCGGTCCAGCCGGATATGCGGCGGGCCTTCGCCCGGTTTTAGATGCATCTTGGCGGGGGCGAAATTCATCACCTGATAGTCCCCGTCGAGCCACGCCTTGGCTCCGTCCCGCGCCGGCGCGAGCAGCACATTCGGATCCTCGGGCAACGCACCGGGATAAAACGCGGCCTGTTTTCCGGTCTCCAGAAGCGTCCCGCGCACGCAATCCAACTCGCGCCCGTCATGGGTCAGAGTTTCTTCGGTGGTCGCCCGCAGAGACGCAATCGACAGCGCCAGCGTGTTCGCGCCCGAATATTGCGCGCGATCAGCCGCGTCACGAGTCAGCGCCTGCATGACCCCCGTCAGTTGCGGGTGTTGCGTGTGGTGCAGGTGGTCGGCCTTGGTGGCCGCGAACAGGATCTTTTCGACCCGCTTGCCACGCAGCATCCGTGCCACGAACCCGTTCGTGCCGGGCCGGAACGCCCCAAGGATATCGGACATGGCAAGCCGAAGATCCTCAACCGCCGCTGGGCCTGCGTGAATCGCTCCCAAGGCATCGACCAGCACGATCTGCCGGTCGATGCGGGCAAAGTGGTCTCGGAAAAAGGGTTTGACGACCTTGGCCTTATAGGCTTCGAACCGGCGCTCCATTTCACGCAACAAGCTGCCCCGTTTGGAGCTTTCCTGCGCGGGGAGCGGGGCGAAAGTCAGCGCGGGCGACCCTTCCAGATCCCCCGGCAAAAGGAACCGTCCCGGCGAACAACGGTAATAGCCTTCGGCGCGCGCGACATGCAGATAGGCGGTGAAGGCTTTGGCAAGCTGTTGCGCCACCATTTCGTCATGGCGCGTGTCCGGGTCCACGGCCCGTGCCTGTTCGAGATAGTCCTGCGCCGTGTCGCGCCCCTCCAGCCAGCCCAGTGTCTCGGCGGCCCATTGCGCATAGGTCTTGTCCATCAGACCCAGATCCAGCAGCCATTCGCCGGGATAGTCGATGATATCAAGGTGGACGGTACGCGGCCCCTGCAACCCTCCGAGCATTCCCGAAGGCTGAATCTTCAACGACAGTCGCAGTTCGCTGACCGCGCGCGTGCTTTCGGGCCAGTTTGGCGTGGTACCCAGCAACGTGCCCAAGTGGGTTTCATAGTCAAATCGAGGCACCGTGTCATCGGGTTGGGGCTGCAAATAAGCGGCCACAATGCGCCCCCCCGCCTGCGCCGAAAGTTGCGGCATCCGCCCGCGATCCAGAAGGTTCGCCACCAGGGATGTGATAAACACCGTCTTGCCCGACCGCGCCAACCCCGTGACACCAAGGCGGATGACCGGCTCGAACAATGCCTCAGAAAGGGTATCGCCCACCGTTTCCACGCTGCGGGTAAGGCTGTCTGCCAAAGAGGAAATGACCAATGTGTGTCCTCGAAACTGTTTGTCTTCCTACCTAAGTGGCACGGCACCTTATTGCTAGGGGGAGACAACCGCCCACGGTCTCCGCTTCCCCTCGGAGAACGAATAGGCTATCCGACCGTCATGCCGCGTATTGCACTCAAAGTCGAATATCACGGAGCGCCCTTTGCCGGATGGCAACGACAGGCCGACCAGCCCTCTGTCCAAGGGGCGATCGAGGCTGCGCTGGCAAAACTTGAACCCGGACCGCATACCATTGCAGCGGCGGGGCGCACCGATGCGGGCGTGCATGGTCTGGCGCAGGTGGCGCATTGTGACCTGCAAAAGGAGTGGGATCCGTTCCGCCTGTCTGAGGCGCTGAACCATCATTTGAAACCCCTGCCGGTGGCCATCGTCGATGCCAAAACCGTGGCCCCTGACTGGCACGCCCGGTTCTCGGCGGTGGAACGGCGATATTTGTTCCGCGTTCTCATGCGCCGCGCGCCGTCGACGCATCAGGCCGGTCTGGTGTGGCAGATCAACCACCAACTTGACGTGGCTGCGATGCAAGCGGGGGCGGATTTTCTGATCGGGCATCACGATTTCACCACCTTCCGCAGTTCCATCTGCCAGTCGGCAAGCCCTGTCAAAACACTGGATGAGTTGCGCGTCGCAGGGGTCGAAACCCTCTGGGGACCGGAAATCCATTTCCATGTTCGCGCAAGGTCGTTCCTGCACAATCAGGTCCGCAGTTTTGTCGGTACGCTGGAACGGGTCGGCGCAGGGGCGTGGCAACCCGAACAGGTCAAAACCGCCCTCGAGGCCAAGGATCGTGCCGCCTGTGGGCCGGTCTGCCCGCCGCAGGGTCTGTATTTAGCAGGTGTCGGTTATCCGGACGATCCGTTCGCATAGAGACAGCCCAGCGAAACGCGGCTGACCGTGTAAAAAGCCCTCGAAACAGGGGCAAAGTCCCGCTGCTTACCTTAGGGCAAGACTTGACCCCGTTTCATGCTAAGGTGATGTCTAATGACCAGCATAGCCAAGAGGTTCGTCATGTTTACACCCGCAATCACCGGTACCGGTGTTTTCACGCCAGATCAGGTCATCACCAATGACGAACTGGTGGAAACCTTTAATGCATATGCGGACATGATGAACGAGAAAAACGCCGACGCCATCGCCGCAGGCGAGGTTGAGCCGATGCAGCATTCCTCAAGCGCGTTTATCGTGCAGGCCTCGGGGATCGAACAGCGTTACGTGATGGACAAGACGGGCGTTCTTGACCCGAAAGTGATGCACCCGCTGTTGCGCGAACGCGGGGATGACGAGTTGTCGATCATGGCCGAAATGGCGCTGGATGCCTGCAACAAGGCGCTGGCGCAAGCACAGGTGGCTGCCGACGAGATCGATCTCGTGATCTGTGCGGCCTCGAACCTCGAACGGGCCTATCCGGCGGTTGCGGTTGAAATCCAACAGGCCCTTGGCGCCGGTGGTTTTGCCTTTGACATGAACGTCGCCTGTTCTTCGGCAACCTTCGGGATTCAGGCCGCGTCAGACATGATCCGCTCGGGCTCGGTGCGCAAGGCCATCGTGGTCAATCCGGAAATCTGTTCCGCCCATCTCGAATGGCGCGACCGGGATTGCCACTTTATTTTCGGCGATGTGGCCACAGCCACGGTGATCGAACGCAGCGAAGATGCCAAAGGCGCCTATTTCGAAATCCTGTCAACCAGCTGCGCCACACAGTTTTCGAACAATATCCGCAACAATAACGGGTTCCTGCGCCGGTCGCGCCCTTATGGCATGGAAGACCGTCGCGACATGCAGTTCATGCAGAATGGCCGCAAGGTGTTCAAAGAAGTGCTGCCCATGGTGTCGAAACACATCATGACCCAGATGGCCGAGAACGACATTCAGAACACCGACCTGAAACGCATCTGGTTGCATCAGGCGAACAAATCCATGAACGATTTCATCGGGAAAAAGGTGCTCGGGCGCACCCCAACCCCCGAGGAACAGCCCAACATCCTGCAGGATTATGCAAACACGTCTTCGGCCGGGTCAATCATTGCCTTTTCACAGAATTCCGAGGATCTCGAAGCGGGCGACTATGGGCTGATCTGTTCCTTCGGGGCGGGCTATTCGGTGGGGTCGATTCTGGTGCGGCGTCACTGATCGGCGGCAGATTCGGCAGCGCAGCATAGATGCGAAAATGACCTGATACTTTTGACAGTATTTCCCCCGAAAGCTGTCAAAAATAATAGTGTTAGAGCACGGATTTTGTAGGCACGGCCCATCCCATTGTTACAAAACTATGCCATACTCTTCCTCGGAGAAGGCACAGTTCGATGTGCTCTGTTTCCCCAGACAGAGTTGCCGAACATACCTTTGGAATACCAAGGTCGGTTGTCGCTGGTGCGTCCCGTGCAGGCGGCAGAGTGTGTGCATTTTTCTCCACAAGTCATTTTGTGAGTGGCGCAAGGGTGCTTCGTTCGCGAGGCACCCTTATTCATTGGCCCAGCCCAAACCGAGCCTAGTCGCGGCGCCGGATTTTCACCATGGGGGACATGGTCGGATCATCGCCTTCGCGGGGCGTCCCCATCTGGACCAGTACCGCCTGGCTGCCTTCGGATTGTCGCGACAGGGGATCGGGCAAAATCCCCATACTCATCGCCAGCGCCGCCAGTTCGGCGCGGTTGGACAGGCCCGTTTTCTTGAGGATATTGTTCATCCGCTGACGCACCGCCGACACTGTCACCCCCAGCGCATCCGCAATCGATTTGTCCTGCTGGCCGTTTCCAATCATCTCAAGCAGTTCACGCTGCTTCGCGGTGATCTTGTTGCGCTCGGAAAACTCGGATGCGAAATGCGTCAGATACCGCTGATGCCCGCTCAGCGCGGCCACATGCAGCACCCACCCGTGGGTCTGGATGATCTTTTCCATTTCTCGCTTGGAGTGGTTTCCTGAAAACGTGATCAGGGCGGCCTGCGGCGGGGCATGGACCCGCAATGGAATCGAGAACCCGGCCCGCAACCCACGGCGCGCGGCCTCTTCCAGCACCTTGTAGCGCGCTTGCGGAATGTGGCGGTATTCGTCCACGAATTCCACCCCGACCGCAAGCGGCGTCAGGTAATGCAGCGCGTGCGATCGGAAATAGGACCATTTGGCAAGGTCCGGATCCTGGTTCACGCTGTTTAGCCAGCTCGAGTCATAGGACGTGCGGACAAACAGTGTTTTCTTCCACTCTGCATAGCTGCTGGCAGAGATCAGATCCACATAAGGCAGGTTCAGCTTGCGCCCCAGTTCGACCAGCAATCGCCAGACTTCGGACGAATGCCGGGTCGCCTCCAGGTCGACAAGATAGCCCTGCAAAAGATCCGGCGTGTACTGCTCGGCGGGCACAAGTTCGCGCCGGGGCATCCCCGCCGACATGCTCAGCTGGTTTCCTCTTCGAGGTGGAGCTTCATATCCAACAGAACATGCTGCAGGGCAACGGTTTCCTTCAACAGGCGCTTGGCCTCGTTGACGGTGATGATGCCGTCCTCGATGGATTGGCTGTATTCGGCCATGAGCATTGCAAATCGCTGGCTCAGCGCGATCACATCGGCATTCACCCCACCCTCGCGCGTGTTCTTGCGCCGGTCATCATAGGAAAGCGTGATCCCCTTGAGATCGGCCAGCGCCGAGGTCACATGCGGAAAGGACGACGCCTCTTCCAGACGGGCTACAGCATCAATCGGCATGAACCGGTCTTCGTGCTCGGGGTTGTGCGAATAGTATCGGCCCAAGGTGGCTTTGGACTTGCCGGTCAACTCGCAAGCCGCCTCAATCCCGACATCCTTGACCAAAGCTTCGGCATGTTTTTTCAAATAGGACCCAACACTGTCCATACTCACGTCCCCCAACACGATTTTCCCCGAGGGGAAATAGATAAGCCGTTTCCCCTTAAAGCTATTTTTCTCAGATGTCATTTGTAAACTGTCTCGCCCGAAAAGCGAGACGTTTGTGAGTGGCCGGCGATTTCGCCGGTTATGTGTGAGGCGCTTTCGGAGGTCCCTTCGAGAGATGGCATGTCGGATAACAAGTATCGCCTTCCAATCATCCCCTGAGACTCGCGCTCGGGAAGGCTGTTAACCAGTATGACGACTGCACCGAAGTCACGGGGCCTGTGTGCCCCGGGGCTTCGGTCCTCAACCCGGTTTTGTCATTCGCTGTTGCATAAACGCGGGCCAACGGCCTATGACGCGGGCATGGCCAAGTTGTACTTTCAGTTCTCGACCATGAACGCGGGGAAATCGACCCTGCTTCTGCAGGCGTCGCACAATTACCGCGAACGCGGGATGCACACTTACCTTTTGACCGCGCATCTCGATGACCGCGCGGGGGCAGGCAAAATCGCCTCGCGGATCGGGATCGACAGCGATGCGGATACTTTCCGGCCCGACGATGATCTTTTTGCCATGATCCAAGCCCGTCTTCAGGAAAGTGGCGTGGCCTGTATCTTCGTGGACGAGGCCCAGTTCCTGACCGAAGATCAGGTCTGGCAGCTGGCGCGCGTCGTAGATGACCTTGAGGTGCCCGTCATGTGCTATGGCCTGCGCGTGGATTTTCAGGGCAAGCTCTTTCCGGGATCAGCCACGCTTTTGGCTCTGGCGGACGAAATGCGCGAAGTCCGTACCATTTGCCACTGCGGAAAAAAGGCCACGATGGTCGTGCGCCTGAACGAACACGGCGACCCGGTGCGCGAAGGAGAGCAGGTGCAGATCGGCGGCAACGAAACCTATATGTCCCTGTGCCGAAAACACTGGCGCGAGATCATGGGCGACTGATCCGGAAAGCCCCCGGATCACCCGCACCGGTCAGCCTCACACCGCATTCACCCCATTAGGAAGCGGTCGGCCATCGGCATAAGCCTTAAGGTTCTCGACCGCCATCATGCCCATATTGGTGCGCACTTCGGTGGCGGCCGTCCCAAGATGCGGCAACAGCGTTACGTTGTTGAGCGACCGCAGCGCCTCGGGCACATGCGGTTCCTGTTCATAGACATCAAGCCCGGCACCCCCGATCCGCTTGTCGCGCAACGCTTCGATCAGTGCCCTTTCGTCGACAACGTCGCCGCGCGAGACATTGATGAAATGGGCATGGCGCTGCATTGCATCGAACACACCCGCATTCACAAGATGGCGCGTTTCGGGCCCGCCGGGCACACAGGCGATCAGAACATCCACTTCGCGTGCCATGTCGGTCAGGCTCTCTAAGCGGCGGGCGTCGAACTCCATCAGTTTCGGCGAGCGACTGAAATACCGCACCCGCATCCCGAACCCATAAAAACACCTCTGGGCGATGGCCTGCCCGATCCGGCCCATGCCGATGATGCCGACCGTCTTGCGCGATACATGCATGCCCAACATCTGGGTCGGATGCCAGCCCTCCCACAGACCAGAGCGCACCAGACGTTCTCCCTCGGCGGCGCGGCGCGCGCTCATCAACATGAGCATCACCGCGATATCGGCGGTTGCATCGGTCACCGCGCCGGGCGTGTTCGACACCAGCACACCTGCCCGCGTAGCTGCGTCGATGTCGATGTGGTTATACCCCACCCCGAAATTCGCGAGCAGCTTGCACTTTGGCTGCGGTACGTCCGCAAAGACACCGGCCGAAAAAATGTCGCCCAGTGTCGGCAAAACAAGGTCGAACTCTTCCAGAACCCAGCGCAGGTCATGGTCGTTCAGGGGAAGGTTGCTCTGGCGTACACTTGTATCAAACACGTCACGCGCGGATGCCAGAACCTCTTCAGGTAGCGGGCGCGTGATATATAACGTTTTCAATGCATCCTCCCTCCGGCCGGAACATCCTTGTCCGGTCCGATTAGAACAATATCGTTGTTTTCATCAGGTAGCCCCAGAACCAGGATTTCGGACATGAACCGTCCGATCTGGCGGGGGGGGAAATTGACAACAGCCATCACCTGTTTTCCGATCAGGCTTTCCGGCGTGTAATGCTTTGTAATCTGGGCCGAGCTTTTGCGCACGCCCAGCTCTTCCCCGAAGTCGACCCACAGCTTGATCGCGGGCTTGCGGGCCTCGGGATAGGGTTGTGCATCGACAACAGTGCCGACGCGGATATCCACCTTGAGAAAATCGTCAAAATCAATCTCATCCATCGGCCAACTCCCGCGATCTGGCAACGGCGGCGTCCACCGTGCGCCGGATCAGGTCGGGCAAACCGCCCTCGGGGTCCATCAGAACATGCAACCCCGCCTGCGTCGTACCGTTCGGGCTGGTGACATTTTCGCGCAGCTTGGTCGGGGTTTCTTCGGCCTGTTCCGCCAGTGCGCCCGCCCCGGCCACCGTCGCCTTGGCCAAGGCCATGGCAAGCTCTGGTTTCAGCCCTTGCGCCTCGCCTGCAGCCGCAAGCGTTTCGATCAGGTGAAACACATAGGCCGGGCCCGATCCGCTGACGCCGGTGACGGCATCGATCTGGCCCTCGTTGTCGAGCCGGACAACCTGTCCCACAGCAGTCAACAGCGCCTCTGCCAATGCCATCTGATCCGCGTCCACCTTTGCATTCCCGACCATCGCCGTGATCCCGCGCCCGACTGCGGCCGGCGTGTTCGGCATCGCACGTATGATGGGCGTATCCTGCCCCAGAATGGTTTCGTATTGCTTGATGCTGATCCCGGCCGCCACCGACAGGAACAGGGTCGTCCCGTTGCCCATGGCCTGTAACGCGGGCAGGGCTTCTGCCATCATCTGCGGCTTGACGGCAATCAGCACAATCGCGGGCGCGGCAGGCAGATCGGCATTGACGTTGACGCCGCTGCCCTGCACCCAGTCGCTCGGATACGGATCCTGAACCCATACGGATTGCTCGGGCAGCCCGTCTTTGAGCCAACCTGCCAGCATCGCAGATCCCATTCTTCCGCATCCCAGAAGAACAAGCCCGCGCTCTGCAATGACCTTCATATCCATGTAAACCCCCGATTGTCTTTGGGGGAAGTGTTACGCGCGACCGTAGGCCTCTGCAATGGCGACCTGCATCGCGTCGTCCACTTTCCTGTCGCCCCATACCACAAGCTGGATCGCTGGGTAGAACCGTTCGGCACTGCCCACGGCAAGGCGGATCATGGTGTCGATCTGATCGGGGCTGGCGACTTGCCCGCCGGACAGCACAAGGCCGTAGCGATAGATCATCAACTGCTGCGGCTTCCAGAAAGTAAATGCCCCCGCCCAGCACTGGTCGTTGATGGCATTCAGCGTTTCGTGCAAAACCGCGATCTTGTCCTCGGGGGGTTCCATCTCGAAGGAACAGACCAGCCGCAGGGTTTCGTCATAGGCCGACCAGGCAAGGGTGATCGAGTAGGTCCGCCACTGTCCTTCAACCGCCATGGCGATCTGGTCATCGGCGATCCGGTCGAAACTCCAATCGTGGTATTCCGCGATATGTTCGACAATGTCGATCGGGTGAATGTCTTCTTCGAGAAACTGCTCTGATAATGCCATGGCCCCACCTCTTTTGCTATTGCGGCAGAGGATTGGCAGCTCCCCTAACGCTTGGTGCCTGCTCTAGGGGCTGCGGCAAAACCAGTGCCCCTTACTAGATATGGTGCTGTGCCAAGGCAGGTCTGTAAAGCAAAATATTTGTGGATAACGCAATAAGTTGTGGATTACTTGGGCAAAGGCACAAGAAACCGTCACAGTCAAACAGGCGGGTCGTCGCTGACAAAGCTTAGATTAGGGCGTGGTGCGGGGTGCCACTTTGCTGCCATCACTCAGGTTTGCCGAGGGGTAAAGCACCACGATCTGCCCCCCTTCCACCCCGTCCAACACCTGCGCGAACAGGCCATTGTTGCGCCCGACCGATACAGGCTTGCGGACCGCAACGCCCTCCTCGACCACGAACACCGACCACCCGTCAGGCGTGCGGAACAACGCGCTTGACGGCACGCGCAGCACATCCTGCCCTTCCCAGACCACGATGCGGGTCTCGACCCGGAACCCATGCCCCAGCGAGGCGCGCTGCTCGGGCGGGTCGGTAAACCGGATGATCGCATTGACCCGCTGCTCCTCGACGCCCAGCGCCGAATACTTGGTGAACCCCCAGGGATCGACCCGCGCCACCACGCCATAGAGATCGCCCTCACCGCCCCAGTTCGAAATCAGCACACGGTCGCCCACCGCAACCTTGACTGCATCGGACGACAACAGCTCGACCACGATTTCGAGGTCGGACGCAGTGTCCCCGATCTCCAGAATGGGCGCCCCCGCCGGCAGGATCGTTTCGCTTTGCTGGATCACACGCAGCACCACGCCGGAAATAGGGGCGGGCAGGTTGATGGGATCAGCGGTGTTGCTGGTGATATGGCCATTGGTCTCAAAACTGATCAGGTTGGCGCGGGCATTGTTGAGATTGGCAATCCGCATCGAGATCGCCGCGCGCGCGGTATCGACCGTGGCCTGAACCGTGCGCCAATGGCTTTCGGCGCGATCCAGTGCCGCCTCGGCCACCGCGTCCTGCTCGAACAGCTTGCGGGCACGTTCGAGATCGGACCCGGCAAGATCGCGGTCGGCGATGGCCTTGTTCAAATCCGCCTGCGCCACCCGCAGGGCCGCCTCGGCCGCCGCAATGGCCGCGCGCGCCTGCTCGCGGGTCCGCACGTCAAGCGCCGAAGGATTGGTCGGCTGCATCCGCGCCACCACCGTTTCGCCTTTGACCACCGGATCGCCGGGAAACAGATCTACACGCAACAGATGGCCCGCAATGGGGGTAGACACGACATGTGGGTCTTTGACCTGGGTGCGGGCCTCTTCATCGACGGTCACCATCATATCGCCCCGCGACACCTGCCCCATGTCCACCAGAATCGGCTGCGGCCAGAACGCCGCCGCAAGCCCCGCCGCCACCAGAAGGGCCGCCCCAAGGGTCAGGATACGTCGCGAAGATTTCTGTGCCATCTGCCTTTACTCTCTTGTTTTCAATGTGGCGACAAGGTCGACCTTATCGATGTCACGCCGCACCAGCCATCCCGAAACCAGCGCCGCCAGCACCACCGCTGCGGTCGCTGTGCCAAAGGCATCGGGCCGGAACGTTGTCGGAATCTGGTAAAGATCCGTACTGAACCCCGCCGCGATCAGGAAAGACAGGGCATAGCCAATCCCCACCCCCAAAGGCAGCGCCAACAGGATCACGATGGCCAGTTCGCCCAGCAACACAAAGGCGGTCTCGGCCCGCGTGAACCCGATCACCCGTAAACTGGCCAGATCGCGGGCCTGTTCGCCATAGGCAATGCGCGCAGCGTTGTAGACAATACCAAAGGTGATGATCCCCGCAATCGCAGCCATGACATAGCGCATCGCGCCAGCGCCTGTGTCCATCAGTTTCTGCATGGCGGCACGTGCGTCCTCGCGCTGGGTCACACCGGCGACCGAGGGCATCGCCTTGAGCTCGGCATACAGCGCGGGCAACTGGGCGCTATCGACTCGCAGATAGACCACCGACACCCGCCCCCATTCACGCATCTCGTGATTGAGGCTTTGCATATGCATGAAGGCCGGCGCCCCCAGCAGCGTCTCGGCGATTGACGCCACCGGCACCTGCAAGACGGGGCGACGCCCCTCAAGCACCTCGATCTCAAGCATGTCGCCCGGCCCGATCTCCAGGATATCGGCCAGCGCCTTTGCCAGCACGATCCCCGTTTCGGGCATGGGAATGTCGTTCATGTCGTTGTCCACCGCGCGGCTCAGGCTGGCGCCCGGCGTCAATCCCGTCACCGACCCGCGATAGCTGTGCAACCCGTTGCGCAAGACGGCCCCGACCGCGCGGGTCGGCTCAACCTCGACCACGCCGGGCAGGTGTTTCATGGCATTGACGGCAGCGGCGGGCATAGGCTCAAAGAAGCTGACCGAGACATCAGAGCGGTCAATCACGCCAAAGGTCAAATCCAGCGTTTCATCGAACCCCAGCATGATCGACAGCTGCGCCGAAGACAGCCCCATTCCAACCGCCACGCCAAGAACCGCCCCGAAAATCCGCCCCGGATTGCGCATGACCCGCCGGATCACCATGCGGCTGGGTTGATCCAGCCAGGATTTCAGCCGCTGGTTCAGCGCGCCCGAGCGGGAAAAATCCATCGGCGCCGGGGGACGCATGGCCACCGCCGGGGTCAATCGGAACACCCGCCGCAAAACGAACAGCCCTCCCGCCGACGCCGCCAGCACCGACACCCCGACGCCGGTCACGAAAGACGCGGGCGAGATTTGAAAGACCAGAAACGGGAAATGGTAAACCGTCTGATAGACCCCGGCCATCGCCCGTCCACCCCACAGACCCAGCACACAGCCAAAGGCGGCCCCCGCTACCGCAATCACCAGCACCATTTTGAAGTAATGGAACCCGACCTCGAAATCCGAATACCCAAAAGCCTTGATCAACCCGATCTGTTCGCGCTCGGCCTGCACCATGCGCGTGATCACGATGTTCAGCAGAAACGCCGCCACCCCCATAAAGATCGGCGGCACCACGACCGAAGTCGCCTGCAACCCGCTGATCTCTTCCGAGATAAACCGGTCGGACATATGGTCCTCGCGCAGATAGGCCCCCTGCCCGCCATAGCGGTCGACGATGGCATCCACCGCATCCAACACCGCCTCGGGCATGGCACCGCGCTCAACGGACAACAACGCCTCGTTGAACGCACCCTTCAGGTCGAAGGCCGCAGCCAGCGCATCTTCATTCATCCAAAGCACGGCAAAGCGCGCATCATCGGGCACAAATTCGCCGGGTGCCGTGGTGAACAGAAACTCGGGCGCCATCGCAAACCCCACGATCCGAAAGCTGCGCCGCGCGCCGTTCATGGTCGCGGTCAGCGTGTCACCCAGCATGAGGTCATGGGCCTTGGCAAAACTGTCCAGCACGATGACTTCTTCGGTGCGCCCGGGCACCAGCATCCGACCCTGTTTCAGGTAGAGGTCGTTCAAACGGGGCGCGCGGTGCGTGGGCAGCGACACGGCGCTGGCCCGGATGGGGATGGCCTGTCCCGGCATATCAACCAAGGCCCCGCCAAAAATGCGCCCTTCAACTGCTGCCACACCGGGAATCTGGGCCAGACGTTCCAGCAAGCTGAGCGGGGCGCGCGTGACCGGAGCGACCACATCCGACAGGCGATAGCGTTCGTAATAGGCCGCCCGCGTTTCTTTCAGGGAACTCAGCATCCCGGCCATCATCACCAGAAGGCTGACCCCGACGGCCACCACCAGCGCAATCGCCCCCGCCTGCCCCTTGATCCGCCAAAGATCGCGCAGCAACTTGCGGTTCAGCGGACTCATGACGTCACCATTTGATCTCGTCCGGGCTCAGGCGGTGGGCGTTGGTTTCCACGCTGCGAATGGCCCCGTCGGCAAAATGGATGACTCTATGCGCCATGCCCGCCGTCGCCGCCGCGTGGGTGACGATCATCACGGTGGCACCCAGCTTGGCATTCACGTCATTCAACACATGCAGCACCGCCCGCCCCGTGGCCGAGTCCAGCGCGCCCGTGGGTTCGTCACAAAACAGCACCGTGGGCTTCTTGGCGATAGCCCGCGCGATTGCCACGCGCTGCTGTTCGCCCCCCGACATCTGTGCCGGGAAATGGTCCATACGCTCGGTCAGGCCCACCAGCCGCAGCGCCTCGGACGCGTCCATCGGGTCTTCGGCGATCTCGGTGACCAGCTCGACGTTTTCACGCGCGGTGAGCGAGGGCATCAGGTTATAGAACTGGAAAACGAACCCGACATGATCGCGGCGATAGCGCGTCAGGTCGCGGTCGGACATCGCCGTCAGGTTCTGGCCTTCGAAAAACGCCTCTCCGTCGGTCGCGCGATCCAACCCGCCGACAATGTTCAAAAGCGTCGACTTCCCCGACCCCGACGGCCCGAGCAGCACCACGATCTCGCCCTTCGGAATTTCGAGATCCACCCCGCGCAGCGCGTGTACCGCAGCTTCGCCTGACCCGTACACCTTGGTCAGACCCCGCGTGGTGAAAGTATGTTCAGTCTCTGACATAGTCTTAAACGGTGTGCGCAAACGCCCGGCACAACGCGGTCACCTGATCGACAAAGAAATAAAAAAGGGGCGTCGTCGCCCCTTTGCAATTATTTGTTTTCAAGCGCCTCGATGCGGGCCTTGAGCGCCTCGTTTTCCTCGCGCGCTTTCTGGGCCATGGCGCGCACGGCATCAAATTCCTCGCGCGTGACGAAATCGCGGTCCGCGAGCCAGCGGTCCATCATCGACTTCATCGCGTTTTCCGCCTCGTCCTTGGCACCCTGTGCCACGCCCATGGCGTTGGTCATAAGTTGCGAAAAATCGTCCATGATCTTGTTACGGCTTTGCATGGGTCTCTCCGGCAAATGGCATTTCCCCTTATATGGGGTGCAACCGCGTCAGGCACAATGGTAGAGTTCCGCGCAGGGCGGTTGACTTCCCCCGTTTCAGGGGGGCATGACTTGCCCATGCGCGCGATGATCCCATTCCCCGAGGTTTCTCCTGAAATCTTCACTGTCACCCTGTTCGGTATGGAACTGGCCCTGCGCTGGTATGCGCTGGCTTATATCGTCGGCATCCTGATAGGCTGGCGGCTTGTGGTCGCCACGCTGAAACGTCCGGCACTTTGGGGCGACAGGGGCGCGCCCATGACACCGCAACAGCTTGAAGACCTGTTGACCTGGGTGATCCTTGGCGTCGTGCTAGGCGGACGGCTGGGCTATGTGGTGTTTTACAAAGGCGCCTATTACGCTCAGAACCCGATGGAGATCCTGCGCGTCTGGGAAGGTGGCATGTCCTTTCACGGCGGTCTTCTGGGGGTTGTTCTTGCCGCGTGGCTGTTTTCGAAGAAACATGGGATTCCCCGCCTTCAGATTGCCGATGCCATGGCACTTGGCACGCCTGCAGGGCTGCTGCTGGGGCGGATAGCCAACTTCATCAACGCCGAGCTTTGGGGCCGTCCCACCGATCTGCCGTGGGGCGTGATCTTTCCCGGTTATGCCGCGCAGGACTGTGGCCAGACCCTTAGCCTGTTATGTGCGCGCCATCCATCGCAACTCTACGAGGCACTGCTGGAAGGCGCGCTGCTCGGGGGGGCGTTGTTGTGGCTGGTGTTCCGGCGCAACGCTCTGGCCACGCCAGGGGTGGTGTCGGGCGTGTTTTTTGCCGGCTACGGGCTTGCACGGTTTGTGGTGGAATTTGTCCGCCAACCGGACGCGCATTTCGTGACCGACGGCAACCCGCTGGGCCTTGCACTGCATGTCGGGGGCGTGGGGCTGACCATGGGGCAAATCCTATCGCTGCCAATGATCCTTGGCGGCGTCTGGCTGATCCGGCAGGCCCGCCGCAATGGCTGATCTGAAGACGCATCTTCTGGGTCATATCGCCCAGCATGGGCCGATGCGCCTGTCCGACTATATGGCGGAATGTCTGTTTCACCCTGCATACGGATATTACAGCACCCGAGACCCGCTGGGTACTGCGGGCGATTTCACCACCGCGCCCGAGATTTCGCAGATGTTCGGTGAAATGATCGGGCTGTCCCTCGCCCAAAGCTGGATGGATCAGGGCCAGCCCGGCGCCTTTGTGCTGGCAGAACTGGGCCCGGGGCGTGGCACCCTGATGGCCGACATCCTGCGCGCAACTCGCGCTGTGCCGGGATTCGCGGACGCGGCCCGCGTGCATCTGGTCGAAGCATCGCCCACCCTACAACAGAAACAACGCGCCCTCTTGGGGGACGCGCCCGTCTGGCATGACCGCATCGACACCCTGCCGAACGATTTGCCCGTCTTTGCCGTGGCAAACGAATTTTTCGATGCCTTGCCGATCCGCCAGTTTGTCCGCAGCGGCGAGATGTGGTGCGAACGGCTGATCGGGGCCAGGGACGGCGGGCTGGTCTGGGGTCTAGGCGCCCCTGCACCGCAACCGGCGCTGGCTGCGCGGCTGGGAGATACGCGCGAAGGTGACCTTGTGGAACACTGCCCGCTGGCCGCCCCGATCGTGAAGGCGCTGGGGGCGCGGATCGCGGAAAACAGCGGCGCGGCCCTGTTGATCGACTATGGCGACTGGCGCTCACTTGGCGACACGCTTCAGGCCCTGTCGCGGCATGAAACCGCCGATCCGCTGACGGCACCGGGTCAGGCCGACCTGACCGCCCATGTGGATTTCGAAGTGCTGGCCACGGCGACCCCGTCCGCCCACAGCAGACTGACACCGCAGGGCGTTTTCCTCGAACGTCTTGGCATTACACAGCGGGCGCAGGCCCTTGCCGCGCGGATGCAGGGCGACACGCTGACAACCCATATCGCCGCACATCGGCGCTTGACGCATCCGCAGGAAATGGGAAACCTGTTCAAAGTTCTGGCGCTCTTTCCCAAGCATGCAGCGCCACCTCCCGGATGCGAAACATGACCCTTGAGATCCTGACCTCTGACGCTTTGGCCCCCATTCGGCACGGCTTTTTCACCCGCAAGGGCGGCGCGTCCTCGGGCGTGTTCGAGGGGCTGAATTGCGGCACCGGCAGTTCCGACCAGACCGAGGTCGTGCGAATCAACCGCGAACGCGTGGCCGAGGCGATGGGCGCCCCGATCGCGCATCTTGCGACGGTGCATCAGGTGCATTCCCCCGATGTGGTGGTGGTCGACGGCCCGCTGCCCGCCAACCGCCCCAAGGCCGACGCGATGGTGTCAAACACCCCCGGCGTCGTGCTGGCCATCCTGACGGCGGATTGCCAGCCGGTGCTGTTCGCGGACGAAAAAACCGGCGTTGTCGGCGCGGCCCATGCGGGCTGGCGCGGCGCGCTGGATGGCATTCTCGAGGCCACGCTGGACGCGATGGAAGGTTTGGGCGCCAGCCGGGCCAACACGGTCGCGGTGATCGGCCCGTCAATCAGCCAGACCGCCTACGAGGTTGGCCCCGAGTTTTTCGAGATGTTTGTCGCCTCGGATCCGGACAATACCCGTTTTTTCAGCGGCGGTACTGGCGACCGGATGCTGTTCGACCTGCCCTCTTACGGACTTCACCGAATGCGCAGCGCAGGCATTGGTCATGCGGAATGGATCCGGCACTGTACCTATTCGGATCCCGACCGGTTCTATTCATACCGCAGGGCCACTCACGCCAACGAAGCAGACTATGGACGCCTGATCTCGACGATCCGCCTATGACCCGCTGCCCCAAAAACAATCCAGCAATTTCCTAAAACTAGACCTTTCCTGCCCCATCTCTGCCCCAATTCAGGGCGAGATTAGGGTCAAGGCAGGAAACAGAGTGTTCACAAAAACACGAACACGCAGATAGGAGAAAACAAATGGCTGGGAAAACTCGCTTTATCAAATCGGTGGTTGCAGGCGCGAAATCGGATGTACCGGCAATGCCGTGGGAACGTGGCGCACGTCGCAAGGCCTTCATCGCCAAGCGCAAGGCATCGACCCTCAAGAACGCAGCCTGACGCGCCGTTCACGGATTGAAATGCAAACAAGGCCGCCTCACTTGGGGCGGCCTTGTTGCTTTTTGGGGATGTCTGAAGAATCAGGCGTCGCGGTTCAGGCGCTCTTCCAGAACGTCAAAGGGCACACCGGGTTCGTCTTTGGCACAGCGGATCACGAGCGAGGTTTTCACACTGGCCACGTTGTCCGCCTTCAAAAGATCCTCGGTCAGGAACCGCTGAAAGGTCGACAGGTCGGGTGCGACGCATTTCAGGATAAAGTCCACCTCGCCATTCAGCATGTGGCACTCGCGCACCAGCGACCAGTTGCGGCAGCGTTCTTCAAAGGCGCTGAGATCGGCCTCGGCCTGGCTGACCAGCCCGACCATGGCAAAGACCTGCACCTCGAAGCCCAGCTCGCGCGAATCGACATCGGCGTGATAGCCACGAATGAACCCCGCCTCTTCCAGCGTTCTCACGCGGCGCAGACAGGGCGGTGCGGAAATGCCAACGCGTTTGGCCAGTTCGACATTGGTCATGCGACCGTCGGCCTGGAGTTCCGCCAGGATTTTGCGATCAATCGGATCAAGCCGGGTGCCGGGCATACTGAGTCTTTCCATGTGAATTTTGCGGTTCTTATAGCACCCACCTGAGCACGCGCAATAATGTTTCGCGTTAGCGCAAGATCATTTTGCACCTATTTCGGGCAATGCGCAGGATTTGGGCAGATGTTCTTTTGCGGAGGATCGGGGTTTTCCCGGACCGCAGGGATGGCTATATCCCCTGCCTGACGCAATTCTGCAACTGGAAAGGTGCCCCATGGCCGACTCGAAGAAAACCAAGGTTCTGATCATCGGCTCCGGCCCGGCCGGATATACCGCCGCCGTTTATGCCAGCCGTGCCATGCTTGAACCGGTTCTGGTTCAGGGGATCGAACCCGGCGGACAGCTGACCACCACCACCGAAGTTGAAAACTGGCCCGGTGACACCGAGGTCCAGGGCCCCGACCTGATGGTGCGCATGGAAGCGCACGCCAAGGCCATGGGCTGCGAAATCATCGGCGACATCATCACCGACCTTGACCTGTCCGAACGCCCCTTCCGCGCCAAGGGCGACAGCGGTACGGAATATGTGGCCGATGCGGTTATCCTCGCCACCGGCGCGCGCGCCAAGTGGCTGGGCCTGCCATCGGAAGAGAAATTCAAGGGCTTCGGCGTTTCGGCCTGCGCCACCTGTGACGGCTTTTTCTACCGCGGACAGGAAATCGTCGTGATCGGCGGCGGCAACACCGCCGTGGAAGAGGCGCTGTTCCTGACCAACTTTGCCTCGAAGGTCACGCTGATCCACCGCCGCGACGAGCTGCGCGCCGAGAAAATCCTTCAGGACCGCCTGTTCAAGAACCCCAAGATCGAACCGCTTTGGTTCCACGAACTGGAAGAGGTCATCGGCACCGACATGCCGCTGGGTGTCGAAGGCGTGAAAGCCAAGAACGTCAAGACCGGCGAGATCACCGAAATCCCCTGCAAGGGTGTTTTCGTGGCCATCGGGCACGCGCCCGCGAACGAGTTGGTCAAGGACACGCTGGAGATGCACAATGGCGGCTATGTCAGCGTGAAACCCGGCACCACCGAAACCTCGGTGCCCGGTGTCTTTGCCGCGGGCGACCTGACCGACCACAAGTACCGTCAGGCCGTGACCTCGGCAGGGATGGGCTGCATGGCGGCGCTGGATGCGGAACGCTTCCTCGCCGAACAGGACTAAGCCCGAACCACGGGCCCGACCATCCCGCCGGGCCTTTTCATATCCGCTTTGTATCTGCGCACAACGCCGGTGCCTTGACCCTGCGCGCTTCGACGGTCACTTTCGACACACGAAGGAGACCCGCGCATGAACAGCTTGTGGCAAGGGCGTTGGACAACGAAAGCCCGGATCGCCTCGGGGCTGGTCCTGTTCGTCTATGTCCTTTTGCACTTCCTCAATGTCGGGCTTGGCCTGTTTTCGCTGGACCTGATGGAGCAGGCACAGGACTGGCGCAAGGCAGTCACACGCAGCTTTGTGGGCGGGATCGTGCTCTATGCGGCGTTTCTGGTTCATGCCGCGCTGGCGCTGGAACGGGTCGCGCGTCGGCGCACGCTACGCATGCCGGTGTGGGAGGCAACGCAGGTTGTTCTAGGCATCCTGATCCCCTTTCTGCTGTTCGTACATATCGTGCACACCCGCGTCGCGTTTCAGCAATTCGGCGTGAATGACAGGATGGGCTATATCACAGGGCTGATCTGGGACACGTCCTCGGGGCGCAATCAGGCGATCCTGCTTTTGATAGTCTGGATCCACGCCTGTATCGGGCTGCATTACTGGCTGCGCGGGCGCGATTGGTGGCAGCGCGCCACGCCCGTGCTGATCGGCCTCGCCGCGCTTGTGCCCGCCTTTGCGCTGGCGGGTTTCATGGTTCAGGGCCGGGCCCAAAGGGCAAGGCTGCAGGACCCCGACAGCTTTGGCACCCTTGCGGAGCTTTACAACTGGCCCTCGCGCGACAGTTTTGCCGCAATGGACACCATCACCGGAAACGGGCTCTCGGTCTATTGGGGGATCCTTGCGCTGGTGGCCGTGATCATGGCATTTCGCCGTTGGGGCATGACGCGCAGGTCCCTGAAGATCCAGTTCGTGGACGGCCCCGAGATCACCGGGCGCAAGGGCATGACCCTTCTTGAAATGTCGCGCGCATCAGGCGTGCCGCATATGGCGCTTTGCGGGGGGCGTGGGCGCTGTACCACCTGCCGCGTCATCATTGAAGACGGCAGCGATCTTCTGCACCCGCCCTCGCCCGAGGAACAGGCCGCCCTCAGGGCGGTGAACGCGCCGCCCAATGCGCGGCTGGCCTGCCAGATCCGACCCACCGAACCCGCCACTGTCATGCGCGTCTTCCGCCCGGACGGACGCCGCGCACGACAACATGAAAGCCTTGGACAGGAGCGCAAGCTGGCCATCCTGTTCCTTGACATGCGCGGCTTTACCGCCCGCACGACGGGGCAATTGCCCTATGATGTGGTATTCCTTCTGAACCGGTTCTTCGATGCCGTCGTGCCCTCAATCACCGGCGCGGGCGGGACGGTGGACAAGTATCTCGGCGACGGGCTTCTGGCCGTGTTCGAACGGAACTCGGCTCAAGCCTCGGCGCGCGCAGCCCTTGAAGCCGCCGCCGGGATCGGCTCTGCGCTTGAGACCTTCAACAAGGCGCTCAAGGCGGAACGCGCGGACTCGGTCGCCATCGGCATGGGGCTGCATCTGGGCGAGTTGGTGCTGGGCGAAATCGGGGCCGCCGACAACGCGCCCCGCACCATCATCGGGGCCACGGTCAACACTGCAAGCCGCCTTGAGGCCGAAACCAAACGGCTTGGGGTCGAGGCGCTGGTGTCAGAAGACCTCTTGCAGGCCGCTGGCATCGACACCGAAACGCTGGATCTGGCCAGCCTCGATCTGCGCGGTGTCCGGCACCCGGTCGCGGCCCTGCCTGTGACCAAGGCGAGCACAATTGCGACCCTCCTGCGGGATCACAACGCCTGACCGGCCCACATCGCCCGAGACGTTGCGGCGATGCAACGCAGGCAGCTTTCCGCCTTCCGCCCATGAAAAAGCTTTCCTCTGATCTTTTGGTCATGTAATGCGTTCACCCGTGAACACACTTTGAGTCGATTGATTATGTCGTCTGCGATTACGAAACCTTCTGCCGATGAGGAAGACCTGCTCTTCCGTCTTCTGCGCCAACTGGATTTGGCGCCGGATGCATCGCAGCGGACCACCGCAGCGGCATTGAACATTTCGCTGGGTCGGTTGAACACCTTACTACGCACCACGGCGGAAACCGGGCTGATCTCGATTACCGAAAGATCAGGTCCGGATAAACGACAGCGCTTTGCCTATACTCTGACATCGCGCGGTGCGGCAGAAAAAGTGCGGCTCACAGATCAATTCCTTGCCCGCAAGCTTGCAGATTACAACGCTTTGCACGCGGAACTCACAGGCACGGCAAGTGGCCTTTCTCCTATCAAACACAGGACCCATCCCATGGAAAACAACCTGGCTCCCATCCCCGAGCTGTACGTCTCCTACGAGAGCGCCCAGAAACTGAAAGTCGAAGCTGCCGACCTCGTCAGCTGGGACCTGACCCCGCGCCAGATCTGCGACCTCGAACTGCTGATGAACGGCGGTTTCAACCCGCTCAAGGGTTTCCTGACCGAAGCCGACTATGACAGCGTTGTCGAGAACATGCGCCTGACCGACGGGTCGCTGTGGCCGATGCCGATCAACCTCGACGTTTCGGAAGAGTTCGCGGCCTCGATCGAGCCGGGTCAGGACATTGCCCTGCGCGATCAGGAAGGCGTGATCCTTGCCACCATGACCGTGACCGACAACTGGGTGCCGAACAAGGCGCGCGAAGCCGAAAAGGTCTTTGGCGCCGACGACGACGCGCACCCCGCCGTCAACTATCTGCACAACACCGCGGGCAAGGTTTATCTGGGCGGTCCCGTCACCGGTATCCAGCAGCCCGTGCACTATGACTTCCGCGCCCGTCGCGACACCCCGAACGAACTGCGCGCCTATTTCCGCAAGCTGGGCTGGCGCAAGGTTGTTGCGTTCCAAACCCGCAACCCGCTGCACCGCGCGCACCAGGAACTGACCTTCCGCGCCGCGAAAGAAGCGCAGGCCAACCTGCTGATCCACCCCGTTGTGGGTCTGACCAAACCGGGCGACGTCGATCACTTCACCCGCGTGCGCTGCTACGAAGCCGTTCTCGACAAATATCCGGCCTCGACCACGACCATGTCGCTCCTGAACCTTGCCATGCGTATGGCAGGCCCGCGCGAAGCGGTCTGGCACGGCCTGATCCGCAAGAACCACGGCTGTACCCACATCATCATCGGCCGCGACCACGCAGGCCCCGGCAAGAACTCGGCCGGCGAAGATTTCTACGGCCCCTATGACGCACAGGACCTGTTCCGCGCCCACGCCGATGAAATGGGCATCGAAATGGTCGACTTCAAACACATGGTCTATGTGCAGGAACGCGCCCAGTACGAACCCGCCGACGAGATCGAGGACAAGGACAACGTCACCATCCTCAACATCTCGGGCACCGAACTGCGCCGCCGTCTGGCCGAAGGCCTCGAGATCCCCGAGTGGTTCTCGTTCCCCGAAGTTGTGAAAGAACTGCGCCGCACCAAGCCGCCGCGTTCCAAGCAGGGGTTCACCGTGTTCTTCACCGGCTTCTCGGGCTCGGGCAAATCGACCATTGCAAACGCTCTGATGGTGAAACTGATGGAAATGGGCGGCCGTCCGGTCACCCTGCTTGACGGCGACCTCGTCCGCAAGAACCTGTCGTCGGAACTCGGCTTCTCGAAAGAGCACCGCGACCTGAACATCCGTCGCATCGGTTACGTGGCTTCGGAAATCACCAAAAACGGCGGGATCGCCATCTGTGCACCCATCGCGCCCTATGCCACCACCCGCCGCGCGGTACGTGAAGACATCGAACAGTTCGGCGCCTTTGTCGAAGTGCACGTGGCCACCTCGATCGAGGAATGTGAACGCCGTGATCGCAAGGGTCTCTACAAGCTGGCCCGCGAAGGCAAGATCAAGGAATTCACCGGCATCTCGGACCCCTATGACGTTCCGGTCAACCCCGAGCTGAGCGTCGAGACCGAAAATGTCGACGTCGACAACTGTGCACATCAGGTCATCCTGAAGCTGGAAAGCATGGGCCTGATCGCGGCTCAGTAAGCTGCCGGTTCAAGAAATACGAAAGGCCGCCTCTCGGGGCGGCCTTTTTCTTTGCGGGAGCGCGGTGTCTTGGACTGATGTCGCTCTTTGGGCGCTTTCAATTGGCGGGACGCCCACCATTCCATCCATGCGGTTGAACGCTCAAAATACCGCCATGCAGTCACGCGCCCTGTCGATGGCATTCCGTGGCGTTTTAAGCTTTACCGTGACCTTGTAGGGCGCATCCTGAAAGGCGACGAATTCACGGGCTTCCTCAAGATCACTTATGAAATTCGGATTGTCGAAAACGATATAGCCGCCGCTGAACCCGCCGGACAGCGTGCGCGAAACGGTGGTGACACTGCCAACATAAAGCTTGTCATTCAGCAGGATAGTGATGCCGCCCTCGCCTGCCTGTGGTTCGACGTCTTTCAGAAATGCGCCAAGATATCCGGCATCCTTCTTGGCCGTCAAACCGGCCTGAACAACGCTGTTTTCGCTACGCCATTCAATGAAACAGGATTGGCGCGAACTGTTCTTGAAAACCGTCCAATACTTGGCGCTCCAATAGGTCTCGATGTTGTCCCCGGCGGCTGGCAAGACAGTTTCATCGGCAAAGGCCACCGAGGCCGTGCACATCAAGGCCGCCAAGAAGGTGCCGGAAAGAAGGGTTCGAACTGGTTTCGCAATGCCCATTGGAATCTATTTCCTCTATATTTGCGTTTCTGTACCGTCTTTGCGACCGGCCCCGATTTTGTGACGTGACTGCAGGA
Source organism: Shimia fortis (assembly GCF_040225985.1). Lineage (NCBI taxonomy): Bacteria > Pseudomonadati > Pseudomonadota > Alphaproteobacteria > Rhodobacterales > Roseobacteraceae > Shimia > Shimia fortis. Next base: position 43,224 of record NZ_JBBPEU010000007.1, read on the forward strand.
TAGGGGATGACCGGCGCTTGGTCTATCGTTCCGGCCTATGGCGCCCCCCATCGCGACACATGTGATGGATCAGCCTGCGTGCAAAACCGCCTGCGCTGCACGGGTTTCCAGATCCCCCCAGTGGGCGGCCTGCTCTTTCATGGCGCGCAGGGCGGGCAGGCGCGCCGCGAAGCCGGCCTCATCGGCACCCCGAATCGCCACGCGAACCTCTTCTTCGGTTTCGCACAGGATCATGCCTGATGTATCAAAGAACCGCTCGATATTCGGGCACCCCCAATAGATCGGCACGCTTTCACACAGGATTGCATCCACCAGCTTTTCGGTGAAATAATCCGGCTCGCGCACGTTTTCGATCACCACCGAATACCGATAGGGCGCCAGCCCGTCGGATTTGGCATCAAACGGTTTGTATCCCCGCCCCATTACATCCATGTCCAAGCCTTGGGCCTCGGCCCATTCCACCGTGGCGTGGCGCAGGACATGGCCCTCAAGATCGCGTTTGGAGGACGCAATCAGCGACATGTTACGGGTCTTGGTTACGTCCAGATCGCGCCACTCGGGCACCCATGTCGACCCGAACGGGAAGAAGATGCCGTTGGGGATCGTCGCCAGAAACGGCTCGTTGGCGCACAGCACCCGGAAGAATCGCTTATGCGATCGGACCAGACGATCATAGTGACGCTGTTGCAGCGCGCGCGGCTCGACCACCATCATCGACACCTTGGCCCGTGTCCCGAAAGAGGGGCGGATATGGGCAGTCGTCGCCGGATAGATCACCAGATGATCCTGCGCCCCGAGATCGCCCAGCGTTTTGCCCCGCAGGCGCACAGGCTGCCCCAGAGGCCAGTTCATCTCGTCCAGCGGCAGTTTCGAGGGCCGGTATCCCAGCTTGCGGCCATAGGGCAAAACGGCAACGGCGGGCTGGGTGTCAGACATGGGTTCTCTTTCTGGTGACATGACCTGTCATAAGCCAAAGGCCCAAACGACAACAAGGCCCACGCGGGGCCTTGGTCCTGAATTCAAAGTGTCGCGCATGGCGCGGGCGTTTAGTGCACCGTAACCGGCGCAAAGTCGTTCTGACGCGCCAGAACAAAAGCAAGGCTGCGCTCTTTGACAACGGCCAGCCGCTCTCCGTCGGTGGCGGCATAGACGCCGTACAGAACCTCGGCCCCTTCGGCCTGTTCCTGCATGTCCTCGGGCAGGTCTTCCACCAGCACCTCGCGCACATACACGACGCGGCTTTCGTCCTGATCGTCGAATTCGTAATTGTCGTACATGATTACCCCTTATTGATCTGGATGGTCTGCACCACGGTTTCGGGCCGCGCACGACTCAGGTCGATATGCAGCAAACCGTTTTCCATGATCGCCTCGCCCACTTCAACCCCGTCGGCCAAAACAAACGAACGCTGGAATTGCCGCGCGGCGATGCCCCTGTGCAGGAACACCCGATCCAGCCCATCATCGGCCTGACGGCCCCGGATGACCAGTTGACGGTCTTCAACCGTGATTGACAGGTCTTCTTCGCGGAACCCGGCCACGGCCAGGGTGATGCGGTAGGAATAATCGGAAGTCTGTTCGATATTGAATGGCGGATAGCCTTCGTTGCCCGTTTTTGCGGTGCGTTCCAGAAGGCGTTCCAGCTGTTCAAAACCAAGCATATGCGGGTAAGAACCCAGAGTCATCTTTGTCATCGACACGTCCTTAGCTCAAGCGACAGTCCATCTTTGGGCCCCACTATGGCAACCCTTTGGAGATAAATATGGGCAGCCCCGCCGCAGAGCGCAAGGGCTTTGCAGAAGACGCCGGAAACGCTATGCTAGGGGTTTGGAACTATTCAGGATTCTCCACAAATGAACGCACCTCATGACCTGTCGATGAAAACCGATGACGTGCTCAGGGTGGAGCTTGAGGTTTTCAAGCAGGAACACCGCGACCTGGACGAGGCGATTCACGCCCTGACCGAGCGCGGCACCGGCGACCAACTGACCATCCAGCGGTTGAAAAAACAGAAGCTGCGGCTGAAAGACCTGATCGCGCGGATCGAAGACCGGCTGACCCCCGATATCATCGCCTGACCCGATACCACCCCTGCCCCATGGCTTGCCAAAAAATGCAGCGTCACTTGGTCTCGGACCCACCTGCAACCCGGCTAGGCGATTGCGAAATCAGGGGCATCGTCTATAAGCAGGATTTCAGCAAACCGAGGCGCAGATGGCAGATATCAAGGTAGGAATCATCATGGGTAGCCAATCCGATTGGCCCACCATGAAACTCGCAGCCGACATCCTGGACGAGTTGGGGATCGCATACGAAAAGAAAATCGTATCCGCCCACCGCACGCCTGACCGTTTGTGGACTTATGGCAAAGAGGCGGCAGATCGCGGCTTGCAGGTGATCATCGCGGGCGCGGGCGGCGCAGCCCACCTGCCCGGCATGATGGCCTCGAAAACGCGCATTCCCGTGGTCGGCGTGCCCGTCCAGACACGCGCCCTGTCGGGCGTGGACAGCCTCTATTCCATTGTGCAGATGCCCAAGGGTTTTCCCGTGGCCACCATGGCGATCGGTGCGGCGGGCGCATCCAATGCGGGCCTGATGGCGGCGGGGATTCTTGCCCTGCAGGACGCCGCCCTTGCGCAGAAACTTGATGCATGGCGCGACGCCCTGTCCGCGTCTATTCCGGATGAACCCCAAGATGACTGATCCCCTTTCCACCGGCGCAACCATCGGCATTCTGGGCGGCGGCCAACTGGGCCGGATGCTGTCCGTCGCCGCCGCGCGGCTTGGCTTCCAGACCCATATTTTCGAACCCGGCGCCAACCCGCCCGCGGGCCATGTCGCACGCCATGTGACGACCGCCTCTTACGACGATGCCGAGGCGCTCAAGGCTTTTGCCGATCAGGTGGACGTGATCACCTATGAATTCGAGAACATTCCCACCTCGGCGCTGGATATTCTCGAGGCGCATTGCCCGATCCGCCCAGGTCGCGAGGCCCTGCGCGTCAGCCAGGACCGCCTGACCGAGAAAAAGTTCCTGCAAAGCCTCGGCTTGAAAACCGCGCCCTTCGCAGCGGTGGACACGCTGGACGACCTTGAGGCGGCGGTCAAACAGATCGGCAAACCGTCGATCCTGAAAACCCGCCGCTTTGGCTATGACGGCAAGGGGCAGGCCCGGATCAAGTCGAAATCCGATATCGCCCAGGCGCATGCCGACATGGCCGGTGCGCCCGCCCTTCTGGAAGGGTTTGTCAACTTCACGCACGAAGTGTCAGTCATCGCCGCACGCGGTCTGACCGGTGATGTGGCCTGTTATGATCCCGGCGAAAACGTGCATCGCGACGGTATCCTGCACACCACCACCGTACCTGCCACCCTCAGCGCGGGTCAGCGCATGGACGCCGTTTTGCTGGCGGCCCGCATCCTGAACGAGCTGAACTATGTCGGCGTGATGGGGGTCGAACTGTTCGTCACACCGCAGGGCCTAATCGTGAACGAGATCGCACCGCGCGTGCACAATTCCGGCCACTGGACCCAGAACGGCTGTGCCGTGGACCAGTTCGAGCAACATATCCGCGCCGTGGTCGGATGGCCTCTGGGCGACGGCCAACGTCACAATGACGTGGTGATGGAAAACCTCATCGGTGACGATATCAACCACGTGCCGCAGATCCTGCGCGAAGCCAACAATGCGCTGCATCTTTATGGCAAGGAAGACGTGAAACCGGGCCGCAAGATGGGCCACGTCAACCGCATCCGCGCCTTCACAGGCTAAAGCGTCCGGCCCGATTGTCTATTGACCGTCGGGCCGTTTATTCGCCCACAAACCGCGCGGCCACGTCACCAGCCATAAAGCTGATCCGGCCCGCACAAATCGTGGCCCCGATCCGGTCGGTGCGGGGGTCCAGCACCACCAAATCCGCGCGCTTGCCCGCCGCGATCTCTCCGCGATCCGCAAGCCCGGCGATCTGTGCCGGTCGGCGTGACACAAGACTCCACGCCTCTTCAAACCCCATCACGCCATCCCGTACCAGCCGCTGCACCGCCTGCTTCGGTGCCGGATAGTGATAGTCCGAGGCAATCGCATCCCCAATGCCCTCGGCCAACAGGTCGGTGGCCGAAACATTGCCCTTGTGCGACCCGCCCCGCACAACGTTGGGCGCGCCCAGAACCACAGGCGTCTGGTCACAATGCGCCGCACTGGCGGCCTCGCGAGTTTCGGGGAACTCAGCCACGGCCACCCCGGCCTGCGCCCAGTGCTGGCGGGCCTCGGCGGTATGGTCGTCATGGCTGCCCAGCAAGACCCTAGCCGCCCGCAATCGCCGCGCCAGCCGCGACACCGCATCGGGCACCTGATCCGCGTGATCGTGCAGGCGTTGCAGCAGCGCAAGATGCGCCTCGGGGCTACGGCCACTTTTCAGCGCCTGCCCGGTCAGGCGCGGCGGGCGTTTGCCCTTGGCCAGCGCCGCATGGGGCACGTGGTCGTTGAACACCACGTATTTGGTGCCGCTCTTGGCCACCAGCGCCTCGAACCGCGCGTATTCGTCCAGCATGTGGGTCTCAAGCCGCAACTGCAGGCGCATGTCGGTCAACAGGCCCTGCGCCCCCTGCAAAGCAGCGCATAAACGCTCGGCAAATTCCGGCCCGCGCATCCCGCCTTCCCATGAAAAGAACTGCGCGAGAAAAGCCGTGGTGATGCCATTGGCGCCAAGTTCGGCATCCACCGATTGCAACCCGACACCCAGATCGCGCATCGCCCCCCGACGCGGCGCAAGGTGGCGTTCGAACCCGTCACCATGCAGGTCCACGATCCCTGGCAGGATCCGGTACCCAGTCAGGTCAATCTCACGCCCCGACGCATCGTCCGCGATCATGCCCTCGTCCAGACAAACCTCCTCCGTCCCGAACCCTTCGGGAAACAGCACCTCGGCCCCGCGCAGGATCATCGCATCCCCTCGAAGGTCGGCACCATGTTTTCAAGGCCCATGTTCTTGTGGAAATGGCCGTGCTCGATAAAATACAGGGTCTCGGCCAGAACCTCGAGATTATTCATCATGAACGTATGCGTCACCGGCAAAACCAGATGGTCCAGCATACCCTCGACCTTGGTCGATTCAACCGAGACCTTGCCGTCATCCGGGCCTTTGATAAGCGCCGAATAGAACGGATTCAGCGACCGGTCTCCGGCAATCACGCCGACGGGAAAATCCACGGGCGGCAGATGCGAGGGCAACCCGTCTGTGCCCAGTTGCCCGCCCGCCGGCCCGTTGATCCAGTCGAACGCCTCGATCTGGCTCATCACATCGACCAGTTCGGTGCCCTGGTTCGGCGGGGCCAGCATGACCACCCGCCCAAGGTTCTCGGGCCGGTTATCCAGCATCCACAGGCGCAACAGGATGCCGCCCATGGAATGCGTCACAAAATGCACCGGCTGGTTACCACAGGCGGTCACGGCATCGGGGATGGTCGGCTCGATCAACTCTTGCACCGATGCCTTGGTCGACGGGTATCCAGGTCGCACCACGTCATAGCCTTCGGCCCGCAACGCCGCCTCGGCCACCAAGAGCGACGCCTCGGTACGCGCCAGCCCGTGCAGCAATACGATGCAATCCGCCAAGGCCGGAACCGGCAGCAGCATCAGCAGAAGAAGAGCCAGACGTAACATATCCTTGAGATAACGGTTCCAACGCCCATACAAAAGGGGAACCACCGCCAAGGACGCAACTAAATGCCCTCACCCCGCCTCGCTGTACGCGCAATAATCATGCAGGATGACAAACTGCTTCTGGTGAATGCCTTTCCACAGGACACGGATGATTTATGGTGCGCCCCAGGCGGCGGGGTCGAGTTGGGATCCTCTTTGCCCGACAACCTGATCCGCGAGGTTTACGAGGAAACCGGGTTGCGGATCGCGGTCGGCGCGCCCTGCCTTGTCAACGAATTCCATAACCCAGAGGACCGTTTTCACCAGGTCGATCTCTACTTCCGCTGCACCATCCTGTTAGGCACTTTGGATGACACATGGCAGGATCCCGAAGAAATCGTGACCCGCCGCAGGTTCGTCAGCCGGACCGAGATGACAGGGCTGCGCTTCAAACCCGACAGCCTGCCCGCAGTCGCTTGGGGGGAGGCGGGGATCAGCTATGATCCCCTCGAACTTCTCGTCAAACCCCGTCTGGAATGAAAGGCGCTGCATAGGTCAGTTTGACCTGCGGCTGCGCTTCGGCAAGGTCGGGCGCATAAAGGCCGGTATGGGACAAAGGAAAGGGCGAGGTCATCCGTTTGGCCCGCGCGAAATCAAACCCGATCCGGCCATAGAACGCAGGCTCTCCCAGAACCACCACGGGCGCGTTGGCATATTGCATCGCCATCTGGCAGAGGGCGCTGCCGATGCCCTTGCGCCGCAGCTTCGGGTCCGTTGCGACCGGTGCCAGCGCCAGCCAGCCCGCAGGCGCCGCCATCCGCGACAGGGCCACGTAGCCCACCACCCGTTTCTTGTGTTCGGCAACCAGTTCAAGCGCCATGTCGCCCGCCTCGCGCAAGGACTCTACAAGCTCTGCCTCGTCGACCTGCCCGAAGGCGGCGCTCAACAGCGCGCGGATGTCAGGGGCTTCGGCGGGGGTGCAGGCACGGATCATCATGTCTAGGGCATAGGGCCTCACTGCGCCTGTCGCAAGCTATCTCTGCCGGAGCGAGAGCAGAACGCCCCCCATGACCAGCGCCGAGGCCAGTGCGAACCGCAGCGTGATCTCTTCGCCCAGAAAGGCCCAGCCCCCCGCAAGGGCGATCACCGGCACCGTCAATTGTGCCACAGCCGCGCGGGTTGCACCAAGCGGTGGCAGGATGTGATACCACAGCGCATAGCCCAGCCCCGAGGTCACGCCCCCCGACACAAGCGCCAGCAGGACGGGCCCCGCCGGCAAGGCCCCCACGTCCCGCGTCAGCCCAATCCAAAGCAGCCCCGCAAGTGCGGCAAGGACAAAGTTCATGGCAGTGGCTTGTAGCGGGTCAGACGCCCCGCGCCCCAACAGCGAATACACACCCCACCCGGCCCCGGCAAAGGCCATCGCCGCGATATGGGGCCAGGAAAACGTCGTGCCTGCGATCGGCCACAACAGCCAGACCAACCCGCCCAGCGCCAGCAACGCCCCGATCCAGCGTATCACGGGCACCGCCTCGCGCGTCAGAACGGCCCCTGCAAACATGGTGATCTGAACCACGGAAAACAGGATCAGCGCCCCGAACCCCGGGTCCAGCGCGGCATAGGCCAGTGAAAAACCGAAAATATAGGCCAGCAGGGCCCCAACCGCCGCCCAGCGCGACAGACCGCCGAAGGCAAAGCGCCGCCGCTGCCAAAGCACCAACAGGCCCAGAACAATGGCCCCCGAGACCAACCGCAGCACCCCGAAAGTGCCCGCCTGCATAGCGCCATCCGCCAGTGCCAGACGGTTCAGAACCGAATTCGCGGCAAAGGCCACCATGGTCAGGCTGGTCAGAAGAAACAGGCGCATCAATCCCGCATACACTGCCGCGGGAACGGGTACACCCCCGTTCACAAAGAAGTGCACCCCCCGCTTCACCTTGGCAAAAATACTCGCGCCGCAGGCAGGCCCGCACAGCGGGCCTTCAAAACGAAAAAGAGGCCGCCCGAAGGCGACCTCTGGAACTCTAGGCCAAAAGGCGTGGGCTTACATCATGCCGCCCATGCCGCCCATGCCGCCCATGTCGGGCATGCCGCCACCGGCACCGCCGTCTTTGGCGGGCTTGTCGGCAACCATGGCTTCGGTGGTGATCAGCAGACCGGCAACCGAGGCCGCATCTTCCAAAGCAGTACGTGCCACTTTGGCCGGGTCGATCACACCAAAGGCGAACATGTCACCGTATTCTTCGGTCTGGGCATTGAAGCCAAAGCTGGTGTCGGTCGATTCACGGACCTTGCCAGCCACAACCGCACCGTCCACGCCGGCGTTCTCGGCGATCTGGCGCAGCGGCGCTTCGATGGCTTTCATCACGATGTTGATGCCTGCGTCCTGATCGGCGTTTTCGCCTTTCAGACCGGCCAGTGCCTTACCGGCCTGAACCAGGGCAACACCACCACCCACGATGACGCCTTCCTGTACAGCGGCGCGGGTCGCGTTCAGAGCATCGTCTACACGGTCTTTACGCTCTTTCACTTCGACTTCGGTCATGCCGCCGACGCGGATCACGGCCACACCGCCCGCCAGTTTGGCAACGCGCTCTTGCAGCTTCTCGCGGTCGTAGTCCGAGGTGGTTTCCTCGATCTGGGTGCGGATCTGGGCCACGCGGGCTTCGATCTCGGCTTTTTCACCTGCACCGTCAACGATGGTGGTTTCGTCTTTGGTGATCTGGATTTTCTTGGCGGTACCAAGCATGTCCATGGTGACCGACTCGAGCTTCATGCCCAGGTCTTCCGAGATGACCTGACCACCGGTCAGGATCGCGATGTCCTGCAGCATGGCCTTGCGGCGATCGCCGAAGCCCGGTGCCTTGACGGCTGCGATTTTCAGGCCGCCGCGCAGTTTGTTGACCACGAGGGTGGCCAGCGCTTCACCTTCGACGTCCTCGGCAATGATCAGCAGCGGCTTCTGCGACTGGATCACCGACTCGAGCAGCGGAACCATCGGCTGCAGCGACGAGAGTTTCTTCTCGTGCAGCAGGATGAGGCAGTCTTCCATTTCCGCGATCATCTTGTCAGCGTTGGTCACGAAATAGGGCGACAGGTACCCACGGTCGAACTGCATGCCTTCGACGACAACGGTCTCGGTTTCAAGACCTTTGTTTTCCTCGACGGTGATCACGCCTTCGTTGCCGACTTTCTGCATCGCGTCTGCGATCTGCTGGCCGATTTCGGCTTCGCCGTTGGCCGAGATAGTGCCAACCTGCGCAACTTCGGCCGAGTCTTTCACGTCACGTGCCGAGGCGCGGATGCCTTCAACCACTTTCGCGGTGGCCAGGTCGATACCACGCTTGAGGTCCATCGGGTTCAGGCCGGCCGCAACTTGCTTCAGACCTTCACGAACGATGGCCTGAGCCAGAACGGTTGCGGTGGTGGTGCCGTCGCCGGCTTCGTCGTTGGTGCGCGAAGCGACTTCTTTCACCATTTGCGCGCCCATGTTCTCGAACTTGTCTTCCAGCTCGATCTCTTTGGCAACCGATACACCGTCTTTGGTGATGCGGGGTGCGCCGAACGACTTGTCCAGAACCACGTTACGGCCTTTGGGGCCCAGGGTTACTTTTACGGCGTCAGCCAGAATGTTCACGCCGCGCAGCATTGCGTTGCGGGCATCGGTGTCGAACTTTACGTCCTTAGCAGCCATTGTGCTTTACCTCTTTGGAATTCTTAATCAGTCAGACGATCAGGACAGGATGCCCATGATGTCGGATTCTTTCATCATCAGCAGCTCTTCGCCGTCGACGGTGACTTCGGTGCCCGACCATTTGCCGAACAGAACGCGGTCGCCCGCTTTCACGTCGAGCGCGATGCGGTCGCCGTCATCGTCACGCAGGCCAGCGCCGGCTGCAACGATCACACCCTCGGCGGGCTTTTCTTTTGCGCTATCGGGGATGATGAGGCCGCCAGCGGTCTTCTCTTCGCTTTCGGTGCGACGAACCAGCACGCGGTCATGCAGAGGTGTAAGTGCCATTGTCTAGGTTTCCCTAACTAGATTTTTCTCCCTGACTCCTCAGCGGAGTCGTTAGCACTCCCTGTCGGCGAGTGCTAACAGACGAATAGCTAGGGGGTGCAAAACTCCGAGTCAACCGGATTGCCGGAAAAAATTTGCGCGTTTTTTCAGCCCGCGCCGTCAGTCTTGATATGCACGACGGCACCGCAGTGTTTGCAGTGCACCGCGTCGGCGTCGTGACGGGTCAGGCCACATCTGGGGCAGGTGTGGTTGACCTTGCTCGGCATCACGATCACCCGCGCCAGATGCAGGAACAGCGATACCCCCAGCACCATGATGCAGATCGCCGCCAGCTTGCCGCCCATGGTCGTGGGCGTGATATCCCCGTATCCCGTGGTGGTAAAGGTGGTGACCGTGAAATAGAGCGCATCCACATAGGCCTCCCAGCCGGTGCGTTCCGTCACCAACAGGGTATAGACCGCCGAGGTCGTGGTGAACACGAACACGATCAGGTTCAGCGCGGCCACCACCGCGTCTTCCCGCATCCGAAAGAACCGGCTGGAGCCGCGCAGGTCCTGCAAAAGATAAAACGAATGCGCAAGGCGCAGGCCCCGCAGAATCCGCAGGAAAGAAAAGTCTACCGCCAGCAACGGATTCAGCACCAATGTCCCAAGGACGATCACATCCGCCCAGACATAGACATGGGACAGATGCTCTTTCTTGTCGGGCGCAATCCAGAGCCGCGCCACGAAGTCCAGAAAGATGATCACCGCCAGAGCGCCGTTGATCACATACATCACGTCCGTTTTGGGAAACGGGGTCACCGCGATGAAATAGCCGATGGTCGCAAGATCGAAGGCGAACATGACGTAGCGGAACAGGACCGATCTGCGCCCCGTGCCGGTGTAAAGCTCATTTACCGATGCCCTGAGTGTTGCCATGCCGTGCCTCTCCCCGCCGCGCGTCATCCGCCCTACCCTGCCTCTTCCCGCGCTTCCACAATCGCGCGCCCCGCGTCGCTCAGCCCGTAGACCCCGGTCGCAACCTTCTGAAACCACCCAAGATGATCCACGCGCATCATGCGTGTGGCCTGCGCGACATCAGTTGCCTTGGCGACCTCGGCCCCCTTGCAGGGCCCGTTTTCCAGCAGAAACACCGCACAGCGCAGCATTTCCTGTTTATAGGCAGTGGTCACCTGCCCGCGCGTCCCGCCCAGATTGGGATCGCCCTCGCGCCGGTCGAACTCGCGCAGCAACGCGCCTTTACGGGGTTTCGACTTGCGGGGGCGAAACTCTACCGGGTCGCAATGGGCCTGCACGTGCCCGTCCGCCAGTCGCACTGACAATACGCCGATGCCCAGCCGTTTGCACAAGCCGACATTGCCCTTGAAACTGCGCCAGCCCGTTTTCCCGGCCCAACGCGGCACGGCGACATAAACCCAGTCGCTCAGCCTTTGCCGCGCCACCGCCTGTTGCAGCAGGGTCAGCGAAAATCCGGTTTTCAATTCGACAATCACAGGGTCTTCACCGTCACGACGGGCCACCACATCCGCCGCGCCCACCTCGGCCTTGACCGCGAACCCGCGCGCCTCGAGCCAGGTTTTGACCGGAAGGTAGAGGTCGGTTTCGCTGATCTTCGCCATGCCCTAGGCTTAGCGCCATTTCCCGGCGCTGCCAAACATCTTGGCACCCCCTGCCCCGATGACTTGCGTTTGCCCCGCCACGCCATATCCTCTGGCCTGTCAGATCACCAAATACGAAGGAATGCCCGTGCGGTTTCTGAATGCCCTGCTCGCCTGCCTGTTCTGGGCAACCACCTTGTTTGCCGACTGTAGCTATCCCACGACTTTTGACAGCTATCCCAAGGATCGGAAGGCTGCGCTTTATGCCCGCACGGCGAAGACTTCATATCCCGAGGGCCTGCTCTGGCAGGTCGAGAAAAACGGGCATGTCTCGTACATCCTTGGCACGATGCACATCGCCGACGCGCGCCACGCGCCAATCCTTGACGCTGTCGCGCCCCTGCTGGATCAGGTCGACGCGGTGTTCCTGGAACTGAGCAAAGAGGCAGAATCGGACTTCCTGCGCTATCTCACCGCGAACCCGGATCTCTACCTGATCCAGCAAGGCCCCAGCCTGATGGAACGCCTTGGCCCCGAGACATGGGCGGCACTGCAACCGCAGTTGAAAGAGGCGGGCCTGCCCGAATTCATGGCGGCGCGCTTCCAGCCCTGGTTCCTCGGCCTGTCGCTGGCCATTCCACCCTGTGTGACCGCCCAGCAGAAGGCTGGTAAACTCGGCCTCGACCGCCAGCTAGAGGCACGCGCTCTGCCCCGCGATCTGCCGATCCGGTCGCTGGATGTGCCTGCGGATCTGGTCAGCCTGATGGGCGGCACCCCTCTGGACGAACAGGTCCGCGATTTCCGCGACAGCCTCGCCTATGGGGCGCTATCGCATGACATTTTCGGAGATATCACAGAGTTCTACTTTAACGAAGAAACCGCGATGATCTGGGAGTTCTCGAAACAGGTGGTGCATGATCAGGCCGGCCCCGCCCACAAAGACCGGATAGACGCGCTGTTTGCCGAGATGGGAAAGGGCCTTGTCACGGAACGGAACCGGCTCTGGATCGACACTCTTGCGCCCGCGCTTTCCGACGCACCGGCCGTTGTCGCCGTTGGCGCGATGCACCTGCCGGGACAGGATGGCGTACTGAGTTTGCTTGCAGAACAGGGATTTGCCGTCAGCCGTGTGCCCCTGACCCACTAAGGGAATTGCTGCATTGCAGCATCACACGTCAGACCTCGTGTCGCAGCCCCGTTGACAACAGGTGACAAGCCTTGGCCCAGCCCCTATAAGGCGCGCAAATTGACGCTTTCCATGAAGGATCCCTGATTATGACCACCCTCGTATTCGGCCACAAATCCCCCGACACCGACTCGACCGGCTCGCCGCTGGTCTGGGCTTGGTACCTGAACGAAGTCAAAGGCGTTGACGCCAAGCCGGTTCTGCTGGGCCAGCCCAACACCGAAGCGGCCTTCATGCTGAATCGCTGGGGCTTTGACATGCTCGACATCATCGAAGACGTGGCCGACGATCAGGCTTGCGTCGTTGTCGACACCAACAACCCTGCCGAACTGCCCGCCAACATCAACGGCGCCGATGTTCAGGCCATCATCGACCACCACAAGCTGGTTGGCGGCCTTGAAACCAAAGGTCCGATCGACATCACCGTGCGCCCGCTGGCCTGCACCGCGACCATCATGTACGACCTGATGGGGGACGACGCCGCCAAGATGCCGGAAAACATCAAGGGCGCGGCCCTGACCTGTATCCTGTCTGACACGCTGGAATTCCGTTCGCCCACCACCACCGACCGTGATCGCGAAGTAGTTGAAGCACTGGCCGCTGATTTGGGCATCAACGTCACCGAATACGCCGCCGAAATGTTCGCCGCGAAATCGGACGTCTCGGCCTTCTCCGACGCAGAGCTGATCCGCATGGACTCGAAAGAATACGAAGTCGACGGCACCAAGTTCCGCGTCTCGGTTCTGGAAACCACCGCGCCGGAAATCCCGCTGAACCGCAAGGACAGCCTGATGGAAACCTTCAAGACCGTCGCCGCTGAAGACGGCGTGGACGAAGTTCTGCTGTTCGTTGTCGACATCCTGAAAGAAGAAGCCACCCTGCTGGTGCCGAACGATCTGGTCAAAGGCGTGGCCGAGAAAAGCTTTGGCGCCACTGTGACCGGCGACGCGGTTGTCCTGCCCGGCATCATGTCGCGCAAGAAACAGATCATCCCGAACCTCAAGGTCTGATCTGCCTTCACAAAGATGCGGAAAGGGCGCCCGTCACGGCGCCCTTTTTTGTGCCGCCTGCGGTGCCCAGTGCAGGTCCTCGACACCAACGAACCGGGATAAGCGGCCCAGTTCCGCATCAAGCCTGCCAAACCGGGCCGTCCCCCATCTCGCATCCGTTTCGGGCCAGAAATTCACCACCGTGAGCGTGCCCGCCTTCCGGTCGGCCTTGAGTTCGATGCGCCCCACGAACCGGTCGCCCTCAAGGATCGGAAACACATAATACCCCCAGACCCGCTTGGCCTTGGGCACGAACATCTCGTTGCGATATTCGAACCCGAACAGACGATAAAGACGCTTTCGGTCCCGCACCGCCGGATCAAACGGGTTGAGAATACGCAGGCGCGATGTTGGGGCGCTTACCTTTTCAAGACGGTCTTCGATATCCATCGGGGCCAACGCAGACTGCCAGTTCCCCGCCGCGGACTGCACCTCCACCTCTTGCAAATCCGGCTGCGCGGCGCACCAATCCTTGACCTCGGCCAGATCCGTTGCATCCCAGAACTGCTGGATCTCGCCCGCCGTACCAACCCCGATCCGCTCAAGCGCGGCACGGCACAACCAGTCCACCTGCGCCGCATCGTCCATATCCACATCCGCATGTTCCGGCGCGAAGACCCGCTCGGCCAGATCATAGACCTTGGTAAACCCGTCGCGATGGCAGGTCGCCAGCTCGCCCGAATACCACATGTAATCCAGAGCCTTCTTGTGCGGCGGACGCGCCCACATCTCGCGCACGCCTTCCACCTTGGTGTCAAAGGCATGGGTCGACAACGCGCCCTCGCGCCGGATGCGGTCCTTGATCTTCTCGCGCTCGGTGGCGTCCGGCAGCCCCCTGAACCAGCCTGCCCGGTCCAACTGGGCCTGTTTGCGCCGGAATTGCCGCCGCCACATGGGCAGGAATTCCATCGGCAACACCGATGCATCATGGGTGAAATGTTCGAACACCGCGCGGTCGCGTGCCAACAGACGATCCAGCATCGGTTCGCGGTAATTCTGGTTGCGGCTCCAAAGAATGTGATGATGCGCGCGCGCCACCACCTGGATCGTATCCAGCTGCACGAACCCCAGGCCCCGGATCACGCCCATCAGATCCAGCGAACCTGTCGGCGTGCGTGCCAATCCCTGCACGGACAGCCACAAATGGCGCGCCTGACGGTTGTCGATCCTAAGCAACGGCCTTCCCCCTTTGCGCCCACAAGACACCGTCCAAGCCCAAGACGCCACCCCTGCTTTTTCTTGGGAAAAATACCTTGGGGTGAATTGGCCCGTCAGGGCCAAGAGGGGCAACGCCCCTCCACCCGCATCACATACGCTTGGCCACCTCTTCCAGCATCACCTCGGTCGCGCCGCCACCAATGGCCTGCACCCGCGCGTCCCGGGCCATGCGCTCAATCGCCATGCCCCGCAAATAGCCTGCACCGCCGTGGAACTGCAGACAGTCATACATGACCTCGTTGACCAGCTCGCCACACAGCGCCTTCAGCATCGATACCTCGCGCACCACATCCTGACCATCGGCATCGCGCGCCGCCGTCTGATAGACCAGCGCCCGCGCCGCCGCGACCCGCGCAGACAACATGGCAAGCCGCTGGCGGATCGCCTGTTTCGTCCAAAGCGGCGCCCCGAAGGCATGGCGCTCTTTCACGTAAGACGTGGTAAGTTCAATCGCGGCCAGCGATTCCCCGACCGCGGCCGCCGCCGCCACAAGACGTTCATTCTGAAAGTTCTGCATGATGGCATAGAACCCGCGCCCCTCGGCCCCGAGGACGTTTTCCACGGGCACCCGCACATCTTGAAAAGACAGTTCCGCCGTGTCCGACGACCGCCACCCGTGCTTGTCCAGAGCGCGACTCACCGAGAAACCCTTCATGCCTTTTTCCAGCAGGAACATGGTCACCGACTGGCTTGACGGGCCGTCCCGGTCGGTCTTGGCCGCCACACAGTAAAGGTCCGCATGTACGCCATTGGTGATGAACATTTTCGAGCCGTTCAGCACATAATGGTCGCCCTCGCGTCGCGCCGTGGTGCGGATGCCCTGCACATCCGATCCGGCGCCGGGTTCGGTGACGCAGACCGCCGTGATTTTGCGCCCAGCCACGATATCCGGCATATACCGCGCCTTCTGGGCCTCGGTGCCCGCGTTGAAAATATGGACCGAGGCCATATCCGTGTGCACAAGCGCGGTAATCGCGAAACCCGAATAGGTCGATTTGCCCAGTTCCTCGGCCATAACCGCCGTGGCGCGCGTATCCATGTTGCTGCCGCCAAATTCCTCGGGATAGCGGATTCCCAGAAAGCCCAGATCGCCCATTTCCCGCAGAACGTCGCGCGGGACCATGCCGGCCTCTTCCCAGGCATCGCCATGGGGTTTGACGCGCTCTTCCACGAAACGGCGGATCTGGTCGCGTAGAATGCTGTGTTCTTCTCCCAGAAACAGATGTTGGTCCATGATGATATCCTCCCTCGAAAGACATGGTTCCGCATGTCTGCGATCCTGTCCACAAAGACGTCGCGCCCGCCGCACTGCGGCAAGGCGAGCCAATGCCCCTGGGGATTTTACTGGAAACCCTGCACGGGCTTTGCGATACCTCGGCCGAACCTTCTGCCGACAGGACCAGACCATGACCCAGATCATCAATGCCCTTTCCGACGTTTCCGACCGCTATGACGCGCTATACGTCGACCTTTGGGGATGCGTGCATAATGGCGTAACCGCCTATCCCGAGGCCGTGGCCGCGCTACAGGCCCACCGGCGGCGCGGTGGTATTGTCGTGCTGGTCACCAATTCGCCCAAACCCCGCGCCGGGGTGGCAACGCAACTGGAAGGGTTCGGCGTACCGGCCGATGCTTATGACACCATCGCCACCTCGGGCGATTCCGCACGCGCAGCCATGTTCACCGGGGCCGTGGGCGAAAAGGTCTATTTCATGGGGGAATGGCAGCGTGACGAACTGTTCTTTTCGCCGCTCGAGGTGATCGAAACCCCCGTGCCGATCACGCGCGTGCCCCTGCAAGAGGCCGAAGGCATCGTCTGCTGCGGCCCCTTCGATCCGATGGCAGACCCCGACGTGAATCGCGCCGATTTCCTGTATGCCAAGACCAAGGGCCTGAAACTTCTGTGCGCCAACCCAGATATCGTGGTCGACCGGGGCGAAACCCGCGAATGGTGCGCGGGCGCACTGGCGCGACTTTATACCGAGATGGGCGGCGAGAGCCTCTATTTCGGCAAGCCCCATCCGCCGATCTATGACCTGGCCCGCCGCCGCCTGACGGCCCTTGGCAAGGACATCCCGGCGTCGGCGATTCTGGCCATTGGCGACGGGGCCCAGACCGATATTGCCGGGGCCATGGGCGAGGATATTGATTCCCTGTTCATCTCTGGCGGGCTTGCCGCAACGGAAACCAAAACGTCGCACGACCCCGACCCAAAGGCCCTAACCGCCTATCTTCAAAAGGAAAACGTCGCACCAGCCTATACGATCGGGCAATTGCGCTAGGCAGATTAGGGGTTGATTTTCTGCGCCTGCAAAGTAATAAAGTTGCGAATGCTGGCGCAGAGTCGCCCGAAAATTACCAAGCCGACGCAGACCGGAGGACGGAATGTTGGATAACCTGCCGCGCGGAACCATTTGTATCGAAGATATCGAAATGGGCATGTCGCGCCACCTTCGCAAAGTCGTGACCGACGAAGACATCCAGATGTTCGCCCAGGTTTCGACCGACCATAACCCGGTGCATATGGACGACGACTATGCCAATGACACCATCTTCGAAGGCCGCATCGCGCACGGGATGCTGACCGCCGGCCTGATCTCTGCGGTCATCGGAGAACAGCTTCCGGGACATGGCACCGTCTATATGGGCCAGACCTTGAAATTCCTGGCCCCTGTCCGCCCCGGCGACACCGTCTATGCCGAGGTCAAGGTCACCGACATCGACTTTGCCAAGCGCCGCGTCAAGATGGATTGCCACTGCTCGGTCGATGGCAAGAAGGTTCTGATCGGCGAAGCCACCGTTCTCGCGCCTTCGCGCAAGTTCGACTGATCCAAAGACAGGTTGCGCGCCCCGCACCCGGGCGCACAAGCAGCAAGATTTGCCGCCTCGGAGCCTCTCCGGGGCGGTTTGCGTTTATTATGGATGTGATGTGGTCCGGTATGACAGGCGGCGCCGCCAATGTGGAATATCGGACGGGGTTTCCCCCGCACCCCGACCCGGGTCCAGATGTCCCCCGCCACGGGGACCGCTTCCAGTGTCATACGACGCCGGCCTTGTCGGGGCACGGCGAAGGATCGATCGCAAATGGTTCTAAAGGCACGGCGTTAATCTTTTGACAGGCCACCGCGCGCTGCGTCACGGGCCACCTGCGCATAACGGCGCTTGATCCTCCCGCGCAAGGGGGCTACCCCTTCGGCCATGCGGATCATTCGTGACTATCAATACGTGGACGAACGCGATCGGGGCGCAAGCGCCGCGATCGGTAATTTCGACGGGGTGCATCTGGGCCATCAGTCGGTGATCGACCTTGCGCGCAACGGCGGCAATGGCGCGCCGCTGGGCATTGTGACCTTTGAACCTCACCCGCGTGAATTCTTTGCACCCGACGCCCCGCCTTTCCGGCTGACCAGCGCGGAAACCCGTGCCAACAGGCTTGAAAAGCTGGGGGTCGAGCGTCTCTATGAACTGCCCTTCAACGCGACCCTGTCCGGCCTGACCCCCGAGGCGTTTGCCCGCGAGGTTCTGGCCGAGGGGCTGGGCCTGCGTCACGTGGTTGTCGGCGCCGATTTCTGTTTCGGCAAAGGGCGTAAGGGCACCGCAGAGGACTTGAAGAGTTTTGGCCGGGACATGGGGTTTGATGTCACCATCGCCCCCCTGCTGCGCGATGACGAGGTGCAGGTGTCCTCGACCGCGATCCGCACCGCGCTGAGTGATGGGCGCCCCCGCGATGCGGCCACGATGCTGGGCCACTGGCACCGTGTCGACGGGCCCGTAATCGGCGGCGACCAGCGTGGCCGCGACCTTGGCTTTCCCACCGCGAACATGTCGATTGACGGGCTGCACCCGCCGAAATTCGGGGTATTTGCGGTGTTGGTCGATGTGCTCGAAGGGCCCCACAAAGGCAGCTATCAGGGCGCGGCTTCGGTCGGGGTGCGGCCCATGTTCGGGGTCAACAAGGCCAACATCGAAACCCATATCTTCGACTTCTCCGGCGACCTTTACGGCACGGAACTGTCCATCGCGCTGATTGATTTCCTGCGCCCCGAGTGGAAGTTCGACGGTGTCGAGGAATTGATCGCGCAGATCGACAAGGACTGTCGCCAATGCCGCGACATCCTGGCGGCGCTATGACCAACCGTGACCCGATAGCACGGGACGGGCTGGCCCACCGGTTCTGGGAGCGCAAGCCCCTGACCAAGCTGAACCAGCGCGAATGGGAGGCACTTTGCGACGGCTGTGGCAAGTGCTGCCTGAACAAGCTCGAGGATTCCGAGACGGGCCGGGTCGAGCTGACCTGCGTCGCCTGCCGGCTGTTGGACGATGACAGCTGCCGTTGCACCCAATATGACATTCGCCACCAGTTCGTGCCCGAATGCATCGTCATGAGCCCGAGCAATATCGACGATCACGCCTACTGGATGCCCCGCACCTGCGCCTATCGGCTGTTATGGGAGGGCAAACCCTTGTTCGACTGGCATCCGCTGATTTCCGGCGACCCCGAAACGGTCCATGCTGCGGGCGTTTCGGTGCGCCACCGCACGGTGTCGGAATTCGAAATCGATGAAGATGACTGGGAAGACTATATCATTGAGGAGCCCGTCTGATGTTTTTTGCCTCTGACAATGCAGGTCCGGCGCATGATGCCATCATCGCAGCGCTGGCCACGGCCAACCGGGGCTATGCCATGCCCTATGGCGCCGATCCCATCATGGACGAGGTGCGCGCCAAGATCCGCACCATTTTCGAAGCCCCTACGGCCGAGGTCTATCTGGTGGCCACGGGTACGGCCGCGAATGCGCTGGCGCTGGCCTGCTATGCCCAGCCGTGGCAGACCGTGTTCTGTTCCCCCGTTGCTCATATCCACGAGGATGAATGCAACGCACCCGAGTTCTATGCAGGCGGTGCAAAGCTGACCCTGGTGGGCGATGGCGCCAAGATGACGCCCGACAACCTGCGCAGCGCCATCGAGGGCGAGGAAACCCGCGGCGTTCACGGCCCCCAGCGCGGCCCCGTATCGATCACCCAGGTGACCGAACGCGGCACGGTCTATTCCGTGGACGAATTGCGCGCGCTGTGCGACGTGGCGAAATCTTTTGACCTGCCCGTGCATCTGGACGGCGCACGCTTTGCCAATGCGCTGGTCGCCTTGGGATGCACCCCAGCCGAGATGACATGGAAAGCGGGCGTGGATGTGGTTAGTTTTGGCGGCACCAAGAATGGTTGTGTCGGCGTAGAGGCGGTGATCCTGTTTGACCCGGACAAGGCGTGGGAATTCGAACTGCGCCGCAAACGCGGGGCACATCTGTTTTCCAAGCACCGCTACCTGTCGGCCCAGATGAACGCTTATCTGACCGAGGACCTCTGGCGTCTGAGCGCGACCAAGGCCAATGCAAACTGCGCGCGGCTGGTGGCGGGCCTTAAAGAGGCGGGCGTCACTTTCCTGCACGATCCGCAGGCCAATATCGTGTTCTGCAGCTTCCCCCGCGCAGCACACCAGCGCCTGCACGATGCAGGGGCGGTCTATTACGTCTGGTCCGGCGCGCTGGAAGGCGACGACCCCGATGAGATGCTCGAAGCACGGCTGGTCTGCGACTGGTCGCTGTCCGAGACCCAGATCGACCAGTTTGTTGCCCTCGTGAAACCGGCCTGACCTCAGCCCTCGGCGCGCCGGACGTTTTGCAGGATTTCGGCCGCCACGGTTTTCGGATGGGTGATTGGCCCCATATGCGCCAAGCCTTCAAAGGTTTTGCGGCGTGCCCCATGCACCCGCGCGGCGATGCCATCCTGCACGACCTTCATCAGGGCCGGTGACTCGGCCCCATCCATCAGGACAAGCGGCGCCTGGATCTCGCCAAGACGCGGGATCAGGCCCCAGTTGTCATGCCCCAAAGATGGTTCACTGTCGCGAATGACGGTGATCCGCCGCGTCGCCCCCGCCCGCAGGTCTTCGGGCAGGTCATCCCAGCGGCGCCCATCCCCCCAGACCCGCATGAAGGCGCGGGCCGCCCTGTCGGGGTGCCCTGCCGCAATTTCGGTCATCACGGTCTGCATGAGCGCAGCATTCCACGCCGCCTGCTCCGGTCCGTCCTCTCGGGCCACAGCCATCAAGACCGGTTCGAACAGGGACACGGATTTGACCAGATGCGGGTATTGCACCGCCAGCCGCAGCGCGATGACGCCGCCATAGCTGTGGCCGATCAAATGCATGGGACGGCCAAGAAACGGGCGCACGGCGGCGACCGTCGCGTCGGTGATGTCGCCTTGCCCGTCCCAGTCGGGGCTACGCCCGTGACTGGGCAGGTCCAGCGCGGTGACTGTCATGTCCTCTGCCAAAGCCCCCGCGACCCCGCGCCATGCGCCGGAATGCGCCAACGAACAATGAAGCGCCAGCGCCGGTTCGGGGCCATGCCCGAAGCTGCGCGCGTGAAGATGCAAGGGCGCGACCGTGTCCAGCCCCATAATCAGAGCTCTCCCGACAGATGCATGTCGAGGTCTTCGAGCCGGTCCTGCCCCCAGAAGGCCGCGCCGGTGTCGACCACATAGAACGGCGCCCCGAAGGCCCCTGCGGCGATGCCGTCTTCAAGGTTCTTTTCATAGATTTCGGCCCCGACCAGAAGGCCGCTATCGGCCAGTGACGGATCGAACCCCGCCTCGGACAGGCACGCCTTGATGACGTCATCCTGCGCGATGTCCTTGTCTTCGACCCAGCAGGCCCGCATCAGCCCCTGGCATAGCTTGCCCAGGTCGCCACCGCCGGCCTTTTGCGCGGCAATCACGGCATAAGAGGACGGCGCCATGTTGGTCGGCCAGTGGGCCGGTTGCAGGTTGAACGGCATGCCAGCCTTTTTGGCCTGACGCGGCAGTTCCTGTGCACGATAGGCGATGCGATTCGGGTGCCGGTCCTTGGGCGCAACACCCCCGGTACGCGCAAAAAGCGCCATGATATCGAGAGGTTTGTAGGTGATCGTCGCCCCGTGCTTGGCCGCGATCTCCTCCAACCGGTTGCCCGCGAGATATGCATAGGGGGAAATCGTCGAGAAATAATAGTCGATATGTGGCATTTGGGACCTCTGCGCGTCTGCATCACTTTGCCAGAAGGTAGGGCCATGTTAAGCGGTGTGCAACGTCACGAATCTGTCATTCGTGGATTCGGATATCTGCCTGGGGACCACTCAAATGCCTACCATCCTGGAACCGAAACTCATCACGGGAACCGCCAACAAACCGCTGGCTCTGGCGATTGCACGCCGCATGTCGATGCATCGCGGCAAAACGCTGGGTCTTGTGGACGCCCGTGTCGAACGGTTCAACGACCAAGAAATCTTTGTCGAAGTGTTCGAAAACGTGCGCGGCGAAGATATGTTCATTATCCAGCCGACCTCGAATCCGGCCAATGACAACCTGATGGAACTGCTGATCATGACCGACGCGCTGCGCCGGTCGTCGGCGGCGCGCATCACCGCCGTGATCCCGTATTTCGGCTATGCCCGCCAGGACCGCCGCGCCAAGGCGCGCACGCCGATCTCGGCCAAGCTGGTCGCCAATATGCTGGTCGAGGCCGGCGTGGAACGGGTTCTGACCATGGACCTGCACGCTGCGCAGATTCAGGGCTTCTTCGATATCCCCGTCGACAACCTCTATGCCTCGCCCGTCTTTGCGCTTGATATCATGCACCAGTTTCCGGGCGAACTACTCAAGGATGTCATGGTCGTCTCGCCTGACGTGGGCGGCGTGGCCCGGGCCCGCGAACTTGCCAAACGGATCGGCGCGCCCCTGTCGATTGTGGACAAACGCCGCGAAAAGCCCGGTGAGGTCGCCGAGATGACTGTGATCGGGAATGTCGAAGGCAAAAAATGTATCATCGTCGACGACATGTGCGACACCGCCGGCACGCTCTGCAAAGCGGCCGAGGTCCTGATGGAGCACGGCGCGACCGAGGTGCATTCCTATATCACCCACGGTGTCATGTCCGGCCCTGCCGTCGATCGCGTCACCAAATCCGTGATGAAATCGCTGGTCATCACCGACTCGATCCAGCCGACCCAACCGGTTCTGGACGCTCCGAATATCCGCATCGTGCCCACAGCCCCGATGTTTGCACAGGCGATCATGAATATCTGGAACGGCACCAGCGTGTCGTCGCTGTTTGAAACCGAAACGCTGGAACCCGCCTATGAGGGCATGTTCCCGTCCTGATCGGACGCCCGGTTCGCGAAACAACAAAGGGCGCCCGTGTGGCGCCCTTTTGCGTCAGCGGATTTCCCAGTCGTCGTCGTTGGCAAGTTCGCCAATCGCGGTCCAGTTCATGCGCACGCGGGCAACGCGGCTATCCCCCCATGTGCGAAACACGAGGTCGAACCCCGCACGGGTGACCTTCTCGGACAGGATTTCAATACGCTGATGGGGGCCGCTGTCGATATCGGACAGGGACAGGCCAACATGTACCGCAGGCACGTCAAGGAAGGGTTCGGTAAACACCACCGGGATCCGACGTTCGCGGGCACCATGTCCCGTCCACATTTCACCACCATTTTCGAAATCCGCAAAAATGGGCACGTCGCCCTGCTCAATGCCGATGAGATGTGTTCTGAGTCGTTTCATGGGCCGTACCAAAAATGTCTAACTTGACGACAAAACACGCACTAATCAACAAAACAAGGGGCCACGCCTGTTGGCGCAGCCCCTCTGAACTGTTTTTACAGGGTCTGGATCAATCCATCGCGTCCAGCAGGTCGACGAGGTCGGCAACAAACTTCTCTGCTGCATCCTTGTCTTCTGCCGCCGCAGCCGCAGCCGCGTCGCGGGCTGCCGTCAGGACGTCTTCCAGATCTGCCTTGGTCACTTCCGATCCCACATGCGCGTGTTCGGCAATCACCGAGATCGACTCGGCCGAGATTTCCGCGAAACCGCGGGTCACGACAAAATCTTTCTCGCCTTCGGGCGATTGCACCTTCACGACACCGGGACGCAGCGAGGTCAGCACAGCGGCGTGACCCGGCATGGCGGTCATGTCGCCATCTGCGCCCGGGATCTGGACCGAGGTCACCTCGAGCGAAGCAAGGCTACGCTCGGGGCTGACCAGGTCAAATTGCATCGTGTTTGCCATCAGGGGCCTCCTTAGGCCGCTTCAGCAGCCATTTTCTCGGCTTTTGCGATCACTTCGTCGATGCCGCCAACCATGTAGAAGGCGCCTTCGGGCAGGTGATCGTATTCGCCAGCCACAACGGCTTTGAACGACGAGATGGTGTCTTCCAGCGGAACCTGAACACCGTCAGAGCCGGTGAAGACCTTCGCAACGTCGAACGGCTGCGAGAGGAAACGCTGAATCTTACGGGCACGAGCCACGGTCAGTTTGTCTTCTTCCGACAGTTCGTCCATGCCGAGGATGGCGATGATGTCTTGCAGCGACTTGTAGCGTTGCAGGATGTTTTGAACGTCGAAGGCCACTTTGTAGTGCTCTTCACCCACAACACCCGGGTCCATCAGACGCGAGGTCGAGTCGAGCGGGTCAACGGCCGGGTAGATACCCAGTTCCGAGATCGCACGCGACAGAACGGTGGTTGCGTCGAGGTGGGCAAAGGTGGTTGCCGGTGCAGGGTCGGTAAGGTCGTCCGCGGGAACGTAGACGGCCTGGATCGACGTAATCGAGCCCGATTTGGTCGAAGTAATGCGTTCCTGCATCGCACCCATGTCGGTGGCCAGCGTCGGCTGGTAACCCACCGCCGAAGGAATACGGCCCAGCAGAGCCGAAACTTCCGAACCGGCTTGGGTAAAGCGGAAGATGTTGTCGACGAAGAACAGAACGTCGGTACCGGACTGGTCGCGGAACTGTTCTGCAAGGGTCAGACCGGTCAGAGCAACACGTGCACGCGCACCCGGAGGTTCGTTCATCTGGCCGTAAACCAGAGCCACCTGCGATTCTTCGAGGTTATCGGGTTTGATAACGTTCGATTCGATCATCTCCCAGTAGAGGTCGTTACCCTCACGGGTCCGTTCACCCACACCCGCGAACACCGAGAAACCCGAGTGCACTTTTGCGATGTTGTTGATGAGTTCCATGATGAGAACGGTTTTACCCACACCTGCACCACCGAACAGACCAATCTTACCACCCTTCGAGTAGGGGGCCAGCAGGTCGATCACTTTAATACCGGTGACGAGGATTTCCGACTCGGTCGACTGTTCGTCGAATTCCGGTGCGGGCTGGTGGATTGCGCGGGTCTCGTCTGCGTTGACCGGACCTTTTTCGTCCACGGGCTCGCCCACAACGTTCAGGATGCGGCCCAGGGTTGCGTTACCAACCGGAACCGAAATCGGTGCGCCGGTGTCGAGCACTTCTGCGCCACGAACGAGACCTTCGGTCGCGTCCATCGCGATGGTGCGGACAGTGTTTTCACCCAGGTGCTGGGCAACTTCCAGAACCAGTTTCTTGCCGTTGTTTTCAGTGTTCAGTGCGTTGAGGATTTCCGGCAGGGAATCTTCGAACTGAACGTCGACAACGGCGCCGATGACCTGGGTCACCTTACCTTTTGCGTTTGCCATTTGTTCGTCTCCGGTCTTAGAGCGCTTCAGCGCCCGAGATGATTTCGATAAGCTCGTTGGTGATCACAGCCTGACGCGAGCGGTTGAACTCGATGGTCAGTTTGTCGATCATGTCGCCAGCGTTGCGGGTCGCGTTGTCCATTGCGGACATCCGCGCACCCTGCTCCGAGGCACCGTTTTCCAGCAGTGCAGCAAAAATCTGCGTTGCGACGCCGCGCGGCAGCAGGTCGGCCAGAATGGCCTCTTCGCTGGGCTCGTAGTCGTACAGAGTGGCTGCGCCGTCACCTTCGGCTGCGTCAAACGCTGCCGGGATGATTTGCTGAGCGGTCGGGATCTGGGTCACAACGTTCACGAACTTCGCATAGAAGATTGTGGCCACGTCGAACTCGCCCGCATCAAAGCGCGACAGGATACTTGCAGCAATACCTTGCGCATCGCCATATCCAACACGTTTGACCTCGGTCAGGTCAACGTGATCAATGAAGTGTTCACCCAGATCACGTTTGATCGCGTCACGACCTTTCTTGCCGACCGTGACGATCTTGACAGTTTTACCTGCTGCGATCAGCTCTTCCGCTTTCGAACGGGCCAGTTTGGCGATGTTCGAGTTGAAGCCGCCGCAAAGGCCACGTTCAGCGGTCATCACCACCAGCAGGTGGGTCTGATCGCTGCCGGTGCCCGACAGCAGTTTCGGTGCAGAGTCGGAACCACCGACCGAGGCCGCCAGACCACCCAGAACGGCGTTGAACCGTTCTGTGTAGGGGCGCGATGCCTCGGCAGCGTCCTGCGCGCGGCGAAGTTTCGCCGCGGCAACCATCTGCATGGCTTTTGTGATCTTCCGAGTGTTTTTCACACTCTCGATCCGGTTTTTTAGGTCCTTCAGACTAGGCATTGTCCGAACCCCTTATGCGAAGTCAGCTGCGTATTCGTCCAGCGCGGCTTTAACTTTGTCGGCGGCGTCGCCCTTGATCTTGGGATCTTCGTCGGTGATCCAAGCCAGCAGGTCGGCGTGCTTGCCGCGCAGGTGCTGCAGAAGACCGGTCTCGAAACGACCCACGTCCTTGACGTCGACCTTGTCGAGATAGCCGTTCACACCGGCGAAGATCACGCAGACGATTTCCGCGTTGGTCAGCGGCGAGTACTGCGGCTGTTTCATCAGCTCGGTCAGACGTGCACCACGGTTCAGCAGCTGCTGGGTTGCGGCGTCAAGGTCGGACCCAAACTGGGCAAACGCAGCCATCTCACGATACTGAGCCAGCGACAGTTTCACCGGACCGGCAACCGAAGACATGGCCGAGGTCTGAGCCGAAGAGCCAACCCGCGAAACCGACAGACCGGTGTTCACAGCAGGACGGATACCCTGATAGAACAGTTCGGTTTCAAGGAAGATCTGGCCGTCGGTGATCGAGATCACGTTGGTCGGAATAAAGGCCGACACGTCGCCGCCCTGGGTTTCGATGACGGGCAGCGCGGTCAGCGAGCCTGCGCCGAAATCTTCGTTCAGCTTGGCCGAACGCTCCAGCAGACGCGAGTGCAGGTAGAAAACGTCACCCGGATAGGCTTCACGGCCCGGCGGACGACGCAGCAGCAGCGACATCTGACGATAGGCAACGGCCTGTTTGGAAAGGTCATCATAGATGATCAGCGCGTGACGGCCATTGTCACGGAAGTACTCGGCCATCGCGGTCGCGGCGTAAGGTGCCAGGAACTGCATCGGCGCGGGGTCCGAAGCGGTTGCAGCAACAACGATCGAGTAGTCAATCGCGCCGGTTTCTTCGAGTTTCTTCACCAGCTGAGCAACGGTCGACCGCTTCTGACCGATCGCAACGTACACGCAGTACAGTTTCTTGCTTTCGTCGTCGCCGGCGGCGTCGTTGTAGGATTTCTGGTTCAGGATGGCGTCCAGAGCCACGGCGGTTTTACCGGTCTGACGGTCGCCAATAATAAGTTCACGCTGGCCACGGCCAATCGGGATCATCGCGTCAACCGATTTCAGGCCGGTTGCCATCGGTTCGTGAACCGATTTACGCGGGATAATGCCCGGCGCTTTCACGTCGGCAACGCCGCGTTCGGTGGCTTCGATCGGGCCCTTGCCGTCCAGCGGGTTGCCCAGACCGTCAACAACGCGACCCAGAAGGCCCTCACCAATCGGAACGTCCACGATCGAGTTGGTGCGCTTGACAGTGTCACCTTCTTTAATGTCACGGTCCGAACCGAAGATCACGACACCAACGTTGTCGTTTTCAAGGTTCAGGGCCATGCCCTGGATGCCACCGGGGAATTCAACCATCTCACCGGCTTGAACATTGTCCAGGCCGTAGACGCGCGCGATACCGTCACCGACGGAAAGCACACGGCCGACTTCGGCCACTTCGGCCTCTTGGCCAAAGTTTTTAATCTGGTCCTTAAGGATCGCAGAGATTTCGGCTGCTTGGATACCCATTATCCGACCTCTTTCATTGCATTCTGGAGGGAAGAGAGCTTGGAGGCGATCGACGTGTCGATCATCTTCGAACCCACTTTAACGACAAGACCGCCGATGAGGGCTTCATCAACGGTCGCATTGATTTTGACGTCTTTGCCGACACGTGCGGCCAGAGTCTTGGAAAGCTTTTCGCTTTGCGCCTTGGTCAGCGCTTTGGCAGAGGTGACTTCGGCGGTCACTTCGCCTTTTTCTGCCGCGACCATCGCGTTCAGCTGTTCAACCAGCTGGGGCAGAACGAACAGGCGACGCTTCTCGGCCATCAGGCCCAGAACGTTCCTCAGCATCGGCTGAAGGCCCATCTTTTTGGCAATTGCTGCAATGGCGTTCACCTGCTCTTCGCGCGAATAGATCGGCGAGTTGATCAGGTCGCGCAGTTCTGCGCTGTCGGCCAGTGCGGTGCTCAGGTCGGCAAGACCGCTTTCAAGTTTATCAAGCGTCTTGTTCTCTTTCACGATCTCGAAGACCGCGGTGGCATAGCGCTGTGCAATGCCGGAGGAGATCGAAGCTGGTTCGGACACGTCCACCCTTCCGCTTTCTGGCCCCGATTTCTGCATACAAAAGTATGCATTTCCCGGGGGCGTTTCATGACCCCGATTGTTCAGGGCAGTAAAATCCGTGAGGGATGTAGCAGAGCAGCGCCCACCTAGCAACATTGTTTGGCATATTATCTGCTTTGCGAAAACGCCTTGTTTATAAGGCTTTGACGCGGGTGCGACCCTTTGCCAGTGACCGCACGTCAAAAAAAACAGTGGGAAACGGTCATATTTGGCGATTCCCGAACCGTTTTCACCCGCCACCGTTAGCGGAAACAGCCGAATTTTCCGCCCCGTGTGGTGTCACATGGCGGCCCTCGGGGGCAGAGGTGGGGGTCAGACCGGCGCGGTTTCGGGTTTCGGGGACAGCACGCCAAGCGGCTTGCGCACGGCTTCCCGCAAACCCGGCCCCGAAGACGCTGGCACGCGCTTGGATGCCTCGACCATCAAGACCCCGCCCGCGATGACCGGCGACAGGGTCTTGCCCATGCTCTCCCAGATCGGGCCGGTCTTGCGCCAGAACCGTTTATGGGTCGGCGGCTGGTAAAGCGTGGTGCGGTTGCGCTCGGGCATGAAGTCAAAGCTGCGCAACTGCGCTTCAAGCTGGCCAGTGGAATAGGGGCGGCCATAGCCAAAGGGCGTGGCATCGCTGCGCGACCAGATGCCGGCGCGATGGGGCACAATGAACAGAACCTTGCCGCCGGGGCCAAGCACGCGATACGCCTCGCGCAAGAGGTCGGCAGGTCTTTCACAGGTTTCCAGTCCGTGCATCATGACAAGCCTGTCCACATGACCGGTCTCGATTGGCCACAGAGTTTCCTCGCAGAGAACCGAGACGTTCGGCATCCCCGCAGGCCAAGGCATCACCCCCTGCGGCGCCGGCATCAGCCCCAGAACACGGCGCGCCTCGGACAAATAGGGCCGCAACAGAGGCACCGCGAATCCGTAGCCCGCGACGGTCATCCCAGAGGCGTCTGGCCAGAGTCCCAGCATTTCATCCCGCACGGCCTTTTGCGCCGCACGCCCCAGCGTGCTGCGGTAATAGAAATTCCTCAGGTCCTGCACATCAAGATGCATTGCAACCGTCCGTCCGATCGGCAACTCTGTGGTCAACATAGCAATGAAAAGGCGAATTTCCATGCCCCTCGAGATCGTCACGATCCCCTGTCTGTACGACAACTACAGTTTTCTTATCCATGATGCCGCCACCGGCGACACCGCGGTTGTGGACGTGCCGGACGCCGCCCCTATTAGTGCGGCGCTCAAGGCACGTGGCTGGACACTGTCGCACGTGCTGCTGACGCACCACCACTGGGACCATGTCGATGGTCTGGAAGCGCTGCTGGCCGACCATCCGGCCAAGGTCATTGGTGCCAAGGCCGATGCCCACCGGCTGCCGCCGCTCGACCTTGCAGTGACAGAGGGCGACACGGTCACCGTTGGGGAAGAGCAGGCAAAGGTCATCGACGTGTCGGGCCACACGCTCGGGCATATTGCCTTCTATTTTGCCGACACTGGCGCCGTGTTCACCGCAGACAGCCTGATGGCGCTTGGCTGTGGCCGCCTGTTCGAAGGCAGCCCCGAGCAGATGTTCGACAGCCTGTCCAAGCTTGCCAGCCTGCCCGCCAGCACCATCGTTTGTTCCGGCCACGAATATACCGAATCGAACGCGAAGTTCGCGGTGACTGTCGACCCCGACAATGCCTCCCTCAAGGCCCGGATCACCCGGATTGAAGAGGCGCGGGCAAACGGAAAGCCCACCGTGCCTTCGCTCTTGTCCGAGGAGCTGGAGACCAACCCGTTCCTGCGCGGACATACCCCGGGGATTCAGCGCGCCGTGGGGCTGGAAGGCGCCGACCCGGTCGCGGTCTTTGCCGAGGTGCGCAAACGCAAGGACAATTTCTAGGGCGGCTTGGGGTTGAACTTTGGGACAACACCCATAGACTCTAATTCCAACAGGCGCCGTCCGAACCGGTTGTCTGCCTTCGTCGGGGCAAGGATCTGCCCCGCTGTTTGTGTTGTTGACCCACCCCTAGACCCGATCATGTCAATTTGCCCAAAGAGGCACCCGTTCAGGGAAAAGTGACATGTTTCATGCAGAAAATCCTTGAAGCTGGCGTCAGATAGACCAAACTTTAAACCTATGAGGCCATGGTTGTACGGCGACCCGCCAGCAACCCAGAACCAGAGGAGCACATGAGCAGTGCCTTCATTCTCGAACACACTTGAACAGGCCATCCACGCCGCTCTGTCTGAAGCGAACGATCGCCGCCACGAATTCGCAACGCTGGAACATCTGCTTCTGTCGCTGCTGGAAGAACCCGACGCGCTGCGCGTAATGCAAGCCTGCAGCGTCAACATCGACGAACTGCGCGCCGCCCTGATGGAATACATTGACGAGGATCTGTCGAATCTCGTGACCGATATCGAAGGGTCCGAGGCCGTGCCGACCGCTGCGTTCCAACGCGTGATCCAACGCGCCGCGATCCATGTGCAATCGTCTGGCCGCACCGAAGTGACCGGTGCCAACGTTCTGGTCGCGATTTTTGCCGAGCGTGAATCGAACGCCGCCTATTTCCTGCAGGAACAGGACATGACCCGCTATGACGCGGTGAACTACATCGCGCACGGTGTCGCCAAGGATCCCGCCTTCGGGGAAAGCCGCCCCGTGACCGGCGCGGACGATGACAGCCAGACCGTTGATATGGGCGAAGGCGAGACCAACAAGGAAAGCGCGCTGGCAAAATACTGCGTCGACCTGAACGCCAAGGCCACGGCGGGCGATATTGACCCCCTCATCGGACGTGATGCCGAGGTCGAGCGCTGCATTCAGGTGCTGTGCCGCCGCCGCAAGAACAACCCGCTTCTGGTGGGGGATCCCGGTGTGGGCAAAACCGCAATTGCCGAAGGTCTGGCGCACCAGATCGTGATCGGCGCCACGCCCGAGGTGCTGTCCGAAACGACGATCTATTCACTCGACATGGGCGCGCTTCTGGCCGGAACCCGCTATCGTGGCGACTTCGAGGAACGGCTCAAGGCTGTGGTGACCGAACTTGAAGAACACCCCAACGCAGTTTTGTTCATCGACGAGATCCACACCGTGATCGGTGCGGGCGCGACTTCGGGCGGGGCGATGGACGCATCCAACCTGCTCAAACCCGCTCTTCAGGGGGGCAAGCTGCGCACGATGGGCTCGACCACCTACAAAGAGTTCCGTCAACATTTCGAGAAGGACCGCGCGCTCAGCCGCCGGTTCCAGAAAATCGACGTGATGGAGCCGACCGTCGAAGACACGATCAAGATCCTCAAGGGGCTTAAACCCTATTTCGAGGAACATCATAGCGTGAAATTCACTGCCGAGGCGATCAAGACCGCCGTAGAACTGTCTGCGCGCTACATGAATGACCGCAAACTGCCGGACAAGGCGATCGACGTCATCGACGAAGCCGGCGCGGCACAGCATCTGGTGGCGGCCTCGAAACGGCGCAAGACCATCGGCGTGAAAGAGATCGAGGCGGTTGTCGCCAAGATCGCCCGCATCCCGCCGAAAAACGTGTCGAAAAACGATGCCGAGGTGCTCAAGGATCTGGAACGTTCGCTCAAGCGCGTCGTGTTCGGCCAGGACAAGGCGATCGAGGCGCTGTCCTCGGCGATCAAACTGGCCCGAGCGGGCCTGCGCGAACCGGAAAAACCCATCGGCAACTATCTGTTTGCCGGGCCGACCGGTGTGGGCAAAACCGAGGTGGCCAAGCAATTGGCGGATACGCTGGGTGTGGAACTGCTGCGCTTTGACATGTCGGAATACATGGAGAAACACGCCGTGTCGCGCCTGATCGGCGCGCCTCCGGGCTATGTCGGTTTTGACCAGGGCGGGCAGCTGACCGATGGCGTCGACCAGCACCCGCATTGCGTGCTGCTGCTGGACGAGATCGAGAAAGCACACCCCGATGTCTATAACATCCTGTTGCAGGTGATGGACCACGGCACGCTGACCGACCATAATGGGCGCACGGTGGATTTCCGCAACGTGATCCTGATCATGACCTCGAACGCGGGCGCTGCCGAACAGGCGAAAGAGGCGATCGGCTTTGGCCGTGACCGTCGCGAGGGCGAAGACACCGCCGCGATCGAACGCACCTTCACGCCGGAATTCCGCAACCGCCTGGATGCCGTGATCTCGTTCGCACCGCTGCCGAAAGAGGTCATCATGCGCGTGGTCGAGAAGTTCGTGCTGCAACTCGAAGCACAGCTGATGGACCGCAACGTGACCATCGAACTGACCCCGAAGGCCGCCGAATGGCTGGGCAACAGGGGCTATGACGACAAGATGGGCGCGCGGCCTTTGGCGCGTGTCATCCAGGAACACATCAAGAAACCTCTGGCCGAGGAATTGCTGTTCGGCAAGCTGGCCAAGGGCGGTGTGGTCAAGGTCACCGTCAAGGATGGCGAGTTGAAACTCAAGCTCTCCGGCCCGGACAAGCCACGCATCACGGGCAACAAGCCACCGCTTCTGACCGCGGAATGACCAAGGCTTTTTGGGCTTTCATCGGCTCTCTCATCGCTTTACCGGCGATGGGAGAGCCTTCATTTATCCAGCCGATTGACTGCGAGCTGGGCGAAACCTGTTATATCCAGAATTATGTCGATCGCGACCCGGGGCCGGGATTTCGCGATTTTGCCTGTGACCGGCTGACCTATGATGGACACAAAGGTACGGATTTCGCGATTCTGGGCGACGTCGATATAAACACCTATTTTCGCGGCTTGGATGTGCTGGCCGCGGCGGATGGTGTGGTTTTGGGCGTGCGCAACACCATGGCCGACAAACCCCACCCGTCTGACAGGTCACAGGACGTCTCCGGCAAGGAATGCGGCAATGGCGTGGTGATCGACCACGGCGACGGCTGGCACACCCAATACTGCCACCTGAAGAACCAATCGGTTCGCGTCAAACAGGGTCAAAGCGTGACCGCCGGGGATGTGCTGGGCCAGACCGGCCTCAGCGGGCTGACCAGTTTCCGCCACCTGCATTTTTCCGTGCGCAAGGACGGACAGATCGTTGATCCGTTCAGCGCTGACAGTGACGCGACCTGCACCGACACGCCCCGACAAATCTGGGCAGAGCCGGTCGCCCATGTGCCGACAGGGCTGATCGCCATCGGGGTGCATGATGCTGTGCCGGATTATGAGGATCTGGTCGCCCTGCCCCGCACCCCGAACCATTGGGCGCATCCGCCTGCCGCCCTCGTGATCTGGGCCATGGGATATGGCAGCGATCCGGCCGACCGCGTGGCGTTGATCCTGACTGGGCCGGACGGCGCGGTGTTCGACACCGCCATCCCCCTCGACAAGGCACAGTCGCGCTATTTCCGGGCCTATGGCAAAAAACGCCCGGCAGGGGGATGGCCGTCCGGCACATATACCGGCACGGCCACGATTGAACGGAACGGTCAGGTCATGGCACAGGACACCTTGCGCTTTACCCTGCCCTAGACGGCTTACTTTTCGGTAAACTTCAACTCGATGCGCCGGTTTTTGGCCCGCGCATCGGGGGTGTTGGCCGGGTCAATCGGCTGGTATTCGCCAAACCCGTTCGCCGCAAGGCGGTTCGGCGGAATGCCCAGCCCGTCAATCATGAACCGCACCACCGACAGAGCACGGCCCTGGCTGAGTTCCCAGTTGTCGGCGTATTTGCCCGCGCTGAAAAAGGGCTGGTTGTCGGTATGCCCGTCCACGCGCAGGATCCAGTCGATTTCCGCCGGGATTTCGTCCGAAATCCGGGTCAGGATATCGGCCACCTTGGCAATCTCGGCCTGCCCCGCCTCGGACAGGGTGGCGCTGCCAACGTCGAACAGAACCTCTGACGAGAACACGAACCTGTCGCCGACGATCCGCACGCCCTCCTGATTGCCCAGCACATCGCGCAACCGGCCAAAGAACTCGGACCGGAACCGTTCCAGATCGCGCGCCTTGTCTTGCAGCGCCTTGGCCTCGGCCTCGAGTCGTTTGCGCTCTTCCTCTTCCAGTTGACGCCGCTTGCGTTCCTCGGCGGCAGCCCGCGCCAGCGCAGTGTTCAGATCCTGCCCCAGCGATTGCAGCTGGACCTGCGCGGCGGCATCACGTTCCTTGGCGTCGTCCAAAAGCGCCTGCAAACCTGTCAATTGCGAGCGCAGCGCAGCCACTTGTTGATTGAGGACGGCCACCTGACGCTGGCTTTCGGCGGTGCGCGCCTCTTGTGCGTTCAGGGCCGTGTTCGCTGCGGACAAAAGGGCCTCGCGTTCCTCGGCGGCGGACAGGGTTTCCGACACCGTGCGTTCCGCAGCCAGCTTGGCGGCCAACGCGGCGGCAAGACGTTTCTCGACGTCGCCCTGCGCGGCAAGCGTTTCCTCGGCGGCCAGTTTCGCCGCGAGCGCCGCCGCTAGCTGTTCCTCCAGCGCAGCGCCGGTTTCTTCTGCCGACCGCGCCCGGTTCTCTGCGGACAGCTGGGCGGCAAGGGCCGCAGCCAGCTGGGTTTCCAGCGTTTCAAGATCCGAGGCCAGCCGCGTCGCGGTTTCCCCGGCCTCATCCTGCGCCGTGGCCAACTCGCCTTGAAGGGTCGCCAACCGCGTTTCAAGATCGGCGACAGTAGCATCGGCCTGTTCCAGATCCAGCAGGGCAGCGGCCAGCTGCGCTTGGATCGATGCGATTTGCTGATCCTTGGCGGTGACGTCCTCTTTGGTCCGTGTCAGGCTGCGCAGCGCAGCAGCCAGATCGGCCTCGGCGGTTTCGCCGGCAAGAAGGGCGGCGGCCAATTTCAGGTCAAGGTCTTTCCGGGCGGCCTCGGCAGCGGCCAGCATGGTCAGCGTATCCTCGGCCTTTTGGCGCTGTGCCTCAAGGGCCAGCGTCATTGCGGTCAGCTCGGCATCAGCGTTTTGCAGTTTTTCACGCAGAGCCTCGGCGGCGGCGGCTTCGACAAGGCGCTGTTGCTCGGCCTCACTCAGCGCCTGTTCCAACTCTGTGCGGGCCGTGGCCCCGACCTCCAGGTCGCGGTTCAGGTCGGCCACCATGGCCTCAAGAGCCTCGCGGCGGGCGGCAGCCAGACGCGCGGCTTCTTCCTGCGCGTCAATTTCGGTGCGCGCGGAGGCCAGGGCCAGATTGAGCGCCTCTTGTTCGTCCAGCAATTCAGTGCGGCGGGTTTCGAGATCGGCAATCGTGCCCAGCGCGGCATCGCGATCGGCAATCAAGGCCGCGACCTGCGCCTCGAAACTGGTGATCCTCGTACGGGCCTCGGCCAAAGCCGCATCCTGCGCCGCACGTTCCGAGGTCAGGCTTGCGATTAGGGCGGCCTGTTGTTCGACCTGATCGCGGGCCGTGGTCAATGTCGCCTGCAAACCGCCAACCCGCGCCTCAAGTTCGGAGTTTTCCTGCTGTTCCAGACCCAATGCCTGCGCCAGCGCGGCGACCTCGGTCGAGAGAGCATCCAGTTCGCTTTCCTGTCCGGTAATGGTTTCGCGCAGGACGAACTGCACCACCATAAAAATGGTCAGCACGAACATCAGCACCAGCAACAACCCCGTCATCGCATCGACAAAACCGGGCCAGATGGATGCCTGAAACCGCTGTCCTGTGCGACGTGACAGCGCCATGGTCAGCCATCCCCTTGCGGATAAGGGGCCTGTCTCGGGGCATTGGGGGCCGCGCCGCTCTTGTTCTGGCGCAAGACGCGGGCCAGCGCGGCAAGATCGTTGCGGATCTGGCCCATGCTTTCCTGCCGTCCTGCGGACACTTCTTCGAGAATGCGCAGCATCTGAACGTCGATCGACCGCAGTCGCATCCGGCTTTCGGCGTCGAGACCTTCGTTTTCCTGCCGGTTGCGCAACAGGTGGACCAGTTCTTCCTGCCCCTCGGCAGCACGCAACAAGGCCTGCGAGGTGGGGGCCGAGGATTCCAACTGGTCGGCCAGTTTCTGCACCGAATCCACAAGGGTCGAAACCTGCGTTTCCATGGCGTGTCGGTTGGCTTCGGCCTGCACGAACAGATCGCGCACCACGTCAATCTGCCGGCTGAGATGATCTACCACGCCAACCATGGCACCCTGTTCCGCGCTCATGTCACCGTCGCCGGCAGAGAACCCGACGCGAGTGATCGAGCTCAGCCATTCTTCCAGCTCTCGGTAGAACCGGTTCTGCCCGTGGCCCGCGAACAACTCCAGCAAACCTACGATCAGCGATCCGGCCAGACCCAGCAGCGACGAGGCAAAGGCCACGCCCATTCCCCCCAGTTGGGCCTCAAGGCCGGTCATCAGGCGGGAAAACACCTCGACCCCGCCTTCGCCTTCCTGCGGGGCAAGGCTGCGGATGGTATCGACCACGGCGGGCACGGTCGTGGCAAGGCCATAGAACGTGCCCAGCAGACCCAGAAAGATCAGCATGTTCACAAGATAGCGGGTGATCTCGCGCGCCTCGTCAATCCGGGTCGCGACCGAGTCGAGGATGGAGCGGGTCGAGGTCGCGCTGATCTGGGAATGCGCGCCACGGCTGCGCAGCAGCGTGGCCAGCGGCGCCAGCAACGAAGGTGCCACCACGCCTTCGCGCTCGGCCTCTCCTGCGGCAAAGGCCTCGATCCAACGGACCGAGGATATCAGCGAGAAGACCTGCGCGAAACAGGCGGCCACCCCGATCATGAAGACGAACAGGATAAAGCCGTTGAGATAGGGGTTCGCCTCGAACACAGGCATCACCCGTGGCAGGGCGAAATACCCCAACGCCACCGTCAGCCCCAGAACAATCAGCATGAGCATGATCTGGCGGACGGGTTGAGAGAAATGCGGCTCGACTTTGCGGTCCGGCTGGTCCATGTGGACGGATCCTGACACCTTGTTTTTTCTGGGCCCACCCTACTGAGAAGCGGGCCGCGTGCCAAGGACTTATGCGGATACGCCCCGCGTCAGACGTCCAGCGCCGTCAATTCGCGCACACGCGCAGACAGCCAGTCCAGTTCTTCATCCTGAATGCCCAATTCGGAAAGGTGGCTGGCCGTGTTGTGCAGGTATTCCGTGTTGGGCCCGCGCCCGCCTACTGCCGTTGCGATGATGTGGGCCTGCTCTTCAAGTTCGAGATGGCAATACTGCACATGGTGCGGGTCGATCACATAGGTCACCGCCTCGACTTTGCGCCCGTCCGACAGGTCCACCGTCAGCACCTGTTCCAGATAGGCGGACGAGACCAGTTCACGTTCGCGCAGGTAGTCTAGGGTTTGCGCCTCGGCGCCGGTGGGCACGGACAGGGCCAGCCCCTGACAATGCGCATGTTCCATCGCGTCCAGAGCCAGCACAAGGCCCGGGTTTTCAGACGTGCCGCGATGGTGAATCGAACGCATGCAGAAGCTGCGATGCCAGCCGGGCAGCGACGCGATCAGTTTCTCTTCGTAATCGAAGCCGGGGTTCCACAACAGGGAACCGTATCCGAAGACCCACATCGTCATGTTTCGTGTCCTTGTCTGTCCCGATCCTGCACGCCGCAGAAATCATCGCCTCAGGCAAACTTGGGTTTCAAGTTTCGCGCAGAAGGCTTTAAACACCAATGCAGCACGAGTTGAAAGAGGCCCCCCGATGAAACGATTGCTGATCCTGATCCTTGTGGCCGCCATTGGGTGGTCGGCCTATTGGTTTATCGCGGCCTCTTCGGCCCGGTCGGGGTTCGAAAGCTGGTTCGCCGCGCGGCAGGCCGAAGGCTGGGTCGCCGAATACGCGGATCTGGACGTGTCGGGATACCCGAACCGGATCGACGCGACCTTTGACACCCTCACCCTGGCCGATCCCGAAACCGGCGTTGCGGTGGACCTGCCGTTTTTCCAGCTGTTTGCGCTGAGCTATAAACCCAATCACCTGATCGCCGTCTGGCCACAGGCGCAAACCCTGTCCTTTCCCGACCAGAAAATCCAGATCGCGACCGAGGACATGCGCGCCTCGCTGGTGCTGGGCAAGGCCAAGACCCTGCCGCTTGAGCGCAGCAATCTTGTGATCGAACAATTGCAGGTCGTGTCCTCGACCGACTGGCGCAGCAGTGCCAGCGAGGTGCGCCTTGCCCTGCAAAAGAAACCCGAGACCGAGGCCACCTACCAGTTCGCGTCAGACGTGATGAACCTCGCGCCGCCAGTGGCCTATCGCCTGTCGCGGGGCGAAGACCTGCCACGCACGCTGAAAACCGTGCAGGCGCAGGTCGAAATCACCTTTGAACGGCCACTAGACATGCGCGCCATCGAGGACGCCCGTCCGCAACCGACCGAAATCGACCTCAAACGCGCGGAAATCGCGTGGGGGGATCTGAACCTGCAGGCGGCGGGCAAGGTCACGGTTGACGGGCTGGGTTATCCCACCGGGGATATCACGGTTCGCGCGACAAACTGGCGGGATATACTGGATGTTGCGCGCAGCAGTGGCGACATTCCGACCGGCATTCTGGACGCCACCGAAGGCGCACTGGAAACGCTGGCGAAACTGTCCGGATCGTCGCAGACCCTCGACATTCCGCTGTCGTTCAAGCGACAGCGCACATGGCTTGGCCCCCTGCCGATTGGCCCCGCACCGGTGATCCGCCTGCGCTGACGCCTAGCGGCAATAGGGGCCGCCACGGTGCTTGGCGATGTCAAAGTGGAAATGGTCTTTATGGTAACGGTCGGCATTCGGGCCCAGCACGGTGCCGAACGGGCCACAGGCCTGCTTGTGCATCCTGCGCAACATCTTGCCTTTCCGCCCCTTGCCCCAGTCGCGAAGTACGGAAATCGTGTCTCCGTTCTTGAGATGCAAGGCGCTGATGTCGATCGCACGTCCCTTGCCATGTTCCGAGATTTTCGCACCGGGGCGGTTGTTGCGGGTACGGCAGGCATATCCCGCCGCCACCTTGAGTTCGACAACCCCGCCGCCATAGCGTTTGACCGATTTGGACATGCCCCCATCGACCCATTTCTTGAGCGCACGGGCGGTGTCGCACTCCATCACGGCAGGGGTGCTGAGCTTGACGCCCGACACCTCGTAAAGACGGATGGCGCCCTTGTCGATGCCGCACCCGCTCAGCCGTCCGGCGACGGCCCCGACTTCGAGACCGCGCAGGTTCCGGTCCTTGCAGACCTTGCCGACCCGTGTGCTTCTGACACGGGACGCGGAGTTGGTCTCTCTGGGTTCGGGGTCGAGATCCCGTGGTGAACTGGCTGGCACGACACCACGGTCTGTCAGGGTCTTTGAAAGAGGGTCCGGGCTGGTACGCGTGTTGGCCGCCGCTGCCACGGGCGCGCTGCGCGTGGTGCGGGCCTTTGGCCTCACGGATTCATCCGGTGCAAAACTAGGCAAGGCGGGGGGAAAGACATCCTCGCGCGACACGGGGCGCAGCGATGTGTCAGGGGCCCCTGCCGCCGCTGCCGTCGCCAGCAGCAAAACCGCAAGTCCCGCCCTGCGGATCATGCCTTGGGGGCCCCGCGCCCGAAATCGGGGGCCTCGGTGTCCTGTCCCGCCTCGATGATGCCCCGGCGGATGGCGCGGGTATGCGTAAAATAGTCAAACAGGGTGTCACCGTCGCCGGTGCGGATGGCCCGTTGCAGCGCAAAGAGTTCTTCGGTGAAACGGCCCAGGATTTCCAGCGTGGCATCCTTGTTGTTCAGGAACACGTCGCGCCACATGGTGGGGTCGCTGGCCGCGATCCGTGTGAAATCGCGAAACCCCGCCGCCGAATACTTGATGACCTCACTGTCGGTCACACGCCGCAGATCATCCGCCACACCGACCATGGTATAGGCGATCAGGTGCGGCGCGTGGCTGGTCACTGCCAGTACGAGGTCGTGGTGATCGGCATCCATTTCATCGACATTGGCGCCCATGCCTTCCCAAAGCGCACGCAGGCGGGCCACGGCGGTGGGATCGGTGCTCTGATAGGCGGGCACGATGATGCACCAACGGTTGTCATACAATTCGGCAAACCCGGAATCGGGGCCTGAATGTTCGGTCCCGGCCAACGGGTGCGCGGGCACGAAATGCACACTGTCGGGCAAATGCGGGGCAACGGCCTCTATCACCGCGCGTTTCACGGAGCCCACATCCGATACGGTAGCCCCTGCTTTCAGGCCCGGCGCGATATCTGCGGCCACGGCCCCCATGGCGCCCACAGGCACGCAAAGCACGACAAGGTCGGCGTCCTGCACGGCCTCAAGCGCCGTGTCACAGACCCGGTCACACAGGCCGATTTCCCGCGCCCGATCCCGCGTCGCGGCCGAGCGGGCATAGCCCGTGACCTCGCCCGCCAGCCCTGCCCGCTTGATCGCCCAGAACATCGACGAAGCAATCAGCCCAAGCCCGATCAGGGCGACACGTTCATAGACCGGTGCGTTCATCTGGCACCGCCCTTGAACTGGCCGATGGCATGGGCCACGCGCCGACAGCCCGCCTCGTCCCCGACGGTGATCCGCAGGCAATTGGCCAGTCCGTACCCCGTGGTCCGGCGCACGATCAGGCCCTGCGATTTCAGGTAATCGTCACAGGCCTCGGCCTCGGCCTGCGATGCAAAGCGCGCCAGAATGAAGTTGGCGCAGGACGTATCTGACGGCACGCCCAGTTCGGCGAGCGCCTCGGCCAGCCAGGCGCGCAGCCGCGCATTGTCCACGCGACATTTCTCGACAAATGCCTGATCGCGCACCGCGGCCTCGGCCACGGCAAGCTGCAGCGTGGACAGGTTGAAGGGCTGGCGGACGCGGTTCAGCACGTCAATGATCTCTTGCGAGGCATAGCCCCAGCCGATCCGCAAACCGCCCAACCCGTAAATCTTGGAAAAGGTGCGGGTCATGATGACATTGTCCTGCGCATCGACCAAAGCCGCGCCGCCGTCGAAACCTTCGACATATTCGGTATAAGCCCCGTCATGCACGAGGATCGCGCCCTTGGGCAGCCCGGCCGCCAGACGCGCGATTTCATTACTGCCAACCATCGTGCCGGTAGGGTTGGCAGGGTTGGCAATAAACACGATCCGCGTCTTTTCGGTGCAGGCATCCAGAATGGCATCCACATCCACCACGCGTTCGCGTTCGGGCACCTTGACCGGCGTCGCCCCAACCGCGTGCGCCAGGATCGGATACATGGAAAACCCGTGCTCGGTATAGATCACCTCGTCGCCCGGTCCGGCATAGCACTGGGCGATGAATTGCAGCACCTCGTCCGAGCCCACGCCACAGATGATGCGCGCGGCGTCCAGATCGTGCACCTCGGCAATCGCGGCGCGCAGGTCGGCATGATCCGTGCTGGGATAGCGATGCAGGTTGTGGCCTGCCTTGGCCACGGCTTCCTTGGCCGCGTCCGAACACCCGTAAGGGTTTTCGTTTGACGACAGTTTGACGACATCACTGACACCCTCGACGGTGGCCTTGCCCCCGACATAGAGTTCGATCTCCATGATCCCCGGCTGCGGTTCAATACGCGACATTCAATAGTCTCCTGCTATGCCCGTTCTCATATCCCCGGCGCGCACGGTTTGAAAGAACAGAACACACGATTGCGCATGGTTGCGTGATTGTGGTCACGCCCGGCATTTGGTTACCTCTTGGACCGTGCCGTCAGATAGTCCATCAGCGCCATAAGAACACCTGACAGGACAAAAACCATGTGGATCACGACCAGCCACATCAGTTCTGCGTCACTGAAGGACAATTCCCCCTTGGCTTTACCGAGCTCCATGAACCTTTTGAGCAGGTGAATGGCCGAAATCGCCACGATCGAGGCGATCAGCTTCATCTTGAGGCCGGAAAAGTTGACGGTGCCCATCCATTCCAGCCGTTCGGACGTTTCGCTTACGTCGAGCTTCGACACGAAACTCTCATACCCCGAGAACAGCACGATCAAGAGCAGGTTTCCCGCGAGGGTCAGGTCGATCAGGGTCAATACCACAAGTATCACCTTATCCGCCGACATGGACGGCACCTGCGGCAGATAGATCGCCAGTTCATGCACGAAGACATAGACCAGCATGGCCAACGCCACCACAAGACCCAGATACATCGGCGCCATCAGCCAGCGCGATCCGAACAGGGTTTTCTCGATGCCTTTCTCGATCGGGTTGGCCATCTGTGCTCTCCTTATCTCTGCCGCCCTTCCCATAAGAGCAGAACGCCGGACGCGCAACATTCACGACGCGCCCTTTTTTCCCGGGTGATATTCCCGACAACTCTTTTTTGTATGGGGGGGACGGGGGCAGCGCCCCCGGTCGGCACGACACAAAAAGAAAACCCGCAGCATTCCGGCTGCGGGTTTCCAAAAAATCGTCGGGTCGGCGAAGATTAGTTCTTCGCGTAGAATTCGACCACGAGGTTCGGTTCCATCATGACCGGGTACGGCACATCCGACAGGCCCGGGGTGCGTACGAAGGTGGCGGTCATCTTCGAGTGGTCGGCGTCGATGTAATCCGGAACATCACGCTCGGGCAGAGCAACGGCTTCGAGAAGAACGGCCAGCTGCTTGGAGCGGTCACGCACTTCGATCACGTCGCCTTCCTTAACGCGGTAGGACGGGATGTTGACCTTCTTGCCGTTCACCTTGACGTGGCCGTGGTTCACGAACTGACGGGCTGCGAACACGGTGGGCACGAATTTGGCGCGGTAAACAACGGCGTCCAGACGACGCTCGAGCAGACCAATCAGGTTTTCACCGGTGTCACCTTTGACACGTTCCGCTTCGGCGTAGATGCGGCGGAACATTTTCTCGGTCATGTCGCCGTAATAGCCTTTCAGCTTCTGCTTGGCGCGCAGCTGCAGACCGAAGTCCGACATCTTGCCCTTGCGGCGTTGACCGTGCTGGCCGGGGCCATATTCGCGACGGTTGACGGGGGATTTGGGGCGGCCCCAAATGTTTTCGCCCATGCGGCGATCAATTTTGTACTTGGCAGTCGTGCGTTTGGTCACGGCTGATCTCCTTCGTTCAGGTTTCGAAGGGCGTTGTCCTCTTGCCGGATTTTGCCGACATGACAGGCATCCCCTTGCGGGGGCCACCAACACCAATGAAGCCGCGCTTCTATACGATCATGTGGCAGAGTCAAGCGCTCTTGCAGCACGGTGGTGAGGTAGTTTGAAGAGTGATGCTATGGGAAATGGCATGTCACTAATTCTGACATAACGCCCTACATATCCCACTGATCGCTCAGCACGGCTGCAGACCCGATCCTGACTTACGAGCCCCGCACAGCACTTGAAGCGTTAGGA
Organism: Shimia fortis; assembly: GCF_040225985.1. Classification (NCBI taxonomy): domain Bacteria; kingdom Pseudomonadati; phylum Pseudomonadota; class Alphaproteobacteria; order Rhodobacterales; family Roseobacteraceae; genus Shimia; species Shimia fortis. The sequence continues at coordinate 86,708 of NZ_JBBPEU010000007.1, forward strand.
CGTACGGCGGCCAGTTTCAGCGCACCCAAGCGATCCTGCTATTTGGTAACGAGTGGGCGTTTGCCCAGTAGTGCAACGCCTCAATTTCAAGAACAAGTATTGCCTACATAGAAAACGCCCCGCGAAAACATGAACGACAAGGCAGCCGTTTTCGAACAGCTAGCGATTTCACCGGTTTCCACAAACGACGAGATCATCAAACAATGGGCATCCATTCATACAAGTCGAGCGGTGCGCGCAGCCACCGCATCGCTCGGAAGCAAAGTAGCTTCGAAACGAAGCCATGTTTTTTGACTTTGTCCAGATTTCCAACAATGAGGAGTGTTCGTTGAGTTGATCTCCGCTTGCGAGTCCACTCTGAAAGGAACACGGATGCACCGAGAGGTCTTCTGAAACATACATCGAAAACCTTCCCGCGTCGCATGCGTCGACCATTGACGGATTGGCGTTGGTGCGAGCGAAAACGCCGCTGACGCAGCAGGCATCGAAACCAACCTTTAGTTTACGTTGGCCTGAAGTTGCCAGTTCAAAGAATTCGTCCAGCCGATCGCTGTTTCGCAGCATTTTCTTCTCAAACACCTTTCGGCCAGACGGCTTGTAGTTCAAAAAGATAATGGCATTAATACCTCTCAAGAAACTTGGTGGCTCCTTGAGCCACCTAATCGCTGTGTCGATGCTTTCGGCATCCAAAATAAAGTGCACGTTTATCTTGATGCCTGACGCCGCCAGCGTCTCTATCGTCTCTGCGGTTTCATCATAGGGTTCGTAGGCAGAAACAGCGACGGCCCCGCAGTGCTTTCGCGTTGCCTTAAGAATATCATCGGTGAGCCCCCGACCGTTTGTCGTATAATTCGGCACTATTCCTTTAGCGGCAGTGTATTCGAGAATCTCAACAAAGTCTGGGTGTTGGTTTGGGTTGCCACCGCCCAAGGCAACTTGGAATGTACCCATTTTGGCTGCCTGGTCGATGACATTTTTGTAATCGACCAACGCCATATGTTTTCCGCGCTTGGTCGAGGACTTATAGCAAAATGCACAACCTTTGTCGCACCAGTTTGTTATTGAGATGTCCATCAACTCTGGGCCATGAGGCGACCAGAAAGGGTCTTTAGAGCCCTTGTCCGGAATTCGCGCGAAGAAGCCCGTGTCCGAGTTAAAAAAGGACGTGTAACCAAGGCTTTTGTAACGATTAGCTTTCAGCAAACGAAGTCACCAATAGTTGTTATATGCGTTGATATAAAACTTGTCAGAATCGATCTCGAACATCGCCATACAAAGAAGTGATTCAGCGAGAGGCCCATCGCTATCGAGTGTGCCCGTCGCTACGTTTTTCCCTTGATCAAGCGCATCCTTCATCTTTTGGATGACCTCTGGAGTGTATTCGTGTGTTCCAGCGAGGTTGTCGGCAGCCTCCTTGGATGTGACGCTGGCTCCATTGCGCATAGCTGAGATTATTTCCCCATACATCTGCGCGAACAAATCTCCGACGGGGCCGTCCCGGTCCACCCCGGCGGCTTCTAGAAAAAGGTCTTCGGTCAAATCGATGTCAGAGATGTACACGAAAGATGTCGAAGAGCTGTTTGAAACGAAATCAAGTTTGATCTTCATTTTGTGCCCTTTCCAGTTCCCCAATGCACTGAAGCACTGTGTCCAGTTTGTTGTCCTCGTACATTTCGTCAACGACTTGAGGCAACGATGTCACCAAGTAAATCCGTTCATGCTCCAAGTCGTCATCGCTGAGAACCTCTCCATAAGTGATCTCAATATAATCGGCCAACTTGGCGTACTCGACCGAGTAGTATCTTTCGAATTCCCTCTTCACTTCAATGGAGTGGGTAAAAAACGCGTCATAGACGTTACCGAAGAAGTGTTCGCCTAAACCGCCACTGGACACGCCTAGCTTCGCAAGAAAGGCGTCCTTGCGTGGTTCCCATGATGTTGGAAGGATCAGTTTGATCTCATCTCTCATGTGGCTGCCTGTTCTTCTTCGATTTCCGCCACGCATGTCTGAACCCCGTCGGAACTCGCATTTCGGCACACGCTGATTGCGTCATGGAATTCTTGAACCGCCGCCCTGCTTGAAAAGAGGTTTTTGGTTGCCTCTCGCTCGTCCCAACGCGCAAAGGGAGCAAAGTACAGCGCCACAGCCAGCGCAGGACCACCAATGCCAACTTGCTGGTCGTCATCAAGTTCGATCAAACTTGTTAGCAAGCCGCTCACTCTATCCCTCCACTCACTGCCGCGATAGTCTTCTGAACGCGAGAACATTGCTTTAGTAAATTCTTCCAAGGCGACATCTTCCAAATCGCAAAGATGATCCAAGAGAATTTCAACATTGAGATGATCCGAAGCTTCGCGCTTCCTAAACAAGAACCAAGACAATTGGCGAAGTTCGCGCTCTACTGTCAGATTGGCCAACATCGACTTCACCCGTGCGGTATCCTCGGGCGTCTGGATGTCGGCAGATAGCATGGTTAAGTTGTTGAGGTAATGCCGATCAAAGTCATCAAAGGCTTCACATGTTTCAATAACTCGGTCGCATCTTTTCTTCCTCGCCAGAACATAGGCATACCGGAAGAAGCCTTCGTAAATCGGCCACTTGCAAACTCTCTCAAACAACTCATCGACCTTCTCAGGGGTCGATGGCGCCATTTCAACAACTGTGAAATGCGCCAGCAAGAAATCCCTCATTTCATCATATGTGAAAGAGATGTTTTCGACCCCCAGTGACGCAAGCCCTGTTGGCGGGACCTCTCTCCTCAGAATGATATCTTCTCCAACAAGTTTTTCGAAAATCTCTGTCTCCGTTTCATCAAATCCTTCCATCGGAAGCTGTGCAAAATCCTCGTTTTCCAACATACGAGCACAGATTTTATAGATCGAAGCCATTGCTGTCCGGCGTGCAGGGGCCGGAAACTCACCAATCTTCATCGTCAGATATTCTTCGAAGATATCTCCTTTGTAGATATCTGGCACGTAGCCAATGCTCTTGCCCTCGTGAATGTCGCAGAAAATTCTGAGCAAGATGAGGTCATTCTTCAAAAATTCTTTCGCCAAATTTGAAAGGCTTGCATCAATCTGAAAATGGTCAAGATAAGAGCAAAGAAGGCGATCTTTATTGTCCTCAGACATCTTGTTCCGAAGGTCTTGTACCCGATACAGATGCTCCGTGAACTCAGGTTCAAACAACCCGGAAAACTTGTGATCAAAAAATTCGTTGCGGCAGGTTACGATTATCTTGACGAAGTCATACTGGACCAATGCCTCCAGAAACACTCGAAGTTCAGAGACAAAGCCGTCTAAGTCTCCAACTTCGTTGATGCCATCAATTGCAATGATAAATGGCTTCCCAAATTCCTCCGCCACACTGTTGAACAAGGTAAGTAGTTCACGGAGATCGCGGACATCAGGCGCGAATCGGTTGTTCGTGATGTAAGACTGAATCCGGTTTGGGCCGGGGAAATCGTTCAGCTTCCTAGCGGGAATAAAAACTGTTGGAATCCGGAACTTTCTGAACTGATTTTCCACCAAATCGCAAACGAAGTTTGTTTTTCCCTGTCCGGCCATTCCTGTTACTAGAAAAATTTTTGCTTGAGCGATGCCGATTTTCTTGGAGATGTCGTCAAGAGCACGAAGCACCCCGTACCCACTAGACTCTATGTTGTAGCGGAACACTGTCCAAAATCCGGTAAGATAGTCCTTCGGCACGTACCGTTCGGCACGTTCGCCGTATGAAAACTTAGAAACTTGCTCTTTGAGCTTTGTTATCTCGGCATGTTGCTTCGCAAGGCGATCTCGCAATTTGAACAGATTTTCCGGGTGGGCGAGACAATGTAACTCGCCAAGGTCACAGTCTATTTCCTCAATCTGCGCCATTCCCAAGAGTTCGTTAAGGCCCTCTATGCTGACGCGACCGAGCTCGTCATCTATCCTTCTGTAGAAGAACATCGGGTTTGCGAAAAATCGCATTTCTTCCTTTGTTTTTGTGGTCTCCACGAACACGGACGGGATGTATTTTTTTGTTCGTTTTTCCTCTTCAATTTTCTGAGCGCTCACGAGCAAGAAATCATCCAGCTCGGAGCGAAATCTGGTTCTGGAGTCTGCCTTTGCGAACTCGGCCTCAAGGTGGTCAACGATTATCTGGATCTTCTCATTGGGAAGTTGGTCAAGTAACTGGGCCAAGTCTCGAAAGTCTAGGATGTCGCGCGACGGGTCAAATTTGATTGGTAGGCCAGCAATGGTCGTTTCAAGTGCCTTAGAAGTATAAGTTTTCTGCCTCTCGGTTAGCACGTAAACAAAAACCCGGTCAAAATCTGTTTCAAGGCCATGCGATTCGAACTTTTCGAGTGTCTTGTTGATTTTACCACTGGTAGCATCAGAGGTGACTTGAACCGAGGTTCGAGTAGTATTGCATCCCAAATCCACCGCGGGGAAATTCATTTGAATTCGGTTCTGATTCTTCAGATCGGGGCAGTCCAAAGTCGTAGCAAGAATTGGGATCAGAAAGTCTTCCGCTACAGTGTTGATGTCAAACAAGCCCATGGCGTTTGACACACGCACTTCGCATGCGAAGCGCGCCAGCAAAGAGGCAGACTTCTGAAGGAGTTCTAGTCTTGTCATAGGCTCCGTTTCTGCTCTGTTCTCGGTTGGTCCAAACCGGAACGTTTCGGTCTTTTCGCAACCCACTCTTATTGCAGCTCAACTTATAGCTGCGGCGACAATCTGACAACACTTGAGCTGGCGACCAATAGAGAAGTCGATGTGTTCACACGCTTCTTGGTCATTCAATTTTCGAATTCTGTTGGAACAGCAACTTGTGAACACGGGGAACATTGCTGAGGGTCGTTGTGAGGCCGAAAATCAACGTTGTACAGGGGCAGAAGTAAGTTTTGTCCCAGATTACAATATATCTCTACAACAGTTTGAAGTTGTCACTTCAGAAAGAAATTATATGGCCGAGGCAATACGAAAAATGCCGAACTGTTGGAGCTTTCAGTTCAAAAGCAGAAGGTTTGATCTCCTTGGGCCTTGCGGCCCCCTGTAACCGCTCTTCCGATATGAACCGATACATATGCTGCAGATCGAGTGATTGTAGGGGTGAAAAGTTTCGGCAAGCTTGGTCGCTTCTTCCAGCGTGCTACAAGGGTGCCAATGGCCTGGTGTCGTCTTACCCCGATGATGGCCCTGACCGAGATTACAGTGCACGCAATCCGCCCTGTGCACCTTGGAGTGGTGCCTTTCGCTAGAGAAGACCCAATATGGGCTGTAGTCTTTCTGAGGCACCACAACTAGGTCGCGGTTCTTGGCTAGATTGCTCAACTTTTCCTGTTCGCGACGTCGCGACAGAAACTCGTCCATCAAGTGGATCAGGTCTTTCGGCGCCCGTACCCTGTCAGTCAAACCAATTTCCATAGCTGGAGTCGCACGCTTTTCTGAAGTCACCTCTCCGGTTTCTCCGCAAATCCTTTGTTGCGCGCGAGGTATCCAGCAGAAGTTGTAGTACATAATGAGAAGCGCCAAGTGCCTTTCGTGGCTTTTTCGGTTCTTTGAAAAGGCGTTGGTCTTCCGGCCAAGGCGTTTGTTCCACATCCGAGCCGTCAAGTTGAAACGTTCAATGTAGGATGTACTTACGTCTGACATGAGCGGATCACCTATGAGTATTCTTTTGTCCGCGCCCGCGTATCTACTTGCGGGCGTTGGCTCGCCTTTCTCATCCAGTCTGTCATATTGTTTGACGAGCATCGCCTGATTGATTTCGTCGCCAAAAAATGACTTCAGCAGCTTCCTTATATGCCATGAGCCCATCGGTTATGATCGTTGGTCTGTAGGCTAAGCTGCCATTGTCCCCCTGCGCCAACTTGGAACGTAAAGCGGAAAAAAATTTCGTGGCGTGGGGGAGTTTACGGTCGCCGATATGGTGGGCGAGAACAAATCGGCTCTTGGCGCAAATGGCAAGATACACCCACGCCGTACCTGCCCCCGCCAAAGGTCGGGTCATGCGATAAACGTTTTTCTGCTTTGCGCCAACAAACGAGTAAAGCTCATCTGCTTGAATAACGGGCGCTTCAAGTTGCCTGAGCGAACCAAGGTAGTCTATGGCCATGTCGCCCGCGTCACGGAAGAGCTTTTGTACCGTCTTGTTGCTGACCTCGAAAACCTCTTCGCACGCACGTTGTGATGCACCCTTGCACAAAGAATTCAGAATCTGGGTGCGCGTGAGCGTGTTCAAACGGTTCATTGGCCCTTCCATTATGCAACATTTCGTAGACATACTAACTTCTACGTGATATCGCAACTAATAAACGTTGCATTGCAACGATAAAAATGCAAGGACACACCATGATTACCAACGGCGCTTACTTGGTATCAAAGGCCGAACTATCTTCGGCGGAAATTGAACGTGCTTGCGATCTTCCCCAAACACTGCTTCGAAGCTGGAGAAGTCGTGGTTGCGCACCAAAAAACACTGGGGGTACGAGGTACTCTTGTTCTTTGGAGGATGCCGCAAAACTTTTGCTGCTTTCGTCGGGTTCCAAGCTAGGTATCAGCCCTATTGAGATTACACCTCTCTTGGATCGCAGGCCGCAAACACTGGTGTATTTTGCACTAATGGGTTGCGACGGAGCATGTGAGTTTCGTGGGCCACGTAAGAAAGTTGAGAACGTGGTTGCGCGCTTCAACGATAGCGATCAGCTACCATTTCAATTTTCATTGGCAGACGATGTTTCTCGGTTCATGGTCTACCATGGGAAAGGGCGTTTTGAGGTTGTTAGCGATCTGCAAGCAATGCTTGAAGCGGAAAGCGCAAGCCAGTTCGCCGTAATTGACCTCATGGTGTTGGGGCGCAAATTCGCCGAAGAACTCGGCAGACCCATTCTTACTGTAGTTCTCCCATCCGACGGCGATGAAGCTGAAATTCGCCGATTGTCGAATGGTCGCCCGCCCCTAACGATTTTGTAGATGGCGGCTGCTGGAAACGCCTGTTTCAAACTGAGCGCATCGATTCAGAGCGCAGTTCTGGGCGCTCATGGCGAAGGCGGCAGTAATTCTGGCCATGTCATTTCCCATAGCACCGTTTCTCAAACTACCTCACCACCTGCAGCACTTGATCCAATACCTGCTGAACAGCGAACGCAATAGCCATCGGGAAAGCAAGCAGCCCCGCGGATCAGGCCGCCTCGTGCTGAAGGATCGCCGCCTCGCTGGCGCTCAGGTTGCGGCGGGCATAGGGGCCATAGCTGTTCAGATCGAATTCCAGGTCCGGCATCATGTTCAGAAGACGCGTCCGGTCCGTGTCAGTCAATGTCGATAGGGCGGCATTGGCGGGATGGAAGCTCTCGGTTTCGACGCCATTGGCCCAGAGAATCTGGTGCCGGGGCAACAGGAGGTGGATATAGGTCACCTCGCGCATGGCATAATCCACGACCACGTTCGAGCTGTTGACCAGTTCACGGGCCGAGACCAGCACCTCGGGCGTGTTGAACAGCGCGCGCGCGGCGGGGCCCTTCACAAGCATCCGGTGCTCGGGCGAAACGATCAGTTCTTCGTCAGGGCGTTCGATCCCCAGCGCACCGGCCTTGATGCGGATCGGCCGTAGCTTGGGCATGGCGAAAAGACGCGCGCCGGTCATGCGGCGGCTGCCGATCCAGCAGACCTCTTCCGCACCGTTGTCCTTGGTCTGGACCTTGTCACCCTCGCGCAGGTCTTCGACCAGTTTCGGCCCCTCGGGGGTCAGGATGCGTGTGCCCGGCGTAAAACAGATGACACCGCCCGTGGCCGGGCCGGTGGTCTGGTTCCGGTCCATGGCATCCAGCGTATGATGCACAACCCACATCTCGGTATCGCGTGGTGGCACCTCATCGAGGAACATCAACAGGGGCTGGCGCCCCTCAACCTCAATCACGGTGACTGTAAAACTCTGCGCGCCGTTGGTGACAACAAATCCGCCATCAACCAGCGGTTCCTCGACCTCGATTTCATCCAGCCGCCGTGACTCGTCGATAGCTGCCCCAACCAGCCGTCGCACCATCCGGGCGGCTCTTTTACGAATGTTTGCCTCGTCCTCGGACACATCAAGACATAACAGCTCGGTAGGGCCGTCCACGCGCACGGCTTCCCCACGCCATGACCACACCGCGCCCGTTTCGAGCGACTGCACCGGTGCGGCCCCAAGGCCGTCTAGTTCTGTTTGTGACCAGGATATGACAAACGTGCCGCGAAAGCCCGTCTTCATTGCCTGATAACCTGCCATTAGTTTTTTTATTGGCTAAAGGTTAACAAACCCGATTCGCTGTGAAAAGACCCAAATTCTTTTTTTAAAATGTGTGGTTATTAATCGACATTGATGTTGATGGCGCGGATGACCTGGCCCTCTCGCTGGGCGACGAATTTTTTCCAATACAGGTCAGGCCATGAAACATGGACCATTTCAGAGCCTACATGCCTTGCGCAGACACGCCACAGCCCCGGGAAACCTTTAGAGAGTTTCAAAAGAAAAGGGGCGGCCAGGCCGCCCCGTGTCACCCATACTCAGGCCGTCAGCCGCATTTCGAGTAGCCGCAACTGGCGCAGGTCATGCAGCCTTCGACCATGCGCATGTCATACTGGCCGCAAGACGGGCAGGCCTTGCCGCGCGGGGCTTCGCCCACGACCATGACCTCGGATTGCGGATCGGTCTTGAGGCCCATGCCTTCACCTTCGATGAACCCGATGGCGATCATGTGGCGCTCGATCACGCCGCCGATGGCCGCGAGGATCGACGGGATGTATTTGCCCTCCATCCATGCACCGCCGCGCGGATCGAACACGGCTTTCAATTCCTCGACCACGAAAGATACGTCACCGCCGCGACGGAATACGGCCGAGATCATGCGGGTCAGCGCCAGAGTCCAGGCGTAGTGCTCCATGTTCTTGGAGTTGATGAACACTTCGAACGGGCGGCGGTGGCCATTGATGATGACGTCGTTCACGGTGAGGTAAATCGCGTGCTCGCTGTCGGGCCACTTGAGCTTGTAAGTCGCGCCTTCCAGCGATTGCGGACGTTCGAGCGGTTCGGACATATAGATGACCTCGCCATCCGTCACGTGATCTTCGGGCTTTTCGCCGGGGGCGTTCTCGGCCGTTTCCGACACCGCGAGAACCGAACCGGTCACATCGTTCGGGCGGTAGGTGGTGCAGCCTTTGCAGCCGGTGTCCCATGCTTGCATGTAGACATCCTTGAACGCATCGAACGAGATGTCCTCGGGACAGTTGATGGTTTTCGAGATCGACGAGTCGATCCACGATTGAGCCGCGGCCTGCATCCGCACGTGCGCCGCAGGTTCCAGCGTTTGCGCGTTCACGAAATAGTCGGGCAGTTCCTTGTCGCCGAACTTGTCGCGCCACATCTGCACGGCATAGTCGACCACCTCTTCTTCGGTGCGCGAGCCGTCCTTTTGCAGCACCTTGCGGGTGTAGGCATAGGCAAACACGGGTTCGATCCCCGAAGACACGTTACCTGCATATAGGCTGATCGTGCCGGTGGGCGCGATCGAGGTGAGCAGCGCGTTGCGGATTCCGTGTTCGGCGATCGCGGCCTTCACGTCGTCATCCAGATGCGCGACCAGACCGCCATTGACATACTTATCCTTGTCAAACAGCGGGAAGACGCCTTTTTCACGGGCCAGATCGACCGAGGCCAGATAGGATGCGCGCGCAATCGCTTTCATCCAGGCTTCGGTCTGCTCGGCTGCTTCCTCGGTGCCGTATTTCAGGCCCAGCATCAGAAGCGCGTCGGCAAGACCGGTCACCCCAAGACCGATGCGGCGCTTGTTCTGGGCTTCCTGCGCCTGTTCGGGCAGCGGGAATTTCGAGGCGTCCACCACGTTATCCATCATGCGCACGGCGGTGGCCACAAGATCGGTCAGGGCTTCCTGGTTCAGCTCGGCGTTGGTCTCGAAGGGGTTGCTGACCAGTCGGGCCAGGTTGATCGAACCCAAGAGGCAGGCACCATAGGGCGGCAGGGGCTGTTCGCCACAAGGATTGGTCGCCGCGATGGTTTCGCAATAGCCCAGATTATTCATCTGGTTGATGCGGTCGATGAAAATCACGCCCGGTTCGGCATAGTCATAGGTCGACTGCATGATCTTGTTCCAGAGGTCGCGCGCCTCGACCGTGTGATAGACCTTGTCGCCGAATTTCAGTTCCCACGAACCATCATTCTTGACCGCTTCCATGAAGTCATCGGTGACCAGAACCGACATGTTGAACATGCGCAGACGGGCCGGGTCGGATTTGGCGGTGATGAACTGCTCGATATCGGGATGGTCACAGCGCATGGTGGCCATCATGGCCCCTCGGCGCGATCCGGCAGACATGATCGTGCGGCACATCGCATCCCACACATCCATGAAAGACAGGGGGCCGGACGCATCCGCAGCCACACCTTTGACGTCTGCACCCCGTGGGCGAATTGTCGAGAAATCATAGCCGATGCCACCGCCCTGCTGCATGGTCAGCGCGGCCTCTTTCAGCATGTCAAAGATCCCGCCCATGCTGTCGGGGATCGTGCCCATGACGAAACAGTTGAACAGGGTCACGTTCCGGGCGGTGCCGGCACCGGCGGTGATGCGGCCTGCGGGCAGGTATTTGAAGTCTTCCAGCGCGGCATAGAATTTCTCTTCCCAATGCGCCGGATCTTTTTCCACCCGCGCCAGATCGCGCGCGATGCGGCGCCAAGTGTCCTCGACCGTGATATCGATCGGTTTGCCGTCCGCTTCCTTGAAGCGATATTTCATATCCCAAATCTGTTCGGCGATGGGGGCGGCAAAGCGTGTCATAGGCGAATCCTGTTGTCTCTGGTGGCAGCTTGAGTGGCGCTCTGGTTACTACGCGACGCGTCGGGGTCTCAACGTAAAATTGGCCGCGCGGAAGATTTTATTTCTTGACGGACGGTCACTTTACCACAAGACCTTGCCCACACCAACAGAAGACCTACTATATGAGGGTCGTGGAATATAAGGAATCCCCTCGCCTTGGCCCAGCATGTCAATCTCGTAAAGCTCAGTGTCGGCAGCGAAAATCCCGAGAGCCTTGCCGCGTGGCAGGCGACGCGCGCGGCCCAGACCGGTGACGGGCATCCACAGCATGTCACCCGTATGTGGCCCAAGCGTGAAAAAGAGATTTTGAACGGCGGCTCAATCTACTGGGTTATCAAGGGCGCGATTCAATGTCGGCAACGCATCCTGCGTCTGGACGAGGTGATCGGCAGCGACGGGATTCGTCGCTGCGCCATCGTGCTTGACCCCGAAATCATCCTGACCGAAACGGCGCTGCGCCGCCCGTTTCAGGGCTGGCGCTATCTGCCTGCCGAAGACAGTCCAGCAGATTTGCGCGGAAAACGCCGGCAGGAAGACGACCTGCCGGCCGAACTGGCCGCGGCACTGGCTGAAATTGGCGTGCGGTGAAAACCGGCCAGCGCCCTTAATCGCGGTCCAGTTTTTCCAGAAGCACCTTCAGCGTCTCGCGCTCGTCCGCGTTCAGTTTCGCCTTGCGCGACCGGAAAAGCGTGGCCTGCGATTGCAGCGCCATCCCGTTTGACAGAATCTTGAGGTGGTTCGCACGCAGGGTATCCCCGGTCGAGGTGATGTCGGCAACCGCTTCGGCGGTCAGGTTCTTGACCGTGCCCTCGGTCGCGCCCTGACTGTCGACAAGCTGGTAATCAGCCACGCCATTGTCTCGCAGGAATTCCCGCACAAGACGGTGATACTTGGTCGCGATGCGCAGCCGGAAGCCATGTTCCGCACGGAAAGCCGCCGCTGCCGCATCAAGATCGTCCAGCGTGTCCACATCGACCCAGCAATTCGGGACGGCGATGATCAGGTCCGCCTGCCCGAAGCCCAGCAACGCGAGTTCCTCGACCTGCTGCTCCCACTGGCCCAGTTTTTCACGCACGAGATCGGTGCCGGTCACGCCCAGATGGATACGCCCCGCCGCCAGTTCGCGGGGGATTTCCCCTGCCGACAGCAGCACCAGTTCCACGCCATCGATCCCTTCGACCGACCCGGCGTATTCCCGATCCGACCCGGACCGCGCCAGACCGATGCCACGCGCGCCGAACCAGTCAAAGGTCTTTTCCATCAGGCGACCCTTGGACGGCACTCCCAGTTTGATCGTCATAGCGCGCCCTCCAGTTTCAGGACCAGACCCGGACGGATCACGCCGCCCACTGCCGGAATTTCACGCCCCTGCCCCAACACGCGGGTCAGCGCATCATAGCGCCCCCCGGTCGCGATGGGCGGCAGGTCCGCACGGCCCGGCGCATAAAACCCGAACACGAACCCGTCGTAATATTCCATCGAAGTGCGGCCATAGCTGGCCTCGAATTCGAGGTTGTCCACATCGACCCCGCGCGAGGCCAGCGCCTCGATCCGGTCCTTGAGCGTGAACACCGCCTCGGTGATGGCAGGCATGTCCACGGCGATGTCGCGCAGATGTTCCAGCGCAAAGGGCAGCTTCTCGCGCACGCCCAGCAGCGCCTCGATCAGCGCGACCTGCCCCGCCGCCAAAGGCGGTGTTTCGGCGTCTTCTTTCAAGGCGGCAATGCGCGCCGCGATTTCCTGTTCCGAGCGCAGGCCGATCATCGGGAAATCGGTATCCATCGGGTTCGGCGTCGCGATCAGGGCCGCGCGGGTGGCAGGCATCTCGGTGCGCCCCGAAAACCGGTCCAGCAACTGCCGGAACCGGCGCGGTCGCCAGATATGGCGCAACAGGGCACCCTTGCGCCGTTCGGTGGTTTCAAGCCCGGCCACCGCCGCCTTGAGGATACCGATATCGCCCGTTGCGGCCCGCAGGTCGAGCGGGGCCAGCACAGTCTGCATCAGGGCAAAGACCTCGGCATCGGACGAGGCGGGGTTTTCGCGCTCGAACACCTCATATCCGACCTGCATGTATTCATTGTCGCGGCTCGGGTCTTCGTCCTGCCGCCGGAACACCTGGCCGGAATAAGTATAGCGCGCGGGTTCCGCCCCGTGGTCCATGTGCATCTGCACCACCGGCACGGTAAAATCGGGCCGCAGCATTTGTTCGCCGCGCAACGTGTCCGAGGTCACGTAGGCGCGGCCGCGGATATCTTCGCCATAAAGGTCCAACAACACCTCGGCAGGTTGCAGCAACGAGGTTTCCACGGGCGTCGCGCCGGCCTCTTCAAAGAACGCCTGTATCTCGGCGGCCCGGGCGCGGATCATGGCTTTGGTCGGCATCACTCACCCTGCCCTTCAAGGATTTCGCGCACCTTGGCAACCAGTTGATCGCGCGGCACCTCGAACTGGCTGGGGCGCTCTTTCCATTCTTCCAGCGTCGCGCTTTCGGCGATCTTGGCGCCCAGCACCAGATCCTTGATCTGAATCACGCCCCGGTCTTTTTCATCCCCGCCTTCGATCACGGCCACGGGGCTGTTGCGCTTGTCAGCGTATTTCAACTGGTTGCCAAAATTCTTGGGGTTGCCCAGATACACCTCGGACCGGATGCCCGCATTGCGCAGCTCGGCCACCATCGCCTGATAATCGGCCATGCGCGCCTTATCCATCACGGTCACAACCACCGGACCAACCGAGGTTCCGCCCATGCGGCCCTTTTCACGCAGCGCCGCCAACAGACGGTCCACACCAATCGACACGCCGGTCGCAGGCACGGCCTGACCTGTGAAACGCTTGACGAGATCGTCATAACGTCCACCACCAGACACGGACCCGAACTGGCGCTTGCGTCCCTTTTCGTCAAAGATTTCAAAGGTCAACTCGGCCTCGTAAACCGGGCCGGTATAGTATCCCAGACCACGCACGATGCTCGGGTCGATCTCGATCCGGTCCGCGCCATAGCCACCCGCATCCAGCAACTCGGCAATCTGTTCCAGCTCTGCAATCCCTTCGGCCCCAACCGCAGACGCCCCAACGGCACCGCGCAGGTTTTCAAAGGTCTTGGACACGTCGGCCGCTTTTGAAGTCAGAAAGGCAATTACAGGCTCGGCCTGATCTTCGGACAGACCCACGCCGTCAATGAACGCCCCCGAGGCATCGAGACGCCCCTTGGTCAGCAATTCACGCACGCCCTGTTCGCCCACCTTGTCGAACTTGTCGATGGTGCGCAGCACGTTGTCCTTAGCCGCCTGATCTTCGCCAAGGCCCATCACTTCGAGCACGCCATTCATGACCTTGCGGTTGTTCACGCGCACCAGGTAATCGCCGCGCGGAATCCCAACGGTTTCCAGCGTGTCCGACAGCATGGCGCAAATTTCCGCGTCCGCCGCCATGGACGCCGTGCCCACGGTATCCGCATCGCATTGATAAAACTGGCGAAACCGGCCCGGACCCGGCTTTTCGTTGCGCCAGACCGGCCCCATCGCATAGCGGCGATAGGGCGTCGGCAGATCATTGCGATACTGCGCATAGACGCGAGCCAAAGGCGCGGTCAGGTCATAGCGCAGTGCCATCCAATCGCCCTTGTCGTTCTCGTCAAATTCCTGCCACGCGAACACGCCTTCGTTGGGGCGGTCGACATCGGGCAGGAACTTGCCCAGCGCCTCGACAGTTTCCACCGCCGACGATTCCAGCGCCTCGAACCCGTAATGATGATAGACCCCGGCGATCTGTTGCAGCATATGGCTGCGCTCGGTCACCTCGTGGCCGAAATAGTCGCGGAACCCCTTGGGCGTCTCGGCCTTGGGGCGGGGGGCTTTCTTCACTTTGGCCATGTGTCATGGTCCTTTCGGGTTTAACTCGCCCGTGCGTTTACCCAATGCCCCGCACGGGGGCAAGCGAACCCTTGATGACAAAGCGCCCCGCCCCCTGTGGTGTGCGCTCAGATATCCGCAAAATCTCCGCCGCGCCCCTTTCCGCCGGCAAAACGGGCCGCGCCATGCTGACCCTCTTTCAAGAAGGTGCCATACGACCGCCACTCGCGGCGCAGGGCCGACGCCAGTTTTTCCCCCGACATCCGTGCCGACACATGATCGGCGCGCATACAGGCCTGAGGAAAGGGCACAAGGCTTTCGGCCAGTTGCATAGCCGCAGCAAGGGCCTGATTTTCTGGTACAATTCTATCGACCAGCCCCATGTTAAAGGCCTCGGACGCGCCCACGGGGCGGCCGGTCAAAATCAGATCATTGGCGCGGCCCTGCCCCAGAATGCGGGGCAACCGGATGGTGCCGCCGTCGATCAGGGGCACGCCCCAACGGCGGCAGAACACGCCGAACGTGGCGGTTTCGGCGGCGACACGCATGTCGCACCACGCGGCAAGTTCGATCCCGCCAGCCACGGCATAGCCTTCCACGGCGGCGATCACGGGCTTGGTCAGCATCAGCCGCGACGGCCCCATCGGCCCCGGCAAAGGCCGCGTGCGCGCGTTGCTCCAGTCATCGGGGATCTGCACATCGGCAATCCAATCCTGCCCCGCGCCGGTGGCCGCGGATTTGAGGTCAAACCCCGCACAAAAGCTGCCTGCCTCGCCAGTCAAGATCGCGACGTCGACGGCTTCATCTACGTCAAACGCCTGAAAAGCCTCATATAAAGCCCGCGCCGTCTCGGGGTTGACTGCGTTGCGCGCAGCGGCCCGGCGGATGGTCACCACGCGGACACGGCCCCGTGTCTCAACAGAAATCGTCATGTGAAATCCTCCTCGATGACAGGGAAGCATCCCCTGGCGCACCAATCAACGCAAACCCCACGTCGCTTGACCCGGACCGCCCCGCCGCCTATCGAGAGACCATGAAAAAGCTGGAAGAACAGATCGCTCACCTAACCCGCACAGTCGAAGACCTGTCAGAAGTCGTGGCGCGGCAGGATCAGGAAATCACCTTGCTGACAAACCGTGTACGGATGCTGATGGAACGCGAGGCCGAGCGCGAGGCGGCAGGCACAGGCGGTATCGTTCTGGGTGACGAACGCCCGCCGCATTACTGAAACTATAGGGTTTGTACGCATTTCAGCCCCCCGCCTGACCATTTTGTACAAACCCGTTTCTTCACCTTGTCTTAAATACTCTGGGGTGAATTGGCCGCAGGCCAAGAGGGGCAACGCCCCTCCTGCCCTGCTTAATATTCTTCCACCATCATCACCCCGTCGAGCGATTTGATCGCGCCCTTGATTTGGGGGTTCACGGGGAATTCGCGGCCCGTATCCATTTCAACCTCGCCCGGCAGGGCGGGGTCCATCAGGCAGAACATGACCGGTCCGCGCCCACCGCTTTTGACCGAGTCGGCGGCCTGTTGCAGCACGCTTGCGACCGGCGCAATGGCGGTAGTGTCCTCAATAAAGATTCTGAGCCCCGCACTGCCCGCGTCGGCCACAACCGTGTCTACCGGCGCGATGGATTTCGCCAGCAGTTTCAACTGGTCCGATTCGACCTCGGCCTCGACCGTGACCACGACCTTCGATCCGGTTTCAAGGTATTCGCGACATTTCTCCAGGGTATCCGAGAAAATCGTAACCTCGTAGGCGCCGGTCGGGTCCGAGAGTTGGGCAAAGGCAAAGCGGTTGCCACGCGCGGATTTGCGTTCCTGCCGACCAGACACACGGCCCGCCATCTTGACCACGCAGCGCCCGCCCTTGGCCTGTTCGGCGACCTCATCCATGGTGAGAACCTTCTTGCGCTTGAGCGCAGGCATATAATCTTCGAGCGGATGGCCAGAGAGGAAGAACCCGATGGCCCGCGCCTCTTCATCGAGACGTTCCGCCGGCAACCAGTCGCCCACTGGCGACAGGCGCGGTTCGGGCAGGTCGTCGCCCGCCTCGCCAAAAAGCGAGACCTGGTTCGAGGTTTTTTGATCCTGGATGGCTGCGGAATAGTTCACCAGCGCATCAAGGCTTTCCAACACGCGGCGGCGATTGTTGTCGAGTTCGTCAAAGGCACCCGCGCGGGCGAGCATTTCAAGCGGGCGTTTGCCGACGCGCTTAAGGTCCACCCGACGGGCAAAATCGAACAGCGTGGCAAAGGGTTTGTCGACGCCATCCACCTTGCGCCCGTTGGTGACAAGGTTCATTGCCTCGACGCCCACGTTCTTGAGCGCGCCCAGACCATAGACCAGCGCCCCGTCCACCACCTTGAACGTGGCATCCGAGCGGTTCACGCAGGGCGGCACATAAGGCAGCGCGAGCTTTTTCTTCACTTCTTCGAAATAGACGGACAGCTTGTCGGTGAGGTGGATATCGCAGTTCATCACCCCGGCCATGAATTCGACGGGGTGGTTCGCCTTGAGCCACGCGGTCTGATAGGACACCACCGCATAGGCCGCCGCGTGGGATTTGTTAAAGCCGTAGTTGGCGAATTTTTCCAGAAGGTCGAACACCTCGGACGCCTTCTTGGCATCCACGCCATTTTCCGCCGCGCCCTTTTCAAACTTGGGGCGTTCGGCGTCCATCGCCTCTTTGATCTTTTTACCCATCGCCCGGCGCAGCAGGTCCGCGCCGCCAAGCGTATAATTCGCCATGACCTGCGCAATCTGCATCACCTGTTCCTGATAGACGATGATGCCCTGGGTTTCCTCAAGAATGTGGTCGATCAGGGGGTGTACGGACTCGATCTCGCGCAGGCCGTTCTTGACCTCGCAATAGACGGGGATGTTTTCCATCGGACCGGGACGATAGAGCGCCACAAGCGCGACGATGTCCTCGATACAGGTGGGTTTCATGCGCTTGAGCGCATCCATCATGCCGGTGGATTCCACCTGGAAGACGGCGACGGTCTTGGCGGCGGCATACAGTTTATAGGTGGCTTCGTCATCCAGCGGGATGGCGTTGATCTGGTTTTCCGCACCTTCCGCCGGCTCGTACAGTTGCGTGCCATCAGCGGCGACATGCAGGGGCCGCCCCGAGGCGTGGATCTGTTCAATCGCGTTCTGGATCACGGTCAGGGTTTTCAGGCCCAGAAAGTCGAATTTCACCAGCCCCGCCTGTTCCACCCATTTCATGTTGAACTGGGTCGCGGGCATGTCGGATTTCGGATCCTGATACAGCGGCACCAGCGCATCCAGCGGACGGTCGCCGATCACCACCCCTGCCGCGTGGGTCGAAGCGTTGCGCAACAGCCCCTCGACTTGCTGGCCATAGGTCAGCAGGCGGTCGACGACCTCTTCGTTGCGGGCCTCTTCGCGCAGGCGGGGTTCCTCCTTGAGCGCGTCGGCAATCGACATCGGCTTGACCCCTTCGACGGGGATCAGTTTCGACAGGCGGTCCACCTGACCATAGGGCATCTGCAAGACGCGCCCAATGTCACGCACCGCGGCCTTGGACAGAAGCGCGCCGAAGGTGATGATCTGGCCCACCTTGTCGCGGCCGTATTTTTCCTGAACGTATTTGATAACCTCTTCGCGGCGGTCCATGCAGAAGTCGATGTCGAAGTCGGGCATAGACACCCGCTCGGGGTTGAGGAACCGTTCGAACAGCAATGAATAGCGCAGCGGATCAAGGTCGGTGATGGTCAGCGCATAGGCGACGAGCGACCCCGCGCCCGAGCCCCGCCCGGGCCCGACGGGAATGTCGTGGTCCTTGGCCCACTGGATAAAGTCGGCCACGATCAGGAAGTAACCCGGAAAGCCCATGCCCTCGATGATGCCAAGTTCGAAGTCGAGCCGTTCCTGATATTCCTCGACGCTGACGGCATGGGGGATCACAGCAAGGCGGGCCTGCAGGCCCTCGTTCGCGATGCGGCGCAGTTCGGCGACTTCGTCATCGGCGAATTTCGGCAGGATCGGGTCGCGGCGATAAGTGGCAAAAGCGCAGCGTTGGGCGATCTCGACCGTGTTTTCGATGGCTTCGGGCAGATCGGCGAAGAGGGTGATCATCTCTTCCTGCGACTTGAAGTAATGCTGCGACGTCAGGCGGCGGCGGCCGTCCTGCTGATCGACATAGGCGCCTTCGGCAATACAGATCAGCGCATCATGCGCCTCGTACATGTCCGGTTTCGGGAAATAGACATCGTTGGTCGCGACCAGCGGGATGTCCATATCATAGGCCATCTCGATAAAGGGGCGTTCGGTTTTCTGTTCAGCCTCGGGCTGGCCATGTTCGCCGGGGTGGCGTTGCAGTTCGACATACAGGCGGTCGGCGAAAATCTCGTGAAACTGACGCATCATAGCCTCGGCAGCGGCGCGCTGGCCGTTGCGCAGGGTGCGCCCGATCGGGCCGTCCGGCCCGCCGGTGAGGCAAATCAGGCCCGCCGACCGCGCGGCGAGTTCCTCCATCGAGACCTGCGGCAGCTGCCCGCCCTTGTCCACATACAGGCAGGAGGTCAGCTTCATCAGGTTCTCGTAGCCTTGTTCACGCTGCGCCAGCAGGACGATAGGTGCAGGTTTCGGGGGTTGGGTGCGCCCGGACGGGTCGTCATGGGGCATGGTGATATCCACCTGCATCCCGACAATCGGCTGCACCCCCGCACCCTGCGCGGTGACCGAGAATTCAAGCGCGGCAAACAGGTTGTTGGTGTCTGTGATGGCCACGGCGGGCATGTTCATGTCGACACAGGTGCCGGGCAATTTCTTGACCCGCATCGCCCCTTCGAGAAGGGAATATTCGGTGTGGACGCGGAGATGGATGAATCGGGGATGGCTGCTCATGGGGCCAAGCTATCCCAGACCGGCAGGCAATGGGAAGACGCACCTTGACCGGCGTTCTGCACAGGAATTCATCGCAATTTGAAGGAAATCCCTTTGGGTCTTTCAAATAAAAGCAAATAACAACTCTTGGGCAGAGCCGGGATTTGCACGAATTTTCAGAGCCTTGCGTCTGCACGGTTTTTCAGCAAAACAGTCAGCGACCTGCCTTTTGCGGCCACGTCCCCCTTGCGCGGTTGGGCGGGGGCTTTCTAGGGTAGCGCAGCTTAAACATTGGGCATTCCGGCTTTTGGCTAGCACCGCCCCAACAAGGACAACAACGCGCATGACAGGGACGTTGCTAAGTATTTCCGGTCTGACCAAAGCCTATCCCGGCGTGGTCGCGAATGACACCGTGTCTTTCGACATAAAGGAAGGCGAAGTGCACGCCCTTCTGGGTGAGAACGGCGCAGGAAAGTCCACGCTGGTCAAGATGATCTACGGGCTGGTGAAACCCGACAGCGGCACGATGACATGGCGAGGCGAGGCCTTTGCCCCGTCCGAACCGCGGGTCGCGCGGGCCTCGGGTGTAGCGATGGTGTTCCAGCATTTTTCGCTGTTCGATGCGCTGAGCGTGGCCGAAAACGTTGCCCTCGGCATGGAAAACCCGCCGAAGATGGGCGATCTGGCGCGCCGCATCCGCAAAGTGTCTGAGAACTACGGCCTGCCGCTGGACCCCAACCGTACTGTGGGCGACCTGTCTGCGGGGGAACGCCAGCGCGTCGAGATTATCCGCTGCCTGTTGCAGGATCCGAAACTTCTGATCATGGATGAACCGACCAGCGTTCTGACCCCGCAAGAGGTGGAAATCCTGTTCAAGACGCTGAACAAGCTGAAGGCGGAAGGCACGTCGATCCTCTATATTTCGCACAAGCTCGAAGAAATCCGGACCTTGTGCGACCACGCGACGATCCTGCGATTGGGCAAGAACGTAGGCGAATGTGTTCCGTCCGAGACCTCGGCCCGCGAGATGGCAGAGATGATGGTGGGCGATACCCTGCAAACGCCGACCCGCAGCACCGAGAAAACGGGCGAGGTGGTGCTGGATGTGTCGGGCCTGTCGATCGAGTCGACATCGGCCTTTGGGACAAAACTGAAGAACATTCATTTCACGGTGCACGCGGGCGAAATCCTTGGCATCGGCGGAGTGGCCGGCAACGGGCAGGATGAATTGCTGGCGGCGCTGTCAGGCGAAAGCCTGACATGGAAGGACGCGATCAAGGTCAAGGGGCGAGAGGTGGCCAACCTGGGCCCCAACGCGCGGCGTGAGTTGGGCATTCTGGCCGCGCCGGAAGAGCGGCTGGGCCATGCGGCGGCACCGGATATGAGTCTCACCGAAAACGCCCTGCTGACCGGCGCAATCCGCGAGGAACTGACCTCGAACGGGTTCGTGAAATGGGCCGACACCACCAGTTTCGCCGAAAGCATCATCAAGGCTTTTGACGTGCGCACCCCCGGCACCCATGTGGCGGCGCGGGCCTTGTCCGGGGGCAACCTGCAGAAATTCGTGATCGGGCGCGAGGTACTGCAACGCCCCGAAGTCCTGATCGTGAACCAGCCGACATGGGGCGTGGATGCCGCGGCAGCGGCGGCGATCCGGCAGGCGCTCTTGGATCTGGCCGCAAATGGCACGGCTATCGTTGTCATCTCGCAGGATCTGGATGAACTCATGGAAATCTCGGACCGCTTTGGCGCGCTGAATGAGGGGCGTCTGTCTGACCTGCGCCCGACGGCGGGTCTGACGATTGACGAAATCGGCCTGATGATGGGCGGCGCCCACGGAATGGAAGTGGCCAAGGTGGGAGAAGACGCATGATCAAGCTGGAAAAACGCCCCATGCCGTCGCGCACCCTGTCACTGGCCACGCCCCTGATCGCGGTTGTGGTGACCATGATCGCGGGCGGGTTGCTGTTTGCCGCCCTTGGCAAGAACCCGTTCGAGGCGATCCGCACGATTTTCTGGGATCCCCTGTTCGGGCAATACGCCTTTTATTATCGCCCGCAGCTTTTGGTGAAGGGCGCGCCGCTGATCCTGATCGCGATTGGCCTGTCGCTGGGGTTTCGCGCGGGCATCTGGAATATCGGGGCCGAAGGGCAATACATCATTGGGGCCTTGTGTGGCGCGGGAGCCGGATTGGCCTTTTACCCGTCGGACAGCATCTTTCTGTTCCCGTTCATGGTGATTGCCGGGGCGCTGGGGGGCTGGGCCTGGGCGATGATCCCGGCCCTGCTGAAGGTGAAATTCGGCACCAATGAAATTCTGGTGTCGCTGATGCTGGTCTACGTGGCCGACCAGTTGCTGGCGAAAATGGCGCTGGGGCTTTTGAAGAACCCCGAGGGGTTCGGCTTTCCGGGGTCGCGCAACCTTGCTGAATGGGAGGCCGCAACCAGCTGGATCGCACCGGAATACGGGATGCACTGGGGCGTGGCCGCCGCGTTGGGGGCCGTGATCCTGGCCTATGTGCTGCTGAACAAGCACATCCTTGGCTTCAACATCCGCCTCTCGGGTGAGGCCCCGCGCGCCGCGCGGTTTGCAGGGGTGAACCCGGCGCGGCTGATCCTGTTCTGCCTGGGCACCGCCGGGGCGCTGGCCGGTCTGGCCGGTCTGTTCGAGGTCGCGGGGCCGTCCGGTCAGGTGAATATCGACTTTGCCGCAGGCTATGGCTTTACCGCGATCATCGTGGCGTTTCTGGGCCGGTTGCATCCGGTGGGCATCCTGTTGGCGGGCCTGCTGATGGCGCTGACCTATATCGGTGGCGACATCGCGGAATCGCAGCTGCAACTGCCCGCCGCCGCCATTCAGGTGTTTCAGGGGATGTTGTTGTTCTTTCTTCTGGCGCTGGACCTGCTGACCAATTACCGCATCAAATTCGCCGTTCGGGGAGCTGCATAATGGATCTTTCTGCGATTAACCCCGTCCTGCTGATTGCCTCGCTCATGGTGGCGGCGACGCCGCTGTTGCTGGCCGCGATTGGCGAACTTGTCGTAGAACGCGCGGGTGTTCTGAACCTCGGGGTCGAGGGTATGATGATCGTCGGCGCGATTGCGGGCTTCGCGATCTCGGTGGAAACCGGGTCGCCCTTTGTCGGTGTCATCGCCGCCGCAGCCTGTGGGGCGCTGCTGTCGCTGCTGTTCGCCTTCCTGACCCAGTTCGCGCTGGCCAACCAGGTGGCGTCGGGTCTGGCGCTGACCCTGTTCGGGTTAGGGTTGTCGGCGCTGATGGGGCAAAGCTATGTCGGGGTGCGCCCGCCGGAGATGGCGCGGCTGGACGTGCCGGTTCTGAGTGATCTGCCGATCGTCGGTCCGATCCTGTTCAGCCATGATCCTATTCTCTACTTCGGGCTCGCGCTGACCGCCGGTGTCTGGGCGTGGCTGAAATACGCCCGCGGCGGCCTTGTACTGCGCGCGGTCGGAGAAAACCACGATGCCGCCCACGCGCTGGGGTATAACGTGATCCGTGTGCGGGTGCTGGCCATCATGTTCGGCGGGGCCTGTGCTGGCATTGGCGGCGCCTATATCAGCCTGATCCGCGTGCCGCAGTGGACCGAGGGCATGACCGCCGGAATCGGCTGGATCGCGCTGGCGCTGGTGGTGTTCGCGAGTTGGAAACCGTGGCGTGCACTGCTGGGTGCCTATCTGTTCGGCGGGATCAACGTGCTACAGCTGAACCTGCAGGCTGCAGGGGTCGCAATTCCGGTCGAGTACTTGGCAATGTCGCCATATCTGATAACCATTCTGGTGCTGGTTATCATGTCGGCCGACAAAAGCGGTGCGCCTGCGTCGCTGGGCCGGACATTCCATGCCTCGCAATGACGGGGTGTTCATACTTTACATCAACAGGGGGAAAACCTGCATGAAACTCACCAAACTTCTGACAAGCGCGGCTGTCGCGCTGGGTCTGGCAACCACGGCCATGGCCATGGACAAGACCAAGGTCGGCTTTGTCTATGTGGGCCCGGTCGGCGATGGCGGCTGGACCTATGAGCACGATCAGGGCCGCAAGGCCGTTGTCGAGCATTTCGGCGACAAGGTTGAAACCGTATACGTGGAATCGGTGCCGGAAGGCCCGGACGCGGAACGCGTGATGACCCAGATGGCGCTTGATGGTGCCGACCTGATCTTCACCACCTCGTTTGGTTACATGGACCAGACCATCAACGTGGCCAAGAAGTTCCCGAACGTGAAATTCGAGCACGCGACCGGTTACAAGACCGCACCGAACGTGTCGGTCTATTCGGCCCGTTTCTATGAAGGACGCGCCGTTCAGGGCCACATTGCAGGCAAGATGACCAAGACCAACACCATCGGGTACATCGCATCCTTCCCGATCCCCGAAGTGATCCGTGGCATCAACTCGGCCTATATCCACGCCAAGAAGGTAAACCCCGACGTCCAGTTCAAGATCGTCTGGGCCTATACCTGGTTTGATCCCGCGAAAGAGGCCGATGCGGCCAAGGCGCTGATCGAACAGGGTGCGGACGTAATCCTGCAGCACACCGACTCGACCGCGCCGCAGGCCGCGGCACAGGCCGCTGGCAATGTCGTGACCTTTGGTCAGGCGTCTGACATGGCTGAATACGCGCCCTTCCCGCGCGTTTCGTCGATCATTGACGACTGGGCGCCCTACTACATCGCGCGCACCCAGGCCGTGATGGACGGCACTTGGGAAACCAAGTCGACCTGGGACGGCATTGGCGCCGGCATGGTGGGCATTGGCGAAATCACCGATGCGGTACCTGCCGACGTGAAAGCCGAAGCCGAAGCTCTGCGTGATGCGCTGGCGGATGGCTCGTACCATGCCTTCACCGGCCCGCTGAACAAGCAGGACGGCACCCCGTGGCTGGCCGACGGCGAAACCGCGGATGACGGCACCCTGGCCGGCATGAACTTCTATGTTGAAGGTCTGGACGCGGAAATCCCGAACTGATCGCGACTTGCGCGACATTGGAAAGGCCCGCCCATCCGGCGGGCCTTTTTTATGGGGTGCCTTTTGTCCCCAAGGCCCCGGTGGCCCGAAACGCGGCCGGGGATTGGCCGGTCCAGTCGCGGAAGGCGCGGCGGAAACTGCGCGGTTCGCGATAGCCAAGACTGCGCCCGATCTCGGCAACCGGTCGGTTCGTTTCCAGCAAGAGTTCCTTGGCGCGGGCGCAGATATAGGTCGCCCGCAGCGCACGAAAGGACGTGCCCAGCGCTCTCAGCGCGCGCTGCAACGAGCGCGGGGTGATCGCCATCAACCGCGCGATCGCAGCCTCGTTCGGGGTTTGGATGGTTGCGCCGGTCAGGTGTAGCATCTGCATCACTTCGTCCCGCAGGTTCTGGGCCGGGGCGACCCCCATCAGGGCGGTCAGTTCCTCAAGCGATAGGGTCCTGTCCGGAGAAGGGGCGCCGGGATTGCGCGTGGCAAGGTCCGACAGGCGGATTGCCACGGCAGGCATATCCGTGCCCGTGCGGATCGGCACGCCGGCAAGCTGCGTCAACCCTGCGAGGTCTTCGGCATTGGCCTCGGGGATCTCGACCCAGTCAGGCTGCCACGCCTTTCCCAGAAAATGGCGCGCCACATCGCCAATCACGAACAGGGCACCTTCGTCGAGATGGCGATGCCCCACCACGGACAACCCCCGAGAGTTGCGCCCCACTACAAGGTGCGTCGCGGTCTGTCGCATCACAACGACCGATCCGGGGTGGGTCAGGAACAGCGCCCGGCGCCCGCGATCCAGTGCCGTGGCCAGGTCGGGCGCACCCAGAACATACTGCGCATAGGCCCCGTAAGTTGCATACTCAAACGCCTGCCCAATCCGCGCCCCGAGATGCCTGTCGCCAATGGCCCGCGCAACGGTTTCGATCAAGACTGCTTCGGTGGCATAAGGCAGGAACCCAGCGCCCTTGCGCAGCATGGCCCGCGTCAGACCCGTGGCGCGCAGAGCCTCGTCCACCTGCTGTCGCGACGCAAAACGCCCCAGCAAGTCGACCACCTTGGTTAGTTCAAGCAGGTTCACCATCTTGCGCTGCATGACATCAGATTGTCGGAAAATGACCCCTCACGCAATGCTAAGGTTCCACTGCCGCTTTCCGTACCCGGACGAGATGGCGTGACAATGAGGAAAAGATTTGCAGCATGACACAGTTTTCGAAAACCGCATGGCCGTTGGCCTTGGCGTCCGCTTTGATAACCAGCGGGGCGTTTGCCCAGACCTTTGATCAGACCCTCGACGCGCTTGCCGAAAGTCGTGACATTCCCGTCACCATCGACAATTTCGCTCGTGCAGCGAGCGACATTGAGTTCGACAAATACGTGACGCTCGCCGGGGGCATCAACCGCTTCTACCACTTCCGCGCCCCCACGCCGGTCGACAACCAACCCACCGTGCGTATGAACCGCGACACGCTCTACAGCACAGCTGTTGTCGATATCTCTGAAGGCGCGACGCTGACCCTGCCAGATGTGGGCGACCGCTATATGACCGCAATGATCTACAATCAGGATCACTTTGTGAACGCGGTCTTTCACGGCGGCGGCACCTATACGCTGGACATGAAGACCTTCGATACAAGCTACGTGATCGTCTTCATGCGCACGCTGGTCGATGCCGATGACGCGCAAGACGTGGCAGCGGTCAACACCATTCAGGACCAGATGCAGATCGAAGCGATCGCATCCAAGCCCTTTATGCTGAAGGACTATGACGAAGACGCCTACGAGGCGCTGGTCGATAGGTTCCGCGCGCTATTGCCGTTTACTGGCGGAATCAAGGGCACATTTGGGACCAAAGACAGTGTAGTCCAAATCCGTCACCTGATCGGCACCGCTGTTGGCTGGGGTGGCCTGCCTGAAACCGAGGCGATGTATCCGTCCAACGTGCCGGGCCTGCCTGTGGGCGAATACAAGATCGAGCTACCCGCCAAGGTACCCGTGGGGGCCTTCTGGTCGGTCAGCCTCTATAATGCCGAAGGGTTTTTCGAACCCAATGATCTGAATGCCTATGTGGTCAATTCAGTCATGGGCGCGCGCAACGATGACGGCTCGATGACAGTGCATCTCGGCGGATGCGACGATGGTCGCGTGAACTGCCTGCCGATAATGGATGGCTGGAACTACGTCATCCGCCTGTACCAGCCCGGCCCGGAAATCCTCGACGGCATCTGGACCTTCCCCGATGTGGAACCCGCGAATTGACACAGGAGACAACAATGAAACTTTTTACAACTCTGGCGCTTTGCGCAGCCACGGCGACCTTGGCCCATGCCGAGGACATCACGATCCAGAACCTCATGCGCGCGGAAAGCGACACGATGTTCCGGATGACGATGCAGACCAGCGGTAAGGGCATCGGAGAGATCGCCCATGAGCGGCAGGTCGTCTCTGCCGACGGGCCACAGCCGATCATCCGGCCCAACCAGGACACCTTATATTCTTCTTCCATCGTCGACTTGTCACAGCCGGTGAAGGTGACGTTGCCTGAGGGCGATGGACGGTTCCAGTCGGTGCTGGTCATCAGCCAGGACCACTACAACTTCGCCTATGCCACGCCCGGCGCCTATGAGCTGACCGAGGACGAGGTTGGGACGCGCTTCGCGATGCTCTTGTTCCGCACCTTCGTCGATGCCAGTGATCCCGACGATGCCGCCCGCGCCCATACCGTTCAGGACGGAATACGCCTGGAAGGCGGTGGAACCGGTCCGTTCGAAGCACCCGACTGGGATCTTGAAAACCTTGCCGAAGCACGGCAGGCGGTCAGCGACCTTGCCGCGGCTGTCGGCCTTGATGCGAGCACGGCCTTTGGTCGTCGCGACGAAGTGGACCCGCTCGGCCACCTGATCGGGATGGCGGGCTGGGCGGGTCAACCGGCCACGACGGCGGCGGCCTTTGTGGATGCCGTCGATTTGAATGACGGCGAAACGCCTCATACAGTAACGTTGCGTGATGTGCCGGTGGACGCGTTCTGGTCGATCACCGTCTACGACGCCGATGGCTTCCTCGCGCCGAACGGATTGAAGCGCAACAGTTTCAACAACACCTCCGCCACGCCGCACGCAGATGGCTCATATACCATTCACTTTGGGGCCTGCGAGGACGGGCGGATCAACTGCATCCCCGTCACGCCAGATTGGAACTATACCGTGCGCCTCTACCAGCCACGCGCCGAGGTTCTTGATGGCAGTTGGGTGTTCCCCGAGATCACACCTGTCGACTGAAAAAGGAGACATATCTAGAAACGCTATGCACTTCCCTTGGCGCTGGCCACCTGCCCGACCTTGCCGGCAGGCGTGTCCGCACAATCCGGCGAGACGCTGGGCCTGGCCGAGGCGCAGATTGAGGAGCGGGTCCGCCGCTCCTATCAATATGTCGCAGTGTTCAATGTGAACGACAAGTTCGCGCTTGATCCCGACAACCCGATGAGCACGGGTGGCCATAACCGGGTCTTCTCCTGCAGGCCCCGACATCGACTCGCTCTGAGTGGCCGCCCTGATCGTTTGACCGAACAGCCCGTCTTCATGGAACTGCCAACTTTCGACTCGACCTATGTCTCGCTGATGGTCACGGGCTACGACCACTCCGAAAACATCCCGATGTCTACCACCAAGGACGATTTCGTCGGTGCCACACTCCGCGTCATGCCCCACGCCGCCGAGCCGGAAAGGCTGGGGAAGAACCTCGCCGCTTTGCAAGGCATAGATGTCGAGCTGCTCTCGGAATTCCTTGGGCAGGGAAACAAGAAACGAAGTGTCCGGTCCTGGGGCAGCCCCTCGGGGATCAGTCGCAACCTGGACCTGCGCGAAGATACGGCCCGCTTCCCGCCCTATGGCTCGGATTTCGAGATCTTCGAGGATCGCTTCAACGAGGTCATGCAGTTCGTCATGAAGCACACGACGTTTGACCCGAACGACGAACTGGATGCGGGTCTGCCGGCGGTTTTGGAGCCGCTCGGTATCGCACCGGGCAACACCTATGATCCCGCAACGGCGCCCGAGATCGACGGCGATGCCCTGCGGGCCGTGGCCAAGGGGATCGCGACCGAGGAACTGGCCAAGTTCGGGAACCAGGACTGGCTGGATGAAAACCTGACCGGGCTTTTCAAACCGAAAGGGCAGATCACGCTGGAGGCGCTGACCTTCCAGTCCGTCGCTGGCCCGGTTGGACAACCTGCCGATCTGGCGCTCCACCCCGCGCCTCACCAAGGACGGCAGCATTATGAACGCCATACATGACTACGAGATCGTGATGACAACCCAGGAGTGGCCGCCGGTCAACGCCTCCAGGCCGGTCACGCTCTACGAGAACGAGACCGGGTTTTTCATACCCAATGAACGGCTCAAGTATTCCGTGGGCGAGAACGCGGGCTTCAAGCTGCTGGACGACGAAGGCGGCATCCGCATCGTGATCGCTGCCGCGCAAGCGTGGGCTAGTCCTGCGCCGCGTCCTTGCGCCAGATCAGGGATTCGACGGTATAGACAAGGATCGCCGACCCGATGGCGCCCGCGACGGCCACCATCAGCAACACGATCACGTCAATCGGCCCGCCAATGTCGGAAAAGCCGGAATTGGTCACACCCTGCACGAACAGCACTGCCGCAATCGCGCCGAAAGGCATCGACAACTGCGCCCACAGGAACTTGCGCCAGCTGATCTCGCGGTCGCGGATCAGGACATAGACATAGCCCGCCGTGATCGCCAGCGCGACCAGTACCATCGCCCAGAACAGGCCGCGTCCGAAGATTTCTTCGAACACCGCGATCAGGGTTCCAAAAGTCAGGTCTTTCATTTGGTCATCCTCCTCAGGCGCGTCCGCGCAGCATGGCGTTATAGGTGGCTTTCAGGGCCACCTCTTTCATCAGCCAGCTGATCCACAGCTCTTCCAGCGGCGCGATGATGCCGGGGAAGCTGGGCACGAGATTGTTGTTGTAGTCGAACTCGATCAGCATCGCGCGGCCGATCCGCGTGATCAGCGGGCACGAAGTGTAGCCGTTAAAGGCAGCGTCCGTAGTGTCGCCGGAAATCTGGGCGATGATGTGCTCTTCCACCACCGGAACCTGCCATTTGACGCTGGCTGCCGTCTTGCCTTTGGGCACACCGGCCACATCACCGATGGCAAAAACAGTGTCGTAGCGCAGGTGGCGCAGGGTTTCCTTGTGGCATTCGACCCAGCCCTGATCTGTCCACTTGTCAGCCCAGCTTAGCCCGCTGTCGCGCACCACTAGCGGTGCGCGCTGGGGCGGGATGATGTGCACATAATCATAGTCTCGGTCATAGTCGCCTTCGGGCGTGGCAAAGGTGACTTTCTTCACGCCGGGATCAATCGCCTTCACGACATGGTCGTATTCATGTTTGATGCCGCGATCGTCGAACACCATACGGATTTTCTCGGCCACGATGGGCACGCCGAACAGCGAATTATTGTTGGCGAAATAGGTGATGTCCGCCTTGCCGGCGCTGCCTTGCTGACGCGCAATGTCGTCAATTAGGAAGGTGTGCTTGATCGGCGCACCGGCGCATTTCATCTCGGTATCGGGACGGGTGAACAGTCCGACCCCGCCTTCTTCGGCGTATTTGCCCGCCGCTTCCCATGTGCGCGCGGCATAGTCGGGACCGGCATAGAGCGACCCGACGCCGTCCTTGCCGATCAGGTCCATCTCGAACCCTTCGATCGCGTCGTAATCCAGAACCAAACCGGTTGCGACCACAAGGTAATCATAGGTCAGGACTTCGCCGCTCTGCAGGGCGACCTTCTTGGCCTCGGGGTCAATCCCTGCCGCCATATCCTGCTTGAGCGTCACGTCATTGTTCAGCCAGTCTTCGGTTTGACTAACCGAATAGCCGGCGGGTTTCAGGCCCGCTGCGATCAGTGAAAAACCGGGTTGGTACCAGTGTTCCTTGCGACCATCGACAATGGTGATGGCCGCACCGTCAAGCCGTGCGGCCAGGCGGTTGGCAAGGGCCGTGCCTGCGGCCCCCGCGCCAAGAATGACGATATGCGCCTTGGTGCGCAGTGCTGCCTGGGCTGGGGTGGCGGCGCCGGTGACAGCCAGCGCGCCCGCGCCGACGGCCATGGACAGGAAGGCGCGCCGCGATGCGGGACGATCCAAGAAATCGGCCATGTAAAATCTCCTCAGATATATTCTGCATCTGGAATACATCTTTGGATACATATCAAGTAGCGGTCAAAACGCCGCGGCCTGAGCCCCAATGAAACAAGGCCAAAACCCGGATTCCCCGAATTTTGGCCTTGGCTTTTCTTATGAAACCCTGACGTGGGTTGGTCAGCCCTTCTTCATTGGGCAGGTGTTCAGGCCGACCACCTGGTAGAGTGGGCAATAGCCCAGAAGACCGGTCGCCAGCGGGACGATTCCGATCAGGCCCCACATGGTTTGCGGGCCGACAAAAACCAGAGACAGCAGGACCAGTCCCGCGATGATGCGCAATGCGCGGTCAAGAGTGCCTTCGTTACGGGGCATAGTGTTTCTCCTTTGATTCCATTCCTGGTCAGTCTCGCAGATTCGTCCGACGCTGTCGGTGACACTGTCACCGATCCTCCTCGGAAATCCGTTGCAGCCCGGCAGAATCGCAGATGCGCACCTTGCCACGAGACAGTTCAACCAGCCCCTGATGGGCAAACTCTGCCAGTCGGCGCGACACGAACGCCCGCCCCGAGGCGGTTTCCGCGGCCAGTTCTCCGTGTGTCATATAGACAACGCCCCCCTCGTCCTGCAGGCGCAGCAAAACCCGCGCGAGGCGCGTGTCAAAACCGGTCAGGGCCACCTCTTCGACAAGGCGCTGGTAATCGCCAAAGCGCCGGGCAACCGCCGACAAGATGTCCGTGCGAAACGCAGCGTCCTGTTCCATCCGCGACCAGAAAGCGGATTTGGGTACGAACCGGCCCTCAAGGTCCGCCTCGACAACCCCTTCCGCCGAATAGTCACTGCCTTCGATCAGGCAGGACAAGGTTTGCAGGCAGACGTCGCCGGGTTTCACACGATAGAGAACGATCTCGCGCCCGTTCGGGGCGGTCATCGACACCCGGATACTGCCCCGGGTCACTTCGACGAATCCCGCACATTCCTGCCCCGGCCCAAACAGCGTTTTGCCAGCGGGAAGAACAATGTTCTTGGTCATGAGCGGTCCCTTTCAGTGGTTCGGGCCAAGGGCAGAGGTGAGAAACAGTCTGTCATCCACGCGGGAAAATTGCCATGACCGCAGACTACGCTTACTGTTGCTTATGGTAAGGGAGATGCAAGATGCGAAAAATTCAAGCCCAAGGCGTACACCATATCACATTGACCGGCGCGGACCGGCAAACCTCGATTGATTTCTGGGAAGGTGTGCTGGGAATGCCCTTCATCTTTGATCAGCCCAACCTCGACAACCCTGATGAAGGGCATCTTTATTTTGATCCCGGTGACGGGCGTCTGATCACCGTCTTCACCGACGAGACCCGCAAACCCGATCCGCGCCGCACGCCGACCGAACCGGGCTGCGTGCATCACATTGCCTTCAACCTCTCGCAAGCCAGCTTTTCGCAGGCCGCCGAACGGCTTGAGGCACGCGGCATACAGCATTCCGGCGTGCGCGACCGGGGCTTCATGAACTCGATCTATTTCAAAGACCCGATGGGGCTCTTGATCGAACTGGCCTATTACAAGTTCGAGCCCCCCTTTGGTTGTAGCCATGCCGACGTGATGATCCGCGCCCATCGCAACCGGGTCGCCGCCGGGGATTACAATATCCAAGAAAAGCATCTTGCCGACGCCATCGAAGCCTTGGTGCATGAACGCCAGGAGTCGCTGTCCGAGGATCGGGACGCGCGCGACCCCTACTAAGCGAGGGCACCATGAAGTCTTTTGTCACCAAAACCATGATCACCGGTCTCTTGTTGCTGATCCCGGTCTTCTTTCTGGGTTTCGCGCTGGTACGGGTGTTTGCCACCATGCGGAAAGTCATGGAGCCAATTGTGGAAACTCTAGGGATCGATAGGGTTCTGGGGGTGATCGTTCTTGATCTGCTGGCGATTGCAGGGCTTTTTGGCGCGATCTTCCTGATCGGGCTTCTGGCGCATGTCGGGTCTTTCGCGAAACGGATCGACGCACTGGATGGTTTCCTAAAAGACCGCGTGCCCGGCTATGCCATTCTCAAAGGCATCCTGAGTGGCACGTTGCAGGCTGATACGTCGGTGAGCGACCTCAAAACCGTGATCGTGCGCCATCTGGACACGGCGCGCATCGGGTTCGAAATCGAAAGGATCGACGACCGCAATGTCATGGTCTTTTTGCCAAATGTGCCCAATCCGCAAACCGGCGTGGCCGTGGCGTTTCGCCCCGAAGACGTGCGCGTGATCGACATGCCGCCCCATCGCGTTCTGGAAATGCTCAGTTTTTTCGGACGTGGTATCGGGGCCGAGGTCAGCAAGGTTCAAGCAGAAAACGCGGCGGCGAAGCAGGACAACGGCACCTGACCACAAGACAAAGATATCGGCAAGAAACCGCTTTTCACCCGCTGTGCCGCGTGGCAACGTCCCCCCCATGACACAGATTATGACCAGCCCCGATGGCTCCCCGATCAGCCGGTTTGCCTTTGGCACGATGCAATTTGGCGGCAAGGCCGATGAACGAGACTCGCAAGAGATGTTCGAGGCCTGTCTCGCGGCCGGGATCACGCATTTCGACACGGCCCATGTCTACACAGACGGCCAGTCCGAAACGATACTGGGTCGTCTGATTGCGCCGCACCGTGATCGGCTGATCATTGCCACAAAGGCGGGCTATACCGGCGGGGCAGGTGCGAAAAATCTGCGCGCGCAGTTCGATATCTCGCGCCAAAGGCTGGGGTTGGACCACGTGGACGTGCTGTATCTGCACCGCTTCGACCCTGACACCGACCTGCGCGAAACCATGGAAACCTTTGCCGCGTTGCGCGAGGAAGCTCTGATTTCCTATGTGGGCCTGTCGAATTTCGCAGCGTGGCAGGTGATGAAGGCGATTGCCATCGGCGATGGTTTCGCTCTGCGCCCCTCAATCCTGCAACCGATGTACAACCTCGTCAAACGTCAGGTCGAGGTTGAAATCCTGCCCATGGCTATGGACCTGGGCCTGACGGTCGCCCCCTATTCGCCTTTGGGCGGCGGGTTGCTGACGGGGAAATATGCGCGGGTCGGCGCAGAGGGCCGGCTTGCCACGGATACGCGGTATGCCGCGCGCTATGGTTTGGACTGGATGCACGAGGCCGCGCGCGCACTGTCGCAGATCGCGGCCGAGATTGGTACGCATCCCGCCACCCTTGCAGCGGCCTGGGCCGCACGCCATCCGTCGGCCCCGACACCGATCCTGTCGGCGCGCAACCTGGCCCAGTTGCAACCATCGCTGGCGGCAGTGGGATTTGACATGGATGACGCGCTTTATGATCGCCTCTCCGCGCTGACCCCCGCCCCGCCCCCGGCCACGGACCGTCTGGAAGAAGCATGATCGACTTTCTGGTAATTGGCGGTGGGATCGCCGGCATCTCGGCGGCGGCGCGTCTGTCGGCCTTGGGGTCGGTCTGTGTGCTCGAACAGGAAGACGCGCTTGGCTATCACGCCTCGGGACGGTCTGCCGCCATGTTCGAGGAAAACTATGGGTCGCCCTCGACCTGCGCCCTGTCCCGCGCCAGTGCGGAGCACCATATCTCGAACGGATACCTGACCGCGCGGGGGCTTATGCTGCTGGGCAAGACCAGTGACAAATCCGACTTCGATGCCGCCTGCAAAGAGTTGGTGATGCACCCAATGACGCGCAGCGAGGCCGCGGACATGGTGCCCATCCTTGACATGGACAAGATCAGAATGGTGGCCTTTCACGAGAGTGCCCGCGATCTTGATGCTGACCGGCTCTTGCAGGATTTCGCCAAACGCGCCCGCCAGAACGGGGCCGAGTTGCGCACGCGCCAGACGGTCACAGCCATCACCAAGACGCCGGCGGGCTGGGTGGTGCAGGCCAACGGCACGGACTGCATGGCTCGCATGATCCTGAACGCAGCCGGGGCCTGGGCCGATCAGGTGGCGGCGCTGGCAGGGATCGCCCCGATCGGGATCACCCCTCTGCGCCGGTCCATGGCGCGTATTCCTGCCCCAGGCGAACTTGATGTGTCGGGTTGGCCCATGATTATGGGCCCGCGCGAGGATTGGTATGCGAAACCCGATGCCGGGAAGCTGCTGATCTCACCCGCCGAGGAAGACCCCCAACAACCCCATGATGCCTGGGCCGATGACATGGTGCTGGCCGAAGGCATTGCCCGCTACGAGGACCATGTGACCGTTCCGGTCACGCGGCTTGAACATAGCTGGGCCGGGTTGCGCAGCTTTGCGCCCGATCGCAACCTTGTTCTTGGGCATGACGCCAAAGATGACAGTTTCATCTGGGTCGCCGGTCAGGGGGGCTATGGCATGCAGACCGCCCCTGCAGCCTCGCAATGGATCGCCGATCTGGTGGCGGGCACCCCGTCCGAACTCGATGAAACCACCCGCACGGCCCTGGACCCGAGGAGATTTTCCTGATGCCCCGTCGCACTGCCCTGCCCCCCTCCGCATCCGTCGTGGCCCCCGATACCGATGGCCGCCTGTTTGCCCCCGCCGCCGACCGCAACGCCGCCGCGATAGTCGAAGTGGCAGCCAGCCATGCCCCAAAAACAGCAGGGCCTGCGCTGGAACTGGCCAGCGGCACGGGTCAGCACAGCGTGGCGCTGGCAAAGGCCATCCCGCAGTTGCGCTGGCAACCCACGGAAATCGACGCCACCCGCCGGGCCAGCATTGATGCCTATGTTGCCGAGGCCAAGCTGCCCAACCTTGCCAGGGCGATTCAGCTGGACGCCACGGCGCCCGGCTGGGGGCTGGATCATGCCGGACAGTCCATGATCCTGTTGGCCAACCTGTTGCACCTGATCAGCGAGAGTGAAGCCCGCACCCTGATCCACGAGGCGGCCGAAGCGCTGGCCCCCGGCGGGATTCTGATGATCTATGGCCCTTTCAGGCGCGATGACGAGCTGACCAGCGACGGCGACGTCGCCTTTCATCAGAGCCTTCAGGCCGCCGATCCCGAAATTGGCTACAAAAGCGATTTCGAAGTCCTGGAATGGGGCCTCTCCTGTTTCCTCGACTATGCCGACATGATCGAGATGCCGGCCAATAACCTGTCGATCCTGTGGCGCAAACCCGGCTAGGGCGCACCCAGGCACCGGCTTTTTCTTGGCGAAAATACCTTGGGGTGAATTGGCACCGGACTCTGTCCGGGGCCAAGAGGGGCAACGCCCCTGTCCTGCATCCTGCACAGAAATCCTGCCCATATGATCTCAATCAAAGACCTGAATATGTCAGCCTGTATTCCGGCATCAGGACCTTTCTTCAGGAGACGAAAATGAGCTGGACTGACAAGCTGAACGGCACGCGTGATCAATTGCGGGCCCTGAACAAGACCATCCCCGACACCACCCGCGCCTTTGGCGGGCTGGGCAAGGCCGTCAAGGAAGGCGGCGTTCTGGACTTCAAGACCAAGGAATTCATCGCCCTCGGGATCGCGGTTGCCATGCGCTGTGAAGCCTGCATCGTGTTGCACTGCGAAGCCCTGCACAAGGCAGGCGCCACCCGCGAAGAGGTAGGCGACGTTCTGGCCATGACGATCCAGATGGGCGGAGGCCCCTCGATGATGTATGCCGCCAAGGCACTTGAATGCTTTGACGAATTGGCGGGCTGACAATCCCCGCCTGATAACGGTATGGTCTCCGTGAACATATTTCGCGTCACGGAGACCTCCCAGATGAAACCCACGATCCCAGCCCTTTTTGCCCTGAGCCTTGCGGCGGGGGTTGCCATGGCAGAGACCCCTGCCTTCATGACAAGCATGGACGTGGACAAGGACGGTTTCCTGACGCTGGCCGAGCTTGAAGAATACCGCAGCCAGGTGTTCAAGACCTTTGACACAAACGGTGACGGAGTTCTGGACAGCGCGGAGTATACCGAGTTCGACAAAGCCCGCGCAGCAGCAGCCGAACAGACCGGCGCGCCCCTGCAGTTGCGGGCTGTGCACGGGTTGGCGCGCGAACGCACCGACCTGAACCTTGACGGGCGCGTCACCCGTGAAGAATTCCGCGAGGCTTTGACACAATGGTTCAACACCCATGACAAGACCAAGGATGGCGTGCTGGGTCACGGGGATTTCTAAAGCCCTTCCCCGGGAGCGCACCAACCGAGTGTCAGGCCGGTGCCCGCTGTGCCATGGCCCGCACCAGCACAAAAAACGCCCCCATAACCAATAGGGGCAGGATCACGATCCGGAACACAAACACTGACAGGATCGCAATATAGGCGCGGATCAGGTCATCTGCGCGGGCAAAAACCTCGGCCATCAGCGTTTGATAACGCTCGGCGTCGCCCGCCAGACCGGCCATGGCGGAAAACCAGCTTTCGTCGCCTGCTGGCAGATCAGCTTGTGCACTGACACTCGCGGTGATTTCCTGAACGATTGCGTCGTGTTCGGCCCAGACCCCTTCAGTCATCCGGTCTGCGACCAGCGACGCGATCACAAAGGCCAGCGGAATCGCCAGTCCGAGGAAGGCCCCGTACCAGCCCAACTTGCGCGTGATCGTTTTTGCAACAGTTCCGCCCCCGAACCTTCGGTCCAGGATCCATACACAGGTGGCAAGCGCAATCAGGCTGCACCCTGTTGCGCTGACCGGGCCCATCGCCACGGCCAGAACACCTGTGAAGACCATCACGGCAAAGACAAGATCAGATATCCTCTCGATCGTGTCATCAACGGGTTCAAGTGCCTTCAGCGGCTGCACCGACCCCGAGACAACCAGTGACCCGCCAAGTTCGACCTCTTGCGCCGTTGACAGAACGGCATTGACGCCCCGCAAAGACACGTAGAGCACAGCGCTGGCCGTGGCGACGTCCTCGGCATAAGCGCTCGCGGCCTGAACAGCGGGGTTTCTATCAAAGTAGGCCGCGGCGACAAACGCCGCCACGGCCAGAACAAGAAGCGATGCCAATGAAGGACGCGGCATTACGCGTCTTTGCGAATGGTCGCGTTGGTCGGGTCATAGGGGCTATCGCAGGTCACGACTGCATCCCACAGTTTGTCTTGCATCTTGACCTTCACCCTTGTGCCTTCCACCGCCAGATCCGGCGGCAGATAGCCCATGCCAATGGATTTCTCGAACGCGACCGAATATCCCCCAGAGGTCAGACGCCCCAGCATGGTCTGGCCATCTTCGGAATACAGCGCCTCGCGTCCCCACGGATCGGCATCGTCAGGCCCGTCGATCAACAGGGTGCAGCACTTGGCGCGGATGCCCTTTTCGACCATGGCGTCCTTGCCGTGGAAATCTTTGCTGAGGTCGATGAAGCGCGGCAGGTCGGCCTCGGCCGGGGTCGCGTCGCGGCCCAGTTCGGTGCCAAAGGCGCGATAGGATTTTTCCTGACGCAGCCAGTTCTGCGCGCGCGCCCCGACCAGCTTCATACCGTGCTTTTCACCCGCTTTTTCCAGCAGGTCGAACAGGTAGTTCTGCATCTCGATCGGGTGGTGCAATTCCCAGCCAAGTTCGCCGGTATAGGCCACGCGGATCGCGTTGACCGGGCACATGCCCAGTTCGATCTGGCGTGCCGAGAGCCATGGGAACCGCTTGTTCGACAGGGCCGTAGCCGGGTCTGCATCAACGATGACTTCGTTCAGAACATCGCGCGATTTGGGACCTGCGATGGCGAAAACGCCCCACTGGGTGGTCACATCCTGAATTTCGATATAGCCGAACTCGTCCATCTTGTCCTCGGCCGCCTTGCGCAGGAAATCTGCGTCATATTCGGTCCAGGCACCGGCAGAGACGAGGTAGTAGTTGTTCTCGCCGTTGCGCACGATGGTGTATTCGGTGCGGGTGGTGCCCGCCGAGGTCAGCGCATAGGTCAGGTTGATACGCCCCACCTTGGGCAGCTTATTGCACGTGAACCAGTCCAGGAACGCCGTTGCACCGGGGCCTTTGACGACGTGCTTGGTGAACGCGGTCGCATCAATCAGGCCCACGCCGTTGCGGATCGCCCTAGCCTCTTCAACCGCGTATTGCCACCAGCCGCCACGGCGGAAGCTGCGGCTTTCCTTGTCAAAGTTTTCGGGTGCATCCAGAGGCCCAAAATAGTTCGGACGCTCCCAGCCGTTTACGAAGCCGAACTGCGCGCCACGGGCGGCCTGGCGGTCATAGGCGGGCGAGGTGCGCAGCGGGCGACAGGCCTCGCGCTCTTCGTCGGGATGGTGCAGGATATAGACGTGCTCGTAACACTCTTCGTTTTTGCGCGCCGCGAATTCGGTGGTCATCCAGTTCGACGAATACCGTTTGGGGTCCAGCGACGCCATGTCGATCTCGGCTTCGCCATCGACCATCATCTGGGCGAGGTAATAGCCGGTGCCGCCTGCGGCCGTGATCCCGAACGAGAACCCTTCAGCCAGCCACATGTTGCGCAGACCCGGAGCCGGGCCCACCAGCGGGTTGCCGTCGGGGGTATAGCAGATCGGGCCGTTGAAATCGTCTTTCAGACCGGACTCGGCGCAGGAAGGGACACGCTCGGCCATCGCCATGTACTGTTCGGCAATCCTGTCCAGATCCAGCGGGAACAGATCGGCACGGAAGCTGTCCGGCACGCCATGTTCGAAACGCGCAGGCGCGCCATGCTCGTAGATGCCGAGGATCCAGCCGCCACGTTCCTCGCGGGCATAGGATTCGTTGTCAGCGTCGCGCACAACGGGGTGCTCGGGGTTGCCGGCAGCGCGCCATTTGACCAGTTCAGGGTCCTGATCCATGACGATAAAGGTGTGCTCGACCGGGATCGCGGGCATCTTGATGCCCAGAAGTTTCGCGGTACGCTGCGCGTGGTTTCCGGATGCGGTCACGACATGCTCGGCCGTGATGACCACCTTCTCATCGGATTCGACGAGGTTGCCTCCCTTTTCGACCATCTTGGTGCAGGTGACTTCCCAGTGGGTGCCGTTCCAGTGGAAATCATCGGCCTGCATCTTGCGCACGATATCGACACCACGCTGGCGGGCGCCCTTGGCCATCGCCATGGTCACGTCAGCGGGGTTAATATAGCCGTCCTCGGTGTGATAGATCGCACCTTTAAGGTCGCTGGTTTCGATCAGCGGCCAGCGCTCCTTGATCTGATCGGGGGTCAGCCACTCATATTCGACGCCACAGGTTTCGGCGGTCGAGGCATAGAGCATGTATTCGTCCATGCGTTCCTGCGTCTGCGCCATCCGCAAGTTGCCGACTACGGCAAAGCCCGCATTAAGACCGGTTTCCTCTTCCAGGGTCTTGTAGAAATCGACCGAATACTTGTGGATATGGGTGGTCGCATAGGACATGTTGAACAACGGCAGCAGACCAGCCGCATGCCAGGTCGACCCCGAGGTCAGCTCATCCCGTTCGATCAGCATGACATCTTCCCATCCGGCCTTGGCCAGGTGGTAGGCGATAGAGGTCCCGACGGCACCACCGCCAACGACCAATGCTTTGACTTGAGTTTTCATATCCCAAGCGACTCCCTAAATTCAGAATTGCCTATACTGTGGCAAATCATTCAGGAACGCGGCGGGTCCAGCCGACCGAAAAACGCACAAAACCGACCAACGTTTCGCGATTGGCCGCGTTCGACCCTTCGTCAGAAGCCTGCGCTGTCACTGAATCGCCTACTCACAGGCGGACCGACCGGCTAGTTTCGCAAGTTTTGTTCGAGAAACCGGATAATCCGGTCCCCCACCGCAGCACGTGTACCATCATCGCCCAACGAAACCGCCTGATGCGGATAGAAATGCGCGAAACCAGGCACCCAGGCCAGAGTGTAGTCGGCCCTGCCAGCCCGCAAAAGAGAGATGATATCAGGCAGGTCGCCCAATTGCGTGTGCTCATCGAATTGCGAGTACATCAGCAAAGTCGGAGGAAAGTCCCCCGAGGCAATCAGCGGGGCATGGTCGTAAAGGATATCGGGCCCCGACAATGGGAAGATCGCCGCCAGTGGTGCCTGCATGCCCACGCCAACATTCAGCGTAATCCCACCCCCTGCAGAGTGCCCGCCCATGGCGATCCGCTCTGGATCGATGTTGAACCTGTCCGCATTTGCAATCACGAAATCCAACGCCTTTCGGGCATCTTCAGCCCCGGCCATGCCCGCTTTCCAAAGGAACAGGCGGTCCTCGGGCGTATCTTCGAGCTGCAATAGGCCCATAGCGCCGCGCGCCCGTTTTGTGGCCTCGAATACTTCGGGCGTGATGTAGGCATCAACATCCGGCAGCAACCCGGCCTCGCCCGGTTTGACAGCCGGTTCCGGGTTTTCCGTGGCCAGACGGTATTCGATGACAAAGACCACATATCCCATGGGCGTCAGCAAACGGGCATAGTCTTCG
Source organism: Shimia fortis (assembly GCF_040225985.1). Taxonomy (NCBI): domain Bacteria; kingdom Pseudomonadati; phylum Pseudomonadota; class Alphaproteobacteria; order Rhodobacterales; family Roseobacteraceae; genus Shimia; species Shimia fortis. The sequence goes on from NZ_JBBPEU010000007.1 coordinate 127,733, forward strand.
GGCCGGGAATGCACAGCGGCCTCAAGGCGGAACGGCTCTTGCCGGCGGCCACCCCGATGATGCGCCCCCCCGTGCACGTAGATCACAGCCGGAAACGGCCCCGGCTCAGCACTGGTCGTCCGGGTGTAATCAACGTTCTCGGGGCTGGGCGTATAGACATCCATCAGGAGATCACGTTCGAGGGGCACCCCCTCCGGAGCGATTGTGCCGCTGCCATAAGTGATATCGAATTCAGTCTGGATGCCAAAAGCGGTTTGGGCCAACGTCGGAGAAGATGCCAACCCCAGAAAACCCGACAGCAGCAATGCCTTGTACAACCTTTGCATTATCACCCCCTGGATTTTCGACTCGCCTGAGGATGCGTGGCCAGAGACCACAAAGCAAGCCAAACATGGGTATTTCGGTGCAGGTTCACGCGCAAAACCTGTGCAGGTGGGTCCGAATTGGTCAGTTCAGGCCTGTGCTTTCTTGAGGGTCGAACAATTCAGGCTCGATCTTGGTCAGAGGAAGCTGAGCTTCTGCACCGCGCCCGGCCTGAGCCTGAAACACGGCGACGGCTACCAAACCGGTAGTGACAAAAATGAATGGCAGGACGCGCCCCATCTGTTCCCCTTCACATCAACTCTGGTGGCCATCCTGCTGCGGACGATGGGCGACATTGCGTAGACATTGGGGCGATATCGGGGCGAGGTCCCGTAAGACTACGGATAGGCGGGCAATTATCTTGCCGCAGCGCGGCATAAACTGCTAAGAAAATAAGCACGCTATGAACGGGAACATGCAAAACATGAAGATTTGCAGGACAATCGCCGAATGTCGCGCCGAGGTTGCGACCTATCGCAAGGCCGCAGAACGCGTTGGATTGGTGCCGACGATGGGATTTCTGCACCAGGGGCACATGGCACTGGTTGCCGCCGCACAAGAGGCCTCGGACCGCGTTGTCGTGACCATCTTTGTCAACCCGACCCAATTCGGTGAGGCTGCCGACCTCGAGGCCTATCCGCGCGACGAAGCGCGGGATCTGGCCATGCTACAAGAGGCAGGCGTTGACTGCGTGCTGATCCCGCCCGTCAAAGAGGTTTACCCGGATGGGGATGAAACTATCGTAGAGACCACCCGCATGGCCAACATGCTGCACGGGCTGGTCCGGCCCGGACATTTCCGGGGCGTGACCACGGTTGTCGCGCGGCTGTTCAACTTTGTTCAACCCGACATCGCCTGTTTTGGCGAGAAAGATTACCAGCAACTGCAGGTCATCAAGCGCATGACCCGCGATCTGGCCTTTCCGATCGACATCCGGGGCGTGCCCACCGTACGAGAGCCGGACGGTCTGGCCATGTCTTCGCGCAATGTCCGGCTGACGCCCGAAGACCGGCAGGCCGCGCTGGTCCTGTCGCGGTCGCTCGCGGCTGCCGAACAGGCCGCTGCCCAAGGCACCACCATCGAGGCGCTGCGCCAACTGATTTCCGATACCATCACCGCCGAGCCCCGTGCTACGCTGCGCGGGTTGGACATCGTCGGGGCGACAGATCTGTCCGATCTGTCCGGCCCCCTCACCTCTCCTGCCGCCATCATGATCTCAGCCGAGTTCGGCGGCATTCTTCTGATTGATCAAAGGGTCGTCACACAATGAGTGTTCAAAACAAAATCCGTCGCAACACCGTACCGCAGATTGCCGCCCGCAAAGGAGGCGAACCGATTGTATCGCTGACCTCGTACCACGCGCATACCGCTGCAATCGTTGACAAATATGCCGACTTCATCCTTGTCGGTGACAGCCTTGGCATGGTGATGCATGGCATGGAAAGCACCGTGGGCGTGCCGCTGGATCTGATGATCATGCATGGCAAGGCCGTGGTGCGCGGCACCCAACAGGCATTGATCGTCGTGGACATGCCGTTCGGCACCTACGAGGAAAGCCCGGCAGTGGCCTTCCGCAATGCCGCCAAGATCATGAAGGAAACCGGTTGCGGCGCGGTCAAGCTCGAGGGCGGCAAGCGGATGGCCGAGACCATCACCTTTCTCGTCGAGCGCGGCATTCCGGTGATGGCGCATATCGGCCTGACCCCGCAATCCAGCCACGTGATGGGTGGTTTCAAAACGCAGGGCCGCGAGGAAGACACCTGGGCTGCGCATGAGGAAGACGCGCGCGCAGTAGCCGAGGCCGGGGCGTTTTCGGTCGTGCTTGAAGGCATGGTCGAGCCGCTGGCCGCCAAGATCACCAAGCAAATCGACATTCCGACCATCGGCATCGGCGCTTCTGCCGACTGCGACGGCCAGATCCTTGTTCTTGAGGACATGCTGGGGCTGAACGAATGGACCCCGAAATTCGTCAAGGTCTATGGTGACCTTGGCCCAGCAATCGAGCGCGCGGTCGAGCAATATGCCGAAGAGGTCAAAGACCGGACGTTCCCCGGGGAAGATCAGGTTTACCGCTGAATTCAATAGGGCGCGGGGCAGGTTCTGCCCCGCCTCGCCTTACCTAGTGCCCACGGTAAACAGGTTTGGCTCACTCGCAGCCGTTATGCTTGCGCCACATGGCGGCGTCATGTCCCTCGGGCACCGATGCACAAGGGTCGGACGTATATCCACGCAGACGGCTATATATCGCGATTTGTTCCTCGCTTAAAACCTCGACCGTCGCAAGATGCTGGCGCAAATGGACAAACCTCAGATCGGCGCGCGCTTCGGCAGAGTCCGCCAGCAACCGACGCAGTGTCACTTCGTTCAACCCCTCGCCCGCAAAGGCGTCACTCAGCGCCGCCTCGGCCTGAATGAAACGTTCGCCTGCGGCGATTGCGTCGGCCTGCATCGTCGCGAACAATGCTTCGATAGCGGAAACCTGTTCGGCTGAAAGGCCGATTTGATCCTTGAGTTCCAGCAAATGTGCGGGACCGGGCTTGCCGTTCAGTTCTGCCGGCAGGGCCAACCCCCACCCTTTACCAGCCCGCAGTTGTGCAAGGTCGTTTTCCGACAGGCTCTTGATCTCGCGCGCCTCAAACCCCGCATAGGGAGTTGCGGGAACTGCAGATCCGTGAGCGGCTCCGTGATCATGCGACTGAGCCAGTAGCGGCGAGGCCAAGGCGAACAGAGCTGCCAAAATCGCAGGTTTCATGCGTGCTTCCTATCTGTGGGCCGCGATTTGCGTTCCCGAATATGGAAAACTTTAGCCCGCCCTGTGATCCTAGCAACCATCATCCGCATGGGCGGTGGACATTTCGCGGAAGCGTTCGAACAACATGATATATTCCGCCGGAATTTCCCGATAGGACAACACGCCCGCGACCTTGCCCTGATCCATCACGGGAAGATGCCGGAATTTGTCGCCCAGCTTTGCGGCCAGCGCGTCCGAAATCGCATCGTCCATATCCACGGTCACGGGATCGGGGGTCATCACCTGCGCCGCGGTGGCCGTGTCAGACGCCAGCCCCTGCCCGACCCCCCGGAACACGATATCACGCTCGCTGACGATCCCGACAAGGGTGCCTCCGTCGACAACGACCACGGCGCCGACCTTCTTGTCCGCCATCAGGCGCGCGACCTCCCGCAGAACCGTGTCCTGGGTCACGGTGAAAACGGGGCGGTTTCCCAAAAGCGCGCGGATGGATTTTGTGGACATGGGGGTCTCCTGATGGGCGTAAGTGCGCGCGACTATGGGCGCCATTGTGCCCTGCCGCAAGGGGCATCCTGTCGCTGCACGACACCTAGGCGCTTGGGACGATCTTGCCCGGATTCATGATGTTGTCGGGATCAATCGCCTGTTTGATCGCCACCATCATATCCACTGCGCCACCCAGTTCCTTGACAAGGTAGGGTTTCTTGCCCTGACCGATGCCGTGTTCGCCGGTGCAGGTCCCGCCCATGTCAATAGCGAGGTCATTGAGCCAACCGACAAATTCGTCGGCTTTGGCGACCTCGCTGGGGTTGTCCATATCGATCAGGGGCAGGGTATGGAAATTCCCGTCTCCAACATGCCCCACGATGGGCGCGATAAATCCCATCTCGTCAAGTTTGTCCTGCGCCGCCGTCACGCATTCCGCAAGTCGCGAGATCGGCACGCAGACATCCGTGCTGATCCCTTTGGCGCCCGGGCGCAAATTCACGCTTGCCCAATAGGCATCGTGGCGCGCCTGCCAGAGCTTGTTGCGCTCCTCTGCGCTGGACGTCCATTCGAAGCCGGTGCCACCAAATTCCTCTGCGATGCCGCCGAACAGTTCCGCCTGCTCGGCAACGCTCGCCTCGGACCCGTGGAATTCTAGCAGAAGCAGCGGTGCCTCGGGCAGATCCAGCTTGGAATAGGCATTCACGGCGCGTACCGATAGCTCGTCCAACAATTCGATCCGGGCGACGGGAATCCCGTACTGGATGGTCATCATCACCGCCTGGCAGGCGTCGTTGATGCTGTCAAAGGACACCCGCGCCGAGGACATCGCCTCGGGGATGCCCTGTAGTTTCAGGGTGATTTCGGTGATCAGTCCCAAGGTGCCCTCAGATCCAACCATGAGCCGGGTCAGATCATAGCCCGCGCTGGATTTCTTGGCGCGGGTGGCGGTGCGGATGACCTCGCCCTTTGGTGTGACCACCTCAAGCGCCAGTACATTGTCTTTCATCGTGCCATAACGCACGGCGTTGGTGCCGCTGGCGCGGGTGGCGGTCATGCCACCGAGCGAAGCATTGGCGCCCGGATCAATCGGAAAGAACAGACCCTGATCTCGCAGATAAGTGTTCAGTTGTTCCCGCGTGACACCGGGCTGCACGACACAATCAAGGTCTTCGGCATTGACGGCAAGGATTTCGTTCATCTCGCTCAGATCGACACAGACACCACCGGCCGGCGCGTTTACGTGGCCTTCCAGAGAGGTGCCGGTGCCAAAGCCGATCACCGGCACTTTATGTTCCGCGCAAACGCGGACGATTTCGGCAGCCTCGGCGCTGCTTTGGGGAAACACCACCGCATCCGGTTTCTGGTTCCGAATCCAGGTGGTCGTATGGCCATGCTGTTCGCGGATCGACTCACCGGTCTGGAACTTTTCGCCGAACCGCTGTTTGAGCACCCCCAGCGCCGCCGCGATGCCTGTTTCATTGCGCGGCAGATCGGTTGCCTGAACCATGTGGCTCTCCTCCCCTCAGAGATGAATTGTTACAGATGTAACCTATAGGTGCGTCAGCCGCCCAAGGCCAGCCCTTCCCGACGCGGATCGGCCCCGCCTTGCAGGGTCTCGCCAATGGAAATCGCGTGGATTCCGGAATTGAGCGCGCGCAGCTTGGTTTCGAACCCCATCGCCTCAAGCCCCGGCGCGAGGTCTTCAGCCTCAATATCGTAAAGACCAAAGCGATTGATGCGATGCGGCAGGGACACGGCCTGCTGCACGTCAAGCCCCCAGTCCAGATGGGCGATGATGGCATTGGCCACGTATGAGATGATCCGGCTGCCTCCGGGTGATCCGATGGCCAGAACCGGCGCGCCATTGTCCAGAACGATGGTCGGCGCCATAGACGAGCGCGGCCGTTTTCCCGGTTCGACCCGGTTGGCGATGGGGATGCCTCCGCGATGCGAGCGGAACGAGAAGTCAGTCAGCTGGTTGTTCAACAGGAACCCGCCCGCCATCAGGCGACTGCCAAAGGCGTTTTCGATGCTGGCCGTCATCGACAGCACATTGCCATAGGAATCGACAATAGAGACATGTGTGGTTGAGGGCGCGGTGCGCTCTTCATCGTCGGCGCGAAGATGCCCATGATCAAAGGTTGGGGTTCCTGGCGATGCCTCGGGCAGCTTGTCTTCGCGCCGGAGAAGTTCGGACCGGTCATTCAGATAGCTTCGCTGCAGCATGCCCTGCACGGGCACCGGCACAAAATCGGTGTCCGCCACGTAACGGCCCCTGTCTGCAAACGCCAGACGGGTGGCATCCCCGATCAGCCGCCATGTGTGCGGATTGTCTGGCCCCAAGCCAGTCATATCGAACGGGGACAAAAGGCCCAGAATTTGCCCGACCGCCAAGGCCCCCGAAGACGGAGGCCCCATCCCGCAGACGTCATATCCCCGATAGTCGGCGCAGACGGCAGGACGCTCCTTGACCTGATAGAGGGCCAGGTCCATCTCGGCCAACCACCCCGGGCGCGGCGCAGTGCGTATGGCTGACAGGATGTCCTTGGCAATCTGACCAGTATAAAAGGGCGCGGCCCCTTGCGCAGCTAAGACTCTCAGACTGTTGCCATAGTCCGGATTTTTCAGGAGCTGCCCCGCTTGCAACGGTTGCCCGTCCGGCAGGAAATAGGCTGCGGTTTCAGGATGCACGGCAAGGCGCGCGGCATCGCGTGTAACGGATTGTGCCATGCGCGGCGAGACGGCAAAACCGGACTCGGACAGCCGGATCGCCTCGTCAAACAGCGTCTGCCATTGGACCTTGCCCCATTTTTGATGCGCGGTTTCCATCAATAGGGGGGTGCCGGGCACGCCTACGGACAGGCCGCCCACCACCGCCTCGAAAAACTTGTAAGGTTCGCCATCTTCGCGCTGCAACATGCGGGGTGTGGCTGCCAGCGGGGCGGTTTCGCGCGCGTCCAGCGTGGTAATCTCGCCGGATTCGCTGTCATACCAGACAAGAAACGCCCCTCCGCCAAGACCCGAGCTTTGCGGCTCGACCAGGCCAAGTACCGCCTGCACAGCAACCATGGCGTCGGCTGCCGTGCCCCCTGCGGCCAGAACCCGCCCGCCTGCTTGCACGGCCAGCGGATGCGCCGCCGCGACCATCCAGTTCTCCGCCTCGACCGGTTGCCCGACCTGTTTCGCCTGAAACTGGGCCTCAAGCCCGGCCACCATGGCCCCGCCTAGGGCCGTCGCTGTTTCGGGGGCCACGGCATCTGCGGCCTCTTGGGCCATAACAGCAGAGCCCATGACCGCAAGAATTGCTGAAAAACGGCACAAAAATTTTCGCATGGTTCGCCCTCTCCCTATCGCGCCCCGCCATGCTAGCCAGTTTTTCGGACGGGGCCAGCCCAAAGAAAAAGCCGCACCCTTTGGTGCGGCTTGTGATTGACCCGTGTAGCCGGATCAGAGCATCGCGGGGACGACAAGGTCCGGCGGGCGGTGCCCGTCGTCAAAGGTCTTGATGTTGATCAGAACCTTTTCGCCCATTTCAAGGCGCCCCTCGACCGTGGCCGACCCCATATGCGGCAGCATCACGACATTATCGAGCTGCATCAAGTCAGGGTTGATCTCGGTGCCATGTTCGTAAACGTCAAGACCAGCGCCAGCGATCTCACCCGCCTTGAGCATCCGTACCAGTGCATTTTCATCTACGACCTCGCCGCGCGACGTGTTGATCAGATAGGCATCGGGTTTCATCAACTTCAACCGGCGCGCATTCATCAGATGGAAGGTCGAGGGCGTATGCGGGCAATGCACCGTAATCACGTCCATGCGCGCGACAAGCTGATCAAGGCTTTCCCAATAGGTCGCTTCAAGGCTTTGTTCGACCTCGGGGCGCAAGCGACGCCGGTTGTGATAGTGGATCTGCATCCCGAAGGCACTGGCGCGGCGGGCGACGGCCTGACCGATGCGGCCCATGCCCAGAATACCCAGACGTCGCCCGGCCAGCCGACCGCCCAGCATTGCGTTCGGGGCCCATCCCGTCCATTCGCCCTTGGCCATCAGGCGCAGCCCTTCGGGTACGCGGCGGATCGCACCAATCATGATCGCCATGGTCATGTCAGCCGTGTCATCGGCCACCACGCCCGGCGTGTTCGACACCAGAACTCCCCGCTGGCGCGCGGTTTCCACGTCAATGTGGTCGACCCCTGCGCCGTAATTTGCGATCAGTTTGAGCCGACCGCCTGCTTGGGCAATCATCGTCGCGTCGATCTGATCCGTCAGGGTCGGCACAAGAACATCTGCCTCGGACATCGCCGCTACAAGCTCTTGCCGCGTCATCGGCGTGTCATCGTCCCGCAGCCGCACGTCGAACAATTCCGAAAGTCTTGTTTCCACCGCTTCCGGCAAGCGTCGCGTAACGACAACACTCAGGCGTTCCTTTGGCATCCGGGCCTCCCAATCCATTGCAATTCAGCGCGTTGATGTCACACTGCCCCACACATAGACGGGGCACAAGAACCCGCGTGAGAAACGAGCAGAAAAAACAGTGCAGATGATCGGATTCCTGAAACGACAACTGGCGGTCGCCTTTTGTGCAGCGGCTGTATCTATCGCCCTCGTGGGGTCGACCATCGCGGAACAGGCGCGTGGGCCGGTGACGAACCTGCCAATCCCGCGCTATGTCTCGCTCAAGGCCAGCAAAGCCAACGTTCGGCGCGGCCCGTCCCTGTCACATCGGATCGACTGGGTATTTACGCGCCGGTCCATGCCGCTGGAAATTACCGCTGAACACGGCCACTGGCGCCGCGTGCGTGACATGGAAGGCGCAGGCGGCTGGATTCACTATTCGCTGCTGTCGGGGGTGCGCACCGTCATCGTCGAAAACGACATGCAACCGCTGACCGTGCGCCCCGAAGCCAACACCCCCGCTGTGGCGCATCTTGAGCTGGGTGTGGTGGCGCGCTTGGGGGAATGCGATACCGACTGGTGCAAGATCAGCTCGGGCGGCTACAAGGGCTGGGCGCCCAAGGCCGTGCTGTGGGGTGTCGCGGCGGACGAAATCCGCGAGTAGCATCCCGGACGTTGCCAGAGGGCAGGCATGACAGACCGCGAATATCAAACTTTCGGAGATCAGCCTGCCGTCCGTATCGAATGGGCCGGTCTTCGGGACGCAGAGCACCTGCGCCCTTTGCTATTGGCACTCTATCGACACGATACACCCGACGCTCCGGAACCTTCGCAGGAGCAGGCGGATGAGCACGTCGCGTTGTTACTGAACTCCGCGACACCCCACAGGCTCGCGATCGCTTGGGATTGTGATGGGTTGGCCATCGGACTTGCCGCTGTGGCAATACTCACCTCGGTCAGCGATCCGCGGCGCGAACGGTGGCGTCAAATAGAACTGAAAGAGTTGTTCGTCCTGCCAAGCCATCAAAACAAAGGGGTTGGTGAAAGCCTTTTCAACTGGATCGAGAAAGAGGCCCACGCGGCGGGCGCCTGCCGCCTGGACTGGCATGTGAGATCTGACAATGCCCTTGGCATTGCCTTTTATCTTCGACTGGGAGGCACCATGGTTGAGAACCGATCAAGTATGCGAAAATCACTCATCGGGTTCTAGCGTGCTGGCTTACAGCGCGGCCTCGGCCGCCGCACGGATGGCGCGGATGTTCTCTCCGTAGACTTCCGGCTTGTCGACGGACCCGCCCTTGAACACGGCGGACCCTGCGACGAAGCAATCCGCACCGGCTGCGACCAGCGGACCGACGGTGTTTGGGTCCACGCCTCCGTCGACCTGAATATGGACTTCACGATCCCCTATCATCTCGCGGACCTGGCGCACCTTGTCTACGCTGGACGGAATGAATTTCTGCCCCCCAAAGCCCGGGTTCACGCTCATCACCAGAACCATGTCGCAGAGGTCCAACAGGTGCTCGATCACGCCCGCAGGTGTGCCCGGATTAAGGCTGATCCCGGCTTTGACACCCTGTGCCTTAATAGCCTGCAGGGTCCGGTGTGGGTGGGGTCCGGCCTCGACATGGGCCACGATCATGTCGGCCCCGGCTTCTGCATAGGCCTCAATATAGGGATCGACCGGTGCGATCATCAGATGCACGTCCATGAAGGTTTTGACATGCGGGCGAAACGCTTTCACAGCGGGCGGGCCAAAGGTGAGGTTCGGTACGAAATGACCGTCCATCACGTCGACATGCACCCAATCCGCACCCTGCGCTTCGATGGCCTGAATTTCCTGTCCGAAATTTGCGAAATCCGCAGATAGAATGGACGGGGCGATCTTGATGGAACGATCAAAGGACATGCAGAGCTCTTTCGATTTTGCGACAGACTGGCGATTCGCCTTTCCTCGGAAAATGGGCGGCTGCGCACCAAATTGCAATCACACTGACCCAAGGTAACGCTGCAATGCAGCAATTTTTAAGATTACCCGACAAAGAAGTGCTTCAAAACAGCACTTTTCTGCCGAAAAGAACCTAAAACTTCATCAAACCGCAATGCTGCACTTGCATTACCATGCTGCAGCGCAACATAATTCAATAAACCTGCGGAGAGACCCATGCTGTCAGTTCATGCAGATACGCCAGTGTTGCCCCGTGCACCACGTAATGGCTTGAATGTCGCCGCTCTCATTTGGCGCAAGGTTGCAGTAACGCGACGGATCAAAAGGCATTACCACGTGACGGGTCTTTGCGGACTCGGCGGTGGAACGCTTATCCCGGCAATGGCATCGGCCAGTTCGCAGCCGCTGCCCTATGAGAGCAACCCGGCTTGGGTTCAGCTTTTGATCGCAGCCATCGTGATCGCGGCCCTGGCCCGACTGGTCTGGGCCAGTCGATGAAACACACGTCCCCGAGAGCCGGGGAACAGAAACTTTGAACCGGTGCGAAACGCGCAACGGACCGACATCATGGAGCATTTCGAGAGAGTGTTCCGGATTTCAGGAGACTTGAAATGACGACTCTCATCATGACCCCTTTCACGGCAACGGTGCAGAATATGCATATCTTTGCCACCGCGTTCGAACAGCAACTGCGGTTCAGCTATGCAGTGAGCAAAGCCCTGTATGAAAGCAACCCTTTCCTGTCACCAGCGGCGCCGGCCAAGGCCGTCGAAACGGACGCAAAGCCTGCGCCCAAACCGCGTGCCCGGGCGGCCAGCAAGCCGGTAGCGAAAAAGGCCATGCCGACTACCAAGAAGAAAGCAGTGTCGAAACCTGCCGCGAAATCCGTTGCGTCGCGGACAACCACCAAGAAAGCCAGCACCAAAGCCACCCCCACGACATCCAAGGTTGAAGCCGTTACCCCCGCTGCCCCCGCAAATGCGACCTCTGCAAAAGCAGTACCGGAACCTGCGGCCCAACCTGTGGCACCGAAAGCTGAGGCGAAACCTGTCGTAGCAGATACACGAGCGGCAGAAAGCAGTGCCGCCCGCAAGCGAACCCGCGCCCCCTCGAAACCGCCCGCCATGCCGGCAACCAAGGCCCAAGTGAGCGTCTCTAAGACCGAGACCACCGCCCCTGCGCCGACGGCCAAGGCCAAACCAGCCCCAAATACAACCACCAAGGCAAAGGCGGCTCAGAAGACGACCGCAAAAACAGCCGCAAAAACCACGAGCAAAGCAAAAGCCTGATCGCATCCGATCTCGTATCTTTTGCCGCGTCGAAGCCCGCTTCGGCGCGGTTTTGTTTTGGCACTCCTGCTCCACAACGCCCAAATTGCGGGCAGTTCGGTCAAGTCCCAAGCACCCGAAACGCCCCAAAGTCTTTAACCCTCTGAAATCATTCACCTTGCATGAATTGCAAAGCGGCTATTCGCAATCATAACTCGCAAAGTCAGCATTACTGACCCAGCTTTAGGGACAGGGAGGCCAAGTTTTATTCAACGAGGTCACACATGGCATATACCAGCATTCACGCACCCGCATCTGCATCGCTTCTGCGTATCCTGGCAAAACCCTTTGTCGCTGCGGGTCAGGCCCTTACCACGCTGGCTGAGTCCAACAGACGTGTGCAAGAGGCCGACAGGCTGCACGCAATGACAGACGCAGAACTGGCAGCACTCGGGCTAACACGCGAAGACATCGCCTTGTACGTTTTCAGAGATAGCTTCTATCTCTGAACCAGCCCATCAGGAAAGAAATAAAATATATTTCAGAAGGTTAAGGCACGAAAATCGGCGACGGGCCAGGTCATGGCCCAACCGCCCCGCTACCAAGAAATACGGACTACCCATGTTCAATCCTCTCGGCTAGGCTGCAGGCAGCACATAAAAACAACACGTGCTTTCTGGGAGGAAAAGAAAATGAACTTTTTGGGTAAAACCGCCGTGGCGGCGATTGCTGTTGCGTTTGCAAGCGAAGCTGCTGCTACCGAATGGAACGTTTCGGTCTGGGGCAAGCGCCGCGCCTTTACCGAGCATATTGAAAAGCTGGCAGAACTGGTGTCGGAAAAAACCGGCGGCGAGTTTACGATGAACATCAGCTATGGCGGCCTGTCCAAGAACCGCGAGAATCTTGACGGGATCTCGATCGGCGCCTTTGAAATGGCCCAGTTCTGTGCCGGATACCACCGCGACAAGAACCGCGTCGTGACCGTTCTGGAACTGCCTTTCCTTGGCATCTCAAATCTTGAAGAAGAAGTCGCCGTATCCTCGGCTGTCTATGCGCATCCGGCCGCGACCGAAGAAATGGCACAATGGAATGCCAAGCTGCTGATGACTTCGCCCATGCCGCAATACAATCTTGTCGGCACCGGCGATCCCCGTACCACGCTGGCTGATTTCGAAGGCATGCGCGTGCGGGCAACCGGCGGCATCGGCAACGCCTTCAAGGCCGTGGGGGCCGTACCCACCTCGGTAACCGCGACCGAAGCCTATCAGGCGATGGAATCCGGCGTCGTTGATACGGTTGCTTTTGCTCAACACGCGCACCTGTCCTTTGGCACCATCAACCAGGCTGACTGGTGGACCGCGAACCTGAACCCCGGCACCGTGAACTGCCCGGTGGTGGTGAACATCGACGCCTATGATGCGCTATCCGATGCTGAACGCGAGGCGCTGGACAGCTCGATCCCCGAGGCTCTGGACCACTATCTGGCCAACTATGCTCAACTTCTGGCCCGCTGGGACAGCGTTCTGGAAGAAAAAGGTGTTCAGAAGATCGAGATAGACGATGCCGTGATCGAGGAGTTCCGCACCAAAGCAGCAGACCCGATCCGCGAAGCATGGATCAAGGACATGGAGGCCCAGGGCCTGCCCGGTCAGGAATTGTATGATCTGGTCATGAAGACCCTTGCCGATCATCGCAGCGGAAGCTGATCCTAACGAGGGGGCGCGCGGACCACTGCGCGCCCCTTGCCGTTTCCCGGGACGGGGAGCCCTTGGCAAACGGCGCCTTTTTCTCTGAACAACGAGGGGAGCAGAGATATGGCGGGATCAGCCGCAGTTCTCGAAGACTCCAGCCTGCTCAGCCGGCTGGATCGCATGTTGTTACCAATCGAACGGTTTTGTGCGCTGATCAGCGGGCTGACCATTTTTTCATTGATGTTTCTCGCGGCTTATTCCGTGACCGGCCGCAAGTTTTTTGACTCGCCGCTTGCGGGTTATGTGGACTATATCGAAGCCGCGATGCCGCTCATCGCGATCATGGGCGTTTCTTACGTGCAGCGCGACGGTAGCCATATTCGTATGGATATGATCGTCGGGCATTTGCACGGACGCATTCTGTGGCTGTTCGAATTCATCACTGTCCTTTTGATGCTGGTGCTGATCGTCGCCCTGACATGGGGCGCCTGGGCCCATTTTGACCGGTCTTTTGACTGTGCCCGTCCGTTGTGCAGTCGGGACAGTTCCATCGACATCGGATTGCCGATCTGGCCATCAAAGCTGATTGTGCCTATTGCCTTCGGCGTTCTGGTCCTGCGGCTTTTGCTGCAAGCGTGGGGTTATGCCCGTGCCTTCATTCTCGGGCTGGAAAACCCGGTTGCGGTGCCGCTGACTCTGACGGTGGAACAACAGGCCCTGCACGAGGCTGAAATGCTTGAGGGGGCGGACTGATGGAACCCATTGATATTGGCCTTTGGGTCACGGGCGGGATGCTTGTGCTTGTCCTGATGGGCATGCGGGTCGCCTTTGCGGCGGGGCTTGCAGGGTTTGTTGGCCTTGTTTGGCTGCGTTGGAACGGCTTCAACTATGACCCCGAACGGTTCTGGAAGGCGGTCGAGATCAGTGTGCGCGTCGCAGGTCTGACGCCGCATTCCAAGGTCTCGGCCCATGTGCTAAGCCTGATCCCCGTCTTCATCCTGATCGGATACCTCGCCTATTATGCACGGCTGACCACGGCCCTGTTCGAGGCGGCCAAACGCTGGATCGCGTGGGTGCCGGGCGGGCTGGCGGTGTCGACCGTGTTTGCCACGGCGGGCTTTGCTGCGGTCTCGGGGGCCTCTGTCGCCACGGCGGCGGTGTTTGCCCGCATCGCCATTCCGGAAATGCTGAAATCCGGCTACAACAAACAGTTCGCCGCCGGCGTGGTTGCGGCTGGTGGCACGCTGGCCTCATTGATTCCGCCTTCTGCGATCCTCGTGATCTATGCCATCATCGTGGAACAGGACGTCGGCAAACTGCTGCTGGCAGGGTTCATCCCCGGAGCGTTTTCGGCGATTGTGTATGCATTGCTGATCATCGGCATCGCGGTGGGGTTCAAGACCGTCGGTCCGCCGGTCACCGGCTTTACATGGAAAGAGCGGCTGGTTTCTCTGCCGCCCGCCCTGCCCATCGTAGCGGTGGTCGTGATCATCATCTTTTTTGTCTACAACCCGTTCGGTGACGCATGGGGAACACCCACCGAAGGCGGTGCAATCGGGGCCTTCATTGTCTTCCTGATGGCCCTGGGGCGCGGAATGCGCTGGCCTGAACTAAAGGCGGCCCTTCTGGAAACGGCCAAGCTGACCGTGATGATCTTTACGATCATCTGGGGCGTGCTGATCTATGTGCGGTTCCTTGGCTTTGCCAAGCTGCCTGATGCTTTTGCCGACTGGATCACGGGGCTGGAGATGGCGCCGATCCTGATCCTGATCTGTATCCTTCTGGCTTATGCCGTGCTGGGCATGTTCATGGACGCCATCGGTATGCTACTTTTGACTCTGCCAGTGGTCTATCCGGCGATCATGGCGCTGAATGGCGGCGAATATGTCAGCGCGGCAGACAGTGCCTTTGGCATGTCTGGCCCAATGTGCGCGATCTGGTTCGGGATCCTTGTGGTCAAGATGGCCGAATTCTGCCTGATCACGCCGCCGATTGGCCTGAATTGTTTTGTCGTGGCCGGTGTGCGCGATGACCTGACGGTGCAGGACGTGTTCAAGGGGGTCATGCCCTTCTTCATCGCAGACGCGGTCACCATCGCCTTGCTGGTCGCTTTCCCGGCGATCGTGCTCTGGTTGCCATCGCTTGCCTGATACACATGGGCCGCCAACCTTGGGCGGCCCATGCTTTTTCCCATTTCCAAATAGGCCACGCAGCACCTTCAACCCGCGCGGCATTTAAGGTAAGAGCGCCCAATCTCAGACACGGGCCCGCCAATGATCGACATCCGCAATGTCTCGCTTGCTTACGGAGAGCGCACGGTTCTTCACGATGTGTCGCTGCACCTGCGCGAACGCCGGATTGCCATCGTTGGGGCAAACGGATCGGGGAAATCCTCGTTTGCACGCCTGCTGAACGGGCTGGTCTTGCCAACAGATGGCGATGTCGAGGTCGACGGAATGAACACGCGCAACAAGGGTAAGGACATCCGCCAGAAAGTCGGTTTCGTGTTCCAGAACCCTGACAACCAGATCGTGTTTCCCGTGGTCGAAGAGGATCTGGCCTTCGGCATGAAGAACCTCGGCCTGCCGAAAGCGACAATCGCCCAGAAGATTGACGCGGTCCTTGCACGCTATGACATGACCGACCTGAAAGAGCATCCCGCGCACCTTCTGTCCGGGGGGCAGAAACAGCTGTTGGCGATTTCCGGCGTGCTGGTGATGGACCCGGCCTATATCGTGATGGATGAACCCACGACCCTTCTGGACCTGCGCAACAAGCGGCGCGTGGCGCGCGCGATTTCCGACCTGGAGCAAACGGTGATCCTTGTCACACATGATCTGGATCTGATCTCTGATTTCGACCGCGTCATCGTGTTCGACGAAGGGCGCGTGATCGCCGATGACACCCCGCAAGCGGCCATCCCGCTTTATGTCGCGCGGATGACCTGATGCTTGATCTCTATTCCCCCGGCACGTCACTCCTACACAGGCTGTCCCCCGCGCCCAAGCTGCTGGCGTTGATGATTGGGGCGACGCTCTTGTTCGTGAACGAAAGCCTTGTTTTGACCGTGGCCGCATTGGGGACCGTGCTGGCCCTTTTTCCGGCGGCGCAACTGACATTGCGGCAGGCTGGTCAACAGGTCCGCCCCCTTCTGTGGATCTTCATCCTGTTCTTTGTGCTGCAATGGTGGCTGTCGGGGCTGGAATTGGCAGCGTTTGTCGTTCTGCGGCTTGCCACCCTGATCCTGCTGGCAAGTCTTGTCACGCTCACCACCCGATCCAGCGACATGATCGACACCATGACAGCTGGGCTTCGGTTCCTGAAACCGTTTGGGGTGAACCCTGCGAAGGTTGGCCTCGCGATCTCACTTGCCCTGCGGTTTATCCCGGTGCTGGCGCAGATCACGCAGGACGTGCGCGAAGCGCAAAAAGCGCGTGGTCTGGAAAGATCTGTCATCGCGGTCGCCATGCCCGTCGCCATCCGCGCGATCAAGATGGCGGACGATATTTCGGATGCCATCGAATCCAGAGGATATCGTCCCTAAGATATCCCGATTTTCTGCACCTGCACTTGCCTGCCTGTCCGGGTCTTTTTACCAGACCCGCCAACCCCAAAGCCTCGCACGGGACAGGATCAAGAAGGAAAACCCAATGGACACCAAGAGCCTTGTCTATATCGCGCTTTTTGCAGCGCTCACAGCCGCCCTCGGGCTGATGCCCCCGATCAGTTTCGCAGGCCTCGCCCTGCCCCCGATTACCGCACAATCCCTTGGCGTTATGCTGGCTGGCGCCGTGGCTGGGGCGCGCCGCGGTGGTCTGGCGCTGTTGCTGTTTATCGCGCTGGTCGCGGTCGGATTGCCGCTGCTTGCCGGCGGGCGCGGCGGCATCGGCGTATTCTTCGGCGCCTCGGGCGGCTTCCTACTTGCGTGGCCGCTGTCGGCCGCATTGATCGGGTTCCTGATGGCAAAGAACCCCGGTGCCAATTTCATCACTACCGCGCTCTATATTGCTTTGGGTGGCATCGTGCTGATGTACGTCATCGGCATCCCATGGATGGCCTTGGTTGCAAAGATGCCGCTTTCCAAAGCCGTGACCATCATGCTGGCCTATGTGCCCGGCGACCTTGTCAAAGTGGTGATAGCCACTATCATCGCCCGTGGCCTGCGTCGGGCCTATCCCAATCTCTGAGGACACGGCTTGCCCCTTCGCAATGCAATAGAAACCCATGCCCGCCAGCGTCCCGATGCGCTGGCGGTCTGTATTTCGGGCACCCGCCTGACCTATGGCGCGCTGCATAAGCGCATCGCGCGCCTGAACACCGCGCTGGCCGCCCTGCCTGCACAATTGCGCAGCGGGTTTGCCCTGCCAGAGACCGGGCGCCTGTTTGCTTATGCGGCTGGCAATCACCCGTCGGCAGCCCCGATGCTGAGCACCGCACTTGCGACGCCGCACGCGGTTGCCCTTCTTGATCCTCAATGGCCGGACAACCTGCATCAGCAGATGCTGTCAAAGCTTCCACCGGATGCCGTGTTCTGTCTGTCGTCGCAAACCGCCCTGATCGACGCCGCAAGGCATCTTGGCATTCCTGCCATCCGGGTCGACACGGATGAATTTGCCGCGTTCGAGGGCCCTGCCGACCCGCTGCTATGGACCCAAGGCTCTGACATCTTCATGGTGGGTTTCACATCGGGCACCACGTCACGCCCCAAGGCTTTTGCCCGCGCACGCCACTCCTGGCGGGCCTCGCTGGACGCAAGCCGCTGGGCCTTTGCCCTCACGGACAAGAGCCACACCTTCGCCCCTGGCCCTCTTGCACACGGGATCACCCTTTATGCTTTTGCCGAGACCCTTGAAATGGGGGCCAGCTTTCACGGGCTAACCCGTTTCGATCTGGGCGACGCACATCGCGCCATGGCGGACACCCGCCGGATCGTGGCCGTGCCGACCATGTTGGGCGCGCTGGCCCGTGGCGCGGCGCAGGACCAGATCATCGAGATCACAACGGCGGGGGCCAAGCTTGATCCGGGGCTGCTGGGGCGGGCACGGAAAGTGTTTCCCAAGGCCCGTATCCACGAATACTACGGCGCGTCTGAACTGGGATTTGTCAGCCTCAACACCCATGGCCCCCAAAGCTCTTCTGCACCGGCCAACAGCGTGGGGCACCCGTTTCCACATGTCTCCCTGTCGATCCGCCACAATGGCGAGGAACTCCCGCAGGGTGAGACAGGCACGATTTTTGTACGTGGGGATCTTGCCATCGACGGCTATCTCTGGGGCGGGCGCCACAGCGGATTTCGACGCGAAGGCCCCTGGGCCACGGTCGGGGATTTGGGGCGTCTGAACAGCGACGGCTCGCTTTCTCTGTTGGGCCGTGAAGGAGGCATGGTGATCACAGCCGGTCACAATGTCTATCCGCAAGAGATTGAAACCGCCCTGTCCGAAATCGCAGGGGTCGAAGGGGCTGTTGTGTTCGGGCAGTTGCACCCATCGCGCGGGCAAGAGGTCGTCGCAATTGTCGGCGGTAACGCTCTGATTGAAGAAATCCGCGCCCAGTTGGCGCTGCGCCTGCCGCGTTACAAGCTACCCCGCAGGTTTTTTCGGCTCGACGCATGGCCCCTGACCAGCAGCGGCAAGGTCGACCGGGCCGCCCTGCAAAACTGGTTGAAAGAAAAGGATGACCGGCTTGTTCCCTTGTCCGCCTGAAATCCAGCCCGTGATCATTGCCGCCCGTAGGACCCCGATCGGCCGCGCAGGCGGCGATTTCCGCGATGTCGAGATCGAGAATCTGGCCGCGCCGGTTCTTGCTGCCGCGCTTACTGATTCCGGTGCACCGCCCGCCGAGATTGATGATGTGATCCTGGGCAATGCCGCCGGACCGGGCGGCAATATCGCCCGCCTGTCGGCACTCACAGCTTGGGGTGACACCTCTGTGCCGGGTGTCACCGTCGATCGGCAATGCGGATCCGGGCTCGAAGCAGTTATTCTGGCCTGCCGCCTGATCCAAAGCGGCGCGGGCTGCCTGTTCATTGCTGGCGGCGTCGAAAGCCAAAGCCGCAAACCACTGCGGGCCTTCCCAACGAAGAGAGGGGCCGAGCCGGCATTTTACGAACGCGCCCGCTTTGCGCCGGATGCCATTGGCGACCCCGAGATGGGCATTGCCGCCGACACGGTGGCAGACCGCTATGGGGTGACCCGCGCGCGACAGGACGCCTATGCCCTGCAGTCCCATCGCCGAGCCATCGCCGCACAACATGCTGGGGTGTTTGAGGCCGAAATCGTCCCAGTCGCGGACATTACAAGCGATGCCTGCCCTCGCGATGACCTGACACCAGAGCGCCTTGCGCGCCTCCGGCCCGCGTTCTCAGCGGCCGGCACGGTGACCGTCGCGAATGCCTGCCCGTTGAATGACGGGGCTGCGGCTCTGGTGATCACGACGGCAACTCGCGCCCGTGCCCTTGGCCACAACAAAGCCCTCGCCTTCATGGATGCAGCAACGGCAGGTGTCGATCCGAATGTGCTTGGTATCGGGCCGGTGGCGTCGACACAAAAATTAATGGAGCGCCACCAGACCCTCACGCTTCACGACGTCACCCATGTGGAGTTTAATGAAGCCTTTGCCAGCCAGACACTGGCCTGTTTCGATGCCCTAGGCCTGCCCTCGGACCTGCCCAATCCCCAGGGCGGAGCCATTGCCCTGGGACATCCGTTCGGGGCATCGGGCGCAATTCTGGCAACGCGCCTTTTCACACAACTGGTGCGCCAAACCGCACCAGACCACGCGCTGGCGCTCGCCATGATCGGGATCGGGGGTGGTTTGGGTCTGACTGCCGCCTTCCGGCCCATCACGCTCTGACTTTTTCTTGGGGCAAAGCCCCTGACAAAAAAACGGGGCCGCCGAAGCGACCCCGTCACACTGTTAGAGGATAAAGGATTTATTCGTCGTCTTCATCCAGCACACGCACCGCACCGGTCGAGGCATTGGAGACATGCGCCGCATAGACCTTGAGTGCTTTTGACACCGCACGCGGACGGCCTTCGGCCTTCCAGAACTTCTTGTCTGCCTGCGGGTGGTTTGCACGGCGACGCGCCAGTTCCTCGTCGCTCACATCCAGGTGGATCGAGCGGTTCGGCACCGAGATCTTGATCTTGTCACCATCTTCGACAAGGCCAATCACACCCTTTTCCGCCGCCTCCGGCGAGGCGTGGCCAATCGACAGACCAGCCGTACCGCCAGAGAAGCGTCCGTCGGTCAAGAGCGCACAGGTCGTGTCCAGTTTCTTCGACTTCAGGTAAGCGGTCGGATAGAGCATCTCCTGCATCCCCGGTCCACCTTTCGGCCCTTCATAGCGGATCACGACCACCGAATAGGGCTTCACTTCGCCCTGCAGGATGCCGTGCATCGCGTCTTCCATCGATTCAAAGACCTTGGCGGTGCCTTCGAATTCGTACATTTCCTTGATGACACCGGCGGTTTTCAAGATACAGCCCTGCTCGGCAATATTTCCGAACAACACGCAGAGGCCGCCCTCTTCGGAATAGGCGTTCTCGAAATCGCGCACACAGCCATCCTTGATGTCGAGATCCAGCTCGGTATACATCCGCGACTGGCTGAAGGCTTCGGTGGTGCGCACGCCACCGGGGGCCGCAATGTAAAGATCACGCGCTTCGTTGCCGGCTGTTTCCCGGCGCACGTCCCATTTGTCGATGAAGTCGCCCATAGTCTTTTCATGCACCGTGGCGCAATCGCGGTGGATTTTACCCTCACGGTCCAGCTCGCCCATGATGCGGGCAATACCGCCGGCGCGGTGCACGTCTTCCATGTGGTATTCAGGCGTCGAAGGCGCCACTTTGCAAAGATGCGGGATCTCGCGGCTCATGCGGTCCATGTCGGCCATGGTGAAATCTACCTTACCCTCATGCGCAATCGCCAGAAGGTGGAGCACGGTGTTGGTGGAACCACCCATCGCGATATCCAGCGCCATGGCGTTCTCGAACGCCTTGAAGTTGGCGATCCCGCGCGGCAGCGCGGTCTCATCGCCATGCTTGTACCAGCGTTCACAAAGTTCGACGATCTTGTGCCCGGCTTCCTCGAAAAGACCACGGCGCTTGGAATGGGTCGCCAGAAGCGAGCCATTGCCCGGCAGCGCCAGGCCCAGCGCCTCGGCCAGACAGTTCATCGAGTTGGCAGTGAACATCCCCGAGCACGACCCGCAAGTCGGACAGGCCGAGCGTTCCAGCTTTTCAACCTCTTCTTCGCTGCGGTCCTCGTCGGTCGCACCAACGATGGCAGTCACGAGATCGGCTTTGTGTTCCCCGTCTTTCAAGATCACCTTGCCTGCCTCCATAGGGCCGCCCGAGACAAAGATCGCGGGGATGTTCAGGCGCATTGCAGCCATCAGCATACCGGGCGTGATCTTGTCACAGTTCGAAATACAGACCAGCGCGTCGGCACAGTGGGCGTTGGCCATGTATTCCACGCTGTCGGCGATGACTTCGCGCGAGGGCAGCGAATACAGCATCCCGTCATGGCCCATCGCAATCCCGTCATCCACGGCGATGGTGTTCATTTCCTTGGCGACACCGCCTGCCTTTTCAATCTCGCGCGCGACCAGTTGGCCCATGTCCTTGAGGTGCACGTGGCCGGGCACAAATTGTGTGAACGAGTTGACCACACAGACAATAGGCTTGCCGAAATCCTCGGTTTGCATACCTGTCGCACGCCACAGCGCGCGGGCAGCGGCCATGCGACGGCCGAAAGTGGATGTCTTGGAACGAAGATCAGGCATGGTAGGTCTCCTGTTGCGCGTTTTGGCCCATATAGGGTCTGACAAGGACGGGTGCCACCACCAACCCCGTTTTGCAAGAGGACTCGCGCAAAATTCGTGCTTTTCCACCACCGGAAAGGATGGAAACCATCCGGCTGCCCCGCCCCATGGGTAACATCCTGACAGCCACACCCAATGCCCATGCCGCCCATTGACGCCAAACGTGGTTCTGTCAGTGTGGCGCCATGCAGAACACCCGGGCAGACACAACCATCATAGGCGGCGGCGTGGTCGGATTGTCGATCGCGCTTGGATTGCTGCGTGCCGGTGAAAAGATACATGTGCTGGACGGGGCCGATCACGATCCCCGCGCCAGCCTTGGAAACTTTGGGCTGACATGGTTGCAGGGCAAGGGGGCGTCCTATGCGCCCTACACGCGTCGGACATGGCAGGCGATCACCGCCTGGCCCGACTTTGCCGCAACACTGCAAGACCTGTCCGGCATAGATGTCGCGCATCACGCGACGGGCGGTTACGAGTTTTTCACTGACCCGGACGAGCTTGACGGCATGGCGGCAGATCTTGCCGCGCAGTCCAATACGCTCGGGCCCGGGTTTTCGTACGAAGTTTTGGACAATGCAGCCCTGAAACAGGCCCTGCCAGGCATTGGAGACACGGTCATCGGGGCCACCTATACCCCGCACGATGGCCATGTGAACCCGCTGCGTCTGCTGTCTGCCCTGCGGAAGGCCCTGCAGAATGGCAATGGTAGGATATCCAATGGATGGGTGGTGCAAGATATCCGCCGCAATGGCGATGATGGGTTCACGCTGACGAATGCAAAGGGGGACGTGCATCAAACCGGCCGCGTGGTGCTGTGTGCAGGTCTGGGAGCGGCGGCGTTGGGCGAAAGACTGGGCTTTCGGGCCACGGTTCGGCCCCAGCGTGGCGAACTTCTGATCACGGAAAAGCTTGAAACTCGTTTGCCGTTCCTATCCTCGACTCTCCGACAGGTGGATGAAGGCGGCATCCAGATCGGCGGCACGAAATCGGATGGCGGACTGGATGACCGCGAGGCGATCGAGAAAATGCGCTTTCTGGCACGTCATGCCGTGGCAGTCTGGCCTGCGTTGAAAGATGTGAACGTGGTGCGCAGCTGGGGCGCCCTGCGGGTGATGACCGAAGACGGCTATCCGGTATATGCCCGCGCACCCGATGGCAGCGAGGCTTATCTCGTGACCTGCCACAGCGGGGTGACACTTGCGCCGCTGCACGCGACGCTTTTGGCGGATTGGATCAACCAGACGTCAGCGGCGCCTGATCTGGAGGCTTTTTCCGATGCAAGATTCTAGGTTCATCCGCCGCGTAACTGACAAGGCACTTGTGTCGTTTACACTGGATGGTGAAACGGTTGTCGCACAAGCCGGGGATACGGTGGCGGCGGCCTTGGTCGCGCATAACGCAAGCCCCCTTCGGCATACCGGCCTTTCAGGGGCCCCGCGCACGCCCTATTGCATGATGGGTGTGTGTTTCGAGTGTCTGGTAGAGATCAATGGCCGCCCCAATGTTCAAAGCTGCCTGATCGAAGTGCAGGACGGCATGCAAGTGCGCCGCATGCATGGATTCCGCAAGATCGAAGTACGCCATGGCTGACTTGATCATCATCGGCGCAGGGCCTGCTGGAATGGCCGCGGCTGCCACCGCCGCGCGGGGTGGCGCACAGGTCGTCCTGCTGGACGAACAACCGCGCCCCGGCGGCCAGATCTATCGCAACATCACGCGCAACAAGACAGAACTGACCTATCTGGGCGGCGACTATGCCAAGGGCATGGAGCTTGCAACTGCGCTGGATCATCCCAACATTTCTTGCCGCTATGGCAGCACCGTTTGGCGGATAGACGACGGCCCACGCGTGACGTTCGACCAGAACGGCAAAAGCAGCAGCATCACGGCGCCGCATGTCCTGATCGCCACAGGGGCACAGGAACGCCCAACACCGTTTCCGGGCTGGACACTTCCCGGCGTGATGCCGGCAGGTGCGGCGCAGATCCTGATGAAAACCTCGGACCTAGTGCCGCGAAACGCCGTGCTCGCCGGGACGGGCCCGTTGCTTTATCTCATCGCCAGCCAGATGATTGATGCCGACAACCCGCCTTTGGCCATCGTTGAAACCCAGACCACAGCAATGCTGTTGAAAAGTGCAAGGCATTTCCCCCGCGCCATGCTGGACCGGCATGCCATTTTCAAAGGCGTCGCCATGCTGCGCAAGATCCGGCGCGCCAAGGTGCGCCGCTATGTCGGTGCCAGTGCCTTTCATGCAGTGTCGGATAAGGGGCGGCTGAGCTTTCACTTCAAGACGCAAGGGAAATCCCACAGTGTTGCCTGCGACCTGGTACTGACCCATCAGGGGGTGGTGCCATCGACCAACCTGCAGCGGGCCGCCGGGCTTCCGATGGAATGGAACCCAGCACAGGCCTGTTGGCAACCGCAGAAAGATGACGAGGGGAAAACCCCTGTTCAGGGTCTCTGGGTCGCCGGGGACGGCGCGGGCGTTCATGGTGCGGATGCGGCGCGAGCTGAAGGCGTAATCGTCGCCAATGCCATTCTCTGTCGCCTTCACGGGTTGCGCCCCGAGATCGCGCCACACGTGAATGCGCATGCGTTGAACCACCGGTTTCGGGCACGGGCGATCAGGCCGTTTCTGGACGCGGCATATGCCCCCTCTCCCGAGATTTTTTCGCCCCCTGACGGCACCGTTGTTTGCCGCTGCGAAGAGGTGACCGCCGGGCAGGTCCGGCAGGCCATATCCTCCGGCGCCGACGGATTGCGCCAAGTCAAGGCGGAAACCCGCGCGGGCATGGGCCCCTGTCAAGGGCGCATGTGCGGCTTGACCCTGACTCATCTGTTGTCGGAACAGACCGGCATCCCCCCTGACGAAATCCCCGCTTTGCGCGCGCGCAGTCCAGTGAAGCCTGTCACTCTGGGGGCGCTCGCGGAGCTCGAGATCGAAGAGTGACGCCAGGGTCGGATCCTGGCATTAGGCAACGCGCTGCCCTTTGCTCCAAACTGCACGCAAGGCGGGCACGCCCTCGGTCAAACGGAACCGGATCAGGTCAGCCTGCAAATCGGGGGCAAGCCGTCCCCGATCATGCAGGTTCGTCATTTTCGCCGGGGTCGAAGTGACTGTGGCCAGACCCTTGGCCATGTCCCCCCAGTGTTGCCCCAGCTGCACCGCCCCAAGCAAAAGCGAAGCCGGCACGTAATCGGACGAGATAATGTCGAGCAGGTCCAGATCCGCGAGGTCGATGGCCGCGACATTTCCGGAATGCGACCCCCCGCGCACGAGGTTCGGCCCCCCCATGATATTGGCGATGTCGTTCTGGTGACAGGCGCGCGCGGCTTCAACCGTGGTCGGGAATTCTGCCAGATGGATGCCGTAGCCTGCAGATACGGCAACCTGCGTGGCGGTGGTGTCATCATGGCTTGCCAACACCGCGCCATAGCGGCGGGCGGCGTCAACCGTCGCGCGTTCATGGACCTCGCCCACCTTGGCGCGCAAGCCGTAGAGAAACTCCACATACTCCTCGAACGCCTGACCCGCGAGACCGTATTTCCCGTTCATGTAGATTCGGTATTTCTCGATATCCGAGAATTGGCGCTGCCCGGGCGTGTGGTCCATCAAGCTGACGATGCCCACGCGATCCTCGGGGCCGAATTCAGCCAGTTCTTCGATCAGGGTTTCTGAACACACCTCGGCCCGCAGGTGCAAATGGTGGCTGATTTTCAGGCCGCCGTGATCGCGCATGGACAGGATTTCATTGGCAATCTGGCGGGCGTACTTCCCGTACTTCTTGCCCGCATCAGATACGATTGATCCAACCCGGATCGCATCAAACACCGTCGTGATCCCCACGCTGGCAAGTTCGGCATCATGCGCCACGATGGCCGCCTGATGTGGCCAATCGACCTTGGGGCGCGGATGGATATGCCGTTCAAGGTTGTCGGTGTGCAGCTCGATCAGGCCCGGCGCAACGAAGTCTCCCTCGCAATCCTCGGCCCCGACGGGCACAGCGGTGCCCGTGTCCAGTGCAACAATCCTGTCGTTATTTATTGAAATACTGCCCCGTACGGTTTCTGTCTCAAGAACAAGGGTGGCATTGGCGAGGATAAAGTCTTGTGTCATTTGTCTGTTACGCGTTTCTGGCATGGGCAGGAAAAAACGGAGAACCAAGGTGCAGTTTACCCGGTATGGCATTTACTATACTCCGCCACGTGGAGCGCTGGCGGATTTCGGCGCGGCGTGGTTGGGATGGGATCCGGTGAAAGGACGTGCTGTGGCGCATCCCGAAATTGCAGGTTTGCCCGGACCTGTCAGCGACTTGACCGAAACCCCGCGCAAATATGGATTTCACGGCACTATCAAGCCGCCCTTTCGGCTGGCGCCCGGAACTGACGCCAAGGCTCTGGCGACCGAGCTGGAACAGGTCGCCACCACGCTGCGCCCTGTGTCTCTTGGCGGTCTGGAAGTGACGCGGCTGGGCGGGTTTCTGGCCCTGACGGTCACCGGACCACAGGAGGCGCTTGCCGATATGGCCAGCACCGTCGTGCGTGGGCTGGATCATTTTCGCGCGCCGCCCAGCGAGGCAGAACTCGCCCGCCGCCGCAAATCGGCGCTTTCGCCCAGACAAGAAGAGCTGTTGGCGACTTGGGGCTATCCTTATGTCATGGACGAGTTCCGGTTCCACATGACGCTGACCGGCAAACTTGGCAAGCGGGATGCGGAAACCACGCGCACCGCGCTCGCACCGGAAATGCAGAGCCTGCTGCCCGCCCCCTTTGTGGTGAGTGATCTCACTCTGGTCGGAGAAGACACGGACGGGCTGTTTCACGAAATCCATCGCTATTCCCTTTCGGGGTGAAGTGCGGCTGTGATCGCGCGGACGGTGTCTGTCAACGGGCCATCATTGCAGATTTCGATCACGTCCTCGCCGGCGGGTCGCACATAGCCCGCCCGCGCAAGACGTTTGTCAATGTCGTCCGCAGTTTCCCGACCACGCCCGCCCAAACGGCGCGCAAGGGTTTCGGGTGACGCTGTCAGCGACAGGATGCGAAAATCGTCAAAGCAACCGCGTGCTGTATCAAGAACCGCACGGGAAAGGTTCATCAACACGCGTGCACCATCGGGGCGGCTTTCTATTTCCGCGACGGGTATGCCGTAGGCAAGGCCATGTGCCTCCCACCAGAGACAGAATGTGCCGGCGACAACACGCTGTTCAAACTCGGCGCGGGTGACTCCCTCGAACTCTTCGCCACCAGCCTCGGCAGGGCGGGTGATCACACGGCGCACCAGATGCGTGTCCGGCAGGGTTTGGGCCAATGCGTGCATGACCGTATCCTTGCCCACGCCTGACGGGCCGACCACCGCGATGACCTGAACGGGCATCAGGCTGCCCTCGGGGTATAGATTGACACATCCACCTCGCGGTCACAGACACGGGCACGAGCGGCTTCGTCATGGAATATCCCGATGATGGCGGCGCCTCTTGCCTTGGCCTCTTCGATCAGGTCCAGCACGGTTTCCCGGTTGGCCGCATCAAGGCTTGCTGTCGGTTCATCCAGCAGCAACGCTGGATAAGTGTGGGCAAAGCCGCGCGCGATGTTCACCCGCTGTTGTTCACCGCCCGAAAACGAGGTCGGGCTCAGCGTCCAGAGACGTTCGGGGATGCGCAGGCGCGCCAGCAGGCCCCGCGCACGCGCACGGGCTGTGTCGATGTCCACACCCACCGAAAGAAGCGGATCGGCCACGACATCCAGAGTCGGCACACGCGGCACCACGCGCAAGAACTGCGAGACATAACCCAGCGTGTGGCGGCGCAATGCGAGGACTTCCCGAGGCTCGGCCTTGGTGACGTCCAGCCCGTCAATGATAATGCTGCCCGATGCGGCCAGGTAATTGCCGTAAATCATGCGCATCAGGGTAGACTTTCCGGCGCCGGACGCCCCGGTCAATGCCACGCATTCCCCGCACCTGACACTTAACGAAGCGCCTTCCATCACAGGAATGACCACGCCATCCTGATTGTGCAGGGTAAAGGTCTTGGACAGGTTCGAAATCTCAATCATCGGTCTTCTTCTTCGATAAATTTCCCAAAGGTGCCACTGCGCGTGTTCATCACACCTGCAACACGGAACTGACCAAAAGCTGCGTATAGGCGTGTTGCGGATCGTCGAGAACCTGATCCGTCAGGCCGGTTTCCACAACGTGACCGTCTTTCATCACCATCAAACGGTCCGCCAGAAGGCGCACCACGGCCAGATCATGCGTGACAATGATCGCGCTCAGACCCATTTCACGCACGAGGCCGCGCAAGAGATCCAGCAGGCGCGCCTGAACCGACACATCCAAGCCCCCAGTGGGTTCGTCCATGAACACCAGACGCGGGCCGGTCACAAGGTTACGCGCGATCTGAAGGCGTTGCTGCATCCCGCCTGAAAACTGTGTCGGACGGTCATCAATGCGTGTTTCACTGATCTCGACACGTCCCAACCAGTCAATTGCGCGCTCGCGGATATCGCCATAGTGGCGTGCGCCGACTGCCATCAGGCATTCGCCCACATTGCCACCGGCGCTGACATTCATCCGCAGCCCGTCGCGCGCGTGCTGGTGCACAAAAGCCCAATCGGTACGCGACAACATCCGGCGCTCGGGTTCGGACATTGTCACCGTGTCCTTCAACCCCTCGGCCCGGGTGTCGAACAGCACTTCTCCGGTATCGGGGGCAAGGTGCCCGGCCAGACAATTCAAAAGCGTCGACTTGCCGGACCCGCTCTCGCCCACGATGCCCATCACCTCGCCGGGATAGAGATCAAAGCTGACGTCGGTGCACCCGATGCGCGTCCCGTACATTTTGCCGATTTTGTCGACCTTGAGCAGCGGGGTCATGCCGCGTCCTCCTCGAAAGCTGTGCCCTGCGCACCGATATGGCCGGCCTTGCGGCGGCTGGCGCAGTAATCTGTATCCGAGCAGACAAACATCCGTTGCCCACTGTCATCCATGATGATCTCGTCCAGGTAACTATCCGTCGCCCCGCAGAGGTCGCAGGGGGCGTCAGCCTTGCTGGCCTCAAACGGGTAATCGTCAAAGTCGAGGCTGACCACCTGTGTGTAAGGCGGCAGGGCATAGATGCGCTGTTCGCGCCCGGCGCCGAACAGTTGGATCGCTGGCATCTCCATCTTGGGGTTGTCGAATTTCGGGATCGGGGACGGATCCATCACATAGCGCCCTTCAACCCGGACCGGATACGCATAGGATGTGGCGATCGCACCGTGCCGGCTGATATCCTCGTACAGTTTCACGTGCATAAGGCCATATTCCTCCAGGCTGTGCATTTTGCGGGTCTCGATTTCCGAAGGTTCCAGAAACCGCAGCGGTTCGGGAATGGGCACCTGATAGACCAGGATCTGATCCTCGGTAAGCTCCGCCTCGGGAATGCGGTGGCGGGTCTGGATCACGCTGGCCTGGGTGGTGTCTTCCGTTGTGGCCACGCCCGCAGTTTTTTCAAAGAACTTCCGGATCGACACCGCGTTGGTCGTGTCATCGGCCCCCTGATCGATCACCTTGAGCGTATCATCCGGCGTCAGTGTCGCGGCGGACACCTGCACGCCACCAGTGCCCCAACCATAGGGCATCGGCATCTCGCGAGAAGCGAACGGCACCTGATATCCGGGAATGGCAAGCCCCTTTAGAATGGCGCGCCGGATCATGCGTTTGGTCTGCTCGTCCAGATAGGCGAAGTTGTAGTCTGACGTATTTTGAACGTGTTCTGTCCGATTTTCCCCTGAAATCGCCATCAATTTGCCCCCTCGGTCGCGTAGCCAGAGCCCGTGAAACCAACAAAAATCAAGGAGAGAGACAGATGTTGGAATGGACGGTCATTTTCATGCTGGGGATTTTTTCCGCAGCGCTGATTGGAAAAGTACTTATGAAGCGTCACCCGGATTCGGGATTCGGCGCATCGCGCGACGAATAAGTCACGCCCCAACAAATCGGGTGAAAGCGAGGCCGTGGTCATTTCGCGGCCTCCTTCTGTTGCGACAACATCGACTCGCGCCGCAGCTTGCGGATCAACTCCAGTTCGGATTGGAAATCCACGTAGTGCGGCAGCTTGATGTGTTCGAGAAACCCTGTGGCCTGAATGTTGTCGGAATGGCTGAGCACGAATTCCTCATCCTGTGCGGGCGCGCCAAGGTTGTCTTCTCCAAGCTCTTTCCAGCGCAGGGTACGATCCACCAGCGCCATCGAGATTGACTTGCGCTCGGAATGGCCGAAGACCAGACCATAGCCGCGGGTGAACTGGGGCGGTTCCGTTTTCGAACCCGTGAACTGGTTGACCGTTTCGCATTCGGTAATTTCGATTTCACCGATCTCGATCGCGAAGCCCAGTTCGGGAATGTCCATTTCCACGTCCACCTTGCCGATCCGCAACTCGCCGACAAAGGCGTGGTTGCGCGCGTAACCGCGCTGGGTGGAATAGGCCATGCCCAGAACGAACCCCTCATCCGCACGCGACAGCGACTGAAGCCGCAAGGCGCGATCCGCAGGCAGTTCAAGGGGTTCGCGGGTCAGGTCGCCGGGCGTGTCATCACTCGCCGCTTCGGTCTGGATCAATCCCTCGCGGTTCAGGAACTCGGTGATATGCGGTGTCGGCTCTTGCCTTGCGATCCCTTCGGGCACCTCTGCTACCTCGCCTTCCGCGGCCAAGGCAAAATCCAAAAGGCGGTGCGTATAGTCGAAGGTCGGCCCCAACACCTGCCCGCCCGGTGCCTCTTTGAAGGTCGCGGAAATGCGGCGATCACAGGCCATTACGCCGGTATCGACCGGGTTGGAATATCCAAAACGCGGCAAGGTGGTGCGGTAAGCCCGGATCAGAAAGATCGCCTCAATCATATCTCCGCGCGCCTGTTTAATGGCAAGCGCAGCAAGATCGGGATCATAAAGCGACCCTTCAGCCATGACGCGATTGACGGCAAGAGACAGTTGTTCGCGGATCTGCGCCACGGATAGCTCTGCAACGTTGAGGTCTCCGCGGCGTTCCTCGGCCAGCCACGCGTGGGCGTTTTCAATGGCGCGTTCGCCACCTTTGACCGCAACATACATCAGTTTGCCTCCACTTGGGTTGTGCGCGGCAAAGCTGCGACCTGCGCCCCCGCGGTAAAGAAGAAGTCCAGCCCAAGCGGAAACAGACTTGCGTTTTCCTGAAATGCTTGCGTGTCGGGCAGTGACAGCGCGGAGTGTTCCTTGATCCCCGGTCCACGCAGCACCGCCCCCTCAGGCGCAAGCCGCTCGCATTCCACGATCAGTGTGGCTGACCGGTCCGGATACTCCGGCGTGCCAATCGGGAAATCGGCGAGCGGAAGCAGGGCCTGCCAGGACCCGATCGCAAATATCGCGTCCGGCTTGTGGGTGACAGGCGCCCCGATATGAAAGGCGATCCAGTCGCGTACAGCCTTGCAGTCAACCTCTCCGGCCAGATGGATCGGCGTTTCTGGATCACAAAGCGTCAACAGAACAATACCCGCCGCAATCGAAAGGGGTACCGGAGGTACAGCGCCGGACAGGTCACGAATTTCGCCGGGCTTTGCCATCACGTTCATGATTTGACGGAATGCAAAGGCCGCCTCAATGGGGGCATCCGTGAAACCGCCCTTCAGGATATCCGCGTTCATTGGTCCTCTCCGCGTACCATAGTGAAGAATTCAACTTTTGTCGCCGCGGCTTTGGCGGCGCGCTTCGACTTCATTGCGCCGATCTCGGCCGTCAGGCGCGCGATCAGGGTGGCACGCAGGTGGTCGGCACTTGGTCCCTGCATAAGGGCGTCAATCAGGGCGGCTGTGGTCGCCTTGTCCTTATCCCGCCCCTGCACATAGGCATGTCCGATCTCACCACTGTCCAATTGCAGCGAACAGCGGGTCACCGTCATTTCGCCAAGATTGAACGGGGCCCCCGTGCCCCCCATGCGGCCCCGCACCATGGCTGCCCCGACTTCAGGCGTGCGAAGCCACGTGTAGCCCGGCGCCATGCCGGTGGCTTGCCAGAGGCTCTGCAGGGTGGTTGCCGGCGCTTTGGCCAATAGGCTCATCCAGTCGCGGCGTGTGATTTCTACGGTCATCTAGACACCTTGCCGATTTATCTAAAATACTATACAACTAGACAAATCAATACATTTGCGCCCCGAGTCGGACAATCCTGTATTTCGTGAAAGTTTCGTGACGTGACCTCAGCACAAAGAAAGACACCCGTCTGGCAAGCCATTGCACAAACTCTGACAGAAGACATTGCCAAGGGCCGTTATGGCCCCGGAGACAAGCTGCCGACCGAGGCCGAACTGTCAGCGCGGTTCGGCGTCAATCGACATACGGTGCGGCACGCCCTTAAGGATATGGCCGAAAACGGGCTGGTTCATGCGCGGCGCGGCGCAGGGGTATTTGTCGCCCAGACGCCCACCGATTACCCCATCGGCAGACGAGTGCGGTTCCATGCCAATTTGCGCAAATCCGGGCGACTGCCGGGCAAGGAGATCCTGTCGTGTGAAACTCGCGCCTCAGATGCGCGGGAGGCCGATGCGCTGGGCTTGGAACAGGGCAAGGCTGTGCATGTGTGTAATGGTTTATCGTTAGGCGACGGTCAGCCGCTGGCTTTATTTCGATCGGTCTTTCCTGCGGAAAGATTCCCGACATTGTTGGATGAAATCCGTGCACAGCACTCTGTCACGGCGGCGCTTCGGGCTTGTGGTGTTGCGGATTACACCCGCGCATCAACGCGGCTCACCGCGAAACGCGCAGATCCGACGCAAGCCCTGCACCTGCGTCTGCGGGAAGGCGATCCGATCCTGCGCTCGGTTGGGATCAACGTGGACCCTCAAAACCATCCGGTCGAGTATGGAACCACGTGGTTTGCCGGCGACCGGGTGACCCTGACGCTGACCGATGATGTGACCGGGGGCTCAGAAGTACTCTGAACTGTCACGTATGCGACATACAAATCACTTAGGAAGTGGGCAATTCGCTCTTATCGAACAGTTTCCGATGTCCAGAATTGCCCTTTCCCTGCGCCTGACCGGTGCCACCGTCCTGCGAGACGGCGAGATGCAGAAGCGTTCTCTCGTGGTTGAACGGGGGCGTATCTCAAAAGGCCCTTTGCCAAGCGTTGACCTGGCCGGCTATTTGCTGATGCCGGGGATCATCGACATGCATGGCGACGCGTTTGAGCGCCACATCGCCCCGCGGGCAAGCGCCTCGTTCCCGATCGAAACCGGCTTGCGCGCCACGGATCGGGATGCCGCAGCGCACGGTGTGACAACCGCATGGCTTGCCCAAAGCTGGAGCTGGGAAGGTGGCCACCGAGGCCCGGATTATGCCGAAACGCTGTTGACCAAGATGGATCACTACAAGCCGCTGGCCCAAACGGACCTGCGCATCCAGATCCGGTGCGAGACGCATACGGTGGATACCGCAGCGCAACTGCTCGCCGCCGTTGAACGGCACAACATCGACTATGTTGTCTTCAACAACCATCTGGACGAGGCGTTGCAACTGGCCCGCCTGCGCCCCGAGGAAATCACGCTCTGGGCCCAAAAAGCCGGGCGTACGCCGGAACAGCACATGCGACTTGTCCATGATGCCCAAAAACAGACCCCGCGTGTCCCGCGCTATCTCTGCAATCTGGCCGAACGGTTCGACCAAATGGGGGTGCGCTACGGCTCTCATGATGATCCGGACGGCGACACACGCGAAAGGTTCTCAATGATCGGGGCACGGATCTGCGAGTTTCCCACCGCTCGACCAGCTGCGGCCCTAGCTAAGGCCGTGGGTGACCATGTTTTGATGGGCGCCCCCAATGTGGTGCGGGGTGGCTCTCAATCGGGCAACGTGGCCGCGGTCGAGTTGATCGAGGCCGGGATTTGCGACGCGCTAGTGTCCGATTATTATTATCCCGCGCTGGCGCAGGCCGCGTTCAGGCTGGCGGATGAGGGCATTCTGTCTTTGCCGAGGGCCTGGGACATGATCTCGACAAACCCTGCACGGATTATGGGGCTTGCCGATCGCGGGGCGCTCGACTTTGGAAAACGGGCCGATCTTACCATTATCAACGCAGAAACGCGCGCGATCGAGGGCACCATCGCAGGTGGGCGGATCACCCATCTTGTGGGCGAGGCCGCACACCGGTTCTGCCAGTCAAGCGACGCGTTACCGATGGCCGCAGAGTAGTTGCACGGTTCCAAACTGGGTGTAGGCTGGGTGTCGCAGAACAAGGACACCAGATGCCCGCCCCTTCACTTGACCCGCAGGTCCAAGCTTTCTACGAAACCGCTCCCGAACCTCTCAGGGCAGGGCTACTCGACTTGCGCGACACGATATTTGCGGTTGCCACCGAGATCGAAGAAACCGGCGGCGTTGAAGAAACGCTGAAATGGGCACAACCGGCCTATCTGCCGAAACGGCCCCGCGTGGGCACGACACTGCGTCTTGGCCTTCCAAAAACGGGAGGCTTTGGTTTGTATGTCCACTGCCAGACCTCTTTGATCGGCGATTTCGCAACCGCCTTTCCCGACCTTCAGTACGAAGGAAACCGCGCCATCCTTTTTTCAGAAGGGGCCGTACCAGATGAACGCATAAACCTCTTTGTCGGGAATGCTCTGACCTATCACCTGAAAAGGTAACGGATCAGCCGCCGTATTTTTCAAGGAAAGCCTCGGCCGACAACGTGCGAAAATCTTCCAGCGCGGCGCGCAGCTGGGCGTGTTCCCAATCCCACCACGCCAAGGACAGCAAACGCTCGGCGACATCATCAGCGAACCGGGCACGCATCGGCACAGCTGGCACGCCCGCCACGATCATGTAGGGCGGGACATCTTTCGTCACGATGGCCCCGGATGCAACGATCGCACCATGCCCGACCGTCACCTCGGGCTTGATCATGGCATTGTGCCCGATCCAGGTGTCGTGCCCGATAAACGCCCTGCGAGACGCGCGGTGTTCGAAAAAGGCGTTATCCACTCCTGCATCGTCCCAATAATCGGACGACCGGTACAGGAAATGGTGAAGGCTGGCATTTGCCATCGGATGATCTGTGGCCCCGATCCGCACGGTTGCGGCGATATTGGAAAACTTGCCGATCTCGGCATTGGCGATATCCGCCATCCGGTCACAATAGGAATAATCCCCGAAATGGCTGTTGACGATGCGCGTTCCCTTGCCGATCTCGACAAAGCGCCCGAAGGTAGCATTGTGCAACTCGCAATCGGGGTGAATGAACGGGGTGTCTTCTTTCAGTCGGGCCATGTCTGCCTCTTGAACCATGCTGGTGCCAAACCCTGCGCAGAAGGTTAGTGGCCGCTTTCATTGCCGGAGATCAGTCGGCGGCGCAGCCAACCCGAGAACCAATCCATCGCCATCACCATCAATACGATCAGGACGATGTAGTAAGCCACCTCTTCCCAGTCTTTCTGCGTGATCATGGCCTGCGTCAGCAACAGACCGATCCCGCCCCCGGTGATCGCGCCGATGATGGTCGCGCTTCGGGTGTTGGATTCAAGGAAATAGAGGATCTGGCTGAGGAGAACCGGCGTCACTTGGGGGATCACCCCAAAGCGATAGCGCTGGATCGGGTTCGCCCCGGTGGACTGGACCCCTTCGATCTGTTTCTCGTCAACGTTTTCCAGCGCCTCCGAGAACATCTTGCCAAAGCTGCCCGTGTCCGTGATCAGGATCGCGAGGGCACCGGTCAGGGGACCTGGGCCAAACGCGCGGGACAGGACAATGGTCCAGATCAGGGCATCAACGCCGCGGCAGAAGTCAAAGAAACGACGGGTCACCTGCCGCACTGCCATGAAGGGCGAAAAGTTCTTGGCCGCAAGGAAGGCAAGCGGCAAGGCCACCAGCGCGGCCCCCATCGTGCCGAGGAAAGCCATCAAGATGGTCTCGAAAATTGCCCAGGCCACATCGGCGTGCCGCCACATCTTGTTGTTCCAGAAATCGCTCCAGATATCCGCGGCTTCTCCGCCAAGGGCGCGGCTCATGACCTCGGAAAGGCCCATCCCGTGATAGGGACTGTCCAGCGTGAAGAAGAACAACTCCCACCCCATGAAATAGCGAAACACTTCGGTCCGGTTGCGGGTCACGGTCAGGCGTCCCTCGTCCGTCGTCACGGTGAGGCGGTTCTTTGAGAGGTTGATCCAGTCTGGCACATCACCCCCGGGCAATTGGGCCTGAACACCCTTGCCGCGGCTTGGCTGTGCCGTGATCAGGCCATAGCCCGGAATGTCATAGGACACGAAATTTTCCGCGCCGAAGGTGACAACATGGCCACCGCCAAGATCAATCACGGTCTCATCGCCCAAGCGCACCCATTCTGGCGCGGTGCCGGCGGGATAAGCGCCCTTGCGTTCGCCCTCGATGGCGGCGCTGACCTCGCCCGAACGGTTGTCGCGGCTGACATGGGTCTTGTAGCTATAGCTGTCGGCCACCAGCGCGCGGGCGTTGTCAATCTCGAAACGCTTTGCCAGCCCCGGCACGTCAAAGGAAAAGAAGATATAGGTCAGGTAGGCCAGGACCAGCAGCGGCAGCCCGAACGAGACCATCCGCTTACGTGAAAAAATCTGGTCGGCCTGAAGTTTGAGCAGGTCGGTATCGGTCGCGGTCATGGTCATGCCGTCACCTTCATCTTGATTTTCTTGCCATGTGTCAGGCGGTCACGAACGTGGCTCGAAAACTGGTCCACCACGACAATCGACAGGAACAGCAGCAGGAAAATCGCAGCGGCCTCGTCATATTGCCCTTTGCCCCAGCTCATCGCGTTCTTGAGTTCATAGCCGATGCCGCCGGCCCCCACGAAGCCAAGGATCGCCGAGGCGCGGATGTTGATTTCAAAGCGCAGCAAGGCATAGCTGAGGTAGTTCGGCGCAACCTGCGGAATGACACCGATCCACATGCGCTGGAACCAGCTTGCACCGACAGATTGCAGGCCCTCGACGGGTTTGAGCGAGACGTTCTCATTCACCTCAGAGAAAAGCTTGCCAAGTGCCCCCGCCGTGTGGAACGCAATGGCGACCATCGCAGGTACGGGCCCGCCACCCATCACAAAGATCAGGACCAGCGCAATCACGATCTCGGGGATCGCGCGCATGATGTCCATCAAACGGCGGAACACGGGAATCAAGCGCGGCCAGCGGGCCAACCCGCGCGTGGACAGCAAAGACAGCCCCATCGCCAGCATCGCACCGATCAGCGTCGAGGCCCCAGCGATGTTGATCGTCTCAATCAGCGAGGGGAAGAACTTCACAAGATGCGAAGGAAGTTCTGCGGCCTTTTCAGCTGCTTCCCCCAGCACTTCTTTGGGGAAATCGAAGAACCGGTGAAAACCGTCCCAGAAACCGCCCGCGTTCCGGTCGTCGGCAATCATGAAACCCGACACCATTAGCGCGACAAAGACAATCAGCAGGATGCCGTCCAGCAGCCGCTTGCGCCGCACCTGCGCCATATAGTCGGCGCGCATGTGGTCGATATCACCCGTCAGTTCCGCCATGAAACCCTCGCTTGGAAAATGCAGACCCCGCGCGCGGCGGGGCCTGTGTCGTCATATGAAAATGGCTTAGTTGGATTTCAGCTTGCGCGCTTCGATGATGACTTCATACGCGTCGTGGGTGATCGGCATGAAACCTTTTGCCTCGCCTGCGGCCACACCGTAGAAGCATTCGTCGTCCATCGACTTCAGCGATGCCATCAGGCCGGTCATTTTGACTTTCACGTCTTCCGGAAGCGCCTTGCGCAGAACAACGGGGCCTTCTGGGATCGGCTTGGACTGCCAGATCTGCACGAGGTCGTTCATGTCGACCAGTCCGGCATCAACCGCGCGGCGCAGCGCGCCCGAGTTGTAGCCGTCTTCCCAGGCACCCAGGCCATCGGCCCAGGTCACGCCGCCGTCCACGTCACCGTTGTTCACGGCTACGATGGTTTGCTCGTGACCGCCGGTGAACTTGACCTCGCCAAAGTAGTCACCCGAGGTCATGCTCGCGCCGGTGGCCTGCGGGATTTCGATCGAGGGGATCAGAAAGCCCGAGGTCGAGTTCGGATCACCAAACCCGAAAACCTTGCCTTTCATGTCGGCCAGCGATGCAATGCCGCTGTCCTTACGTGCGAACCCGACCGAGTAATAGCCATAGCCGCCGTCTGTGTTGACCTTGACGAGGATCGGCTCAACCGCTT
Organism: Shimia fortis; assembly: GCF_040225985.1. NCBI lineage: Bacteria > Pseudomonadati > Pseudomonadota > Alphaproteobacteria > Rhodobacterales > Roseobacteraceae > Shimia > Shimia fortis. The sequence continues at coordinate 165,666 of NZ_JBBPEU010000007.1, forward strand.
CCGGGTCCGACAGATAGGTCTTTGCGTAGCCTGACGCGCCCAACCATGCCATGTCGATGGTGCCGCCCAGCAAGCCCTGGATCACACCGTTATAATCGGCCGGTGCGAACAGCTTGGTTTCCACACCCAGCAGGTCTTCGGTTTTGGCACGCAGGCATTCGTTATTGTTCAGACGGTCTTGGGCGTTTTCACCGCCAAGGATTCCGATGCGGAATTCCTTGATCTCTTCGGCCATGGCAGGCGCGGTCAGGGCGGTGGTGGCCAGTGCGGCAGCAATCAGTTTTTTCATCTTCTCTCTCCAGTTGGTTTAAGCCCCGCCGTGACTGGACGGGGCAGATGAAACTCAGGCCGGAACGCTTTCGAGCGTCCGGATCTCAGTCGAGGTATAGGCCTCGTTAAAGCTGTCATCGGCGCCATAGATGTCGCGCGCGACGCCGGTGGTCAGTTGTTCCGGGGTGCCATCAAACACGATCCGTCCGTCGCGCATCCCGATCACGCGGTCGCAATAGCGGCGCGCGGTATCCAGCGTGTGCAGGTTCGCGATGACCATGCGGCCGTCTTCCTCGTGAATACGGCGCAGCGATTGCATGACGACCTGCGCATTCATCGGGTCAAGCGAGGCAATCGGTTCGTCGGCAAGAATGATGCGGGGATCCTGCATCAGCGCGCGGGCGATGGCGACGCGCTGTTGCTGCCCGCCGGACAGCGCCTCGGCGCGTTTGGGGCCGTGTTCGGCAATACCCAGACGGTCCAGGATATCAATCGCACGGTGGATGTCTTCGGACGGGAACAGGTTGAACACGGTTGCCAGGGTAGAGCGGCGGTTGAGCGTGCCATGCAACACGTTCGACACTACATCCATGCGCGGCACGAGATTGAATTGCTGGAATATCATCGCGCATTCCGACTGCCAGCGGCGCTTGTCAGCACCAGTCAGGGCAGTGATGTCGCGACCTTCAAAGGCGATCTTGCCGCTGGTGGCATCACTCAAGCGGTTGAGCATCCGTAAAAGGGTGGATTTGCCCGCACCCGAACGCCCGATAATACCGATCATGGCCGGTTCAGAGACTTCGATCGTCGCATTGTCCACGGCGATATTCGGGCCAAAAGCCTTAGTCAGTTTTTCGATGTGCAGCACAGTCTTTCCCCGCAAGTTCTTCGGCGGGGAGTAGGCCGGATTGGAGTCGGGTATTTGTCAAATTAGTGAAGAATTTGTAAATCCGATCTTTACAGATTTGTCATCTTTGGGCGCGTCAATTTCTTTTTTCCCATGAAAATCAAGGGCTCTTCTTGTCTCGGCGCGCAGGCATGTTACAATGCATACATAGTGAAAGACGCAGACCTCCAAAGACTTCATGACCGCAAATCAGAAATCCACGCTTGTTGCTTCGGCCTATCGCCGCCTGCGCACGGATATCCGTGAAAACCGGCTTGCCCCCGGGTTCCAGGCCCCCGAACCCGAAATCGCCACGCGCCTCGGGATGAGCCGCACGCCCGTGCGCGAGGCCCTGATCCGGTTGCAGGCAGATGGCCTTGTCCGCCTTGTCCCCCGCCACGGGCCGTTGGTGATTGCTTTGACTCCGTCCGAGGTTCAGAGACTTTATGACGTGCTGAGTGCACTGGAACCGGAAGCGGCGGTATCCCTTGCCGATGCAGCGCCGGATACTGAAACCCTCTCGGCGCTTTCGGGATATGTCGGGGATATGGCCCAAGCACTGGATCGGCAGGATCCGCAGGGCTGGCTGGCGGCAGATGACCTGTTTCATCAGGAAATCCTGTCGCTTCAGACGAACCCGCGTCTGCACCACATGGTGTCACCCTTGCTGGACCATGTGCACCGGGTTCTTTTGACAACGCTGCCCTATCGCGACCAGATGCAGCGCGCGACCGAGGACCACCAGACGCTTTTGGCTGAACTGGCTGCGGGCAATGCCAATGGCGCACGGCGCGAGCTGCGCCAGCATCGCAAACGCGAAGGTCGCGAGGTCATGGAAATCATCGCGGCACAGTCCCTGACCGAGCTTTAGTGAAAATCCCGACTGGGAAACAGACGCTTGGCCTGTTCCCGGGGATGGCGCACAGATGGTGGCTGTCGGGCCACGCGGGGGCGCGGGGCGTCATCGGCCTGGGGCTGCGTGATCCCCACCGCGTCATCCATCGGGTGCCCCAGTTCGGCCAGAAGATGTGACATGTCTTCAATCTTTTGCGCGATCAGGTGCACGACGATCCCTTCCCGCTGAAGATACCCTGTCACCCGTAACAGTCGTCCGCCCATCACCGTGCGCCGGTATTTTTCGTACATCTTCGGCCAGACCACGACATTGCTCACCCCGCTTTCATCCTCGAGCGTCAGGAAAATCACCCCCGATGCCGTACCCGGACGTTGCCGCGTGATCACCAGACCGCATACCGAGACCTGCCCCAGCGGCGCCTCGGCCAAATCAGAATGGATCGTCAGCCCCTGCATCATCGGTCGCAGCAATTCCATCGGATGCGCCTTGAGCGACATGCGCAGCGTAACGTAATCCTCGACCACCTCTTCACCGAGGTTCATCACCGGCAAATTCACCGAGGGCTCCCGGATGCCCTCGCCTTCTATTGGGTCGTTGAACAGGGGCAGCGGAGCCTTGCCTTTCACGGCCTTCACCTGCCACAGCGCCGCCCGCCGGGTCAGCCCGATGCCCTGAAAGGCGTCAGCTTCGGCCAGCCGTTCCAGAACCGGCGGTGCCACGCCTGCCCGTATCCAGAGGCTCTCGGGGTCGGGATAGCCGTTGCCGCGCGCCGCCACGATCCAGTCGGCATCTTCCTGACGGAAGCCCTTGATCTGCCGGAACCCCAACCGCAGCGCCAGCGCCCCGTCCACGCGCCGTTCAAGCCTGTTGTCCCATGTGCTGTGGTTCACGCAGACGGGGCGCACCTCGACATTGTGCTCGCGCGCGTCGCGTACGATCTGGGCCGGCGCATAGAACCCCATCGGCTGAGCATTCAAAAGCGCGCAGGCAAAGGCCGCCGGGTGGTGCCGCTTCAGCCAAGCGGACACATAGACCAGCATCGCAAAAGCGGCGGCATGGCTCTCGGGGAAGCCATATTCGCCAAACCCTTCGATCTGGCTGAAACACTGCTCGGCAAAGGCCGGCTCATAACCGCGCTCGAGCATGCCACCGACAAAGCGGTCGCGGAAGGTCCCGATCGTGCCCATACGCCGGAAGGTCGCCAGCGACCGGCGCAACCGGTCTGCCTCTTCCGCAGTGAACCCCGCCGCAACCACGGCAATCTGCATCGCCTGTTCCTGAAACAGGGGCACGCCCAGCGTTTTGCCCAACACATTGCGCAGGTCTTCGGATGGGAACGACACCGGTTCCTTGCCCTGCCGGCGCCGGATGTAAGGATGCACCATGCCGCCTTGGATCGGCCCGGGCCGGACAATCGCGACCTCGACCACGAGATCGTAATATTCCCGCGGCTTCATGCGCGGCAGGAAATTCATCTGCGCCCGGCTTTCCACCTGGAACACGCCCACCGCGTCGGCCACGCACAGCATGTCATAGGTCGCCTTGTCCTCCTGCGGAACGGTGGCAATGGTGTAGTCCGCGCCGTTGAATTCAGAGATCAGGTCAAACGCCTTGTGAATGCAGGTCAGCATCCCAAGGCTGAGGACATCCACCTTGAGAATGCCCAGCGCATCAATGTCGTCCTTGTCCCACTCGATGACCGTCCGGTCCTCCATCGCGGCGTTCTCGATCGGGCAGAGTTCATCCAGCCGCCCCTTGGTGATGATGAAGCCGCCCACATGCTGCGACAGGTGGCGGGGAAAGCCGACAATCTCGCGGATCAGGCGCACGGTCTGAGCCAGGCGCGGGTCGCTGGTGTCCAACCCGATTTCGCGCATCCGGTCAGGATCGGCCCCCTGGCTGGACATGCCCCAGATCTGGCCGGACAGGCTGGCTGTGACATCCTGCGACAGGCCCATCACCTTGCCCACCTCGCGGATCGCGGCGCGCGACCGGAAATGGATCACCGTTGCACACAACCCCGCGCGGTGACGGCCGTATTTTTCGTAAATATGCTGGATCACCTCTTCGCGGCGTTCATGTTCGAAATCCACGTCAATATCCGGCGGCTCTCCGCGATAGCGCGACACGAACCGTTCGAACACCATGGTGATGTGGTCGGGGCTGACATCCGTGATGCCCAGCGCATAACACAGGATCGAATTGGCCGCCGACCCGCGCCCCTGGCACAGGATGTTCTGGCTGCGGGCAAATTGCACGATGTCATGCACGGTCAGGAAATAGGCGGCAAAGCCCAGTTCGGCGACCATGGTCAGTTCTTTCTCGGCCAGTTGCCGGTAATGTACGGGCACCCCGTCGGGGCAGCGGCGCTGCAGCCCCTCTTCACACAGCCTTTCAAGCCGGGCCTGCGGCGCCTCTCCCCCGCCGCTTTCGTCCGGGTATTCATAGGACAGTTCGCTCAGGCAAAAGGTGCAGCGCACGGCGATCTCACTGGCGCGGCGCAGCGCGGCCGGATGGTTGCGGAACATGCGCGCGATATCCGCATGCCCCTTGAGGCGGCGTTCGGCATTGGGCAGGGCGCGGGTGCCGATCTCGTCAATTGTCACGTGGTGGCGCATGCAGGTCAGCACATCGGCCAGTTGCCGGCGGCTGGCGCGATGCATGAGCACGTCCCCAACCGCAACCATGGGCGCCGCCACCCGCCGCGCCAGCGTCGCACAGGCCGTGAACCATGCCTGATCCGCCCCGTCATAGCGCGGCGCGGCGCCCAGGAACACATTGCCGGGATAAACCTGTGCCAGCTTGCGGATCTGGACCATGCTGTCCCGACCCGTATCCGGCGGCAACGCCACCAGCACCATGCCGGCACATCCTGCGATCATATCCTGCATCCCCAGCACACAAGCCCCCTTTTCGGCGCGCCGCTTGCCCAAGGTCAGCAGCCGGCTCAGCCGCGCATAGGCCGCGCGGTCCGTGGGCAGCGCCAGCCATTCGACCGCGCTGTCCTGCAGGACAAGGCGGCAGCCTACGATCAACCGCGGCAGGCGTCGCACCTCGGGGCGCGCAATCGGCTCGGACGTGCCAACCGCCTGCCGTGAACAGCTGTCCGCCTGATGCTGCGAGCGGATTTCGATGGCCTCGTCCGCCTCGCGTTGCAGCGCCTTGAGTGCGGAATAGGCCCGCACCACCCCCGCCAACGTGTTGCGATCCGTGATGGCAATCGCCTCGAGGTCAAGCTCGGCTGCCCGTGTCACCAGTTCCTCGGGGTGCGAGGCCCCTGTCAGAAAGGTAAAATTCGAGGTCACGCACAGTTCGGCATATCCGCCCATCCGCTCGGGTCTCATGCGAATTCCCCCTGCACGTACCAGCCCGGGGCCTGTGGCGTATGATACATCCAGAGCCGCCGCCCCTGCCGCGTTTCAACCCGCCAGTAATCTCGTAGGCCAGTGCGCCAGTTGTCATCCGGTAACCACCATTCCGGTGCCACGCGTTCGGGCCCCGAAACCTGCGCCGCCGTCAGCCGCATGCGCCGCCATTTGAAATGCTGCGGCGGGCGCCGCCCTGTGGCCGCCACGCCCTCGGGCGGAAACAGCACCACCGGACGCGGACGGGCCACAGGCCAGGATCCGGCCCCGTCGCTATAGGCGGCCGCCGCAATCAGGAAGCTGCGTTCGGGAATGTGGCTGTCGGCGGGCAACATGCGATGGATGTTGTCCAACCCGATGCGGCTGCCAAGGCGGGTGATCAGGTCGCTTAGCCCATCCTTGGAGCGGCTCTGGATATGGCCAAGCTGGCGGGCGGGCATGGACTCGATCTGAGTCGCCTGCATCCGCATCAGGTCAATGCCGAACCCCGCATCGACCTCGGACAGGCCACGCTCGAACAGCGGCAGGATCGTGGCCGCGTCACGTAAGGGCCGCGCGAGGCGCAGTTCGACCTGCTGGCTGCCCTTATCCACACGCTGCAAAGTCACTTCCAGACGCCGCACCCCGAGATCACGATCCTTCAGCCGCTGGCAGAGCTGTTCCAACAACCGCCCGGCCCCGGCCATGACATCCCCGCGGAGGCCGATCGGTTCAGGAAAGGTCAGCCGCACGGCCAGCGGGGCCGCCTCGGCCTCGGGCGTGATTTCCTCGGACCGGTCCCCCAACGCCTGATCCAGCCGCAGCAGGGCGTCATTGCCAAACCGGCGTGTCACCGTGGCGCGGGGCAGATTGCGCAGCGCGGCAATCGTGCGAATGCCCAGTCGTTCCAGCCCGACACATGTCTTGCTGTCCAGCCGCAGTGCCGCGACCGGCAAATCTGCAAGCGCCCCGCCTGTGTCGCCTTCTGGGGCAACTCCTTCCCCGAAACGTGCCAAGGCCCAGGCCGCCCCGCGGGTATCGGCAAGGCCGATCCGCACCTCAAGCCGCGCCCGCAGCAAGCGCATGCGCATATCGGCCAGCATGCCTGCCTCGCCCCCGAACAGATGCGCCACACCGGTGATGTCCAGAACCAGCCCGTTGTCCCCTTCGAACCCGACCCAGGGCGAATACTTGCGCGCCCAGCGCAACAACGCGGCAAGGAACCTCTGGTCCTGCAAGCGGTCCACGGGCGCGGACCGCACATCCGGGCAATAGGCGCGCGCATCCGAAAACCCCATGCCACGGCTCAGCCCCTTGGCCTCGGCCTCGGTGTTCAGACACGCGACACGTTCGGCGTTGCTTTGCCGTTCGGTCAGCACGAAAGGGCCCTCGACCGGCTGCAACCGCTGCATCCGGTCCGAAGACAGCCTTGGGAACCACAATGACACGATCCGTCTTTGCATGAGTCTCGATTTTAAATGTTCACCATTTGTTCCAAAATAGATTTGGACATATCAAGAGTCGAGTCATTCGGACGGTCAAAAGAAAACGCTCCGCAATTTCTTGCGGAGCGTTGATCTCAGAACTTCCAGGCGGCGCCCACCATGTAGGACGATCCGTCCTGATAGGTCACACCCGGTTCCGACAGGCTGTAATTGCGATAGGCGGCATAAACCTGAACATTGTGCTTCTTCACGTTCTGCACAATCGCAAGGCCAAGGGATTCAGATTTGGAACTGGGGGCAATGCTCATGTCATTACCCGAGTAGTAATCAAGCGACAGCGCCGTTTCCCCCAGCGACCACCAATTCGCGCGATAGCCCACCTTGCCATAGACATAGTCGCCGCTTTCCCGGCGGTCCCCGGCCGATACCGACGCGTTCCACCCCGAGTCATGCAACACGCTGAACGATCCGATCGTGTCATGGCGTTCGGCCCCCGCTGCCAGATCAATCTTGGCATAGCCGATGGCGCCCTTCATCTTGAATGCACCTACCGTGTTCGCATAGCGCAGCGCCGCGTTGGATGTTTTGAAGTCAGCGTTGAAGGCCAGCATTTCCTCGCCATAGCTGGCAGAGAGGCTGAACCCGGCAAATGCAGGCGTGTCATAACGCAGGCGCACGCGGCGCCCGCCATCAAAGTTCGGCATGGTCGTGCCGACCGCGCGCGCGGTCAGCGCCCCCGTGCCATCGCGAAAAAGATAGGCCCCGGCCATGTCGCCAATCCCGGACCCTTGGGCAATTGTCGTGCCGGACAGGTCGCTCATCGCGGCACCGTCGGTCGAAACACTGCCCTGCCCCAGATAGAAGGTGCCGGCATTTTCAGTTTTCAGGATAAACTCGATCTTGCGAATCTTGCGGCGATCCCAGTCGAAATTGTCCAAGGACGCAACCTGGTTCACGCCGCTTGAGGGCTTCAGGCCCAGCGCAGTTTCAAAGTTGAACGACAGAGCGGCCCCATAGAAAGGTTGCCGGACCCAAATCCCGATCCGGCTGGGTGCATGGCCGTTGTCAACGAGGTGGGAGTAAGAGTCGACACCATCGTCATACCCCACACCCGCAATATTCAGCAGGCCGTAAAAGTCGATTGTTGCGGCCTCCTGGTCAGGATAGCGGCGCTCTGTGTCCTGTGCCAAGGCCGGCGCGGCGACAAGCAAAGCAGAAAAACCAGCGGCAAGAAGATTGGAAAGTCGGGTCATAATAAGGAACCATCATAGGAAAGACTCGGGGCGAGCATAGGAACCGTGGCAGGGCACTGCCAGACTGCCCACCGTGTTAACGCCACACTGGGGCACCGATGCAACGCTTTGCGCGAAAAAGGGCGGGCAGGAAAACCCGCCCGCCAGTCTCTGTCACGGGACACAAATTATGACAGATCAGATGTCTTCATCGGCCAGCCGCGCATCTTCGCGCATCTCGAGCCACATTGCGTTTAGAACGGCGAACATGGCCGCCAGCGGAAGTCCCAAAAGCCAAGCGAAATACCACATGTCAGGTTCCTTTCGTTAATACACGCTGTGGGCGTTCTCTGTGACGTCGGCCTCAGTGACCTTGCCCCAGAGCACTTTGTAGACCCAAGCCGTGTAGGCCAGAATGATCGGCATGAAGATCAGCGCGCAGATCAGCATCACGAACAGGGTGAGATGAGAGGACGAGCTGTCCCAGACCGTCAGCGACGCATTCGGGTCTTTCGAGGATGGCAGGATGAACGGGAACATGGTCAGACCAACCGAGGCGATAATGCCGGTGATCCCCATTTTTGACCAAAGCAGGGTCGACACTTCACGTCCGGCCCGCAGCCCCAGCACCGCCAGCGCGATCCCTACAAACCCCATCAGCGGGGCGACTACGATCCACGGACGCGCGGCATACGCTGCCATCCAGCTACCGCCCTTGACCACGTCGCTGAACAACGGGTTCGAGGGACCATCGGTCACGACCTTGCCGACAATGGCATATCCGTCGACCCCGACGGCAAGCCACAGCCCCGCCAGGGCATAGCTTGCGAAGGCAACCATGCCCGCCACCGTGCCAATGGCGCGCGCCCGCGCCTTGACCGGATCTTCGGCCTTCAGGCTCAGCCACGCGGCACCGTGCATAACCAGCATGGACAGCGACACGACTCCGGCCAGAAGGGCGAACGGGTTCAGCAGGCCAAGGAATTTACCATAAAAGCTGCCCTCATACATCGGCATCAGGCTGTCTGTCAGGTGGAACGGAACCCCCTGCAGGACATTACCCACGGCCACGCCAAAGATCAGCGCGGGCACTGCACCGCCAATGAACAGGGCCCAGTCCCAGCCATTGCGCCATGCGGTGCTGTCGCGCTTGGACCGGTACTTGAACGCCACCGGACGCAGGATCAGCGCCGCAAGCACGACGAACATCGCAAGGTAAAAGCCCGAGAAGCTGACCGCGTAAAGCGGGGGCCATGCCGCGAAAATCGCGCCACCGCCAAGGATGAACCACACCTGGTTGCCTTCCCAAACCGGGCCGATGGTGTTGATCGCGATGCGGCGTTCTACATCGGTTTTTCCGACAAAGGGGATCAGGGTCCCGACCCCCATGTCAAACCCGTCTGTCAGAGCGAAGCCGATCAGAAGAACACCCAGAAGCGCCCACCAGATCACGCGCAGGATTTCGAAATCAAGTAACTCGTGCAGGATCATGGCACTTACTCCGCAGGGGTGGCAGCAGCATCAGACAGCCGCGCCACATGGCGTTGGGTCCAAACCTCGGTCTCTTCCACGTCCATATACGGACCTTTGCGGATGTATTTGACCATGAGGCTCATCTCGATGATGAAAAGAACGGTGTAGAAGGCGACAAAACCGGCCAGCGTAATCAGAAGGTCTGCCACACTCAGATGACTGACCGAAAGCGCCGTGGGCAGAACACCGTCCACCGTCCAGGGCTGGCGTCCGAATTCGGCCACGAACCAGCCAAGCTCGGCTGCGATCCAGGGGGCGGGGATCATGATCACCGCAAGGCGCAGCGACCAGCGCGGGAACTGCATGCCCTTGAACGAGGCCAGATAGAAGAAGTAAGCCATGGACAGGATGAACCCGAAGCCAAGCGCCACCATCAGGCGGAATGCCCAGAACAAGGGCCAGACTGTCGGCACCGTGTCATTTGCGGCAATCGCGATCTGTTTCTCGGTCGCGTCGCGCGGGTCATCGACATAGCGTTTCAACAGGAAGGCAAAGCCAAGATCCGCGCTGTGTTCTTCAAACCGTGCCTGAAGCTCGTCCGGGATCGGCGCGCCTTTCAGGGCCTGAATGTCCATCAGGGCGTCATAAGCAATGAGACCGGTCTTGATGCGTGCCTCGGCATTCTCGACCAGTTCGGCAATGCCCGGAACCTCTTCGGTCAGGGACCGAGTTCCGATCAACCCCATCGCCCAGGGCAGATGGACGGCATAATGGGTTTCACGCGCAAGATCATCCGGGAACCCGACCAGAGTGAAAGATGCCGGTGCCGGTTCGGTGTGCCACATGGCCTCGATCGCAGCGAGTTTCATCTTTTGGCTGTGGGTCGCGGCATAGCCAGATTCATCGCCCAGAAGGACTACCGAAAAGGCCGAGGCCAGACCAAAGGCCGACGCCACCGCAATCGAGCGGCGCGCCAATTCGATGTGGCGCCCTTTCAGGAGGTACCAAGCAGAGACCCCGAGAACGAACACAGAAGCAGTCACATAGCCCGCCGAAACGGTGTGTACGAATTTGGCCTGCGCTACTTCGTTGAACACGACGTCAAAGAAGTTGGTCATTTCCATGCGCATGGTTTGGGGATTAAATTCGGCCCCGACCGGGTGCTGCATCCAACCATTGGCGATCAGGATCCAGAGCGCCGAGAAATTCGACCCCAAGGCCACAAGCCACGCGACGACAAGGTGGGCCACCTTGCTCAGCTTGTCCCATCCAAAAAAGAACAAGCCCACAAAAGTGGCTTCAAGGAAGAAGGCCATCAACCCCTCGATTGCCAAGGGCGCGCCGAAGATGTCTCCGACATAGTGGCTGTAGTAAGACCAGTTCATCCCGAACTGGAATTCCATCGTGATCCCGGTTGCGACCCCAAGCACAAAGTTGATGCCGAACAGGGTTCCCCAGAATTTGGTCATTTGCCGCCAGATCGGGCGGTTGGTCATGACATAAACCGTCTCCATGATCGCGACGAGGATCGACAGACCCAAGGTCAACGGCACGAAGAGGAAGTGATACATGGCTGTCATCGCAAATTGCAGGCGCGACAGCTCGACAATATCCAGCTCCATTTCGAATTCTCCAAAACAATTGGCGAAAGATACACCAAAGATTCATCTTTAAAGGAGCCATACGCCTGAATCCTTGCTCTGTTATTGATTCAGGTCAAAAAATACATTTTCAATGTACATTTAATTGCGGGCGCAGTTCGGAACCGTGCACTCTGCCCGGTTCCCCCGTGAAACCTTACTCGGAGATCGAAATGACCCTGTCAGCGCTGTCGATTTCGGCTCTGCGATGCGAGGCCATCAGAATCGCGGCCTCTGGCAGGTAGGCCCGGATATTTGACAACACCTGACGGGCGGTCGGGGCATCAAGCCCTTCTGTAGGTTCGTCCAGCAACAACAGACGAGGATGCCGCAACAAGGCGCGCGCCAGAACAAGTCGGCGCGTTTCACCCCCCGAAAGACCAGCGCCGCCCTCGCCAAGCGCGCTGTCCAGCCCGCCCATGCGATCGACCACCTGCGACAGGCAGACGACTTCCAGCACCTCTCGGGCCTGTTCGGCGGTAAGATCAGACTTCGCCAAAGCGAGATTTTCAAAGACACTGCCAGACACAAGGGCGCTGCGTTGCGTCAACAGGGTCAGAACCGACCGCAATTCCCGCTCTCCAAAGGCACGCAAATCCTGGCCTGCCAGCGATATGCTGCCAGCATAGTCGGGTTCGGTTCCGGCAAGAAGCGCCAGCAGCGTCGATTTCCCCGACCCGCTGGGGCCAATCACGGCAACAGTTTCCCCCTGCCCCACAGTCATGGAAAACCCTTTGATCAACGGGCGTGCGGCGTCGCCGCGCCGGAAACTCAGGTTCTCGACATGAATGCCGCCTTCGGATGCGTGCCCGCCCACGCGGGCGGGGCCGGTGCCCTGCTCTTCATGGCGCAAAATCCGTTCGGCCGCATCGCGGATTCGGCCAATTTCAGACAGGCCCCGACGCAATGGCAAAAGGGTTTCGGTCAGGGCCAGCGCCACGAAAAAGCCGATCGCGCCAAAGGCGGGATCAAGCATGCCTTCGTGGACAAGGTACGCCCCGAGGGCAAGCGCCGCCGAAGCCACCAACGTGCCCAAGGACGCCAACGCGAAACCAGCCCGCCGTTCGACCCTGTCGAGATCGCGCATTGCCGCGCGCATCGAGTCGTCCACGCCGCGCAACTGGTCGAGTTTGGCCTGAACCTGCCCCTGCAGGAACAAGTCCGTACGTCCGCGCATCAAGCCAATGGTAACGCGCCGCAAAAGCTGACTGGCGCGTTCGGCCTGTCGAGAGGGGGCGTAGGTCTTGCGCGCCAGGCGCATGAGAATGAGGCCACCGCCCAGAATGTAGCCGACAGCGATTGTCGCCGCGACCAAGCCCCCGACCAGCGCCCAGAGCACAAGGAACACGACGACATGAGTGATCAGTCCCGCTGCAATCGGCAACCCGACCCGCAGGACAATCCCGTCAAGCGCATCCACATCTGCCGTGATGCGCGTCAGGGCCATAGGGCCACGCAACCGTTGCATTTCCGGCAAAGACAGGCGTGACAGGCGCCGCATCAGGCTGATGCGCAAGGCCGACAGCGCCCGCAAGGTGGCATCATGGGTGAAGATCCGCTCGCCATACCGCGCGCCTGCACGGCCAAGCGCCAGGAAACGCACCCCGGCGCTGGGGCGAAACACATCAAAGGCGATGCCGATCCCAGCCAGCCCAGCAAGCCCCGTCGCGGTAATGAACCAGCCCGACAAGCCCAACAGCGCCGCGCCCATCAACAGCACGGCCACGGCCATCAATGCACCCCGCCACATCGCGGCAGGGGCAGCCCCCCATATCAAGCGGAACGCGCGCCAAAGAGAGGTCATGCGTGGCCCTCCACGGTGATCGTGCGGTCCATATGCTGTACGACCGCAGGATCGTGGGTCGCAATGACGACAACCGCGCCCTGCCGCGCCAACCTCAGGAAGACCTCAACCAGCTGCTGCGTCGTGTCAGGGTCGAGGTCTGCCGTAGGTTCGTCGGCAAGGATGACATCAGCCCCCCGGAAGATCGCCCTCGCCACCAAAAGTCGGCGGGCCTCGCCGCCGGACACTCCAGCCCCTGTTTCGCCAAGCCGCGTCTCAAGCCCCTCAGGGAGCGACGCCACCACGGCATCCGCCCGCGCCGCGGCCAGAGCTTCAGCAAGATCACGGCCAGTCCCGTCAGGATCAAGGAAATCGCGCAAGGGGCAATCCGGTAGATGAACGAGCTGTGGAATGAAGGCCACGCGGCGACGCCATGCATCTGCTGTGTCCTCGGTCAAATTGGTGCCTGCCACGGTCACATGCCCGCTTTCAAGCGGCACCAGCCCCGCCAACCCCAAAAGGCACGTGGTCTTGCCCGCGCCGCTGTCGCCGACCAGAGCCACGGCCTCGCCCGGCGAAACCGCGAGATCAGGCAAAGCGACCGGAGTTGTCCCGCGCAGCACGACGGTCCGCTCACTCGTGATGTTGGCAGGCCCGTCAAGCGCGGCGACTTGCGCCCCCTGTCCGGGAATCTGCTGGCTTCGGATAGTTTCCAGCTTGTCCATCTCGTCCATCACAGACATCGCGCCGGCCCTGTCATGCCATGCGGCCGCCATATCCCGAAGGGGCTGAAAGAACTCGGGCGCGATCAGCAGTAGAAACACACCCTCGGCCAAGGAAAGCCCGCTGTCCCATACACCAAATGTGATCTCGCCCAACAGCGAAAACCCCACAAAAACCGCCACCATGGCCACGCCGATGGCGGCGAACAATTCGAGCACGGTGGACGACAGGAATGCAATGCGCAACACGGCCATCGTGCGGCTGCGCAAACCTTCGGCACGGTCGGCAAAGTCTTTTTCGGCCTGCTCGGTCGCATCCAGAAGCCGGATATCCCCCAAGGCGGACAGGCGATCCATAAGCAGGCGGTTCATATCGCCCACCTCGACCATCTGACGATCACTGGCATCTTTGGCGGCGATCCCGATCAGGGCCATGAACACCGGGATCAACGGTCCAGCGACCAGAAAGATCAGCCCGACGGCCCAGCTAAACCAGAAACTGATGCCCAGAAGAACCAGCGGCACGAACCGGACCCGCGCCATCGCGGGTTTGTAGCGGGTCAGGTAAGGCACCAGCATGGGCAGTTTCTGTGATATCAGGGCGGCAAGCTCGGCCGACGTCGTCACCTGCACGTCGCGGCGCACCTCGCGCGCAAGAATCTGGTGCCGTTCCCCCGACACGATTTCGTCCGCCAGATCAAACAGAACACCCCCGGCGCGCTGTTCCAAAAACGCGCGTAGCAACCCGCCCAGAACGAATACGGCAATGGAAATGCCCGCCGCATTGAGCTGGCCGTTCACCCAACTCTGGATCAGCAGTGCCGCCGCTGCGGCCTGGACCGGCCACATCAGCGATGCAAGCACCAACAAACCGGATGCCCGGCGCAGACCCGGCCCTGCTGCAGCATCAATCCGCCGCAGAGTCGCAGATTTCTGGGGTTTGGTTCGTTTCATCGTTTCGCGCGTCGATCTGATTGATCCAAATCTTTGAATATTACCTTCGCATCCGAATGTAAGGGGCCGCACGCGCGACAAATGCGCCGATCCCGAAATGCAAAGGCCCCGGTGTGTACCGGGGCCAGCGCAAGTTCTCGGGGTTTGGCTCAGGCCAGCAGGTCGTAAACCTGCCCAGCAATTTGAAGGTTGATTTCAGATTGTCCGCCACCATCAACAAGCGCCCACATGATCTGTCCGGTCGGACGATAAATCACAAAGGCCTCTTCCAGGTTGTCATCACCGGACCGTTCACCATCAGGTGCAGTGGTATGGGCATAGTTGACCTGGAACTGGCTGCGAGTGGCCGAGGTGTTCCCGAAGACAAGGACGTCCCCTTCGGAGGCGTCATAGTCCTGAATCCAGTCAGAGCCGTGGTGGATGATGCCGATATGGAAGAAACGGTCGGCACCGTCCCCGCCATTCACACGGTCATGACCCCATCCGCCGTTGATAAAGTCATCGCCGGGCCCACCGAAGATCAAGTCGGAATAGGCCGATCCCGTGAGGGTGTCGTTGCCTTCACCACCGATCACGGTGTCTTCCCCAAAGCCACCGGCAATGATGTCATTGCCCGCATCACCGCGGATCGAGTCGTTGCCGAAGCCGCCGTCAATGTCATCGTCGCCGTCACCGCCGAAGATCACGTCAAACAGGTCGTCATCGGTGCCACCATCCGCGATGGTGTCGTTGCCCGGACCGCCAATGATGGTGTCGATGCCGCTGCCGCCGTCAAGCCGGTCGTCGCCTTCGCCACCGTCGATGCTGTCGTTGCCTTGGCCACCCAGAACGGTGTCATTACCAGCACCGGCACGGACCGTGTCGTTGCCCTGCCCGGCAAGGACGTTGTCGTCGCCGTCTGTGCCGGGGATATCGTCATCCTCTTCACCGCC
Source organism: Shimia fortis (assembly GCF_040225985.1). Classification (NCBI taxonomy): domain Bacteria; kingdom Pseudomonadati; phylum Pseudomonadota; class Alphaproteobacteria; order Rhodobacterales; family Roseobacteraceae; genus Shimia; species Shimia fortis. The sequence continues at coordinate 181,203 of NZ_JBBPEU010000007.1, forward strand.
GACACCCTGAACAAATCCGCCAGACACGATGAACTGCCACACACCCGGGATGCTAAGGTTGCCCGGGATCGACTCGAGGTTCAGCATCGCGGCTTCGTTGCCAGAAGCGGGCAGTTCGAAATAGGTGTCGCCAAGCGAGAAGCCTGCACGGGACGTCACACCGCCCAGCCCCCCCTCACCACCCGAAGCGTCCCCGGCTGTCCAGTTGATGTTTTCATAGCGGAAGATGATTTCGACATTGCCGCATCCGCGATCCAGCATTTCCAGTTGGAAGCTGCTGAGGCGGTCAATATGGCGGCTGAAGTACCCCACATCTTCCCACGTCACGATAAAGGAATCTCGGTCAGTATTGAAATCCCAGTATACATTCCCCGGGTTGGTGCCCTCTGACGGGTTTCGGGTATCAACGTCGGCCCAGTAAGGCGCTACGATCTGACGACCCGATCCTTCTATGCGGGAAGGCGTATATGTGCTCAGCCCGCCACCGAAGGTGACGTTGCCGTTCGTGTTGACCGAAATCGTCGTATATGTGGTGTCGCCAACGGTGATCCCGTCTTGGAAGATGGACGAAATGTCGACGTTGGACTGGTACCCGTCATCGTTGCGATACAGAACGTTTGCACCAAAGGCCACAAAGCTGCTGTCAGTCACCGGCGTGAACTCAAGCGCGCCTTCGTCACCAAGGCTGGTCAGTTCATCGCTGAACTGGGCCTGTTCGACATCACGCAGGGTATCTGTGCCATCCACACCGCCGCTGTTGTGGGCCACGGTAATGGTCCCGTCTTCGTTGTCGGTGATCGTGTATTCCGCACGAGCGCCCGAGAAGCCCGCGATATCGCAGCCTTCGCCACCTTCCAGCGTGTCATTGCCACCGCCCCCGATCAGGACGTCGTTACCGTCGTTCCCGGTCAGCGTGTTGGCCAGTTCGTTCCCGATCAGAAGGTCTTCATTCTGGCCACCGGTCGCGTTTTCAATCTGCGCGCCATAGGCAATCGCAAACCCACCATCCAAACCGGTATAGCTGCCGTTGTTCTCGATGAGTACGCGCGAGAAGAACCCACCGGCATGATAGTCATCATTGATGTTTTCCGTGCGCAGGCTGGTCGACAGGCTCGAATAGAAATCGGTGTGCTGCAAGGCCGTGATCGCGGGTGCGGCATCAGCCGCAACCTGAGACCGGTCCAGCGTCGCATCATTGAGGTTGATCAGAACCGAATTTGCCGTGCTGCCATAGTCGATCGTATCGGTGCCGCCTGAGTCCCAGATGGTGGCATAGGCACGGCCGATGTGCATGTCGCCTTCGTTCAGCCGGAGGGCCGATCCACCCGCATCAAACAGCGTGTAGGTCGAGTTGCCAGCGGCATAAGTTTCGGCGCCATATTGTTCCTGAAGGGCCGCGATGTCCAAGGCCATCATGGTCACGGCATGACCATAAGCGTTGGCACTGGTGGCGCCGGTATAGGACATGACGGTATAGCGTTCATTGTCCATTGCCGCTCCGATGCTTGGCAAAGTGCCGCCGCCATCAAACGGGTGGTAAATCCCAAGACCGTGTCCGATTTCGTGAATAATGGTCCAGTGGATGTATTCCCCGTCGCCCGCCATTGCGGGCGGTGTGTTCTGGTAAGCGTTGTCACTGGTAAAGGTGCTGAAGCCCCAATAATCGTTCGTGCCCCGTGTCGACGACCCCGGGAACTGATGGAATCCTTCAAGGTTCTCATCGTTGTTTGCCGAAGACACATAGACGAGATCGGCTGTTGTTTGCGCCGTAGCAGCATTTGTGACTCGCGAAAAATCGGTCGAGATCACCGAGTCAATCACCTGGAACGCGCGCACGGTTGCCGCTTCGTATGCGTATGTAGCGTCAGGTGTGCCGCTGTAGTAAGTGGTTGGCGTCCCTAAATACGCATCCCTGAACTCTGTATCCCAAGCCAGTACATCTCCGTTTCCGAGATAATACTGAAGCGTTCCATCTGCCCAAACCGTGCTATGCGTGATGTCCGCCAATATCGTTCGACCAGTCGCCGGGATGGTATTGGAAATGGCACTTTCGTTTTGAGTATTGGCCATTGGTTCTCCCCCTTAGAAAATCGTTTGCAGTGTGAAAGATATTACTTTGAACATAGAAATCCGACTTCAACCGAATCTCCGACGCCCGGCGCAAGAGCGCCTAGGCCACTGCGATCATACGAGATCACGTTCTACTTATTGCATATTTTTGCTTTGATTTGAATCAAATCAGAAGGTTGGGCCGCTTGCAGGTAGCTCAATCGGTAAGAAACCGCCGATGCCTTCTCAACGCAATGCAGCACACCGGGTACAGCTTGATCAGGCTGATCCTCAGCAATACGCGCCACAAAAAAGCCGCGCACGCCCGTATCGTCGCCAATGGAAAGGATGCGGTTTGACTGTGACCGCTTTCCGGATTCCGGATAGGCCGCGCGGTCCAGACCCGCAGGTGTCACACCGGCCTGCGAGGCCGCACCGGTGATGTCATGGATGCCGTCATGCACCGCGATGTCGACCAGTTTCCCGATCAGTGCCGCCTGATCCTGAACCGGCTTGGGCAAGCCGCTCACGGCCTGAATATCGGCCGTCGTATAGACCCGCACATATCCGGCCGGCAGGGGATCGGTGTCACCTTGGGCAACAAAGCCTTCCAGATCAGAGGAAACCTTAATGTCCTTGTGCCCTGTGTCTGCTGATGTCCCCATAGCCCAAACTCCTTCGCTCGTGACAGCAATCATTGATGCCACGGTCACTGAGGCGTAAACCGCCGCCCTGCTTATTTGAAAAACTGATTTCATGACACATGCCCTTACACTGTCATGCCATAGTAAACGTCCTGCCTGCAGGGATGTCCACATGCATTCCCGCCGATCGGCATGGTCGCGCCTGCGGGCCTAGATGTCATTCGCAAGAGGAGAAGTGGTGGCGGTACAGGGACTTGAACCCCGGACACGCGGATTATGATTCCGCTGCTCTAACCAACTGAGCTATACCGCCACGGTGCGCTGCGATTTAGAAGAGTCGCGCATCGGGGTCAAGAGAGAAAGTTACTCTTTTTCAGATTTTGTGCGATCCCGCGCCCTAGCTGGTTGCAATCGAAAACGAATAGGGTGACACGCCGAACCGTTCTCGGAACCGTTTGGAAAAATGGGATGTCGATTCAAAGCCGCAGGCAAAGGCCACTTCCGAGACCGGCAGGTCGGTTTCGGCCATCAAGGCACGGGCCCGCTGCAAACGCAGGTCCATGAGATACCGCTTGGGCGTCCGCCCGATATGGTGCGAGAAAAGGCGCTCCATCTGGCGTCGCGATACGCCGACACGATCCGCCACTTCATCCAGCTCAACCTGCTGTTCAATCTCTTCGTCAAAGATGGTGATGATCTGCAAAAGCTTTTTGTTACGGATACCCAGCGACGCGGATTTTGACGAGGTCTGACTGTCGGCCTCTGACCGGTGTACGAAATGCAGACACATGTTGAGCACTGCCTGCGACAGGAGCGGTCCGTGGCGTTCATAGATCAGTTTGAGGAAAAGGTCGGTCGCTGCGGCCCCACCCCCACATGTCATGATGCGGTCGTCGATGGCATAAAGCTGTTCCTGCACGTCTAACTCGGGATAGCTCTCCCGGAACGGCAGCTGGTTTTCCCAGTGAAGCGTGAATTTCTTGCCCCCAAGGATACCGGCACGCGCTAGGGTATAGGCCCCCGTGCAAAGCCCCCCGACCACGCGCCCCGTGCGCCACTGGTAACGGATCCAGTCCGCCGCCGCCTTGCTGGTTTGTTTCTCGGGTTCCACGCCGGAACAGACAAAGACATAGCTGCCGGGCCGTGTTTCACCCATGGCGCCATCCACACCAATTTCGATGCCGTTGGACGCACGAACGCTGTCGCCGTCCTGAGACAGGGTAGTCCAGCGATATAGAACCTTGCCCGTCAACTGATTTGCCATTCTTAAAGGTTCGATCGCCGCGCTGAAGGCCAGCATCGACATCTTGGGCAACAGAAGAAAAACAAAGTGTTCCGGCTCTGGAGATGTGTCCAGTTCCACATGGGCGACGCCCTTTGGAATCAATCCGTTGTTCATTTACGTACTCATTTGACCAGATGAAACAGCTTAGCAATGACGTCGGGTCATCTGCAAGCAGATCACAGGGTGCTGCCCCCTGCCGCCGTTGGCGGGTGCGCCTTAAGCGCCGCCCGCAACCACGACATGGCGCGCGAGGGCTGCATATTCGCCCGATAGGCCAAAACCATCGGCAACGGATCTCCCATGTCATAGTCCAGAACTTCGAACCGGCTGCGGAAAGTCTGGCTTTGTACATAGGTATCAATCACCACACCTACAGAATCCGAACGTTCGATGATGCCTGACGCCATAGGAAAGTTTTCAAGGATATGCAGACTGCGGGATGGATCGCCTTCGAGATAGTCCAAAATCCCGATGATCGGTGTAACGTGCGGCCCGCTGATATCGGGCGAGATGATCGGATATTGCGCGATTTCACGGGGGGTCAGCCTACGACCGGTCAAAGGATGTCCCTTGCGCGCAAAGAGCGAGGCGCGCAAAGGCGGCAGGTGTTCTGTGATAAACCCCGACATCCCCAACAAAGTGTTGAGCGGTGCTATGAAGGTGTCCAGGTCCCCCTGCCGCAACAGTTGCAGCCCGGCCTCGAACGGGGTACCCCGCAACTGAACCCGTACCTCGGGGCGGGTCAGGACAAGGTGGCGCACCGCCCTGTTCATCAGCCCTTCAAGAGAGGGTGGCGCAATCCCGATCCGTAACACGCGGTCACGGGATTCACGCCCGGTTTGCGCATCCGTGACCAGTTGGTCCATGTCCGACAGAATCCGTGAGGCGCGGTCAATGAAGGCGCGCCCTTCGGCGGTGGCGGCGACCCCGCGCGCACGCCGGTCAAACAGAGAAAACCCAAGGTCCGACTCCACATCCGCGACCGCCTTGGTCACGGCGGACTGCGTGATGTTCAACACCTTGGCCGCCCCTGAAATCGATCCTTCCCGATCGACGGTTACGACATAGCGCAGTTTGGACAGGTTCATACATTCCTCAGAAGAATATCTGCCGACAAATTTGAATTTGAAAGATGCCTCACGTCAACCACATAATTCAAGCAATTCAGGGATTCGGGGAGGATACCATGACCAAGACCATTATTGCCGGCGTCGGCATGATCAAATTTGCCAAGCCCGGCGCATCCGACAGCTATGACCAGATGGGCGCCGCCGCCGTGCGCGAAGCACTGGTCGATGCGGGCCTCAGCTATGGCGACGTGCAGCAGGCCTATGCCGGCTATGTCTATGGCGACAGCACCTGCGGGCAAAAGGCTCTGTATCACGTTGGCATGACGGGCATTCCGGTGGTCAATGTGAACAACAACTGCTCGACTGGCTCGACCGCGCTGTTCCTTGCGCGCCAGGCCATTGAACATGGCGTCGCCGATTGCGTTCTGGCCGTGGGGTTTGAACAGATGCAGCCCGGCGCACTGACCAGCCACTGGACAGACCGCCCCACCCCGTTTGACGATTTCGACGCCGAGACCGACGCACTTGTCGGCAACGGACAGGTGCCGCTGGCGCTGCGCTATTTCGGCGGGGCAGGCAAATCGCACATGGCGAAATACGGCACCGAGCTGCGCGATTTTGCCAAGATCCGTGCTAAGGCCAGCCGCCACGCGGTGAACAACCCGCTCGCGCTGTTCAACACCGAAGTGAGCGAGGATCAGGTCATGGACGCTCCGATGATGTGGGACGGCGTGATGACCCGCCTCATGGCTTGCCCCCCCACCTGCGGCGGTGCAGCGGCAATCCTGTGCTCAGAAGACTTTGCCAAGAAACACAACATCGACACCACCGTGTCGATCAAGGCACAGGCGATGACGACCGACTATGCCTCGACCTTTGATGCCCACGACATGATGCAGGTGGTCGGCTATGACATGACCGCCGCCGCCGCGAAACAGGTGCAGGAACAGTCCGGCATCGGGATCGAGGATGTGGATGTGGTCGAACTGCACGATTGCTTTGCCCAAAACGAGTTGATTACCTATGAAGGTCTGGGGCTGTGTCCCGAAGGTGGTGCGCAGAAATTCATCGCCGATGGCGACAACACCTATGGCGGCAAATTCGTCACCAACCCCTCGGGCGGTTTGCTCAGCAAGGGCCACCCGCTTGGCGCGACCGGTCTTGCCCAATGCTATGAACTGACTCACCAGCTTCGTGGTACGGCCGAGGCGCGGCAAGTCGAAGGGGCCAAGACTGCGTTGCAACACAATCTCGGGCTGGGCGGCGCCTGTGTCGTGACACTGTATCAGGCGGCCTGACATGGGGATTTTCAACCGCAGCAGCGCGGGGCATGAAACCCCACCTATCGCGGTTTTGGTGGAACGCGGCGCAGTCGCTTTCTTTTCCGAAACCATTGGCGAAGCAAACCCGATCCATTTCGACGTGGACGCCGCGCGCGCTGCGGGCCACCCCGATATCATGGCCCCGGCAACCTATCCCGTTGTGCTCGACATGGCCGCCGCCAAGGAAGGCACCCGCAAAGGGCAAGTGGATCTGCTAAGCCTGATCGGCGCCGACATGCGCTATCTTCTGCACGGCACAGAGACGTATGAGTATCACGGCCCCATCTATGCCGGTGAGACCGTCAAGGTAATCAGCCGCGTCAAGGGATTTTCGGACGCCAAGGGCGGTGCGCTGGAAATTGCGCATCTGGAAATGGAGTTGCGTCACCCCGAGCGTGGGACGCTGGCCATTGCCACACGCGACCTGATCCACCGCCTACCTAAGGAAGCGCAATCATGAGCGTGACACCGCAAACCGCCCAAGTCGGCGACATCCTACCGACGGTGACTTTTGGCCCAATTTCGCGCACCACACTGGCGCTTTATGCCGGCGCGTCGGGCGACCACAACCCGATCCACATCGACACCGATTTTGCCAAACGCGCAGGGCTTCAGGACGTGTTCGCGCACGGCATGCTTTCGATGGCGCAACTGGGTCGCGTGGCAACAGACTGGGCCGGGATGGCCCGCCTCTGCGGCCTGTCCAGCCGTTTTACCGCGATCACCCCTGTCGGGGCCACAGTCACCTGCGAGGGCCGCGTGGCCGAACGGTTCGACAAGGACGGCACGCCGATGCTGCGCATCATCCTGACAGCCACAATTGATGACGGCACCCAAACACTGCGCGGCGAGGCCCTGATTTCCGCCGCCTGATCCAAAGGAGACACATCATGCCCACCCATCTGTGGATGCAAGAAGAACATCATGCGTTCGGCGACTCGGTCCGCCGCTTTCTTGAGGACGAGTTTCAGCCCAACCGCGACCAGTGGAAGAAAGACGGCGTTGTGCCGAAATCCTTCTGGGAGAAATCCGCCGAGATCGGCATTCTGGGCGCCACCATCCCCGAGGAATATGGCGGGCTGGGTCTTTCGCGCCATTTCGATGCGGTCACGTTCCTTGAACAGGCCAAGATCGGCGACTCGGGCTGGGGCTTTTCGGTGCACAATATCGCCACCCACTACATCACGGGTTTCGGTACCGAGCAGCAAAAGGAAAAGTGGCTGCCCAAACTTGCCAGCGGCGAAATGGTCGCCGCCATTGCAATGACCGAACCCGGCACCGGTTCCGATCTTCAGGCCGTCAAGACCACCGCGATTAAGGACGGCAACGAATACTTGATCAACGGGTCAAAGACGTTCATCACCAATGGCGGCAGCGCCGACCTGATCGTGCTCGTCGCCAAGACCGACCCGACCTCGCGCTCCAAAGGTGTATCACTTATCATGATCGAAACCGAGGGTCTTGAAGGGTTCTCGGTGGGTCGCAGGCTCGACAAGATGGGGATGAAGCGCAACGATACGGCGGAGTTGTCCTTTCAAGACGTGCGCGTTCCGCAGACCAACCTTCTGGGCACGGAAGAAGGTCAGGGGTTCTACCAATTAATGAAGCAACTGCCATGGGAACGCCTGATCCTTGGCTATTCCGCGCTGGGGGCCGCGCAATGCGCGCTGGACACCACGCTGGCCTATGTGAAAGAGCGCAAAGCCTTCGGGCAGCGCGTCATGGATTTTCAGAACAGCCGTTTCAAGCTGGCCGAGGCTGCGACAAAGATCGAACTCTTGGCCGCCTTCCTTGACCAGTGCCTTGCCGAACTGGATCAGGACCTGCTGACCCCGGAAAAAGCCGCGATGGCGAAATGGTGGGGCACCGAGGCGCAATGCGAGATCATTGACGAATGCCTGCAACTGCATGGCGGCTATGGCTACATGAACGAATACTTGATCTCGGAACTCTACACCGACGCGCGCGTGCAGAAGATCTACGGCGGCACTAACGAAATCATGAAAGAGCTGATTGCACGCTCTTTGGACAAGGATTGAACATATGGGCACACTTGACGGGAAAACCGCTTATGTCACCGGCGCAGGCAACGGCATTGGCCGCGCGGTCGCGCTGAAACTGGCTTCGGAAGGGGCCTCGGTCGTTGTGAACGATCTAGAGGTCGATCCGGCTGTCGGCGTGGTGAACGAGATCAAGGCGGCAGGTGGCCATGCCGTCGCCGTGCCAGGCAGCGTCACCGAAAAGGGCTTTGCCGAACGTTTTATCGGCACCGGTATCGAGACCTTTGGCGGCGTCGACATCATTGTGAACAACGCGGGCTATACGTGGGATTCGCTTATCGGACACATGACCGACGATCAGTTCGATGCAATGATGGATGTGCACGTCAAGGCGCCGTTCCAGATCCTGCGCGCGGCGAGCGGATTTATCAAAGGCGCGACCAAGCAAGAGGCAGAAGAGGGCCGCGAAGTGTTCCGCAAGGTGGTCAACATCTCGTCCGTGGCGGGTACCGGCGGTAATGTCGGACAGGCCAATTATTCTTCGGCCAAGGCAGGCGTGATCGGCCTGACCAAATCGCTTGCCAAGGAATGGGGCCGCATGAAGGTCTGCGTGAACTGCGTGGCCTTCGGCTATATTGAAACCCGCCTGACCGAAGCCACGGACGAAAAGAAAACCATCGTCGTGGATGGCAACGAGGTGGGCATCGGCATCCCCACCAAGGTGGCGGGCGGCTTTGCTGCCATGGTCCCGATGGGGCGCGGCGGCACACCGGAAGAGGCCGCGGGCGGCGTTTACCTGATGTGTATCCCCGAATCCAACTATGTCTCGGGGCAGGTGCTGACCGTAGGCGGCGGCTTTAACCTCGGGTAAGATGAAGGGTAAGGAGCAATCCCATGCTGAGCGGTATTCGCGTCATTGAAATCGAAGGGCTTGGCCCCGGTCCCTTTGCCGCCATGTTGCTGGCCGATCTGGGCGCGGACGTCATCACCATCCATCGCAAGGGCAAATCCGGGCAGGTCACGGCGGACGGATCCGTTCTGGATCGTGGCAAACGGTCGATCGCGCTGGATCTCAAAGACCCAGATGACATGGTGACGGCGAAACGTCTCATCGCGACGGCAGACGCCTTGATCGAAGGGTTCCGTCCCGGCGTGATGGAGCGGCTAGGCCTTGGCCCGGCAGACTGCCATGCGGACAACCCCGCGCTTGTCTATGGCCGCATGACCGGTTGGGGTCAGACTGGTCCGCGCGCCGAAACGGCGGGGCATGATCTGAACTACATCGCCACGTCGGGCGCGCTGCACTATGCCTCGGAACCGGGATCGCCCCCGATCACGCCCGCAACGCTGGTGGGAGATATCGGCGGGGGCGCGCTTTATCTGGTGGTGGGTCTTTTGTCCGGTATCCTAAACGCGCAGGCGACGGGCAAGGGCACCGTGGTGGATGCCGCGATCGTCGATGGTTCGGCACATATGATGGCCTTGCTCATGGCCATCCGGCAAACCGGCATGTTGTCCATGGATCGGGGTCAGAGCCTCTTGGATGGGCCCCATTGGAGCCGAAGCTATACCTGCGCCGATGGCGGATATGTCAGTGTACAGTGCCTCGAGCCACAGTTTTACGCGATCTTCCTCGAGAAACTCGGGCTTTCGGATGATCCCGAGTTCCAGAAGCAGCATGACGCAAAGCTCTGGACGAAACTGACCGCGCGGCTTGAAGACATTTTCCTGGCCGAACCCCGGGTGCATTGGGCCGATCTGTTTGACGGGACCGATGCCTGCGTCGCCGCCGTTCTGACCCCGGAAGAGGCCATGCATGCGCCGCATATGCAGGCGCGGCATGTCTGGCAGGCACCGGAAGGCATATTACAACCTGCCCCTGCCCCACGGTTTGACGGACGTCTGGCCCCGCTCAACACGGCCTGCAGACGTGGGGAACACAGCGAGGAAATTATGGCCGAACTCGAGGCGCAGCAAACTGGCTCATAAGCGGGGAAGCGTGCCTCATTCCCACTTGTAGTTGAAGCTGACCGAAATTCGCTCGTCCTCGGCCATGTTCATCGGCACCTCGTGGCGCAGCCAGCTTTCCCACAGGAATACCTCGCCCACGTCGGGTTTCATATAGATGAACTGCTGCATGTCACGGCGCGCGTCCGGCTTGCGCGCAGGCGCCGCCATCATGCGCCCCGAGCGGGGATCTTCAAGCTTGAGCGCACCTGCACCGTCCGGCAAAGATACATAGGTCGTGCCCGAAATCACCGAGTGCGGATGAAGGTGGGATGTATGCAAGCCGCCTTCCGGCAGAATGTTGATCCAGATATCCTCGAGTACCAGTTTCTTATCCTCAAGTACAAACTCAAGGTCTTCGGCAAAGGCAGCAACATGTTTGTCCAGCGCTGCAACGATGTCGGCAAAGATCGGGAAGCGCCAAGGCAGATCGGTCAGGGAGGCATAGGACGTGTACCCTGGGTAACCTTCCTTTTCGCACCATACCTGTCCGGCTTCATCGTCCTCGGCAATGGAATAGCAGGACGCGACAAGTTCATCATTGTCGATGGGGGTGCCATACTCAGAGAGCTGGGCACGGTAAAAGCGGGTCACAAAGAGAGATTCGATCTGGGCCATACCAGCGGTTTAGCGCATGGCCGCCAAGAGCGCGAGAGGCTGTGTTGTCACAATTCTCACCACCAATTCAACTCGGTTTCAGTCCATCCTCCCCATATAATGTCGTATCAAACGAGGAGAGGACATGCGCAAGCTTATACTATTCGGAACCCACGCCTTCACACTCGCGGTCGGATTTGCCCTCGGGGTCTATCTGCTCCCGATCCTGACGGCGCCGCAGGGGCCGGATCATGCAGTTCTCGAGGCCGAGGCGCAGGGAGCCACCTATTCGGCCGCGTTCACCCGAGACCTGAAGGGAAGCGACTTTTTGCATTGGGGTGAGGGCACTATCAGCGTCTCGCCCGAGCGGATTGTCCATATGGGTGACCTGGCTCCGGGGCCGGACTATAAACTCTACCTAGTGCCTGAATTCGTAGAGGACGAAGCTTCATTCGAAGCGGTCAAGAAGCAATCCATGCGCATCGGCGACGTGAAAACCTTTAACGGCGTGATCCTCGATGTGCCCGCAGGCGTGGATATCGACGCCTACACCACAGTTGTCATCTGGTGCGAAGCCTTTGGCGAGTTCATCACGGCCGCGAAATATCGGTGACGAGACCGAACACGAAAAACCCCGCCAGTTTCCTGACGGGGTTTTTTTCTTTTCGATGAGCAGATGCTCTCGGACTGATCTTACCAGTCTTCGCGAACAACAACGCGGGTTTTCACCGGCAGTTTCATTGCTGCGAGGCGCAAGGCTTCGCGGGCAACTTCGTCATTCACACCGTCGATTTCGAACATCACACGACCGGGCTTGACCTTGCAAACCCAACGGTCGACGGAACCTTTACCTTTACCCATACGAACTTCGATCGGCTTGGCCGTGACCGGAGTGTCAGGGAAGATACGGATCCATACACGGCCTTGACGCTTCATATGACGGGTCATGGCACGACGTGCGGCTTCGATCTGACGGGCCGTCACACGCTCGGGTGTGGTGGCTTTGAGACCATACGACCCGAAGTTCAGGTCCGAACCGCCTTTTGCGAGGCCTTTGATCCGGCCTTTGTGCATCTTGCGGAATTTTGTACGCTTTGGTTGAAGCATGTGTCAGTCTCCTTTAGCGACGACCGCCTGCACCGCGCGGTGCTGGGCCATCTTGGACTTCCTGTGCTTTACGGTCACGTGCCGAAGGATCGTGTTCCATGATCTCGCCTTTAAAGATCCAGACCTTGATCCCGATGATGCCGTAAGGAGTCATCGCTTCGGAATGTGCGTAATCGATGTCAGCACGCAGAGTATGAAGAGGTACACGACCCTCACGGTACCATTCGGTCCGCGCGATTTCGGCACCACCCAGACGACCAGCCACGTTCACCCGGATACCCAGGGCGCCCATGCGCATGGCGTTCTGAACGGCGCGCTTCATTGCGCGACGGAAGGATACGCGGCGTTCCAGCTGCTGAGCGATCGACTCGCCAACCAGTTGGGCGTCGAGCTCGGGCTTGCGGACTTCAACGATGTTGAGGTGCAGTTCCGAGTCAGTCATCGCGGCAATTTTCTTGCGCAGGACTTCGATGTCCGCGCCTTTCTTGCCGATGATGACGCCGGGGCGTGCAGTGTGGATCGTGACGCGGCACTTCTTGTGCGGACGCTCGATGATCACACGGGCCACACCGGCCTGCTTGCACTCTTGCTTGATGAACTCGCGGATTTTCAGGTCCTCGAGCAGCAAATCACCATAGTCTTTGGTGTCTGCATACCAGCGGCTGTCCCAGGTGCGGTTGACCTGAAGACGCATGCCGATCGGATTTACTTTGTTACCCATTAGGCTTGCTCCTCAACTTGACGCACCTTGATGGTGAGTTCCGAGAACGGCTTGATGATCTTGCCGAACCGGCCACGGGCACGCGGGCGACCGCGCTTCATGGTCAGGTTCTTACCCACATAGGCCTCGGCGACGATGAGTTCGTCGACGTCCAGGTTGTGGTTGTTCTCGGCGTTGGCGATGGCCGACTGAAGACATTTCTTCACGTCTGCAGCGATACGCTTGTTCGAGAAAGTCAGGTCGGTCAGGGCCTTCTCGACTTTCTTGCCGCGGATCATGCCAGCAACCAGGTTCAGTTTCTGCGGGCTGGTGCGAAGCATGCGGACTTTTGCCATTGCTTCGTTTTCAGCCACGCGGCGGGGATTCTTTGCCTTGCCCATGACTTACTTCCGTTTCGCTTTTTTGTCGGCAGCATGCCCGTAGTAGGTACGGGTCGGCGAATATTCACCGAATTTCTGACCGATCATATCTTCGGTTACCAGCACAGGAACGTGTTTCTGACCGTTGTAAACGCCAAAGGTCAGGCCCACGAACTGGGGCAGGATGGTGGAGCGACGCGACCAGATCTTGATCACTTCGTTGTTGCGACCCGATTCACGGACAGCTTCGGCTTTCTTAAGCACGTAAGCATCCACGAAGGGGCCTTTCCAAACAGAACGTGCCATGTTTTAGCGGCCCTTCTTCTTGGCGTGACGCGAGCGGATAATAAGCTTCTGCGACGCCTTGTTCTTGTTGCGGGTACGCGCACCTTTGGTCGGTTTGCCCCAGGGCGAAACCGGGTGACGACCACCAGAGGTACGGCCCTCACCACCACCATGCGGGTGATCGATCGGGTTCATAACAACACCACGGACCGACGGACGCTTGCCCTTGTGGCGCATACGACCGGCTTTACCGTAGTTCTGGTTCGAGTTGTCTGGGTTCGACACGGCACCAACGGTAGCCATGCATTCCTGACGGACCATGCGCAGTTCGCCCGACGACAGGCGGATCTGAGCGTAACCACCGTCACGACCCACAAACTGTGCGTAGGTCCCTGCGGCGCGTGCGATCTGACCACCTTTACCAGGCTTCAGTTCGATGTTGTGCACGATGGTACCGATCGGCATGCCCGAGAACGGCATTGAGTTGCCCGGCTTGATGTCGGCTTTTGCCGAAGCGATGACCTGGTCACCAACTGCCAGACGCTGCGGAGCCAGGATATATGCCTGCTCGCCGTCTTCATACTTTACCAATGCGATAAAGGCAGTCCGGTTAGGGTCATATTCGATACGTTCGACGGTTGCCGCGACATCGAATTTATTACGTTTGAAGTCAACAATACGGTAAAGGCGTTTTGCGCCACCGCCGCGACGACGCGAGGTGATCCGTCCGGTGTTGTTCCGACCGCCCGACTTGGTCAAACCCTCGGTGAGAGATTTGACCGGACGCCCTTTCCAAAGCTCCGAACGGTCGATCAGAACCAGCCCACGCTGGCCCGGCGTCGTCGGTTTATACGACTTGAGTGCCATGCTTTCTGTCTTCCGTTTAGCAATGCGAAGCACCGGGTTCGCCCGACGTCTCCGCTATGTTCAGCCCCCCGAAGGTGGCCCGTGGTATAGGCCCCCGAAGGTGCCCGATTTCAAAACGAACCGGCCCCAGAACGAATCTGAGGCCAGCGCGATGGGTGCTCATAACAAGGGGTCGGGAAAGTGTCTATAGGAATACCCATATTTCTTTGGGCAACACGGTCACGACGTTTACATTTAGACTTTCAGTTGGCGCGGTTTGACGGAACGCGCACGCAATACCACAAAGCCCCGCCTGACAATCAACAATACCGCGCCCGCGCTTCGGCAAAGGACAGCAACTGCCGGCTTTCTTCGTCCCAGAGGTTCAAATCCAAACTGCTGAAACTTTCGCGAATGGTCATCCGGTTGCTTTCCGCCAATATCTTGTGATCGCGCAGAACCTCGGGCAGTCGGTAGAAGGGAATCCGGCTATAGAGGTGGTGCACATGGTGAATGCCGATATTGGCAGTCAGCCATTGCAGGACGGGCGGAAGCACATAATGCGAACTGCCTTCAAGCGCGGCCTCATGGACCTGCCAGTCTTCGTCGGAATTCCAATAGGTACCTTCGAACTGGTGTTGAACATAGAACAGCCACATGCCCGCCGTCGCCGCCAGCAGCGTCGAAGGCAGGAAGATCAGCAGGATCGGCATCAGTCCACCGAAATAGTAGATCACGCCCAAGGCCACGAGCAGGACGGCATTGGTGCCCATGGCACTGATCCAGTATCGTGACCGGTCCGTCAGGCCATAGGGGACGCGATTTTGCAGCAGGAACAGGTACGCCGGCCCGAACCCGAAGAGGATCACCGGGTTGCGGTAGAGGCGATACATCAGTTGCTCTCGCGGGCTCATCTCGAGATACTCTGCCACTGTTGCGGTGTGAATGTCGCCATAACCGCGTTTTGACAGGTTGCCAGAGGTGCCGTGATGGATAGCGTGGGTCTGTTTCCAGACATCATAGGGGGTGAGGGTCAACACGCCCAGAAAGCGGCCCAGCCAGTCGCTGAGCGTGCGGTTGGTGAGGAAAGACCCATGGCCGAGGTCATGCTGGATCGTGAACAGCCGTAGCAGGAAGGCCGCGTTCACCAAAGAGAGCGCGAAGGCCAGCCAATAGCTGACGGAGAGCGACCCCCAAGCCAGCGCCCAGAGGCCGATAAAAGGCCCAATCGTGACCGCGAATTCAAAGGCGCTGCGCAGGGAATTTGGTTCCCGATACTTTGCGAGCACTTTAACCCATTCTCTGGGGTCCATGGTTTCCGGCCTAAGCCCAGAAGAGTTAGCTTGATCGAACATTAACCTGCATCCGTTTATTCAAATGACCGAATATACGAAGAACAGCCCCACGGGAATGGAACCGACGGACCAAAGACGAAAAATATGTGCCGAAGGGCGATGTGACACAGGGCCGTCGAAAACCTGCACGTCTTTGCCGTGCTGCCCCTGCCCCACACGAAAAAGCCCCCCGCCATCACTGGCGAGGGGCTCTTTCTTTTCCACAGGCCGGACACTCGCCCGGCACAACTCGATTACAGACCGGTGGTCACGTCGATCGTGTTGCCTTCTTCCAAGGTTACGTAAGCCTTTTTCACGTCTTTCCGCTTGCCCAGCTGGCCGCGGAAGCGCTTGACCTTACCCTTGGTGATGGTGGTGTTCACCGCTTTAACCTTCACACCAAACAGAGCCTCGACG
Source organism: Shimia fortis (assembly GCF_040225985.1). Lineage (NCBI taxonomy): Bacteria > Pseudomonadati > Pseudomonadota > Alphaproteobacteria > Rhodobacterales > Roseobacteraceae > Shimia > Shimia fortis. Next base: position 197,246 of record NZ_JBBPEU010000007.1, read on the forward strand.
GCCTCTTTGATCTGGGGTTTGTTGCTGTCGATTGCCACTTCAAAAACAACCGCGCCGTTTTCGGACGCCATGGTCGATTTCTCGGTGATGATCGGCTTGCGGATCACGTCGTAATGTTCTGCCTTAGCGGTCATTTCAAACGAGCCTCCAGAGCTTCGATACCTGCTTTGGTGATCACCAGGGTGTCACGCTTGAGGATATCATAAACGTTTGCACCCATCGTCGGCAGGATATCCAGACCTTCGATGTTGCGCGATGCTTTCAGGAAGCCTTCGTTGACCGATGCGCCATCGATGACCAGAGCGCGTTTCCAACCAAGGTTCTTTACCTGTTTGGCCAGAGCGGCAGTCTTGCCTTCGGTCGCAGCGTCTTCGATCACAACCAGCTCACCTGCTTTGGCTTTCGCCGACAGAGCATGCTTCAGACCCAGCTTGCGGAATTTCTTCGGCAGGTCGTGTCCGTGCGAACGCGGGGTCGGACCCTTGTAGATACCACCTTTACGGAAGATCGGCGCGTTACGGTCACCATGACGTGCGCCACCGGTGCCTTTTTGGCGATAGATCTTCTTGGTCGAGTACGAGGTTTCCGAACGGGTCTTGACCTTGTGAGTGCCGGCCTGGGCGTTGTTACGCTGCCAGCGCACTACACGGTGCAGGATGTCCGCGCGGGGCTCGAGGCCGAACAGGTCTTCCGACAGTTCGATGTCGCCAGCTTTGCCGCCGTCGAGTTTGATCACGTCAAGTTTCATGCTTCACCACCTTCCGCGGGGGCTTCTTCCGCCGGTGCTTCGGTTGCTGCCACTTTCAGACCAGCCGGGAACGGCAGACCTTCGGGGGCTTTCTTCTTCACGGCGTCCTTGACAGTCACCCAACCGGATTTCGGGCCAGGGACGGCACCTTTGATGAAAACCAGTCCGCGTTCGGCGTCAGTTTTCACAACTTCCAGGTTTTGGGTGGTGACGCGCACGGCACCCATGTGACCCGCCATCTTCTTGCCTTTGAAGACTTTGCCGGGATCCTGACACTGACCGGTCGAACCGTGCGAACGGTGCGAGATCGACACACCGTGCGAGGCACGCAGACCGCCGAAATTGTGGCGTTTCATGGCACCGGCAAAGCCTTTACCAATCGAGGTGCCTGCAACGTCAACTTTCTGACCTTCAAGGAAGTGCTCGGCCGAGATTTCGGCGCCGACTTCAATCAGGGCATCTTCCGAGACGCGGAATTCTGCAACTTTACGCTTGGGCGCAACGTTGGCTTTTGCAAAGTGACCGCGCATAGCTTGCGAGGTGCGTTTTGCCTTTGCCGAACCGGCGCCGAGCTGAACAGCGGTATAGCCGTCGGTTTCGACGGTGCGCTGTGCAACAACCTGCAGGTTATCCAATTGAAGAACGGTCACAGGGATCTGCTTCCCGTCTTCCATGAACAAGCGGGTCATGCCCACTTTTTTCGCGATAATACCAGAGCGCATACTTCTATACCCTCCTTAGACCGAGATCTGGACGTCAACGCCAGCCGCCAGGTCGAGCTTCATCAGCGCGTCAACGGTCTGGGGGGTCGGATCTACGATGTCGAGCAGACGCTTGTGCGTACGGATCTCGAACTGATCGCGCGATTTTTTGTCAACGTGGGGACCACGCAGAACGGTGAACTTCTCAATTTTGTTGGGAAGCGGGATCGGGCCACGAACCTGCGCGCCGGTGCGCTTTGCAGTGTTCACGATTTCCTGAGTGCTGGCATCCAGTACACGGTAATCAAAAGCCTTCAGCCGAATGCGAATGTTTTGGCTTTGCATTACATTAGCCTTTTTTGGCGTTGGAGTTGAGAGGAGGACCCACGCTCGTCGCAAACCCTCATCGAACCCAAAAGGCGGGAATCACCCCGCCTTCACGTTCTTTTCAAGAACTCGCGCGATATATCGGGCCAAATTCGGTGTGGCAAGGGGTAAATCGGTCAAAACAGGTTTGCAGGCGGTTCCCCCCGCTTATGGGTGACTGCCACACAGCGTGCATGACTGCCCGACCCTCAAATCCGATTGCCCTTGCGGCACCTTTTCCAATTGTAATCGAACATGAACTGCCCGTACATGCCTCGAAGGCCACGGGTTCTCCAAGGCTGATAGCGCAAGTCGTGACGAGGGGCCCGTTTCTTTCGGGTGGCCTTTTCATGGCCCCACGCCCATCCTCGGGCCAAAATGAACGACAAGCTAAAATGGAAAATACCTCTGGGCCCCCACCACAGGCGCCAACCCCAATCGACCCCTGGATCGTCCGTCTGCCCAAGCGGATCGTTTTGGTGATCCTAGGGCCGATCTACTTCCTTCTGATCTCATTCGCCCCTGCCCTCTGCGCCCGCCGCAAGGGGTTTCGTGGCTGGTACTGGCGTACGGTCAAACGATCCTGTTCGAGACTGCTCTGGCTTTTGTCGATCAAGGCAGACATGACCGACGCCGAAAAAGACATGCTCGCGCAGGATACCAACAGTATCATCGTCATCAACCACCGCAGTCACCTTGACGGTTTTACCTTGATGGACACCATCCCCGACGAAAAGTGGTTCACCTTCGCAGCCAAGAAGGAGCTGTTTGACGCCAAACTTCTGCGCACCGGATTTCTGGGCGCGGGTCTGGTCGAAATCGACCGCAAGAGCGGCAAAGTTGCTATGGAAACCCTAAGCGCCTCGGTCGGGGACATGCCCGCGCGTCGATCTGTGGTCCTTTTCCCGGAAGGTACACGCACCAAGACTGAGTCTCTCGGCCCTTTCAAGGCTGGCGCGGTGCTCGTTGCGCGGGAAACCGGGCGCAGCATCCGCCCCATCGTGATCCACGACTCAGATCGTTTGTTGCCAAGGGGCCGATTTTTACCCCTCAGCGGCACAATCCGTGTCGAGGTTCTGACATCATTTCACTGTGACCCCGAAGTGTCCGTAGACGAGGATGTCGAACGCCTGCGCAATGCGATGATTGCGGCCTTCGACAAAGCCTGATCAGGCGGCCTTTCCCTGAGGCGTTGTCATACTCGCTACGACACCGCGATCGAACAGCCCCGCAATTTCCGTGAAATCGAGCCCCGCCACTTCGGCGAGGATTTCCTCGGTGTGCTCGCCCAAGGCGGGCGCCGGCACCGGGTCATCGCGCAGCATTTCGGAAAAACTTGTCGGCAGGCTCGGTACCGGAAAACGCCCCAGCCCCGGTTGATCCATCATTTTGAACATAGGGTTCTCTGGCGACAGGTCAGGGTCTTCTACAACCGCCTCCTTGATGGTCCGGAACAAAGACCATGTCAGCCCCTGCCGGTCGAAATCTTCGGCAAACTCCGCTACGCGCCGTGCTGCGAACCACGGTTCTAGGATGGCGGTGATGTCGTGGCGCAGATCCCAGCGGGTCCCCTCATCCCGCAGGGATCTGCCACTCCGGCGTTCAAGGCCAGAGATCTCTTCGGCAATGCCCGTAGCAGCAACAAGGCCACGCCACTGGCGATCTGTCAGGCCGATGACCATAACGCGTTGCCCGTCTGCGCAGACAAAATCCTGCCCATAGGCGCCATACAGGGCATTCCCCGATTTGCCGCGCGCTGCTTCGTTTACAACGGCATCTCCGATCATGCCCAGATGTCCCAACGTGGCCGCCGCCACGTCTTTGAGGGACAGCTCCACATCCTGCCCCGCCCCATGACGCAAACGGTGACGTTCTGCGGCAAGCAAGGAAGACACCACAAGGTTTCCGGCAATCAGGTCCCATGCCGGCAGAGCATTGGCCACCGGATCGGGATACCCTTCGGGCCCCGTGATATCCGGGATTCCCAGTGCCGGGTTGACGGTATAATCCACCTGCGGGCGCCCGTGCCTGTCTCCGGTGAGGGTGACCATAATCAGGTCTTCGCGCAGTTTCGACAGGGATTCATAATCCATCCAGCCTCGCACACGCAGGTTGGTCAGAAATAAGCCGGCATCGTCGCCCGGCGCGGTCACGATACGGGTGATCAACTCGCGCCCTTCGGGGGATTTCATATCCACCGCGATAGATTTCTTGCCCTTGTTCAAGCCCGCCCAGAACAAGCTCTGACCTGACGGGGCAAGCGGCAAGCGGCCGGAATCCAGCCCACCGCCGATCCTGTCAAAGCGGATCACTTCCGCGCCCATCTGGGCAAGTGTCATTCCCGCGAGGGGCACCGCCACAAAGGCGGACCCTTCGACCACACGCATACCTTTCAGAATACTCATTGCGTATCCTCCCAGATGGCCGTGGCTTGCATGCCCTGATAGCCGTCCTGGCCAGTGAACAATGCCAGCGCCCCATCCTCTTCGGTCGCCACAATCTCGAGGTCAGTCTGGGCGAACATGGGGTGCACACCGCGGAAGTGGAAATCATCCGGAACGCGACCCTTGTGGGCACAGGCTGCCTGCATCAGCAGTGTCGCCTGTAGCGGGCCATGAACAACCAGGCCAGGGTAGTGTTCAGTCTCGCGGGTATAGTCGGTATCATAGTGGATCCGGTGTGCGTTGAACGTCAATGCCGAGTATCGGAACAACAGCGTCGGAGGCATCGCCATCGCGTGCCAGAACACAGGTGCGATCGGCAGAGGGCGCTTCTTGGGGGGCTGATAGCTGTCGGGAATCTGTAGGTAAGCGATGTCCTGGCGTTCCTCGATCGCGAGGCCAGCGGGGCTGTAGATCTGGTGATCAATCGTCACCAGAACCATCGGTCCCGAGGCCAGCTCCTTCTCGACGATTTCACGCACGATCGAGGTTTTCTGAAGCGTGTCTCCCACCCGGATCGGAGCGCGGAACCGCAGGCTGCCCCCAGCCCACATCCGGCGCTTGAGGTTTACGGGCGGCAAGAAGTCTCCAAGCATCGGGTGGCCGTCCGCGCCCAGTTCTTCCATCGGGGCGACAGGCGGAAAGGCCATCCAATGCCAAAGCGGCGGAAGAAACTCGCCCTTGCGCGGAGCACGTTCAGTGGGGTTCCCGAGAGTCGCGTGAATTTGTGCAGCCCGTTGTTCAGAGACACCACCAACGCCATTTTCGGTACGGCCCTGCCATGCAATCAGGTTCAGCTGATCCATTATTTTCCTCCCTCGCTTGCTTTCTTGAATGGTCCAAAATCCCCTTCAAAAAGCAGAATACGAACATAAAAAGTCAATAAAAATAAATGGTTAAATGAATACCGCTGCATACCAAGCGGGCACACCGCGGCATACCGTTCCTCCGATCAAATTGAGACTCTTGGGTTTTTCCGCGCAACCTTCGCGCCTGCAGAACCTTCGCCGCAATTGCAGCCTGCGACCGGATGACACAGAAATCATGGACATGCGCCACAGGTGTTCAACGCGTCAGGACAGTGTACGCGCGGCGCTTCTCTCGCGAAACACACCGGCCCTCCAAACAAAAAGGCCGCCCGAAGGCGGCCTTTTCTATCATTCGACTGAGGTCGACTTACGCGACGATCTTCGACACATCCTTGTGGGTGCGTCTCGGGATCATCGATTACTCGACGATCTTCGACACAACGCCCGAACCAACGGTGCGGCCGCCTTCGCGGATCGCAAAGCGCAGGCCCTGCTCCATCGCGATCGGC